>CADBXK010000001.1 GCA_902798695.1 Oscillospiraceae bacterium
AGGTCACACCTGTTCCCTTTCCGAACACAGTAGTTAAGCTCATCTGCGCCTACAATACTTAGCTGGAGACGGCTTGGAAAGATTGGTCGATGCCGTTACAAATAGTTAATCATTTGATGTTTTGCTTTTGGTTTAGTTGTTTATTTTAGGTTGTTTAGTGTATTTTTATTTTGGAGAAAATATTGGATGTTTAATTATTTGGATATTCCTTCTTAGCTCAGTTGGTAGAGCATGCGGCTGTTAACCGCAGGGTCGTTGGTTCGAGTCCAACAGGAGGAGCCATATTATAGTTTTGTTTGGATAGCAGAGAGGCTTTGTTTTTCAGGTCTTTTTGCTATTTGTGTTTTTATATTAAAATTGTATAAATGTTGTTAAAATATTTTAAACGTAGTAATGAATAGATATTTTTAAGGAGATATTGATATGCTTGAAAAAATGGGAGAATTTTTTGATTCTCGATTAAGTGATTATGAGGAGCATCAGTTAATGTGTATCGATTCTGCTTTGGAATTTTATCCTTTTACTGCTAGCTGTTTGCCACAATGTTCTGGTTCAAATATTCTTGACTTGGGTTGTGGAACAGGTTTGGAAATTGACTATTATTTTGATATTGTACCTACAGCTAAAATAACGGGAATTGACCTTGCACCAGGTATGCTTGATGTATTAAAAAGAAAATTTTTAAATCAATCCCTGAATTTAATTTTGGGATCATATTTTGATGTTCCATTTGGTTTAAACTTATTTGACGCTGCTGTATCTGTTGAATCATTGCATCATTTTAAAAAAGAAGAAAAAATCCCTTTATATAAAAAATTGCGAGAGGCTTTGAAAATAGGGGAATATTTTATTTTGACAGATTATTTTGCGTTGAATGAGGAAGAAGAGAGGTTTTATCAGAAGGAGTTAGTTCGGTTGAAACAAGAACAGAATATTTTAGATACGGAATTTTATCATTATGATACGCCATTAACCATTGATCATGAGAAGGAAGCTTTGTTGACTGCGGGATTTTCTTCTGTTGAAGTTTTGAATAATTGGGGATCAACTTATACTTTAAAGGCAACAAGGTAATAAATTTATATTTGTATAAATTATACTATGTAAAAAGCTGCTACATTGATTGGAATGAGAAAAACAAAAAATAAGGTAATCTTTAAAATGTAAGGATTATCTTATTTTTTTGTTTTAAATATAGTTTTTAAGTTTTGGAATAATTATAGGACAACCTGCATAGTATTTGGTAAATGTTAATTTAAAGGAGGAAAAATATGCAGGATATTGAATTTAGAAGAGTAGTAAAAGAATTACCGGCTGATATAGGAAATACATTGTTAGAAACACCAATGCATGTGCAAGTAAATGCTAGTGAAATTAGATTAAGAGCTGGAAGAAAAATTTGCATATTTTATGAAAACCAGTTATATTTTTTAGATAAAATATTAAAAAGTGAGGAAATTAGGGAGTGTTTTCGTTCACTCTGTGACTATTCCATACATTCTCATACTCAAGAAATAAAACAAGGATTTATAACTATACGTGATGGGCATAGGGCAGGAATAAGTGGAACTGCGGTTTATGATGAAAATGATAATTTAATTAATTTGAGAGAAATTAGTTCAATAAATTTAAGAATTGCAAAACAAATCTATGGAGTATCGAATAGTTTAATTAATAGATTAAATGGGAATATTGGAAAACTTTTAATAATAGGATCTCCTGCTAGTGGGAAAACAACTTTAATAAAAGATATTATTCGAAATTTATATGATAGAGTAATTTCCGTAGTAGATACTAGAGGGGAAATAGCAGCTTGTTTAAATGGAATTCCTCAAAATGATATAGGAAATGCTGATGTTTTTGATAGTTGGAATAGGCAAGATGGAATAATATCGGCCATTAAAACAATGAGTCCAGAAATTATTGTTTGTGATGAAATAGGAAGTAATTCTGATTTGAAGGCAATAAATGCGTGTGTTGGAGCAGGAGTTGAACTAATAGCTACGGCTCATGGAGGCAGTTTAGAGGAAATTTTGAAAAGAGATATAATAAAGAAAATTTTAATGACTGGGGCATTTGACAATATGGTTATTTTAAAGGGGAAATCTGAACCTTGTAAAGTAGAATCTATAATAAAAGTGAGTGATTTATTTGCGAGAATTAGGGATAATAGTTTTAGCAATATGTCCCTTGTTGATAGGGTTAACATATTCAGTAGCATTAAAACGAAATCAAACTCAAATTGATGAATTAATTCAATTGATTACATGGTTAAAAATAGATATTAGGTATAATCAATCACAATTAGGTGATATGGTTAATAGAATATGTTCTAGTAGTAAGTTTAATAATCTTAATTTTTTGAATAATCTTAAGAATAACATGATGGATATGCCTTTTCCTAACGCATGGGAAAAATCAATTTCTGATTGGAATAGTAGCATATCCCAAGACGATAAAGATTTATTAAAATCAATGTCTAGTATATTGGGAGCATCAGATGCCAATGGACAAATTATGGCTTTAGAACACGTAGAACATAGATTTAAAATTAGTTTGCAATCAGCTAGAGAAGTTTATAATAAAAAAGGAAAATTATTTAGATCTTTAGGAATTTTGATTGGGTTAGCAGTTTTTGTAGTATTTATGTAAAAAATTAAAATCGTTAAACAAAGGGAATTAAGATTATGGATGTAGATTTAATTTTTAAAATTGCTGCGATCGGAATTATTGTAGCAGTTCTTAACCAAGTATTAGTTAGATCGGGTAGAGAGGAACAAGCAATGCTAACATCTTTAGCTGGACTAATTGTTGTTTTATTTATAATAGTTGCACAAATTAGCAAACTTTTTGAAACAATAAAAAATTTATTTGGTTTATATTGAGGTTAAAAACATGTTGTTTTCAATTGTTGGTTTATCTTTAATTGCTGTATCAATTTGTTTGATTTTAAAGAAAACAAATCCTGAATTTTCTATGTTAGTTTCTTTGGTTGCGGGAATAGTAATTTTTGCAATAATTATAGGAAGCATATATCCCATATTTGATGTAATAAATAAGTGGACATCAGATTTTAATTTAAACAATATATACATATCAACTGTTATGAAATCACTTGGAATATGTTATTTAACTCAATTAGCATCTGAAACTTGCAAAGATTCTGGATATTCTGCAATAGCTATAAAAATCGAATTAACTGGAAAGATAACAATAATTTTAATGGCATTACCTATGTTTTTAGATTTGATGCAAATTATACAGAGAATGGTTTATTTAAATTAAAAGGAAGATTAAAATGAAAAGATCCTTTATTTTTGTTGCTGTTTTTTTATTGCTTTGTTGTTTTGATGCTAGTGTTTCGGCTGATAATGATAAACAAGAATATTATCAATTAATAGACGAACAGTATGATCTTTTAAAAATAGATAAATTAAATAGCAATTTACCTAGTGGGACAAAAGACGATTTACAAAAGATAGGAATTGATTCTTTAAAACCTTCTGATTTGCAAAAATTTTCCATAAATACATTTTTTGAATATTTGTTTACTAAGATTTTTGACATTATAAGAAAGCCAATTTTTTCATTTGCCAGTTGCTTTGCAATAATTTTAATGTGTGCTTTGTTTGACGGAATGAAGACAACGGTGTCAAACACGAGTTTCAATGGAATATTGAGTGTGATTACATCAATATGCATTTGTGGAGTAATAATTATGCCAATAATTGAATGCATGTCTAGTATTTCTCAAGTTATAAAGACATTTGGTAATTTTATGCTTTGCTTTGTTCCGATATTTAGCGGAGTAATAGCGGTTTCAGGCGGAGCGGTAAGTTCTATAGGATATAGTGCTACAATTTTTTCATTAGCGCAAATTCTATCTTTTTTTATAGTTGATATTTTACTACCTGCTATGGGAATATTTTTGGCATTATCTGTTACAGGATGTTTTAATGAAGATGTTAATATTTCTGGAATAATATCTTCTATAAAGAAAGTTGTGATTTTTATTTTATCATTGCTTGTTACCTTATTTGTGGGTCTTTTTACGCTGCAAAATTCTATTGCTGTTTCTACTGACGGAATGGGATTAAAAACAGCTAAATTTTTATCTAGCAGTTTTATTCCTATTGTAGGAGGAGCACTCGGAGATGCTTTATCTTCTGTTTTAAGTTGCTTATTATTAATTAAATCTTCAGTTGGTGGATTTGGAATAATAGTTTGTATTATTACATTACTGCCTCCTATTTTAACAGTTATTTTTTTTATTTTTGGAATTTCTTTAATAGAAGGATTCGCTCATATTTTAAATATATCAATTATTTCTAACATGATGGTTGCTATTAAAGATTGTTTTTTGATCTTATTTGCATTTTTAATTTGTTATGGAATTTTAATAATATCAACAACGTCACTAATGATTACTATGTCGGCAGCAGGGTAAGGGAGAGATAATTGTGCATAAATGGGTGTTGTGTATATGTGTAGCTATGATTTGCGGAACAATTTTTCATATGCTTACTCCTAGCGGGAATATACAAAAGGTTATGAAACTAATTTTAAATGTATTTTTAGTAAGCTCGTTGGCTATGCCTCTTATAAAAAATTTTAATTGTTTAAATATAGTTAATTGTTTTGATAAAATAAGCAAAAATATTAAGCTGACAGAGTATTCTAATAATTTGAATAAAGTAGATGAACGAAATTTAAGTAATGCTTTGAAGATTGTTTTAATGAAAAATGGTTATAATTATGTGGACATAAGCATAGATATTAATAAAGATAGTTCATCGGATACAGATATATATTTAAGGATTCCTAAATATAAAAATTATGATTTGAATAATATAAAACAAATAGTTGAGAAAGAAACGGGAATAAAGCCTAAAATAGCTTATTATCAGTAATATAAAGGTGATAATATATGGAGTTAAAAAAGTATATAGATAAAATAATGTCATCTAAAGACAAGACAAAATATATAGTTATTACAGGAATGATTGGAATATTGCTTATTGCCATATCAACATTGATTCCTAAAAATTCAGATGGAAAAACTGAGAATAGTATTCTGAAAAATGTAACGGCAGAAACTTATGTGGCTCAATTGGAGAAAAAAATAAATTCTATGATATCTCAGATTGAGGGAGTAGGTAGCTCAGAGGTTGTAATTACACTTGAAAATGGTATTGAAAATGTATATGCCAATTCTGAAAGAAAAACATCAGACTGTAATGAAAATATTTCTGGTAAATCTACAAATAGAAATGATACCCAGCATGATGTAGTTATTATAGATGGTTCTGGTGGAAAGCAAGCACTTGTTATAACACAGAAAGAACCAACGGTTAAGGGGGTGGTTGTTGTGTGTGAGGGTGCGGACAATAGTGTTATAGTGAATAGAGTTACTGATGCAGTGACTAAGTCTTTAAATATAAAAACTAACAGAATATCTGTTGTGAAAAAACAGCAGACAAAAAATAGATAGGGGGAGAGTTGGATGAAAAAACTTAATTTAATAATCGGAAAAAGACAAATTATATTATCATCTTTAGTTCTTATTTTAGGAATAGCGGTTTATTTAAATTGGCAATTTTCGGTTGGAGATGACGGAGCAATAAGTGTTATGGATGTTTTGGGGACTGGAAAAACTCAAACTAGTTCAGCACAAAATTATGGGGAAGCAGAACTCGTGTCTACTCCCAAAATTAATGATTATTTTACTCAAGCTCGTTTAGATAAAAAGAATTCTCATGATGAGGCAACAGAAGGCATTAATAAGCTTCTGTCATCTTCAGAGATATCAAGTGATCAAAGAGCAAATGCTACAGCACAAGTATTAAAAATTACTGAGATGAATGAACAAGAAACGTCAATTGAAAATCAAGTTAAAGCAAAAGGATTTGAAGATTGTGTTGCATATGTTGAAACTGATAGAGTTAATGTCACAGTGAAAGCTAAGGATATGAACGCACAGCAAGCTTCTCAGATAAAGGATATTATAGTAAGCACTACGGGAGTAAGTGCATCTAGTATAGTCATAACACCTATACAATGAAAAACAGCCTTGATAGGCTGCTTTATGTTTTAATTAAGATTTAGTATTTAGAAATTAGTTCATTAAATGATTGATTATGAGTTTCATCGGTTTTAATATCAATTTTATTTGCAATTAAACTTTCACCTAAAATATCACCATTAATTATATTGCAAAAAATTTCATTAACATTTATATTTCCAGAAAAAGTCATATTTCCATTGTTAGAATTGATATTGAACTTGATGTTATTTTGGTAAAATACTGGCAAATATATAGAAAATTTACAATTGTTACAGGTGTTATCTTTGCTTTTTATATAAAGTGTATTATCAACTTTATTGATTACAAAATTTTCTTCAAAATTTCTGCCACATATTTGAATTACTCCCTCATCGTAATCTACAGCTTCTATAGATATATCTGTATTATTCGTATCTATTTCTATTGATTTAATATAATGGTCATTATGCTGAGCACTTTCCCAGGTGTGTTCTGTATAAAATGTTTCACAATAGAAATTTTCAAGATAATGGGAAGAATTGCCAAACATTAAAGCTATCGCACTAATAATTAAAAACAAAAGGTGCATATATGAACTCCTTAAATAATCAAAAACAAAATTTTTTATTTTTCTATAATTATTGTAGCGGGGCCATCGTTTGTTAAACTTACTTGCATATAGCTACCAAAAATTCCTTCTTTTACAACAGGAATTATACTTTTACATTGCTCTACAAAATAGCTGTATATATCTTTTGCATAGTCTGCTTTGGCAGCTTCTTTGAATGATGGTCTGTTTCCATGTGAGCAATCAGCGTAAAGCGTAAACTGTGAAACTAATAGTAATTCACCTTCTATATCTTTTATTGATAGATTTAACTTGTCGTTTTCATCTTCAAATAATCTTAACTTAGTTAATTTATTAATTAAATAATCAGCATTAGATTTTGTGTCTGAATTGTTTATTCCAATTAAAACTAAATATCCTTTTCCTATCTTTGATATTTCTTCATTATTTACTTTAACGTTAGCTTCAGATACTCGTTGAATAACCAATTTCATAGTAACACTTCCTTATTATTTAATCAAAGTTAAAGGCAAAATCAAAAGATCTTCCATCACAACTAGTAGAGTAAAAAAGGAATTTTTCATTTTGAGATTTTTTGAAATCACCGCTAAAATTGTTTCCAATAAATTTTAATTCATTTTCTTCGACAAAAAGAATAATAATTAAATCCTTCTTTATAAAAAATTAAATATGTCTAAAAATACAATCAAAAAAATATTAGTGAATGATTTTATAAAGTTAGATATATGAAAAATTTTTATAAAACAAATTACCAGCCAATTCATTATAATCATTAAAAATTGACTGGTAATGTTAACATAAACATGCCTTAAAAATTGGTGCCGATGGTGGGACTTGAACCCACACGCCCTTGCGAGCAACGGATTTTGAGTCCGTCTCGTCTGCCAATTCCGACACATCGGCAAGCACAAATCTTTCTGAACACAAGAAATATTATATTATTTAAATTTGATTTTGTCAAGAAATATTTTTAAATATTTTATATTTGAGTTTATATTAAATATATGATAAAATTAATGCATTAAGTGATTTGTTGTTTTAAACCTTTCATTTAATATTTTATTTAGTTTTGGAGGATAAAAATTTATGGGGATTTTGAGAAAAATTAGTTTAAAGAATTATTTTGTCGCGATAGCGTTATTTTTGCGAGCGGCGATAAATAGTAGAATTATTTTTAAATCTAGAGAAATCTCTATAAGTTCTAGCAAAACAGTGCTTGTTTAATTTGTAGTTTTTAAAGATATGAACGATTTTGATAAAATTAGTTTGATTTATGAAAAATTTATTAGATTTTTTGTGGTTAGATAGTGTATTTAGATTTTATTTGCTGAATACAAATTATATTAGTCGTCATCTCTTTATGTTGCTTTAAAGAGATTTTTTGTTTGTTTTTATTAAAATGATGAGGTGTGTTTATGAATTTTATTAACGAAATTTGTGATAAAGTGGCTTCATTTATGTGGGGACCATTTACGTTAATTTTAATTATAGGAATAGGAATTTATTTAACTTTTGCTAACGGCTTTTTTCAAATACTTAATTGTAAAGATATTTTTAGAAATACAATAGGTAGTTTAACAAGAAAAAAGGAAAAGGATTCCAAAGGAATATCTCCATTTCAAGCTGTTTCAACAGCGTTAGCAGGAAGTTTGGGAACTGGTAATATTGTTGGAGTTGCTACTGCTATTTCAGCTGGTGGACCGGGGGCTATATTTTGGATGTGGGTTAGTGCTTTTTTTGGCATGATGCTTAAATATTCTGAGGTACTTTTAGCTGTTAAATATAGAAATTCAGATGAAAATGGATTTTATGGTGGACCTATGTATGTTATGGAAAAAGGGCTGAAATGTAAATCTTTAGGCAAGATTTTTTCAATATTGTGTGTATTGGCTTCTTTTGGAATGGGAAGTACAGTACAAGCTAATTCAGCTGCTGTTGCTTTAAATAGTGGATTTGGTTTTTCAAAAGTAATTACTTCTATTGTTATGACCATTTTGTTTACGATAATAATAATTGGTGGAATTAAACGTGTTGGTAGTACTGCTGAAAAAATAGTACCATTTATGTCAATTATATATATTTTTGTTTCTTTGTTTGTTTTATTTAAAAATGCATCAGAGATACCATCAGCATTTAAAACTATTATAGAATGTGCATTTGATTTTAGAGCAACTGTTTCTGGTGGTTTAGGTTATGCTATGATTATTGCGATGAGATATGGTGTTGCTAGAAGTGTTTTTGCCAATGAAGCAGGTTTGGGTTCTTCACCTATGGCTCATGCTGCATCAAATGCTGAATCTCCTGTTAAACAAGGACAATGGGGAATATTTGAAGTCTTTTTTAATACCATTGTTATGTGTACAATGACAGCGTTGGTTATTATGGTTACAGGAGCATTAAACACTTCTAATGATGGAGGAATAATGACGCTAACAGCATTTTCTTCACAAATTGGAACAATTGCTAACTTTATAATAGCTTTTTGTACAGCTTTGTTTGCGTTTACTACTACTATGAGTTGGGCTTATTATGGCGAGCAATCTATAAGGTATGCTTTGGGAGAAAAATTAATTTTGCCATATCGTATTGTATATATTGCTTCCATTGGTGTAGGTGGTGTTTGTGCAATGTCGCTGGTTTGGAGATTATCCGATATATTTAATGTTATGATGGCGATACCCAACCTGATAACATTGGTATTGTTGAGTCCGCAAGTTATCAAAATGACTAAGGAATATAGAAAAGCTAAAAAGAAGCATTAGAATGAAAAATATTCATTATTTGAATTTAACGTTATAAAATTATGTAAAGCAGGGAAAATGTTTTCCCTGCTTTTTATTTAGATTAATCGCAGCAGCCGCATCCGTTATTAAATCCAGATCCGCCACAACAGCAACAGATTAAAATAAGGATTATTATCAAGCAACAACAATTGTTGCCGCCGAATGGTCCGTTATTACAACACATTGTATAGTTTCCTCCTTTAGTTAAGTTATATTGCATATTATGTCTGAATATCAATTTTTGTGATAGCAAAAATTTTTCAAGCTATTGATATAATTCGTCCTAATTTTTCATAGTAAATGATATATAATTGAATTGCTTGAAGGAGGGAGATAATGTATAAGTTTTCAGGTTTTACCGATCTTGCATGTGAAGCATTAAGTTTGGCTTTATTTGAAGCTGAAAAACTAGGGTATGGTTGTGTGGGAACAGAACATTTATTGTATGGTTTAGCAGCTGTTCCAGATAGTGTATCGGCCTATATTTTAAATAAAAATTGCGTAACTGCCAATCAAATTGAAAATAAGCTTATATCGGTTGTAGGTAGATGTTTGCCTGAAAAGTTGACTACAAAAGATTTTACGCCACGCGTAAAAAATATCATGAAAAAAGCACTTGAAGAGGCTAATGATATGAATGTTGAATTGGCAGGAACAGAACATCTATTAATTAGTTTTTTGAAAGAAAAAGAAAGCTATGGAATGTTAATTTTACAAGAAATAAGTGGATTATCTATAGAAATATATAATCAATGTTTATCTTATGATTTTAATATTTACAGACAGTTTGGAAAAAAGAGAAAAACAAATAATAGGGTTAGTGTATTGGAAAAGTATGGGAGAGACTTAACTTTATTAGCTAGAAAAGAAAAATTAGATCCTTTAATTGGAAGAAGTAGTGAAATTGAGAGAATAATTCAAGTTTTAACCAGAAGAAAGAAAAACAATCCTTGTTTAGTTGGAGAACCAGGTGTTGGTAAAACAGCTGTTGTTGAGGGTTTAGCCTTAAAAATTGTTGATGGAAATGTACCTAATAGCTTGAAAAATAAAAAAGTTATATCTTTAGACTTTTCATCAATTTTATCAGGAGCTAAGTATAGAGGAGATTTTGAAGAAAGAATAAAATTGATTTTAGACGAAGTTGAGAAAAATAAAAATATTATTTTATTTTTAGATGAAATTCACAACATAGTAGGTGCAGGATCGGCAGAGGGGACAATGGATGCTGCCAATATATTGAAACCTAAAATGGCTAGAGGAGATATTCAATTAATTGGAGCAACGACATTGGAAGAATATTCAAGAAAAATAGAGAAAGATTCCGCGTTGGAAAGAAGATTTCAACCCGTTTTAGTTGAAGAACCTAGTGAAGAAGAAACGAAAAATATTTTATTTGGTCTAAGAGAAAAATACGAAAATTTTCATAAATTAAAAATATCTGATGATGCTGTTATAACGGCAATAAAATTATCTAAAAGATATATTAATGACAGATTTTTGCCAGATAAGGCAATAGATGTTATAGATGAAGCGGCATCCAGAAAAAAATATTATTGTGAGAACATTGAAATAATGGATGATTTTACTGATAAAACAATAACTTGCAAACCTAATGAATATGGTATGGAAATGGAAAATGGTATTTTAACATGTAATGATGTTGCTGATGTTGTTTCTTATTGCACGGGCATACCTGTTTCGCAAATTACAAAAAACGAAAGAGATAGACTAATGTTTTTAGAATTAGAATTAAAAAACTATATATTTGGACAAGAAAGGGCAATAAAAGTATTAGTGCAAGCTATAAAAAGAAATAGAACTGGAATTAGTTGTGAAAACAGGCCAATTGGTAATTTTATGTTTGTTGGATCCACAGGAGTTGGAAAAACCGCTTTATGTAAAGCTCTTGCCATATCAATATTTGGAAATGAAAAAAATCTTATAAAATTAGATATGTCTGAATATATGGAACCGCATTCTATATCTAAAATTATAGGTGCACCTCCAGGATATGTTGGTTTCGATACAGCAGTTAGTTTGACGGATCAAATAAGAAGAAAGCCATATTCTGTTGTGGTTTTTGATGAAATAGAAAAAGCACATAAGGATGTATATAACATATTGCTTCAGATTATGGATGAGGGGATCTTAACGGACTCTCATGCAAGAAAGATTAATTTTAAAAATTGCATCATAATTTTAACCTCTAATGTAGCAGCTGATGTATTGGAAGATAAGAAACAAATTGGATTTTGTGTAGAAAATTTTGATAATGTTCAATGTAAAAAAATTTTAGAAAATGAATTGAAAAAAACGTTTAGACCTGAATTTTTAGGAAGATTAGATGAAATAGTTTTATTTGATAAATTGTCATATGACACATTAAAACTTATAGCTTTAAAATATTTAACACTCATTTCAGATAGAATGAAAAATTTGGGATACGAATTAACTTATGATGAATCTGTGGTGCAATATATATTAAGTTTTAATATGAAAAAAGATAATGGAGCGAGAATTATAAAAAATATAGTTGCTAAAAAGATTGAAAGTGTTATTTCGGATAAAATTTTAAGTGGAGAAATTATTAAGGGAGACAATATTATTTTGACAGCTCCAAATAATGAATTAGAAGTATTAAGTAAAATTATTTTTAACAATAAAGTGTAATTAGATAAAAACAATTTTATTTTCTGGAGTTATTATTGCGATTTTATGTTCAGTTACACAAATTTTTTCAGCTACTTCATCAGATATTTTGGTAATTTCAGATGTAATCATATTAATTGAGTATAGTTTTCCATTGTCATTTTCATTACTGAAGTATATTGTATTGTTATAGATATTTATAGCACTTAAACAAATATCGTATAATGGATCTTCTTCGTCTATGGAATATAATTGATTATCTGAAATGTAATATATTTGAGAATCGGTTACTGCAAAATGTTGTACATTTTCTTTAATTAAAACATTATTATTTCCATCTAAGTCAATAGAATAAAGATTATTAGATTCTATAAAATATATGGTTTGGTTGTATAGTGCACATTTTTCTATATCACCGGCATATATTTCTATTCTTGGTTTATTTGAGTCGTCTATGAAGTTTTTATAAATTCCGTTTTCATCACAAGATATAGTGTAATTATAACTTGAGTTTAAACAGTTTTGATTAATGGTAGATTCTTTATATTGATTTGTTTGTATATCATATATAATAATTTTGTTGTTAGGGTTTAAGAATATTGCGTATAATTTTCCCTTTAAAACATTAATTTCTTTGCAAGGAATGTCTAAAATTAGTTCAGTTGTTCCGGTTAAAATGTTAGTTCTATAAACATAATTGGAATCATTATAGTCTATGTAGTAAAACCAATTGTCCTCTTCTGCTAAAAAGTTACCATTCAAAACATTGGACACGGAATTGCCATAAATATTATTTTGATATATTGAATTATCTAGTTCATCAAAATTTGTATTTTGATTTTCAAAAATAGTATTTGTTTTTGGCTTAGCTACTTTGAGATAATGATTTAATTTATGTTTGTTTTTTAGCTTTTTATATTTCAATTTTTCATGTTTTGGTTTTTTATTGTTTTTGCTACTGTTATGAGAATTATCTTTTACAGATTTTTCCTTATCACTTGTGCTTTGTGAATCTGGGTTGTCATATTTTACAAATACATTTTTATTAGGTTTTTGAATTAATGTTGGAGTGACACAAATTCCAATTAAAACACATGCTACGCACATTAAAAATTTGTTTAAATTTTTAAAATTACCACGATTTATTTTTGGACCATTGCCATTTGATATTTTTTCAAGATTGATTATAACGTTATTGTTTGAATTTTTACTTTTTAATTCAATTTTTGATTTGTTATTCATGATTATACTATCCTATTTGATTATAGATGGTTTGGTTTTTATTGACATACAAATTTTTAATACTAATTTAGTTTCGTGTTTTATGTAATAACGAGAATGATTTTATCACTTTTAATTGAATATTGTCAAATTATATAATTTAGTATAATGACAAAATTTGTATTATTTTTTAATCTTTAATATTTTTTGTGGATAATAATATAGATTTTATATCATTAAACATATTAAATTTAAAATAAGCATAGATTATATATAAGGCAATAATAATTGTTTTATAATTATAAAGGAGTGAAAATATGGAATCAAATCTGTCCCATGAAACAATAAAAATTAATCAAGAAATTTATAATGGTACTTTAGAGCAACCTGTAGAATTAGAATATCAATTACCAGATTATTATCCAGGAATATTCAAAATGTTACAATTTAGACTGGAACCACATATTTGTTCATGTAGAACATCTGGAGATCAAATTATAATTGATGGGGACGCCATTATGAAATTGATGTATGTTGATGAAGAAAATGGGTTTATTAGAACTATAAATCAGAACATACCGTTTTCTAAAACTATGAAACTAAAAAATGAATCAGAAGAAACGGCAATATTTTATAGTATAAAGACAAATTATGCTAATTGTAGAATAGTTAGTCCTAGAAAAATAGATGTTAAAGGTTCATTGACAATTTCATTAAAAATTCAGGTTCAAACTGATGAAATGATCTTAAGTAATGCTAGTAGAGAAGGCATTGAATTAAATCGAAATTCTGTTTCAATAATTTCAGATCAAATTTGGATAACTCGCCAATTTGGAATATCAGAGCAAGTTGAATTAGATCCGCCTGCTCAAGAAATATTGGATGTTAGAATCAATGCTGTTGCTAATGAATGCAAAATTATATCTAATAAAGCAATCACTAAGGGTGAGGCATACATATCAGTTTTATATTGTTCGGAAAATAGTAATGTTCCCATTGTAAAAAATGTTACAACAGAAATAAGTCAAATAATTGATATGCCACGAATTGATGAAGATTTTGTTTGTGATGTTAGATATGATGTAACATCAATCGACAGCAATATTAATGAAAATGGAAGCATATTAGATTTAGAGGCAGATGTAACTGTTAATGGTTGTGCAATGCTTTCAAAAAATATTGATTTAGTTACAGATGCATATTCAACAGAGTGTGAAATAAAAACAACAACAAAGGAAATTAATTCATCTAGCGTAAAATCACTTGTAAATGATACATTAGTTTTAAATGAAACTATAGAAAAAGTAAGATTTAGTGATATATATGATATGTGTGTTAATATTTTTGATTTATCACCAAAGCAGGAAAGCGATGGATTTTCTTTTACTGCTAAATTAAATATTATAGCGTTGGTTAATAGCGATGATGATATTGCTGAAGTTTATGAAAAAACTATACCTATTGAATTTAAGTTAAAAAAAGATATAAAAAATGAAAATGCAACTGTAGATGTTGATTTAACAATAATGAATATTAGTTATCAGATTGTAAATGGAAATTTGGAAATAAAAATATATGCTCATATTGGTGGTTTTATTTTTTGTAATGAAAAATTTGCAACTGTTTCAGATTTGATTTTAGACGATACTAAACCTAAAGAAAAATCTAATTCTGCTTTAATGTTATATTATCCTGAACATGGTGATAGTGTTTGGAATATAGCAAAGAAATTTTGCACATCTACAAAGGCTATAATGGAAGCAAATGATTTAGAAGATGATATGGTTATAAATAAAGTTATGCTTATAATTCCGATTGTATAATGATAAATAAATTAAATATTGCATATCACGGACATCTACTGCATAAATTTTAATAAAATAGAAAAATAAAAAATGTTGCATATTTTTAGCTGCATTAATGAGGAGGAAAAACATGGAACAAAGCATTTACCGTGATATTGCTATGCGAACAGGTGGGGATATATATATTGGAATAGTAGGGCCTGTGCGTACTGGTAAATCTACGTTCATTAAAAAATTTATGGAAAAAATGGTCATACCAAATATACAAAGTGAGTATCGTAGAGAAAGAGCAAAAGATGAATTGCCGCAGTCTGCAGCAGGAAAGACCATAATGACAACAGAACCCAAATTTATTCCAGAAGAAGCTGCTGAACTGGAAATCGGGGACAATGTAAAATTACGAGTTAGATTAATAGATTGTGTAGGATATATTGTTCCTAGTTCGTTAGGATATATTGAAAATGAAGCACCTCGCATGGTTAGAACACCATGGTTTGATGATGAAATTCCGTTTAATATGGCTGCAGAGGTTGGAACACAAAAAGTCATTAATGAGCATTCAACAATAGGATTAGTTATAACTAGTGATGGATCAATAAGCGATATACCTAGAGAAGAGTATGAGGAAGCTGAAAGTAGAGTTATTAAAGAATTAAAGGATATTCAAAAACCATTTGTTGTTTTATTAAATTGTCAAAATCCAGAATCTCAATCTGCTCGTGAAGCGGTTAATTCAATAAAAGAATCGTATGGGGTGGATGTTATTGCGTTGAATTGTTTAGATATCGAAGAAGGAGATATTGGCTGTATATTAGAAAAAATACTTTATAGATTTCCTATTCGTCAAATAGAAATTGATATGCCTAAATGGGTTACTTTGTTGGATTCTACGCATTGGTTAAAAAGTGATATATATGATCATATAAAAACAATTTTTAATAAAGAAATTTTTGTGAACGAGGTTCCTGATTTAATTAATAAAATAGAAAGCTCTGAAAATATACTGAAGACGATTTTTGAAGGAGTTGATTTAGGAACAGGAATTGCAAAAATTATTATAAAATTAGAAGAAAATTTATTTTACAAAATTTTGGGAGAAACAACAGGGATTGAAATTGATGGAGAAGCGGGCTTAATGCCGTGTATGATAGAATTGGCCGAAATAAAGAAAAAATATGAGAGAGTAGCGAGTGCGTTAGAGGAAGTTGAAGCAACTGGATATGGAATAGTTATGCCTACTATGGAAGAATTAAAGCTGGAGGAGCCTCAAATTGTTAAGCAAGGTGGCAGATATGGGGTAAGATTAAAAGCAGAAGCACCATCTATACATATGATGAAAGCGGGCATAACAACTGAGGTTAGTCCAATTGTTGGGTCTGAAAAGCAATCGGAGGAACTTGTAATGTACCTTCTAAATGATTTTGAAGAAAATCCTCAAAAAATTTGGGAGTCTAATATATTTGGAAAGTCGCTTCATGAATTAGTTAATGAAGGTTTACACAATAAGCTTTATAGGATGCCTTCTGATGCAAGAATAAAGCTACAAGAAACTGTTGAAAAAATTATTAATGAGGGATGTAATGGTTTGATTTGTATAATAATATAAAATAAAAAACTATCTTCAACGTGTTTTTAGTGGAGATAGTTTTTGTTGTTTGACAATATTCTTCAAAAGATGTATCATTTAGTTGATTAGTTTTTATATTTATAAAATTTAAAATAGGTGGTATTAAATATGTTAACTCAGAAAAAGAAAGAGTTCATCTCATTTATGATACAGTCGGATGTTTTGAAATTTGGAGAATTTATTACTAAGAGTGGTAGAAAAACTCCATATTTTATAAATACAGGTAACTATAAAACTGGTAGACAGTTTAATATTTTAAGTAAATTTTATGCACAGATGATCAAAGAGTGTGGATGTGAGTATGATGCTTTATTTGGTCCTGCGTATAAAGGAATACCTTTAGTAACGTGTTGTGCAAATGCATTGTATTGTGAATATGGTGAAGACAAGCCTATTTTTTTCAATCGCAAAGAAGTAAAGGATCATGGTGAAGGTGGAAGTATAGTTGGATATAATCCTAAAGATGGTGATAGAATTATTATAATCGAAGATGTTATAACGGCGGGGACGGCAATTAGGGAAGTTTTTCCAATTTTAAAATCATGTGGAGATATATCTTGTGAGGATATGTTTATTTCTGTTAACAGATGTGAAGTGGGTAGTAACTTTAATAAAACAGCTATAGATGAAGTTATGGAAGAATTTGGAATAGATGTCCATTCAATAGTTAGTGTTATGGATATTCGTGAATATTTAGAGATGCAAGGTGGATATGAAAAGTATATCAAAGAAATGGATGAATATATTAAAAATTATTGTGTTTTATAGTTTGATTTTTAAGCAAAATAAAAGCATTAACAGTCTATGTTAGTAGTTGTTAATGCTTTTTACTATATATAGTAAATAAAAGTATTCAATATATAGTGTGACTGAACCTATAAGCCGAGTTCTGTTTACGTGACAATCTATCTATATATTACGTCGCCGTAATATTAAAGCCATCTTTCGAGAGCGTCGGACAAACGATATTCTCAACTGATGTTGCACCGAATAGGGTTTACACGGCAACATGGTTTCCCATGTTCCGGTGAGCTCTTACCTCACCTTTCCATCCTTACTCAATATAAATATTGGGCGGTTTATTTCTGTTGCACTATCCCTAGAGTCACCTCCGCCTGCCGTTAACAGGTATTCTGTCCTATGGTGCTCGGACTTTCCTCACTCAACATTAAGTTAGAGCGCTGCCACACAGCTCACTCACACAGATATAATTTTATCAAAACAAGTAAATAATGTCAAATGAGACATATGAATGTTATAGCATTGTTGACAAAGCATACAATATTTTATATAATCTATTTACTATAAATGTTATAGATATAGTAAAATTTATATATTTTGGAGGTAAGTGTAATGGATTTAAAAGGTACTAAAACAGAGAAAAATTTAAGAACTGCTTTTGCTGGCGAATCACAGGCTTCAATTAAATATACCTATTATGCATCTAAGGCTAAAAAGGAAGGCTATGAAAAGATAGCAGATATTTTTTTGGAGGCTGCTCATAATGAACATGAGCATGCAAAAATTTGGTTTAAACTTCTCAATAATGGAATACCATCTACATTGGAAAATTTGAAAGATGCCTCTGCAGGTGAAAATTTTGAATGGACAGATATGTATGCCAATTTTGCAAAGGAAGCAAGAGAAGAAGGTTTCAATGAGATAGCAGATTTATTTGATGGTGTTGCTAACATTGAAAAAAGCCATGAAGCTAGATATAATGATGTTATTGAATGTTTGAATAACGATAAAGTTTTTAAAGCGGATGATGAGTGTGCATGGATTTGTAGAAATTGTGGTCATATACATTTTGGAAAATCGGCACCAGATAGTTGTCCAATATGTTCGCATCCTAAGGCTTTTTTTGAAAGGAGAGGCGAATGAAATTAATAAAGCATGGAATATTGCTTGTGTTGGCACTCTGCATTTTTATGTTGGGTGCTAATGTTATTTTGGTTCAAGCAATGGGTGATGATGAAATTAAAGCTGTTAGCGCAGCTAATCAAGTTGAAAATTATAATTTAAAAAGAGTTTTGAAAATTAAAAATGAGAATGCAACAGATGAAAATAATTATATATTGCATTATGAACATAAAAAAACAGGGGCGCAACTTATTTGTTTTATTAATCTTGATTATGATAATCTTGAGATTGCTTATAGAGTTCCACCTCAAAATGATAATGGAATTCCCCACGCTTTAGAACATTGTTGTTTTGATGAGATGATGATCCAACCTGAAGATAGCATAGATGCTGATTTTGAGGCATATACGGGTAAATTTGGAGTATTATTTAGAACTTATTTTTTAGGAGGCGATTTTAACAATCTTAATTTTTTGATCAATTCATTGAAAAACAACAAAATTTTGAGCAACGAAAATATTTTTAAAAAACAGGTCTTTAATCAAACTAAGAGTAATGATGGAACAATATTAAATCGAGGTAGAATGTATATTGAAATGATGCAAAATGATAAATATATGCATTCTGTACATGCGGATAAGATTTATAATTATGAAATAATAAATCATGGCAACAAATTAAAATTTGAACCTGGAGGCATACCAGAAAATATCCCCAATTGTAGTTATAATGATGTTTGTGATGCTTATAATAAATATATGCACCCATCAAATTCTTTGATTGTTATCAGAAGTACATGTTTTAAAGATGTTATGGCAAATTTAGACAAGAATTTTTTAAATTATTATGATAAAAAAAATATAGATGTTGATTATAAATTGCCTAAAAATGATAATGGTGAATTTTTTCAGCAATATAATGTTGGTGGATTAAAGAATATTTTTTCTGAGAATTATGACTATTGTGGAGCGGCTATTTATCCTTTGAAAGGTGTTAAAAATAATAAAATAAGTACATTTAAAAATTTATGCAACGAAATTAATAGTAAACAATTTCAGAACAAATTAATTGATAGGGGGTATAATGAACTGAAAGCTGAATTTTGTGAGTCTATTGAATATCCATGTTTAAGAGTTGCTGTAGCTGGAAATGATGTTAAAAATTTTGATAAAGATATTTTAAATAAAAATTTTGAAAGAATATTAAAGAATGCTATTAATAGTTATGATAATAGTTATGATAGTGAAAAAACGGGTTTCAAAAATATTGCTGTGAATGTTTTTATGGCGTCTCATGTTATTTGCGGAGATCCATTTGGTGATAGATTTTTTACAATAAAGGATAATGAAATTATTGATTGCGAGGAAGATCCTGGAATTGATAAAAATTTGTGTTTAGAAGTTTTAAAACCGGAAAAAATAGTGTTGTTAAAAAATGATAAGATTAAGAAAAATTCAGAAAATATGGATTGTAGATATCAAATATCGTTTGCTAATAACGATAAAGAGATGATTAGATTAGCGATGAGAATTTTAAATAGAGGATTTGTTAGTAAAGAACTTCAAAGAGAAGGCTCTGTTTATAGAAATATGTATACAAAAAGTGAAGCACATGATGAGAGATGTTGTTGTTTTTACTCAGATGAAATGGTGGCATTCGATAATATAACTGATTTTTTTAAGAACCACTTTAACGAAAAAGTTAAAAATTTTGTAGTTAGTGATAAGTTATTTAATTTGGTAAGAAAGAATATTATTAGTAATGCATGTTATTTGGAAGCTGTTTGTCCACCTGAATATTATGGAACGGAAAGTGTTGTTAAAGAAGAAGTTTTTGATAAAGAATATTCTTTAAGAAAACCAGAAACTAAGAGAGATATTTCTCAAATTAGCAAACAAGAAATTCAGGATTTTATAAGAACCGCTAAGTTTATTGGGTATGCTATAGTTAAATAAAATTTTTTCTTTTTATTTTATTTGAATTTTACACTAATTTGTGATAAAATTAACAATAGTGAATTGTAAGTGGCAAATATCATTGAGAGGAAGAATTTTTATGAACAATAAATGTGTGGTTGATAGTGTTGAAACACTTAAAATTAAACTTAAAAATATGAGAGAAGCTCAGAATAAATATGCGAAGTTTACACAAGAACAAGTAGATGAAATATTTTTTAGAGCGTCAGTTGCGGCAAATCAACAGAGAATTTCATTGGCCAAAATGGCTGTGGATGAAACAAATATGGGTGTTGTTGAAGATAAAGTTATAAAAAATCACTATGCTTCAGAGTATATTTACAATAAATATAAGTATACAAAAACTTGTGGAGTGATAGAAGAAGATAAATCGTTTGGAATAAAAAAAATAGCAGAACCTATTGGCTTAATTACCGCTGTTATTCCAACAACTAATCCGACTTCTACTGCAATATTTAAAGCTTTAATTGCTTTAAAAACTCGCAATGCTATAATTATTTCTCCACACCCTAGAGCTAAAAAATCTACAATTGCTGCGGCTAAAATTGTTTTGGATGCAGCAATCAAGGCTGGTGCACCAAAAGACATTATATCTTGGATTGATGAGCCTTCTCTTGAACTTACTAATATGGCTATGAGAGAAGCGGATATTATTCTTGCTACTGGTGGCCCAGGAATGGTTAAAGCGGCATATTCTTCAGGTAAGCCTGCAATTGGAGTTGGTGCGGGTAATACGCCGGCTGTTATAGACGAGTCTGCTGACATTAAAATGGCAGTTATGTCTATTGTGCATTCCAAAACATTTGATAATGGAATGATATGTGCATCTGAGCAATCTTGCATAGTTGATAAGAACATTTATGATGAGGTTAAAAGCGAATTTAAATTAAGAGGCTGTTACTTTTTGAATTCAGATGAATTACAAAAGATTCGTGAAACAATTTTGATTGATGGATCTTTAAATGCTAAAATTGTTGGACAAAAGCCTTCTACTATAGCAAAGTTAGCTGGATTTGAGGTGGATGAAGATACTAAAATTTTAATTGGTGAAGTTGAGTCTGTTGGACTTGAGGAAGCATTTGCTCATGAAAAATTATCGCCAATTTTAGCTATGTATAAAGCAGAAAATTTTGATGATGCTATTTCAAAAGCACAATCTTTAATAGAGGACGGTGGATTGGGACATACATCATCTATATATATTAACTCTTTGACCGAGAAAAGCAAAATGAGTAAATTTGAGTCTGCTATGAAAACATGCCGAGTGTTGGTAAACACACCATCTTCACATGGTGGAATAGGAGATATTTATAATTTTGCTCTAACACCTTCTTTAACATTAGGATGTGGATCTTGGGGAGGAAATTCAGTTTCTGATAACGTAGGTGTTTTAAATCTACTTAATATTAAACAGGTTGCTGAGAGGAGAGAAAATATGCTTTGGTTTAGAGCACCTCAAAAAGTTTATTTTAAGAAAGGTTGTATGGGTGTAGCAATACGCGAATTAAAAGAAGTTTTAAACAAGAAACGTGCTTTTATAGTTACAGACTCTTTTTTATATAAAAATGGATATACTAAAAATTTAACAAAATATTTGGAAGAAATGGATATAACTCATCATACATTTTATAACGTTGAACCTGATCCAACACTTGCATGTGCTGAAGAGGGTGCAAGGGCTATGATGTCTTTTGAACCGGATGTTATAATTACTCTTGGTGGAGGATCTGCTATGGATGCTGCTAAGATAATGTGGGTTATGTATGAGCACCCTGAGGTTGAATTTCAAGACCTTGCTATGCGTTTTATGGATATAAGAAAAAGAGTTTATCAATTTCCTAAAATGGGAACAAAAGCTTATTTTGTGGCATGTCCTACTTCGGCTGGAACCGGTTCTGAGGTAACACCTTTTGCGGTTATCACAGATCAAAATAATGGAGTGAAATATCCTTTGGCAGATTATGAACTTATGCCAAATATGGCTATTATTGATGCCGATGTAATGATGGATGCACCTAAGGGATTAACAAGTGCATCTGGAATTGACGCTTTAGTGCATGCATTGGAAGCATATGCCTCCATTATGGCAACAGGATACACAGATGGATTGGCGTTAACTGCTATTAAAACAATATTTAAATATTTGCCTAGAGCATATGATAATGGGGCAGAAGATGTTGAAGCAAGAGAAAAAATGGCTGAAGCGGCAACATCAGCTGGTATGGCTTTTGCGAATGCATTTTTAGGTGTTTGTCATTCAATGGCACATAAATTGGGAGCATATCATCACTTGCCACATGGAATTGCTAATGCGTTGCTTTTAACTATCGTTATGAGATATAATGCTTCAGAAAATCCTACAAAAATGGGAACGTTTCCACAATATAAATATCCTATTACTTTAAGACGCTATTGTGAATGTGCAGAATTTTTGGGTATAAAAGGTAAGAATGATGAGGAAACTTTAAACAAGTTTATAGATGCAATAGAAGATTTAAAGGTAAAAATTGGAATTAAACCTACAATTAAAGATTATGGAATTTCAGAAGAAGATTTTTTAAAAACGTTAGATGAAATGTCTGAGCGTGCTTTTGACGATCAATGCACTGGAGCTAATCCAAGATATCCATTGATAAGTGAGATTAAAAATATGTTTAAAGAAGCTTATTATGGCAAAAAATAAATAATTTATTAAGCAATTGCAAGTTATTTATGCAATTGCTTTTTATGTATTTTTGTAAAATATATATGATTTAGTTGACATATTGATTTTTAAGGCATATAATAAATAAAGTTAATATTATTCGGTAGGTGAGGCTACCCTAGGGATACGGATTGCTGCCGCGATGTTGTGGAGACACAATTAGATGGTAAGGAACAGTCCATGTCGTTTTTAAGGCATGGAATAATGCAATAACATTGCCCTAGAGGAGTTAAAGCTTGAACGATGACATAGTATGATTTTTAGCCAGTTTTTGGTTTGTTCTCTTGTCGTTGTTTAGCGATGAGAGTTTTTATTTTATTAAAATTATAAAAATAAATCAATATATTTACAGTGGTGATTTTTATGTATTTTGTAATTAAAGAAGTTCTTGAGGAATGCAGCAAAGATTATATTAAAGTATGTGATGAAAAATATGTTGCTGTTTTAAGTTTAAAAGAATGGAGAGTTCAACGAGATAGTTTCGATTTGGGAATTGATATCGAATTAGAAACAGCAGATATTTTGAATACTACGGCAGATGTTAACTATGATTCATTAACTGGAACGTTTTGCATACCAAATAGATTAAATTTGTTTGAAGAGCATAAATTTGCTTTTGCATTAGATGAAAAAGGAATTGTTTTTATAGATGATAGTGGAGTAGTTAAAAGCATGATACAGAAAATACAAATAAGTAGACGCTGGAGATTTCCGAGTTTAGAACGTTTTTTATATGATTTTTTAGAGCAAATTATAAAAGACGACTTTAGGCTTATGGCTAATTATGAGAGAGAATTGGGTATGATAGAACGCGAAATTATTGAAAATGAAGATGCTATGCCTAATAGAGTGAATGATATGCGAGGAGACATTAGGGATTTAAGAATACATTATGAGCAACTTTTAGACTTGGGACAGATTTTTGAGGAAAATGAAAACAGTTTTTTTGAAGATGAAAACATACGTTATTTTCATTTGTTTTTAAATAGGGTAGAGCGGTTGCGTGATATGTCTTCGTCTATTAGAGACTATACAATGCAGGTTAGAGACCTTTACAAATCTCATTTGGATATAAAACAAAATAGAATAATCACAATATTGACTGTAATTACTTCAATTTTTATGCCATTAACATTAATAACGGGATGGTTTGGTATGAATTTTAAAAATATGCCTGAATTAGAGTCGCCTTTGGGATATCCTGTTGTGTTTATCATTTGTGTTCTTATAATTATTTCAAGTTTGTTGTTTTTTAAGCGAAAAAAATGGCTTTAATATGGTTGTGCTTTATAGTTTAAAAAAGAAGAGTCCTATATTATAGAGACTCTTCTTTTTTATTGATTTACATATTTTTCAAGATTTTGAGGACCTTCAAGAACATTTCTGCAGACGTATAAATTTTGTTTTTTTCCCGTGCATACTGACCATTTTACTAAGGATATTTGGTTTTTAGCAATTTCAATTCCTGTTAAACAACCCGGATGAATACAACTTCCATCGTTAAAGTATAAACTTGATTCTGGATTTGCAAATATTGGTCTGTGAGTGTGGCCAGAAATTAATATGTGATTTTTTTGTTTTGCAAATTTAGCTAGTTTTTTTTCTATTTTGTCTCTTTTTTGATGAGACACTCCTGCAGATATGGGTGCTTTAAATCCAATTAATTCTAAGGGACTCCATAAATATCTTACTAAAAATCTAGAAACTGGCCAAAACGTGTCATTTAACAAATCTCCTTGATGACCATGAATTAGAAATATTTTGGAGTTTATTTGTTTGTTTTCTAAAATTATACTTTCATATGTTTTTAATGTTTTAAATATAGATTCGTTGCATTTTTTTTGGTTGTTTTTATGTTTTTCACAGTGCTTTTTTATATATTTTTTTTTGCTCTTAACAATATCATGATTTCCGTATATCATGTGCAGTTTTTTCTTTTGATGAAACTTAGACATAATGCTAAAAGTATCGGCGTGCACTTCTATTATTTCACTTAATTTTTTGTTTTCCCAAAGTTCATCGCCATCACCTAATTCAATGTAACTGAATCCCTGTTTATAGTAATATTTTAATGCCCCATAGAATAAATTTTGATTTGATAGAAAATTATCTCCAACGTTTCCTCTGCCTCTGTGGCAGTCGCTCATTATAATAAACTTAGAGTTATTGTCAAAATTAATATGATGAGCATTTTTGTATGATTTTTCAATTCTTTTATAACCTAAAGATATCAAAATGATGTCAGTCCTTTTTATTGTTTATTATTTTTATCTTGACATTTGTTGTTGTCTGGCGTATTGTCACAAAACGACATGTAATCAAGTTCAATGCAACTAGCAAGACAGTTATTGTTGTTAGTTTTATTTTGCTTTGTTGATATATTATCAAACTGAATATTTTTGTTTAATTTTAATTTTTTTATTTGTTCATAGAATTTTTTTCCATATATTGAATCTATAAACATATCATATATAACGGGCATGCTATATTTAATATATTCGAGTTTATCTAATGTGTTTTTATATTTTTTAGTTGCCATATTAAATATTTTGCAATTATTACTGTTTGTTTGTTGAACCATGGCGCATTGAATGCTTTTTTGTGAAAGTGGTTGATGAGTATGTGGAGTGGTGTATATTATTTTAACAGTGTTATTAAACACTGAATATTCAGATTTACTATATCCGGCTTTGGTCAAACCAATAATAAAAGAATCTCTCATCATATTGTTTGGAAATTTTATTTTTATTTTCATAGATAGTTTTGATCGTTTGGAATATTGTCCTAGTTTAAACCCTGTTAGCCACCAATGAGTGGATTTTCTTTTTAATATCGTTTTTTTTCCTTTTTTTAATATAAATGACATTGGTAAGAATTCATTTGGGTTGATTTTCTCATAGTATGTTCCGGAAAATATATTGGTTTTTATATCTTTCTTTCTAGTATTATATATACCAATTTCTGCTCCAGTTGTGATGCCATATTGTCCTTTCCAAAATTCAATTAGCCATCTTTTTCCGCCATATGAAAAAGTAATAGGTTCACAATGTATTGCCATGTTCAAAAAAATTGAATTATCATCAAAAAATTTGCAGTAGCCCGCATCATATTGCCAACAATTTTTTAAAGAATAAAAGTAATCTCCTTTTGCACAATATGCAAATCCAGCATATTTTAGATCATTGTTTATATTTTGTAGTTGTTGAATTTTATTTTTATTTGGTTTGAAATTTTTTATTTTTTGTTTAAAATCGAATATTGATATTATTAATAATAAACCAATAACAATTAAAGAAATTAATATTATTTTTATCATCCAAAAACCTTCTTTTACTTTAATATATTCTCTAATAAAAATATATGTGAAAAAGTTTTAAAATTAAAAATATATAGTTATTTTGATGAAATAAAAAATCTATTTGAATCGATAAAAAATACACAATCCAAATAGATTTAAAAGATAGTTTATATTTTATATGCTATACTTTTTGTTTAAATACTCCAATTAAACTATAAATAATAAATATTAATAAATCCACTACAACAACAGTAGCACCAGTTGGTGTGGAACAAAAATAAGAAAATATTAAGCCTATTATAAATGACATAATTGAAATTATAGCTGAATTTATTGCAACAGATTTAAATTGTTTGCAAACTCTTGTAGACGAAAGCGTTGGAAATATTATTAAACTTGACATAAGCAGGGCGCCCATTATTTTCATACCAACAACAATCATTATTCCGGTTAGAATAGCCAAAAGCATTTTATAAAACTTAACATTTATTCCGATTGCAAGAGCAAAATTTTCATCAAAGGTAATTGCAAAAATTTTATTATAGGATATAATAAACAAAATTAAAACTATGGTTGAAATAACTATACTCAAAATTAAATCTGACTGACTAATTGCCAGTATACTACCAAACATATAATTGAATACATCAACATTTATACCCGATGTAATTGAAACAGCAATTATTCCTAATGCAAGTGAACTGGTAGAAATTAATGCTATTGCGGCGTCTCCACTAATTTTATTTTTCTCGCTAAAATGTAATAATAAAATAGCAGTTAAAATTATAACTGGTATCGATATAATAATGGGAGCCCAATTCATTGCAACGGCAATTGATAACGCAGAAAAACCTACGTGGGAAAGACCATCACCAATCATAGAATAACGTTTCAAAACCAAACTAACCCCTAAAAGAGCTGCACAAAAAGAAACAAAAACACCAACAATCAGCGCTCTTGTTATAAATGGGTATTGTAATATATTATCTATGATATCAAACAATTTTAAATTCCTCCCAAAAAACGTTTACCAATTAAACTTTCACAATATTCCTGAGGTGTTTTAAAAAACATAGGCTTGTCTTCTTGCATGTGAATTATCATATTTGAATCAGATATAGCGGATCCTATATCATGAGACACCATTATTATTGCTATATTTTTGTCAGTGTTTATCTTTTTGATTATCTTGTAAAGATTTTTGGCAACAATAGGATCTAAACCAGCACAAGGCTCGTCTAAAATTAATATTTTTTTAGTTGCACATAATGCTCTTGCTAATAAAACTCGTTGCTGTTGACCACCAGAAAGTTCTCTAAACGATTTATTTTGTAAGTTGCGAATTCCTAATAATTCCATATTTTCCAAAGCAATCTTTTTTTGCTGTTTTCCGTAAAAAGACAGAACACCTAAGCAACCTAAACATCCAGACAAAACTATTTCATATACACTTGCTGGAAAATCTTTTTGAATATTAATTCTTTGTGGAAGATATCCAATTTCATTTTGTTTTAAACCAACAAACGAAATATTACCTTTAAGTGGTGATTTTAATCCTAGTAATCCCTTAAGTAATGTGCTCTTTCCTGAACCATTTTCTCCCAGAATACACAAATAATCTCCAGAAGAGAGTGTTAATGAAAAATCTTTTACGATAACATTACTACTGTAACCTAATGTTACATTGTTGCATTTAATTAGAGTCATGTTAATTTAGCGCCTCTTCTAATACATTTAAATTTTTATTCATATAGTCTAAATAGGTTACTCCATTTTCAAAATCATCTTTAGGAGCATTGTGACAGGAATACATTGTTAAAACTTTTGTGTTTGTAGCCTCTGCAAGTGATTTAGCAATATTTTCATTGCTTAGTTCCATTTTTAAAACTACGGGTATGTTATTTTGTTTGATTTTATCTATTAAAAATGCTATTTTAGTTGCATTTGTATCGGTTTGGGAAGCGCAACCTGGAAAAGCAGCATAGTAATTTAAACCATATTCTTCAACAAAATATCTAAAAGGAAACCTATCACCAAAAACTAACGTTTTTCTCTTGCTATTTGAAACAATTTTTTTGAAATTGTTATCTAAAATACTTAATTGATTCACAAACTCTTTTGTGTTTTTAGTATAAAAATCAGAATTCTTTGAATCCAACTTACATAGAGTTTCTGAAATCTTTTCTGTTATTTTTTTTGCATTTGCCGGAGATGTCCAAACGTGTTCATCTATTTCTTTGGATTCATTATGTGAAATTTCTTGATCAGGAGCTATTGTTTTAAAATCTTCTTCACAAGTATTTACACAATCTACCAATGAAATAATTGTTTTTTTACTTGTGTCCATTGAATTTAATATATCTTTAATCCATTCATCATTTTCTCCACCAACATAAATAAATAAATCACTTTTTTGTATATTTATTATGTCTTGAGGAGTAGGTTCGTATGAATGAGATTCAGCACCGGGAGGAATAAGCATTTTAAGATTTACCTTGTCTTTAGCTATTTGGCGTGTAAAATCATACTGTGGAAATATTGTGGCTACAACATTTATTTTTTTACCATCTTCATTATTTGATAATTTGTTACCACATCCTGAAAAAGAAAAAATAACAATTATTAGCAAAATCAAGCTAAATTTTTTCATAAAAACTCCCTGTACATATCCATTTAAACAAATTGAATTCACAATAAAACCAAAAAAATGAAAAATATCATCAAAAATTTGTCTAACTTACTAATTTTATTCATAATATGTATATTAAAGAAATACAATTAATTTTAACATATCAATATATTTGTGTCAATATAATAATTGTTGCAGATATTAATGAAAATTGAACTTTTTAAATTAATGTATGTATATTTTTTAAGATATGTATTTTTATTATTTGTTTAGGCATTGTTTTTATATGCTGGGGGACATGTAATTATGTTTAATAAGGTTATTGTTAAGTTGTCTTTAAAAAAAGGTGTGATTTTGCGATTCGTTTTTTCATTTATCCTTATAATTTTGGTACATGGATTAATGTTTTTAGATATGGATAATAGAGCAAATTGCATTTTGGATTATATTTTAGATAACAATGCAAAAATTGATTCTACTAATATGGATTCTCTACCGGGCATTGGATTTATTTCTGAAAAATTTAACTTTTCTAATAGAACATATCCTATAAGATATTTTTATGCGATTTATAATGAGTGGGGTAAATTAGTTGAATTAAATGTAGACGAATTTTCTGAAATGCAATATTTTTTAGCAGAAAATTTGATTTCAGACTTTAATTCGAATATTTCTTGCAGTGGATATGATGGTTTTTATAAGTATAAGAGTGTTGATATCGATTCCGGGAAAATGTTAGTTTATTTAGATCAAAGTATAAATTTATATTCGATTTTGTTGTCGTTTTTTGTATCGAGTTTATTGTTGTTAGTTTTTCTTATATTTGTAATTTTTGTAAATAATAAAGATTTAAAACATGTTTCCAATATAAACATAAATAGAAGTTCACTTAACAGTCCTAGAACAGATTTAGATGAGTTAAATGAAGTGCGTATTTTTGCTAATGAAGATATACGTGATGATATTTCTATATTTAGTAAAAATGGTATGAATAAAATTGTTGCTCAATTATTGCTTCTTTCGAATTTGAATATTGAAGATTGGTTAAAGCCGTTTGAAAAATTTAATCTTAGTGATGTGGTTTTGGAAACAGTTTTTTCTTTTCAAACTATAGAAGAAGTTAAACAGAAACAGATAGAAATCAATATACATAGAAATATTACGGTTGATGGAAATAAAAAATATTTAAAAAAATGCATAGAACTCCTTATTGATAATGCAATAAAATATTCTGATAATAGTGGAAACATAATAATATCTCTAGAAAGTATTCGTGATGAAATACGACTCTCAATAAAAAATAGTTGTGATTTAGAAGTGTTGGGTAATTTAGGATTGTTGTTTCAACCATTTTATAGAAGGTCGTGTCAGTTTTCTAATAGCGGGTGTAATTTTGGGATGGGTTTAGCTGTTGTGAAAAAAATTATTGATGCACATAACGCACAAATCTTTGTACATGGTGAAGATGATTTTATTGATTTTATTGTTTTGTTTTCCAAAATATAATGTTTTTTAAATGTATTGTGTATTTATTGCTGAATTTTAAAAATAGCTATTGATGTAAATGAAAATATGTGCTATCATTTACAGTAGTTTTTGTTTTATTTTTATGGGGTGACTTTTTTGAAAAAAACAATTATAACTCTTCAAAAACAGAAAGAAGATAATGATAAAATCACTATGCTTACCGCATATGATTATAGCACAGCAAAAATAATGGATTCTGTGGGTATAGATTGTATGTTGGTTGGGGATTCTTTAGGCATGGTTATGTTGGGATATGAAAATACATTGTCCGTTACAATGGAAGATATGATACATCATACGAAAGCGGTTGCTAGAGGAACTAAAGATGCGTTGGTTCTTGCTGATATGCCATTTATGTCATATCAACAATCGATTTATGATGCAGTTGTAAATGCAGGTAGATTGGTTAAAGAAGGGCATGCAGAGGCTGTGAAACTGGAAGGTGGGGCTGAATTTTCTCCTCACATAGAGGCCATTGTTAGGGCATCAATTCCTGTAGTTGGTCATTTGGGGTTGTTACCTCAATCTTTAAACAAACTTGGAGGCTATGGTGTTCAGGGTAAAGGATACATAAGCGCTAAAAAATTAGTTGATGATGCTTTGGCTATTCAAAAAGCGGGAGTGTGCGCGATTGTTTTGGAGTGTGTTCCTGCATTGTTAGCTAGGTTGTTAACAAGAATTTTAGATGTTCCGACCATTGGGATAGGAGCTGGCCCCTATTGCGATGGACAAGTTTTGGTATATCAAGATATGCTTTCAATTTATAGTGAATTTAAACCTAAATTTGTAAAAACTTATGCTGAAATAGGTTGTGACATGAAGGCGGCTTTTTCTAGTTATATTCGTGATGTTAAAGATGTGAAATTTCCTGCTGAAGAACATGGTTTTAAGATTGATGATAGTGTAATATCTCAGTTAAATTCTCAGTATGGACTAGAAAGGTAGTATTTTAAAAGTGGTAAAAGTATTTAGAACAATTGGTGAAATGAAAAATATTGCGCGTGATTGGGGAAGGTCGGGGCTTTCTATTGGGTTTGTGCCAACCATGGGATGTTTGCATGATGGACACGCTAGTTTGATAAAAAAATCTGTTTCTCAAAACGATAAGACAGTGGTTAGTATATTTGTTAATCCTACACAGTTTGGACCAGAAGAGGATTTAGACAAATATCCAAGAGATTTTGACTCTGATTTGGAATTGTGTCAGAACATAGGGGTGGATGCTATCTTTTTTCCGGAGCCTAGCATGATGTATTCTGATAATTATAATACGTATGTTAATGTGAAACAGTTAACTAATAACTTATGTGGGAAAAGCAGAAAAAATCACTTTGAAGGTGTGTGTACAGTTCTTACAAAGTTATTTAATATAGTTAAACCGGATTATGCATATTTTGGGAAAAAGGATGCTCAGCAGCTTTGTGTTGTTAAACGTATGGTTGAGGATTTGAACTTTGATTTGAAAATCATTGGTTGTGATATAGTTAGAGAATCCGATGGTTTAGCTATGAGTTCTAGGAATAAATATCTTAGTTCAGATGAAAGAGCAGCGGCGTTGTGTTTGAATAAATCGTTAAATGTAGCAAAAAGATTAATCAGCGCTGGAAAAACTGATGTAAATATGATAAGATCTGAAATGATAGAATTTATTTCTAAGCAGCCTTTAGCCAAGGTGGATTATGTTGAAATTGTAGATGGGTGTAGTTTGCAACCAATTACTTGCATAACAAAACCTTGTTTGATTGCTATAGCAGTTTATATAGGAAAAACAAGGTTGATTGATAATTTTTATTATGAATAAGATTTCTTATTTGGAGGGTGATTAAAATAAAACTTACATTGTTAAAAAGTAAAATTCATAGAGCAACTGTGAAACAGGCAGATTTACACTACGTTGGGAGCATAACAATAGATGTTGCTCTTATGGAAAAAGCTAATCTTGTCGTTCATGAGCAAGTTCATGTTGTTGATGTTGATAATGGAGAAAGATTTGTTACGTATGTTATTCCTGGAGAAAGAAATTCTGGAATGATATGTTTGAATGGAGCGGCTGCAAGAAAGGTTCAAATAGGCGATAAGGTCATAGTAATGTCATATGCATTGGTTGAGTCTACTGAAGCTGGTGGATTTAAACCTAAAGTTGTGTTTGTGGATGATAGCAATAAGATTATTAAGTTATCTGATCAAGAAACTCACGGGAGTGTTGTTTAGAAATTTAGTTTTTGGGGGAACATGAATTTGGTAAATATGCGTCCGTAGCTCAGTTGGATAGAGCGTTGGACTCCGGATCCAAAGGTCGCAGATTCGAATTCTGTCGGGCGCACCAAAATATTGACGCAAGAGAAATTAATTTGTCTATTTTCTCTTGCGTTGTTTTTGTTTAGGAATGATTTTATTCTTTACAATATGATGTGCTGAATGGTATAATATTTGATGTATTGTTATTATTTTTTATGTTAAATTTTTTTGGAGGCAAATTAAAAATGGATTATAATAAATTATCTTTAAAAAAACATTTTGAATGGAAAGGTAAGTTGAATATTGTTCCTAAAATGTCAGTTAGTAATGTTCAAGATCTTTCCATTGCATATACACCTGGGGTTGCTCAACCATGTTTAGAAATACAAAAAGATGTAAATAAGAGTTATGATTTAACTGGTCGTTGGAATACAGTTGCAGTTATTACAGATGGGAGTGCTGTTTTAGGATTGGGAGATATTGGTCCTGAAGCAGGCATGCCAGTTATGGAAGGAAAGTGTGTTCTGTTTAAAGAGTTTGGTGATGTGGATGCGGTTCCTATTTGTATTCGCTCGAAAGACGTAGATGATATTGTTAAAACAGTTTCTTTGATAAGTGGTAGTTTTGGTGGAATAAATCTTGAAGACATTTCAGCACCTAGATGTTTTGAAATTGAAAAAAGACTAAGAGAAACTAGTGATATACCGATATTTCATGATGATCAGCATGGCACTGCTGTTGTTACTTTAGCTGCTATGTTGAATGCTTTAAAGTTAACTGGTAAAAAATTGGAAAATATAAAAGTTGTAACTAGTGGAGCAGGTGCTGCAGGAATAGCAATAATAAAATTGCTTATTGCAGTTGGGTTGAAAAATGTTATTATGTGTGACAGAAAGGGCGCTATATATTCAGGTAGAGAAAATTTAAATGCTGAAAAAATTAAAATAGCTGAAATTTCTAATCATGACAAAGTAAGTGGACCTTTGAAGGAAGTAATAAAAGGTGCAGATGTTTTTATTGGTGTGTCTGCTCCGGGAACTGTTACTCAAGATATGGTTCGTTCTATGGCAAAAGACCCTATATTATTTCCAATGGCGAATCCTGTTCCTGAAATTATGCCAGATCTTGCTATTGAAGCGGGAGCGGCTATTGTTGGAACCGGTAGAAGTGATTTTAATAATCAGATTAATAATGTTTTGGCATTCCCTGGTATTTTTAGAGGTGCTTTGGATGTTAGAGCTAGTGATATAAACGATGAAATGAAAATTGCTGCTGCATATGCTATTGCGGATATTGTTTCTGATGATGAATTAAGTAAGGATTATATAATTCCTGCGCCATTTGATCCTCGTGTCAGAGAGAGAGTTTCTAAGGCTGTTGCTGATGCTGCAAGAAAAACAAATGTTGCTAGAATATAAATATAGAAGAGTTTTTGTTTGAGTTGATGTCTTTAATTAATTAAATTTTTACTTTTGTGTAGTGGGGGTTTAGTTGTGTCTGTTAAATCTGACTTGTTTTTTGAAAAATATAAAGATAAAAAAATTGCGTTTATTGGTTTTGGTGTTTCTAATTTTGATAGTATTTGTTTGTTTTTAAATAAAGGACTTGATGTTACTGTTTTAGATAGAGTAGATGAAAGTAATTTGGGTGAAAAAGCAAACGTTTTGAAGAATAAAGGAGCCAAATTTATTTGTGGAGATGATTATTTAAATTGTTTAAATAACTTTGATGTTGTAGTTAGGTCTCCCGGTGTTTATTTTAATAAAGCTGAATTGCAGAATGCAATAAAACACGGTATTGTTGTAACATCTGAAATGGAATTGTTTTTCGATTTTTGTCCATGTAAAATTATAGGAGTGACTGGATCTGATGGTAAGACAACGACAACTACTTTAATTTCAGAAATATTAAAATTTGAAGGATATAATGTTCACATTGGTGGAAACATAGGAAAGGCACTTTTGCCAGAAATTGAAAAGATAACTAGCGATGATATTGTGGTTGTTGAGTTATCTAGTTTTCAGTTGATATCTATGAGAAAATCTCCGGATATATCGGTAATAACAAATATTTCACCAAATCATCTAGATATTCATAAAGATATGGATGAATATATTTCAGCTAAGAAAAATGTTGTCCTACATCAGAATGGATTTGGAAGCTTAATATTAAATTTAGATAATGATCTTTCTAATTCACAGGAAGTTTTGGCTAGAGGATTTGTTAAAAAATTTAGTAGAAAAGAAAAGGTAAAAAATGGAGCTTTTTTTGATGAAAAAACTCAGAAAATTTGTTTTGCTAAGAATGATGAAGTTATTGAGGTACTAAATGTTGATGACATAGCAATACCAGGTGTTCATAATGTTGAAAATTACTTAGCAGCAATAAGTGCTGTTTTTGAATTAGTTTCTATAGATTCTGTGCAAAAAGTTGCTAAAGAATTTAAAGGAGTTAAACACAGGATAGAGTTTGTTAGAGAAAAGAACGGTGTTAAGTGGTATAACGATTCTATTGCCACTAGCCCAACTAGAACTATTGCTGGGTTAAAATGTTTTAATGATAATATTGTATTAATCGCCGGAGGATATGATAAAAATTTCGATTATTCTTGCTTGGCTCCTGAATTATTGAAAAAAGTAAAAATTTTAATTTTAATGGGAAATACTGCTAAAAAAATTGAGGTGGCAGTTAAAAGCGATGATTGTTACAATGAGCAAAACATAAAAATTGTGAATGTTAGCAATATGGAAGAAGCCGTTGATGTTGCATATAATGCTGCTAGTGATGGAGATATAGTATTTTTTTCTCCAGCGTCTGCTAGTTTTGATTTATATAAAAATTTTGAGCAAAGAGGAGATCATTTTAGGTCTGTTGTCAATAGTTTATAAACATACATAATTTGTTTGGGAGGATGGTGTGATTTGGACGTAAAAGATACATTGTTAAAACTTTGTGAAGTTCATGGTGTTTCTGGTCGTGAAGACGAAGTTGTAAAATTACTAAGAACAATGCTTTTATCTTATTCGGATGACATATTTTTGAACCCGTTAGGGAGTATTGTTGCTAAAATTTCTGAAGCTGCTGATAGATATCCAGAAATTTTGCTTGAGGCCCACATTGATCAGGTAGGATTAGTTGTTACTTCAATAACTGATGATGGTTTTTTAACAGTTGCAAATTGTGGAGGAATTGATGTTGGTTTGCTTATTTCCCAGGAAGTTATTGTTTGTGGAAAGAAAGATATACGTGGAATAATTTGTTCTATCCCGCCACATTTGAAAAGATCTAAAAAGAAAGAATCTTTAACTATGGATGACATATATATTGATATTGGTATGTCTAAGGTTGAGGCTGAAAAGATTGTAAATGTTGGAGATGTGGTAACTTATAACTATAGACCTGTTTGTTTGATGGGAAACAGAATTTCTGTAAAATCTTTAGATAATAGAGCTGGAGTTACGGCTGTATTGCTTGCTTTGGAAAAACTTAAACAGTGTGATTATAAATGTGGGTTAACTGTTGTTTTTAGTTCAATGGAAGAAACTTCTGGAAAAGGTGCAGCTACTAGTGGCTATTTTGCTAATCCCGATTTAGCAATTTGCGTTGATGTTAGTTTTGCACAAACTGTTGATTGTCCTAAAAACAAATGTGGCGATATGGGAAAAGGACCGATGATTGGAATATCTCCTACTTTAGACTTTAATTTGAGTTCAAAATTACAGAGTATAGCCAAAAAAGAAAAAATACCATATCAATTGGAAATTATGGGTGGGGCTACTTCAACTGATGCAGATAAAATTTGTGTTTCAAGAAATGGTGTTGTTACGGGGCTTTGCTCTATCCCATTAAAATATATGCATTCTCCAGTTGAAATTGTTGATATAGATGACATAGAAAATACAGCAAACTTATTAGCAAATTTTGTGATGTTGTGTAAGGATGATGTGATTTGAAAAATATATTGAAACAGTTATGTTTAATTGATGGTGTTTCTGGGCGTGAAAACTTAGTTAGAGAAACTATAATATCTCTTTTACCTTCAGACTGTGAATATACTATTGATGCTTTAGGAAATTTGATAGTTACGAAAACCGGAAAAAAATCTTCTAAAAATAGAATTATGCTATCTGCTCATATGGATGAAGTGGGTATGATTGTTACGTTCATTGAACAAGATGGATCGTTGAGGTTTTCTACAGTAGGTGGAATAGATCCTGATGTTATAGTGGGAAGTTGTGTTCGTGTTAATAATATAAGGGGTGTTATTGGAAGCAAACCAATTCATCTTAAAAGTGCACAAGATAGGTCGAAATCTGTTTCTGTTGATGATTTATTTATCGATATTGGAGCTTCTTGTAAAGAACAGGCTGAAGAACAAGTTAATTTAGGAGATGTTGTAACTTTTGACAGTGATTTTTTGCAGTTTGGAAAAGAAAAAATAAAATCTAAGGCAGTTGATGATAGATTTGGATGTGCTGTTTTACTTAAACTTTTAAGAGAAGAAGATATAGAATATGATTTTACTTGTGCTTTCTTAGTTCAAGAGGAAGTTGGTCTTAGAGGAGCCAGACCAGCGACATATGCAGTTAATCCAGATATAGCAGTTATTTTTGAAACCACAACTGCGGCAGATACACCGCTTTCTGTAGGAAAAGATAAAGTTTGTATGTTGGGTAGTGGTGCTGTTGTGTCGTTTATGGATAATGCTACAATATACGATTCGGAGTTATATAAATTGGCTTTTCTGACAGCAAAGGAAAATAATATATTGTGTCAAACTAAAACGGCAATTGCTGGTGGAAATGATGCAGGAGCAATTTCTCAATCGAGAAATGGGGTTAAGACAATTTCGATTTCATTGCCTTGTAGATATCTTCATTCTGCTTGTTGTGTTGCCGATGAACAGGACATGGATGCAATTTTAAATTTGGCTACAAAGATTTTACCTAAATTATTTGAATTGTAATTTATTGCATTTGGATAAATTTTTATTAATAGGAGAAAAGAAACTATAATGAGTTTTTTTAAAATTAACAAGAATATAGAAGAACTTGCTAAAAAAGTAGAGGTCAGTTTAGCTGATTATTTTAATAAAATAGACGAAATATCTTTATATAATGAAAGCAAGGTTTTACGTGCATTTTTGGATAATAGGGTCAGCGAAATTCACTTTAATGGAACGACTGGATATGGTTATAACGATTTGGGACGTGATGTTTTAGATAGAATTTATGCTCAGGTTTTTGGTGCAGAAGATGCCATAGTTAGACATAATTTTGTTTCAGGGACACATGCTTTATCTGTAGCATTATTTGGTGTTTTAAGACCTGGAGACAGATTGGTGTCTATTACTGGAAAACCATATGATACTATCCAAAAAGTTATAGGAATAGGACAATCTGAAAATAATGGATCGTTGATAGATTATGGAGTTAAATATAGTGAAATAGACTTGTTAGAAAATGGTCACGTTGACTTTAATCATATTAAAAATACTAATTGGAAAGAAGTCAGAATGGCTTATATTCAAAGATCTAGAGGATATTCTAGTAGATCACCTTTGAGTTTAGAACAAATAAAAGAAATTTGCAATATTATTCATGACAAGAGCAAAAAAACCGTGATTTTTGTTGATAACTGTTATGGTGAATTTGTATGTAAAGAGGAGCCTACTAATGTTGGGGCAGATCTTATGGCAGGTTCTTTAATAAAAAATCCTGGTGGTGGGATTGCGAACACTGGGGGATATATAGTAGGAAGAAAAGATTTGGTTGAGCTTTGTTCGTATAGATTGACAGCTCCTGGAATAGGCAGAGAAGTTGGGTGTACGTTAGGTCAAAACAAAAATATGTATATGGGATTGTTTTTAGCACCATCTGTTGTGGCAAATGCATTAAAAGTGTCTGCTTTTTCTTGTGCTTTATTTGAAAAATTGGGGTACGTTGTGTTTCCTAAAAAAGGAGATATAATTAGTGATATTATAAGTGTTTTACAGTTGGATTCTGAAGAAGCATTGGTGGCTTTTTGTGAGGGAGTTCAAAGTGGATCGCCTGTTGATTCCTTTGTTGTTCCACAAGCCTGGGATATGCCAGGGTATAAAGAAAAAGTTATAATGGCAGCTGGTACATTTACTAGTGGAGCATCAATTGAAATTTCTGCAGATGCACCGATAAAAGCGCCATATAATGTCTATTTGCAAGGTGGTTTGACTTATAATAGTGGAAAAATTTGTGTTCTTCTGGCTTTACAGAGAATGATTGATAAAGGAATACTGAAATCAAAATTTTTAGATTAGCAATTAATATAAGCTTTTTGTAAAAATTTTACTTGAAATTAGATTTTTTGTGTGGTATAATGTTTTAGGTGTTTTGTCCGTCTTAGTTTTTCTGGGACGAGAATTAGTATGTAGATAATATATACTAACATTTGGATATTCCTCTAAGTTTTTAATTTAAGAATATCTATAAATTTTTTAGGAGGATAGATTAATGAATGCGATAAATATTATTAATCAAGCAAGTATCAAAGAAAATCCACCAGTAGTTAATATTGGAGATGTAGTTAGAGTGTATGTTTTGATAAAAGAGGGAGATAAAGAGAGGATACAGGCTTTTGAAGGAACTGTTATAGCTAAGAAAAATGGTGGTGTTTCAGAAACATTTACTGTTAGAAGAGTTTCTTATGGTGTTGGTGTTGAGAGAATTTTCCCCATACATTCGCCTCATGTTGCAGCTGTGCATGTTATAAGAAGAGGTAAAGTTAGACGTGCTAAGTTATATTATTTGAGAGATAGAGTGGGAAAAGCAGCTAGAGTTAAACAAAGAATATAGTTTTTTATTTCCTGGACTTTTTAAGTTCAGGTTTTTTATGTTTAAATATTATTTACAAAATTTCATATTCATGGTACCATATATGTGAATTAATTTTTAATTTATTATTATGAAAAAGTTGGTGATTAAAATGGGTAGTGAGAGCGTATTTAATTCCAATGGAGATAGTTCCAAAAATTTTAATAAAGTTGTTAAAGAAATTTTTGATTTGTTTGAAATATTTGTGGGTGCGATTATAATAGTTACGATAGCTGTTGCGTTTTTGTTTAGAACAGTTGGAGTGGATGGTCGGTCAATGACACACACATTACAACATAAAGATAGATTGATAATTAGTAGTTTTTGTTATCAACCGACAGTTGGAGATATTGTTGTTTTGAATTTGCCAGACCGGTTTGAGATGCCAATAATCAAACGTATTATTGCTAACGAAGGACAAACTATTAATATAACAAATAATGGAGATGTTTATGTAGATGATGTTAAACTCAAAGAAGACTACATTCACGATAAAACTTTGAAGAAAAACTATAATTCATATCCTGTTAAAGTTCCTAAGGGATGTGTTTTTGTAATGGGAGATAATAGAATGGGATCTACGGATAGTAGAGATATTGGATGTGTTAATAAAAATAATATAGTTGGTAAAGCAATTCTTAGAATATTACCGTTTAGCAGTTTTGGAACATTGTGAGTTGTTTACAATAATTGATTAAAAATATATTATATTTGTAAGAAGGTTTAAAATGGATAAAGTTTATATTTTTGGACATAAAAATCCAGATACGGATTCTGTAACGAGTGCAATAAGTTTAGCGTATTTTAAGCGTATGCAGGGGGTTAATGCGGAGCCCAGAGTTTTGGGAACAATTAATGCAGAAACTCTATATGCGCTGGATAAATTTGGGGTTGAGGCTCCTAGATATTTAAATGACGTAAAAATTAAAGTTAAAAATGTTAATTTTAACGAAAATTATAAGATTAACGAATGTGATTCTATTATAGATGCTTTTAATTTTATGAATAGCCATTCCATAACGGGATTGCCTTTAGTGGATGATAGCAGTAATTTTAAAGGATATGTTTCTTTAAAAGAAATAGCTGCTGATATGATTTACAATGAATCTATGAATATAAATACGTCGTTTGATAATTTATTGAAAGTTTTAGATGCAGATGATTATCGTAAAGTTGACGATCATATAGAAGGATATGCGAGAACTGTAACTTTTGATGACTCAACGTTTATTAATGATGTTAGTTTGGACAAGAGTTCTATATTGATATTGGGTGATAGAACTCAAATAATTGATCATGCTTTGAATATTGGTATAAAATTGATAATTATGGTTAATTCTAAGAAACTTAGTGATGATCAATTAAAAATAGCTGCTGAAAAAGGCACTAATATTATTTTTTCACGTAAGTCATCGTTTGAAATTGTACGTGTTTTATGTTTGGCAAATCCTATAAAATCTATTAAACGTAAGGAAAAATGCATTACTTTTAATGTGAACGACTATTTATCAGATGTGAAGTCTATGATTGATAAATTTAAACATACAAATTACAGTGTTTTAGATGATGATGTTTGTGTTGGCATGTTAAGATCTATGGATGTTAATAAAGTTAATAAGAAAAAAGTTATATTAGTTGATCATAATACTTTTTCACAATCTGCTGATGGCTTAGATGAAGCTGATATTATTGAAATTGTAGATCATCATAATTTAGGAGATATAGTAACATCCATTCCTATTAATGTAAGATCTATGGCTGTTGGTTCTACAAATACTATTGTTTATCATATGTATAAAGAACATAGTATTGATATTCCAAAGGATATTGCTGGAATAATGCTGTCGGGCATATTATCTGATACATTGTGTTTGAAAAGTCCGACAACCACTGAAGTCGATATAGATGTTGCTAATAAGTTAGCTAAAATAGCTGGAGTAAATATAGACAGTTATGGCGTGGATCTTTTAGCATCTGGAGTATCTATAGAAGGTTTATCGGCAAACGAGATAATAATGAGAGATTGTAAAAAATATGAAATTAATGGTCAAAAAATCTTTGTTTCTCAGGTGTTTACTACTAACTTTGAGGATTATATGCCTCGTATCGATGAATTAGTGAGTGAATTAAATAATGAAGCAAGTTCTGATAATTTTAGACTTTGTGCTTTATTTGTTACAGATTTCTTTACGCATAATTCTTATTTGATATATTCTAACAATTCTGAGGATGTTTTAAAAGCAGCATATGATATTGAAGAGTTGAATCAGGGATATATGTTGGAAGGCGTTGTATCTAGGAAGAAACAAATGGTTCCATTTATTATGGATGCATTAGATGGCTAGAATTTACATTTATATATTCTGAATATAAAATGTGTGATAAAAAGCAGACGTAAAAGTCTGTTTTTTTATTGTTTAGTGAATTACTGATATTGAGTTTATTTATACTTTTAAGAAAAAACAATTGGAAATTTATTGTTTTAGGAGTGAATTCCTAGTTTTTACGATAAAATCTTGCTTCGCAACCAACTTTTTACAAAAATTAACCGAAAGTTGGTGGATTGCTACCGGTAGAAATTATAAAATATTGAGTGAAAAGGAGGAATTATATGAATAATTATTTTGCGTATAATTTAAAGAAAATAAGAAAAGAAAATAATCTATCACAGGAACAATTGGCAGATGAGTTGGGAGTTTCTAGGCAAGCGGTTTCAAAGTGGGAGTCTGGCACAGCCTATCCCGAAATGAATAAAATTATTGCATTATGTGATAAATTCAATTTGAATATGGATGATTTATTGAGTAAGGATATTAAAGAAGTCAAAGGGGAGAAAAAATCTAAAAAGAAACTTAATAGTTATTTTTATGATTTTTTAAATTTTATAACTGATGCTATTAATCTATTTAGCAATATGAATTTTAAAAGCAAAGTTAAATTTGTTTTTGAAGAAATATCGGTTATTATTATATTAACATTGATTTCTTCGGTGTCCTTACGTTTTATTGAAAGACTAATTACGCCTAGACTTTTTGCTTTTTATAGTAATGAATTTACACATTATACTTGTGCCGTGTTTAATGGTGTTGCTTTAATATTTTTTATAATTTTTTCGATTGTTGTGTTTTATAAGATTTTCAAGTTAAGGTATTTGAATAGTGATCAAAAACATATGAGTTTTAAGGTTGTAATAAAATTTGTTTTATGGCAAATAATTATTGCTACTGTGTTGGTGCTAATTTTTTCTACATGTTATTGGTTTGTTGAAAGATGTGTTTTTCCATTTAAATTGTATACGGAGTGCATTAATGATATAGGTTTTGTGATTAACAGTGTGTTTCGTGTTCTTGTTTTAATATCTTTCTTAATTATTTCAATTACTGTATTTTTACAGAATTTTAAAATAAAATATTCAAAATATTTTAGTAAAGCTAAAGTTAAAGATTAAATAAAAATGTGGAGTATCATAAATTTAATTGTTTAAAGAAAAAATCTAATTCAAAAATATATATGAAAAAATCCACAAAAAATAGACATATGAATTTATTTATGTGCTATTGACAAAATATAAATCGTAATGGTATACTAATCCTAATAATTTAAAGGAGACAAGACCCATGAATAGTTTTGTAAATTCAAAATTGAATAATTGGTGGGTAGTATGGAGAAAATTGATTTGTCCATGCAGCTTTGTCTTGCTTTAATTTAAGTTTAACGAATAATAAGCACATGTATGGATTATAAAAGCCGTATGTGTGCTTTTGTTTTGTTAAAAATGTGGAGGTGTGGGGTATATGAAACTAAAATGGCGTTGGTGTAATATAAAATAAATTTTATAAAAATTTTTAGTTTTGAGTAAAGGAAGGTTTGTTATTATGAATTATGGAGAATTTGGTGGACAATATGTGCCACAAGCAATAAAAGAAAAATTGGAGTATGTTGAAAAAGAATTTAATAGTGCAATACAAGATGAGAAATTTGTAGAAGAATATAATTATTATTTGAAGCAGTATGTTGGAAGACCTTCACCACTATATTACGCTAAGAATTTTACTAGGTATTGTGATGGTGCAAAAATTTATTTAAAGAGAGAAGATTTGAATCATACAGGAGCTCACAAAATCAATAATTCAATAGGACAGGCTTTATTGGCAAAAAGAATGGGCCTTAATCATGTGATTGCGGAAACCGGTGCTGGACAGCATGGTGTAGCTACGGCCACAGTATGTAGTTTGCTTGGCTTAAAATGCACTATATTTATGGGTGCTGAAGACATAAGAAGACAACATGTTAATGTTGAAAAAATGCATTTACTGGGAGCAGATGTTGTTTCAGTTACGAGAGGTAATGCAACGTTAAAAGAAGCAGTTGATGAGGCGCTTGAATATTTTGTTGATAATCAAGAAGCTTTTTATTTAATAGGCTCTGCTGTTGGACCAAGTCCATATCCTGAAATGGTAAAATATTTTCAAAAAGTAATAGGTGAAGAGGCAAAGAGTCAAGTACTAGATCAAGAAAATAAGCTGCCAGAAGCAGTTGTTGCTTGTGTAGGTGGAGGGAGCAATAGTATTGGCTTATTTGCTAGTTTTTTAGAAGATAAAAATGTCGATATATATGGTGTAGAAGGGGCAGGACTTGGCTTGAATACTGACAAACACGCTTCTGCTATTTTGAATGACAAAATAGGAATATTACATGGTATGAAAACATATATGATGCAAGATGATAAGGGAAATGTTAAAGATGCATATTCAATATCAGCAGGACTGGATTATCCAGGAATAGGACCAGAACATGCATATCTACATAAGACAGGAAGAGTATATTATGATGCAGTTACTGATGCTGAAGCTGTTGAAGCATTTAAGCTACTGACTAGATTGGAAGGCATTATTCCAGCTTTAGAGAGTTCACACGCTATTGCTTATGTAATAAAAATTGCTAAAAAATATAAAAAAGAAGATGTTATTATTGTTAATTTATCAGGTAGGGGAGACAAGGATTTTAATACAATATTAAATTTATAGTGTTGGGTTAATCAAATTTAAAATTAAGAGCAAAATTTTGTTTTTTGTGTTATAATAGATCTATGTTTTATTAAACTTAAAGGATGTAAGTATAGTGAATGACAATAGGATGAGTATAGGTTGGTTAAAATCGTTTAGCGAAGATTTTTTACAAATTTGCATAAAAGGGGTTGATATACTGAAAAAATTATTTGGTGGAATTAATTTGACTTGGACAAAATTAATAATATTTGCAGTATGTTCAGGAGTATATACTGCTGTTATAGCAATGTTGCCTGTTGTACAAAACACATCTTTTAGAGATTTAGTTGAAACATTTGAAGTATGGATATTGTTTGGAATATTCATAATAATGAACAGTAAATCGGCGAAAGATTCTGCAATTAAGTGTTTTGTATTTTTTTTGATTAGTCAGCCACTCGTATATATAGTTCAAGATCTAATTAATTATAATAATTTATTTATGACATACTATAGGTTTTGGGTTTTATGGACAATAGCCTGTTTACCAATGGGATTTATTGGTTATTATATGAAAAAAGATAAATGGTATGGAGTAGCTATATTAACACCGATATTAATGCTATTAGGATTTATGTTAAATAAATATTTATCTGAAACGTTATTTTATTTTCCGAGACATTTGTTAACAACAATTTTTTGTGTTGTTACGTTGATTTTATATCCAGTAGTTATTTTTAAAGATAGAAAGTTGAAGAGTATAGGGCTAATAGTTAGTAGTTTAATAGTTATTGTAATGACATTTTTCAGTTTACAAAATCCAATAGTATATAGTACAGAAATTTTATCAGATAGTGATGAATATCATTTTGATGATAAATATAATGTGTATTTAGTTAATGAAAAATATGGTGATGTAAATATACGATATGATGAATCTATGGAAACGTATATGGTGCATGCAGATTTTAAACATGGTGGAGAAACCGAATTAGTTATTGAAGAACCTGGTGGCAGAGCAAAAAAATATAATTTAAATATTGGAATGAATACGTACACATTAGAAAAAATAAAATAATTACAATATTAAAAAATAAGAATGGTTGAGAAGATAGAAATATCTTCTTTTTTATGTTATAATTTATTTAGATTTAGGGGAGTTGATCTAAATGAGTGAAAATAGAACTATAAATTGGTTCCCGGGACATATGAAAGTAACAGAACGATTGATAAAAGAGAACATGTCTAAAGTGGACTTGGTTATTGAATTAATAGATGCGAGAATTCCACTTAGTAGTAGGAACCCATTACTTGCTAAATTAATAAACAATAAGCCAAGAATTGTTGTGCTTGGAAAAAGCGATTTAGCTGATTCTAATGTTAATGATATGTGGATTAAATACATAGCCAAAACTGAAAAGGTTTTGGCTATAGCCGTTAATTGTAAAAATGCTAAAGGTGTTAAGTCTGTAGTGACCACTATAAAGACAGCTCTGACGGATTTGATTAAAAACAAGTCTAGTAAAGGAATGATTGGTAGAGCTCCTAGGGTTATGATTGTTGGAATTCCAAATGTTGGTAAATCTACGTTGATCAATTCTTTAGCGGGCAAAAATAAAGCGAAAGCAGAAAATAGACCTGGAGTTACAACTAATAAGCAATGGGTTTCTATAAATGGCGTTGTTGATTTGCTGGATATGCCTGGAACATTGTGGCATAAATTTGAAGATCCTACAGTGGGACTTAATTTGGCTTATATTGGTTCGATTAAAGATAGTGTGTTTGATATTGAATATGTTGCTATGAATCTTTTGGAATATTTGCATAAGAATTATAATGATAAGTTGATTGAGCGATTTAATGTAGATTTGTCTGGTGTAGATGAACCATTTGAAAAATTAGAAGAAGTTGGTAGGTCTAGAGGAATGTTAGTTAAAGGTGGAAATGTAGATACAGAAAGAGCCGCTATAACTGTTCTTGAGGAATATAGATCAGGTAAATTTGGTAAAATCACTTTGGAAATGCCCCCAAATATTGAAAATTAACAGGAGAATAGGATATGAGTTTATTTGAATTCGATAAAAGTTATGGTGTTAATAGTTTATGTGGGGTTGATGAAGCGGGAAGAGGACCTTTAGCTGGTCCAGTTGTTGCTGCTGCAGTGATTTTAAAGCCTGATGCTGAAACTTTTCTTTCAGAAGTTAATGATAGTAAAAAATTAAGTGAAAAAAAGAGAGAAAAGTTGTATGATAAAATTATTGAAAACTCTTTACATTATGCTATAGGCGTTGTAGATGTTGATTATATAGAAAAATTTAATATTTTACAAGCAACTTTTTTAGCGATGAAAAAGGCTGTTGAGAAGATAGAAATCCAACCGGATTTGGTATTGGTGGATGGTAATAAACTGCCAGATTTGAAAACGAGAGCAGAATTTGTTATTAAGGGAGACTCTAAAAGTGCGTCTATTGCGGCAGCTTCAATAATTGCCAAAGTTACTAGGGATAGAATGATGATTGAGTTTCATGAAAAATATCCTAACTATGGGTTTAATAGGCATAAAGGATATGGAACTAAGGAGCATTATTCAAATATAATTAAATACGGTGTTACGCCAATACACAGAATGAGTTTTTTGAAAAAAATTAGAGAAAAAATTCCAACTGTTCAATCTATTAATGGTCAATTAGGTGAAAAGATAACATATGAGTGGCTTAAACGTAATAAGTATAATGTTGTAGCCAAAAATTACAAAAGTGAGTATGGTGAAATAGATTTAATTGCAATTAAGGATGACTATATATGTTTTGTGGAAGTAAAACTGAGAAGTGAGAATTGTGGATATTCCCCTAAAGAGGCTGTAAATCTTTCTAAACAGAAAAAAATTATAAAAACAGCAATTAGTTTTTTGAAAAAACATCCATGTAAATATCAACCTAGATTTGATGTTTCAGAGATAGTAAAAACAAACATGGGTGATTTTAAAATTGACTATATAAGAAATGCTTTTACTGTAGGTGATGAATATGAACTTTTTTGATTTGCATTGTGATACCATTTCTAAATGCTTTTTTAAAAGAAAAAAAAGTATGTTAAAGAACAAATATCATATAGATATTGAGCGTGGAAAGTTCACTTTTGAAAAATGGTTTCAGACATTTGCTTTTTGGATGCCTGATACTATAAACTCGGATAAGGCGTATGATTTGTTTTTGAAACAGTATAAATATATGGAAAAATTTGAATTGCCTATCTATAGTAAAAGTTTTGATTCGGATTTTAAAGCAATTTTAATGGTTGAAGGCGGTTTGCTACTTGGAAAAGACATATCTAGGGTTGATGAACTAAAAAATAAAAATATAAAAATGTTAACTTTAACGTGGAATAATGAAAATACTATAGCATCTGGAGCTTTGGCTAATGGAGGACTCAAACCGTTTGGAAAACAGGTGGTTCGCGAATTGGAAAAGAAAAATATTGTTGTAGATGTTTCACACTTAAATGAAGAATCTTTTTGGGATGTTGTTAAAATTGCAAAAAAACCATTTGTTGCAACACATTCAAATGCTTACAATGTATGTGGCCATGTTAGAAATTTAAAGGCGGATCAAATACGAGAAATAAAAAATGTTGATGGAATAATTGGGTTGAACTTTTACAAATTGTTTTTGGAAGATAATTGTAGAAATGGTATTGATGCTTTGATGAAACACATTGATTATTTTTTGAAACAAGATTGTGAAGATGTTTTGTCTGTTGGTAGTGATTTTGATGGTGCGGATATGCCTGATGATATAAAAGATATTACCTGTGTGCCCAAAATAAAGCAACATATATCTAAGTGTTTTGGCGAAGATATTGCTAATAAAATAATGTTTGAAAATGCAAAAAGGTTTTTTGAAAAAACATTTAATTAAATTAATTTAAGTATAGTATGGTTGAAATTGAAAGGATAAAAAAATGGTTTATATTAGTACTAGAAATAATAGTTTGAAAGTTAATTCTGCTAAGGCAATAGTCAATGGAATATCTAAAGATGGAGGATTGTTTGTGCCTGAAAAGTTACCCAATATTTCTTTGACCGATTTGAATGGGTTAACAAACATGAGTTATATTGATAGAGCAAGTTTTATTTTAAGCAAATTTTTAACCGATTTCACAAATGAAGAAATATTGGAGTGTGTTAGCAGAGCTTACTCAAAGGGGAAATTTTCATCAGACGATATTGCAGAAGTTGTTAAATTGGATAACGATAGATTTGTTTTGGAATTGTGGCATGGACCAACCTGTGCCTTTAAAGATATGGCTTTGCAATTACTTCCTCATCTATTAACTACATCTATGAAAAAAGAGGTTGGAGGGAAAAATGTTAAAATTTTAGTTGCCACATCCGGTGATACGGGAAAAGCTGCTCTTGAAGGTTTTAAAGATGTTGATGGAACTAGTATATTGGTTTTTTATCCAGAAGACGGTGTTTCGGATATGCAAAAATTTCAAATGATAACGCAAGATGGAAAAAATGTTGATGTTTGTTCGATTAAAGGTAATTTTGACGATGCTCAAAATGGTGTTAAGAAAATATTTACAGATAAAGAACTTGGTGAACAATTAAATAAAAATAATGTATTGCTTTCAAGTGCGAATTCTATCAATTGGGGGAGACTTGTTCCGCAGATAGTATATTATTTTTCAGCTTATTGCGATATGTTAAAAAATGGACATGTATGTGAAGGAGAGCTAGTTAATATAGTTGTTCCTACTGGAAATTTTGGGAACATATTGGCGGCATATTATGCAAAAAAAATGGGACTTCCAGTGAAAAAATTTATTTGTGCATCAAATAGCAATAATGTTTTGACAGATTTTATTAATACCGGCAAATATAATAAAAATAGGAAATTTTATTCTACTATATCTCCATCAATGGATATTTTAATTTCCAGCAATTTGGAAAGACTACTTTTTGATTTATATAATGGAAACGATGAACAAATCTGTGATTTATATAGCAAACTTACTAATGGAGGTTCGTTTGAAGTATCTGAGGAAGTAAAAATCAAATTAAAAGATGACTTTTATGGTGGGTTCTGTGATGATATAAATACCAAAGAGACCATAAAAAACGTATTTGATAAATATAAATATCTGATTGATCCACATACCGCTGTTGCATTTAATGTTTATGATCAGTATTTAGATCAAACAAAGGATGGTACTAAAACTATAATAGCCTCTACAGCTAGTCCTTATAAATTTGCTAAGGATGTTTTGAGGTCTATAGGTAAATCAGCTGATGAAAATATTTTTGAACAAGTAGATAAATTAGCTAAAATTACTAAGACTGAAATTCCTAAACCAATTTTAGATTTAAATAGTAAAGAGGTTAGATTTAAAAAAGTGATTTCTAAAAATAGTATGAGAACTTATGTATTAGACAATACTTTTTGTGAGAAAATTAGAGGTTAATATGAGTTTGTATGTAATTTCTGATTTGCATTTATCATTTGGAACGAATAAGCCTATGGATGTTTTTGACGGATGGGAAGATTATGTGCAGAAAATAGAATACAGTTGGAAGGCTACTGTTCAGACTGGGGATACTGTGGTTATTCCTGGAGATGTATCGTGGGGAATAAATTTAGATCAGGCTGAACCGGATTTTGAATTTATAAATAGATTGCCAGGTAGAAAAATATTTTTAAAGGGCAATCATGATTATTATTTTAGTACAAAAAACAAAATGGATGTTTTTTTTGCAGATAATAAATTTGAAAATATGCATTTTTTGTTTAATAATTCGTATGAATATGAAGAATATTCTATTTGCGGTACGCGAGGATGGGTTAATGAACCTGGTAAAACTGCAGATAAAAAAGTATTGGAAAGAGAAGCAGGTAGGTTGAAACTTTCTTTAGATAGTGCTAAGAAGGAACCCATTGTTTTTTTGCATTATCCACCAATATTTGGACCGAGCAGAACAGTTGAAATATTAAACGTATTAAACGAGTATAAAATAAAGCGTGTTTATTATGGTCATTTACATGGAAAATCTTGTAAATATGCTGTTGAAGGCAATGTTGACGGAATAGAATATAGATTGGTTTCAAGCGATTACTTAAAATTTAATTTATTAAAAATTTTTTAATAAAAAATATATTTTACTTAACAATTTATTAAATATGTGTTATAATGAGTATCATCTGTATAAAATTAAATATGGGGGAGACGTAATGAGTCTAGTAAAAAACGAGAATATAGCTACTAATAAAAACGAATTGGAAGTTTTTGTTGATGCTAAAACTTTTAATTTGGCTTGTGATAAAGCCTATAAAAAAAAGGTAAAGAAAATAAGTGTTCCTGGATTTAGAGTTGGAAAAGCACCTAGAAAGGTTATAGAAAAAAGATATGGAGAGGGGGTTTTCTTTGATGATGCTATTGAAATTGTATACCCAGAAGCATTGGAAGAGGCTATACAAGAAGCTAATTTAGATGTTGTTGCAATTGAATCATTAGAGCCAACAGAAGCTAGTGCTGAAAACGGTTTGACTTTTAAAGCTGTTTGTGTCTTAAAACCTGAAGTTGAAGTTGAAAACTATAAAGGAATTGAAGTTGAAAAGCCTGTAAGAAAAGTTGATGATAAAGCAGTAAATTCTAGATTGCAAGCTATGCGTGAGCGTTGTGGACGTATGATTTCTGTTGAAGATCGTGCAGCTGAACAGGGCGACACTGTTGTTTTGGATTTTGAAGGCTTTATTGATGGAGTTGCATTTGATGGAGGTAAAGCTGAAGGACATACTTTAAAATTAGGATCTGGTCAATTTATTCCTGGGTTCGAAGATCAGGTAGTTGGTCATAATATTGGTGATGAATTTGATGTTAATGTGACTTTCCCAGAAGATTATCATGTTGAAGATTTAAAATCAAAACCTGCTATATTTAAATGTAAAATTCATGAAATCAAAAAAATTGAATTACCAGAAGAAGATGATGAATTTGCAAAAGATGTAAGTGAATATGACACTTTGGATGAATTAAAGAAAGATCTTGAAAACAAAATTAAAGAAGAATATACTAATGCAGCTGATATGTCTGTTGAGCATGAGATAACATCTAAATTAATTGAAAACATGAAAGCAGAAATTCCGAATGTTATGTTTGACAGACGTATTGATGAATTGATGCGTGATTTTGAACAACGTATATCTATGCAGGGTATAACTTTAGATATGTATGCTCAATATATGGGAACAAGTAAAGATAAGCTAAGAGATCAGTTTAGAGAGCAAGCTGAAACTCAAGTTAAGTCGCGCTTAGCTTTGGAAAAAATTGCTGATATTGAAAAAATTGAAGTTAGTGATGATGAAATCAACGATGAGTTTGAAAAACTTTCTAAACAATATAACATTGAAGCTGAAAAAATAAAAACTATGATATCTGCAGATAATTTAAAGGCTGATATTTTAGTAAAAAAAGCTATGGATTTTGTTAAAGATAGTGCAAAAATAAGTGATAAATTGATTGAGGACTAATTTTTGTAAATAGAATAAAGTTATTATATTGAATGTGGGGGGCTTTTTATGGCACTTGTACCAACCGTTATTGAACCTACCGGACATGGGGAGCGAGCATATGATATATTTTCTCGTCTCTTAAAAGATAGAATAATAATGTTGTCAGATGAGGTAAACGATGCTACGGCTAGTTTGGTTGTTTCGCAATTGTTGTTTTTGGAAGCACAAGATCCAGAGAAGGATATTCAGTTATATATAAATAGCCCAGGGGGTTCTGTTACTGCTGGATTTGCTATTTATGATACAATGCAATATATAAAATGTGATGTTTCTACTATATGCATTGGTATGGCAGCTTCTATGGGTGCCTTTTTATTGAGTGCTGGAGCGAAAGGAAAGAGAATAGCACTGTCCAATAGTACTATTATGATTCATCAGCCACTTGGTCAGTTTAAAGGGCAAGCGACAGATATAAAGATACATGCCGATTGGATTCTTGGTATGAAATCTCGCTTAAACAAAATGCTTTCGGAAGCTACGGGACAACCTATTGAAAAAGTATCGGAAGATACAGAGAGAGATAACTTTATGTCAGCCGATGAAGCTAAGGAATACGGCTTAATAGATAAAGTTATAAAAAGTAGATAAGAATCTTCGGAGGGGTTAGTTATGGCAACAGAATCAAAGGGCTTACTTCGTTGTAGTTTTTGCGGTAAACCAGAGCATAAAGTAGCAAGACTTTTATATGGAAATAGTGCTTACATTTGTAACGAATGTGTTGCACTTTGTTATGGAATGTTAGTTGAAGATGGTTTATTTTCTGCTGCTCCTGAGGCAGAATCACAAACAGATACAAAAAAACAGAAGAAGAGTGAACGAGTATTTTTGAAACCTAAAGAAATAAAAGCAATTTTGGATCAATATATTATTGGTCAAGATGAAGCTAAGATGGTTTTGTCGGTTGCAGTTTATAATCATTACAAAAGGATTTCTTCAGTTGATGATGATGTTGAGTTGCAAAAGAGTAATGTTTTGCTTTTAGGACCAACTGGAGTTGGAAAAACTCTTTTAGCTCAAACTTTGGCTAGGGTATTGGAAGTGCCATTTGCTGTTGCTGATGCGACAACATTAACTGAAGCTGGTTATGTTGGAGAAGATGTTGAAAACGTTATATTAAGACTGATACAAGCTGCAGATTTTGATATTGAACTTGCTCAGCATGGAATAATATATATAGATGAGATAGACAAAATAACAAGAAAATCGGAAAATGCGTCTATAACTAGAGATGTTAGTGGTGAGGGAGTTCAGCAAGCTTTACTTAAAATTTTAGAGGGAACTGTTTCTAATGTTCCTCCGCAAGGAGGAAGGAAGCATCCTAATCAAGAGTTTATACAAGTAGACACAAAAAATATTTTGTTTATATGTGGTGGAGCATTTGAAGGTTTAGAAAAAATTATAGGTAAGCGATTAGGGGAATCATCTATTGGTTTTGAATCTAATATAAAATCGAAAAAGGATATGACTATAAATAAAACTATGAAAGATGTTGAACCTCACGATTTAGTAAAATTTGGAATAATTCCTGAACTTGTTGGAAGAATTCCAGTTATTACTGCTTTAGATGATCTTGATGAAGATGCATTAGTTAGAATACTGACTGAACCAAAAAATGCACTTATTAAACAATATAAAAAATTGTTTTCATATGATGGTACAAAATTAGAATTTACTGAAGATGCTTTGCATGCTGTTGCTAGAAAAGCACTTGAAAGAAAAACTGGTGCTAGAGGTTTACGAGGAATTTTAGAGGATCATTTATCCCAACTTATGTTTGAATTGCCTTCGGAAAATGTTGATACTATAAAGATAACAGCTGATGTAATTGAATCGAATGCAGAGCCGATAAGAGTTAATAAAAAATAAAGAGTTAAAACTGGTACTTTTTGAAGTGCTGGTTTTTATTTTTTTGATGCAAATTCTTTTTGTATGAATTATGCACGATTATGCTGTTGCAAATAATGATAATTTTTATTATAATGGTACTATGTGTAGTTGTGACAATGTATGTTATTTTTTATTTATATAAAGGAGAGAACTTAAGGTAATGAAAGAACAAGTAATACCACTAGTAGCATCAAGAGGGGTTGTTGCTTTTCCAAAAGGAATAATAAATATAGATGTAGCTAGAAAGAAATCTATATTGGCTATTCAAAATGCGATTAATGGTAATAAAAAGATTTTTATAGTTGCTCAAAAATATATTGATGTTTTAGAACCTTGTAAAGAAGATTTGTATGATTTTGGAACTGTTTGTGAAATAAAGCAATTTCATAAATACGCTGAAGGTGATTATAAGTTAACAGCTATTGGAAAATATAAGGCAAAAGTTGCGGAGTTTTATTCGGATGAACAAATGTATTCAGCTGTGGTTAAACGTGTTCCTGAGAGAATTCGTGTTAAGAAAACTGATGAAATATGTGCAGTTATGAGGGCTATAAAAAAGAAATTTATACAATATGGAATATCAATAAAAAACACTAGCAGAGAATTGGTTGCTTTAATTGAAAATGAAGAGGATCCATCTAATTTATTTACCATGGTTGTAGGAATAATGCCTTTTAAATATGAACTAAAACAACAGATACTTGAAGAATCTAATTTGTTAAAAAAACTTAAACTTGTTTTAGATGCCGTAGCTAAAGAGGCGGAAATAGCTTCTATAGAACGTAAAATGATAGAAAAAGTTGAAAAAAATATAGATAAAAATCAGCGCAACTATTTTTTGAGAGAGCAAGCCAAGATTATAAATCAAGAGTTAGGTGATTCTGAAAATGTAGATAATTCTGATAGTTTGGAATATGTTGAAAAAATATCGAAAATTGAACATATATCAAATGAATCAAGAGAAAAGTTATTGTCTGAGGTAAAGAAAATGGATCGTATGCCTGAATCATCACATGAGGCATATGTAATTGCTAACTATCTCGATACTGTATTAAATTTGCCATGGGATAAAACGACAAAAGAAAATATAGATTTAGATATAATTAATGAGCATTTAAATAAATATCATTATGGATTAAAGAAAGTAAAAGAGCATATATTAGAGAATTTGGCAGTTCGTAAATTTAACCCAAACATAAAAGGTCAAATATTGTGTTTAGTTGGTCCACCAGGAGTTGGAAAAACTTCAATCGCTCGTTCCATTGCTGAAGCTATTGGTAGAAAATTTGTAAGAATATCTTTAGGTGGACTTAATGATGAATCTGATATTCGAGGGCATAGAAAAACATACATTGGAGCTATGCCTGGTAGGATTATTGGTGGAATGATTCAAGCTAAATCTAGAAATCCATTAGTTCTTCTTGATGAAATAGATAAGATGGGTGCTAGTTTTAAGGGGGATCCTTCTGCTGCCGCACTTGAGGTTTTAGATACTGAGCAAAATAACGCTTTTATAGACCATTATATAGAAATTCCATTTGATATTTCGGAAAGTTTTTTTATAGCAACTGCGAATACGGTTTCAACAATTCCAGCGCCATTGCTTGATAGAATGGAAATAATTGAACTTTCTAGTTATACAACTGAAGAAAAATTTCATATTGCTAAAGAATATTTGTGGCCAAAGCAGCTTAAGGAACACGGATTAGATGAAAAGATGGTTAAGGTAACAGATAAGGTAATATATGAATTAATAGATGGTTATACTCGAGAAGCGGGTGTTAGAAAATTAAACAGACTAATTGCGTCTCTTTTGAGAAAAGCGGCTAAAAAATTGATATCTGAAAAAAATAAGTCGGTTAGGTTTACTGAAAAAAATATTGAAAAATATATTGGAACAAAAAAATATATTGGTGAAACAATTTCTAAAACTGATGAAATTGGTCTTGCAAACGGGCTTGCGTGGACAAGTGTTGGTGGAGAGCTTATGCAAATTGAAGCTGGTGTTATGGATGGTAAAGGTGATATTAAACTTACAGGAAATTTAGGAGATATTATGAAAGAATCGGCCAATACAGCTATTAGTTTTGTTCGATCTATAGCTTCTGAATACAATATACCTACAGATTTTTACAAGAAAAAGGATATTCATATACATGTTCCTGAGGGAGCTGTTCCTAAAGATGGTCCATCTGCTGGTGTAGCTTTAGCAACCGTTCTTGTTTCGGCCCTTTCTAATATTCCCGTAAGGCGTGATGTTGCTATGACAGGTGAAATAAGTTTAAGAGGTAGAGATATGGCTATAGGCGGATTGAAAGAAAAAGCTATGGCAGCATATAAATCTGGAGTAACAACAGTTTTGATACCACAAGATAATGTTAGTGATCTGGATGATATAGATGAATCTGTTAAAAAAGCTGTAAAATTTATACCTTGTTCTACGGCAGATCAAGTTTTAAAACTGGCTTTGACAAATAATAAACAATCAGATAATATGGAGAAACTTTAAAATGCGATATTTTGATGCAAAATTTGTTAGTGCATATGGTTTGATTAAACAACTTCCCAGATCTGAAAAAACTGAAATTGTTTTTGCTGGCAGATCTAATGTGGGTAAATCTTCGCTATTAAACAAATTGTTTAATAGAAAAAATCTTGCTCGAGTGAGTGCTGTTCCGGGGAAAACGGCGACGATAAATTTTTATGGCGTTGATGATGTTTATTTTGTCGATTTGCCTGGATATGGATATGCGAAGGTTTCTAAATCTGAGAAAAAAAGATGGGGCAGCTTGATAGAGGGTTATTTTAAAGATGATCGCTTAGTTGGATTAGTGGTTTTGCTAGTGGATATGAGACATGATGTTAGTGCTTTAGATTTGCAAATGGTTGAGTTTTTAATTGAATATGAATTACCGTTTATTATAGTTTTAACTAAAGCAGATAAATTGGGTAAAACCAAAAGATATCAAATGTTAGAAAAAATAAAAACTGATTTGCCCTATTCTGATCAAATTTATATTATCGAAGTTTCATCTAAAACAGGTGAGGGAATTGAAGAAGTAAAGAGATGTATTGAGGATGTTTGTGAATTTGAGTAGAGTTAGTATTAAATTGGAGGAAGCTACGATATGTTTATATCTAAAAATTTAAATGTTAATGAAAAAGGAAATTTGACAATTGCTGGAATTGATACTGTAGATCTTGCAAAGAAATATGGCACGCCACTTTATGTGTTGGATGAAGACTTGATTAGAGAAAACTGTCAAAAATTTAAAAAGTCTATTGATAGTTATTATGGAAAAAATGGATTGGTTTGTTATGCAAGCAAAGCGTTTTCTTGTAAAGAAATATATAGAATTATGAAAGATGAGCAAATGGGGGTAGACACAGTTTCTATAGGTGAGATGTATACCGCTATTTTAGCTGGCTTTCCATCTGAAAAAATATATTTACATGGAAATAATAAAACAAAAGAAGAATTAAGATTTGCTGTTGAAAATAAAATAGGGAGGATAGTTGTAGATAATTTAAATGAACTTGAAATGATTGATTCTATTGCTAAAGAAGCAAACTCAAAAGTTGATATTCTTATTAGAGTAAAACCTGGAATCGATGCACATACGCATGATTTTATAAAAACAGGACAAATAGATTCTAAATTTGGTTTTGCGATTGAAACTGGCGAAGCATTAAGTGTGGTAAAATTGGTGAGTAAATTTGATAATATTAATTTAATAGGAGCACATTGTCATATTGGTTCGCAGATATTAGATGTAGATCCATTTGTATTGGCTGCAGATGTTATGATTGGGTTTATAAGTGATGTTAAAGATGAAACTGGAATTGAAATGCTTGAATTGAATTTGGGTGGAGGTTTTGGAATTAAATATATTGACAAAGATGATCCGGTAGATTATGAAGAATATATGAAAGCTGTTGCTTCTATGATACAAAAAAAATGTGATCAATATAATCTAAAAAAACCTTTTATAGTTATAGAACCAGGCAGGTCTTTAATTGCACCGGCAGGGATCACTTTATATACAGTTGGAGCTAGAAAAGAAATTCCAAATGTTAGAACATATATTTCAATCGATGGTGGTATGACTGATAATCCTAGATATGCTCTTTATAAATCTGAATATGACGCGATTGTTGCTAATAAGGCTAATGAAGAAAGAAGTGAAATAGTTACAATTGCCGGTAAATGTTGTGAGAGCGGTGATTTGATTGGTGAAAATATGTCGCTTCAACATGCAGAATCAGGAGATATATTAGCAGTTTGTGCTACAGGTGCATATAACTATTCAATGTCTTCTAATTACAATAGAAATTTAAAACCAGCTGTAATTATGGTTAAAGGTGGTAAGAGTAGGGTTATTGTTAATAGGGAAACATTAGAAGATGTAGTAAGAAATGATATATGATTTGGGATTTTGAAAAATATTTTTATTTTAAAAGTGGTGAGATTTTATGTTAAATTTAGCTAGATCTATAACTAAAGATGGATCTGCCTTTTCAGTTGCAATTGATGCAACGGATATTGTTTCCAAGATTCAGGAAATACATCATACTTCTGCAGCAGTTTCCATTGCTTTAGGGCGATTGACAGTCGCTGGTTCTATGATGGGTGCTTTATTAAAAAATGATCAAGATAGTTTGACACTAAGAATTAAAGGAAATGGAACAGCTGGAAACCTAATTGTTGTATCTAATGGCATGGGTTTTGTTAAATCATATGTGGATAATCCATCTGCAGGTATGTTAACAAATGATTGTGGGGGAATTGATATACAAAAGGTTGTTGGATCAAACGGAATGCTTAGTGTAGTAAAAAATATTGGATTGAAACAACCATATAATAGTCAGGTTCCTTTAATATCGGGTGAGATAGGTGAAGATATTACCAATTATTATGTAACTAGTGAACAAATACCAACTGTTTGTGCTTTAGGAGTATTATTAAATGAAGATTCAACTGTAAAGTGTGCCGGTGGGTTTTTGATTCAACTTTTGCCATATGCAGATGAATCAGTAATAGATATTATTGAAAAAAATATGACTAACATAAAATCTGTTTCTAAAATGTTAGATGAAGGAATGAGTCCTCAAGAAATTTCTTTGAAAGTTTTGGAAGGAACAACTCCAAATTTATTAGATGAGCGTGAAGTTATATACAAGTGTGATTGTGATAGAGCTAGAACTGAACGAATTCTAATGAGTTTAGATGCTACAGAAATCAAAAATATGATAAATGAAGGAAAGCCGATTAATGTTGAGTGTCATTTTTGTAATAGTAAACACACATTTGACATTGGTGATCTAAAAAGAATACTTGCTTTGAAGTCTTAAAAAGGAGAATAAATTAAAAGATGGGTAACTTAGTTTCACCAGAAGAATTATTATGTCAAGCAGAATATATGAAAAAATGCGAAGATATTTTAAAAAGCAATTTTTCAAATAGACAACCAATTTGTTATGTACATTCCTATGGTTGCCAGGGCAATGTTGCTGATGGAGAAAAAATAAAAGGAATGTTGGCTCAAATGGGATATGGGCTTAGTAATAGTGCTGAAGGTGCAGATGTTGTAATTTTTAACACGTGTGCTATTCGAGAGAATGCTCATGATAGAGTTTATGGTAATTTGGGTATGTTGATTCACTACAAGAAAAAAAATCCCGAAATGATAATTGGACTTTGTGGATGCATGGTGCAGCAAGATCATGTTGCAAAGAAAATTAAAGATGTTTTTCCAGGAGTGAATTTAGTATTTGGTACACATGTTATACACAAATTACCGGAATTTATGTATAACATTTTGAGTGGCTCTAAGAAAGTATATAATATTGTTGATTCAGATGGTGTTATAGCCGAAGGCTTGCCTGTTGTTAGAGAGAGTAAATTTAAAGCGTCTGTTCCAATTAGTTATGGTTGTAATAATTTTTGTACATATTGCATAGTGCCATATGTTAAAGGTAGAGAACGAAGCCGTAGTTTTGATTCTATTTATAATGAAGTTAAAGAATTAGTTGATAGTGGGTATAAAGAAATTATGTTGCTTGGGCAAAATGTCAATTCATATGGTAATGATTTGGATTCTGGGGTTAATTTTTCATATTTGTTATCTAAGATTAATGAAATAAATGGTGATTTTAGAGTAAGATTTATGACTTCTCATCCGAAAGATGCTACAAAAGAATTAATAGATACTATTGCAAATTGCGACAAAGTTTGTAATCATTTACATTTGCCTGTTCAGTGTGGTAGTGATAAAATTTTAAAGGCAATGAATAGAAAATATACAGTGAGTCAGTATTTGGATATTGTTGATTATGCTAAAAAGAAAATTCCGGATATATCATTCACATCCGACATAATTGTTGGTTTTCCTGGTGAAATATACTCAGACTTTCAAGAAACATTAAAATTAATTAAAGAAGTTAAATATTCTTCTCTATTTATGTTTATATTTTCTCCAAGAAAGGGAACTAAAGCTGAATTAATGTATGATCCTATTCCTAAAGAAGAAAAGTCTAAGTGGTTAACTGAGCTTATAAATTGTCAAAATGAGATTAGTGCTGAGGTTCATGCAAATTGTGTTGGTAAAATTGAAAGAGTCTTGTTTGATGGTATTGGAAGAACCGACGATAATATGTTAACAGGAAGAACCGACACTAATTTAGTTGTGGATTGTAAAAGAGCTAACTTAAAAATAGGTGAGTTTGCAGACGTTAGAATAATTAAGGCCCATAGAATGGCGTTGATTGGTGAATTAGTGTAGAAGTAAAAGGAGAATTTTATGGATATTATTGATTTAGCACGTAATTTTGGAAAAGAAATTCAAAAAACAGATGAGTATTTGGATTTAATGAATGCAAAACAAAACAATGATAACGATAGGGAATTGAACGATTTAATTGGCAAGTTTAATTTGCTTAAATTTGAAATACAGCGCATATTGTCGGAAAATAGTGATCAACAAGAAAAAATAAACGAGAAAAATTTAGAACTAAGTGAAATATATGAAAAAATTATGAAAAACGAAAACATGGTTGCTTTTAATAAAGCGAGTGAAAAAATGGACACTGTTATGAACAGAATAAACAGTATATTGATGGCAGCTGTTAATGGAGAAGATCCTATGTTGTTTTCTGAGATCAATGATTTGGGATGTAATGGTAGTTGTGACGGATGTTCAAAATGTCACTAGAGTTTTAAAGTATAATTTTTAGTATGGGTAGGTTAGTTAAATGTTTGAATCGATAGATTTTAGCAAATTATCACCAATGATGAAACAATATATGGAAATAAAAAATCAGCATAAAAAGCATTTGTTGTTTTTTAGATTAGGTGATTTTTATGAACTTTTTTTTGATGACGCCATTGTTGCTTCTAGAGAATTAGAAATTACTCTTACTGGCAAAGAATGTGGATTAGCTGAACGTGCTCCGATGTGTGGTATACCGTATCATAGTGTTGATGTTTATATAAAAAAATTGATAGATAAAGGTTTTAAGGTTGCTATATGTGAGCAAACCGACAAAATAGATTGTACTAAAAAATTAGTTCGTAGGGATGTTGTTAGAATAATAACGCCAGGAACAGTATTTGAATCTGATATGTTGGAAGAGGGGGTTAATAACTACATATGTTCGATATTTTTATCTGGAAATGATTTTGGAATATGCTTTGCAGATATATCTACAGGAACGGTTCACGTAACTCAAATTAATTCAACTAATGTTTCTTTTGACGTAATAAATGAGCTAGAAAGATTTTCGCCTACTGAAATTTTATATAATGAAGATTTAGTGAATCTTAAAGAGGTTAGTTCATATTTAACAAAGCAATTGAAGTGTATTGGCGAGTTGGTAGATTCTGAAAATTATGATAACAATATTTGTAAGAAGTTAATTTATAAGCAATTTAACGAAGTTTCTGATGATATTATTAATTCAGATTTGTGCGTTAAATCTTTAGGAGCTTTGATTTTATATTTAGCAGATACCCAGAAAGATGGTGTTAAAAGATTAGTCGATTTGGCCTACTACAGTGGATATCAATATATGGGAATTGATGCATATGCTCGAAAAAATTTGGAATTAACTAAAACCATTATGACGGGACAGAAACAAAGAAGTTTGCTATGGATTTTAGATAAAACTAAAACGTCTATGGGAAAAAGATTAATTAGAAAATTAATAGAGCAGCCGCTAATAAATCCGATTCAAATTGTAAAAAGGCATGATGCTGTCGAATCACTTACAAAAAATAAAATGGTAAGAGATGATATTATTGAAATTTTGTCTAGAATATATGATTTAGAGCGGCTTATGACTAAAGTTATATATGGGTCAATAAATCCTAGGGAATTAAGAGCATTATCTCAAACAATTGGTGAGATTCCGAGTTTAAAAAGACAATTGGAGTTAGTTCCAAACTTCTTAGTGCAAAATATAAATAAAAGAATAAAAGATATCAATAATGTATATGAATTGATTGAATCTGCATTAGTTGATGAACCTCCTGTTAATTTAAAAGATGGCGGCGTTATTCGCGAGGGATTTCATAATGAACTAGATGAGCTTAGAAATATTAGAGAAAATGGAAAGGAAACTCTATTAACAATTGAAGCGCGTGAAAGAGAGCAGACAGGAATAAATAAGCTAAAAATTAACTATAATAAAGTTTTTGGATATTATATAGAGGTTACTAAGTCTTGTTTAGATAAGGTTCCAGATTATTATATTAGAAAACAAACACTTACTTCTAGTGAGCGTTTTATTACTCCAGAATTAAAGGAGTATGAAGAAAAAATTTTAACTGCTAGCGAGCGTAGTATAAAAATAGAACAAGATATCTTTGAAGAACTAAAAAATGTGGTTTCAAATAAATTAATGGAAATTCAGAGCACGGCGAAAGCTATTGCTATGCTAGATGTTCTTTGTTCATTTTCTGTTGTTGCGCAGAACAATAATTATATTAAACCTGAGATTAGCACAGATAGTGAATTGATTATAAAAAATGGTCGGCATCCTGTTGTTGAGGCAATATTAGACATGCCTTTTGTTTCCAATGATACAAAAATGGATAATTGTGAAAATAAAATGATGATGATAACAGGCCCTAACATGGCTGGAAAGTCTACTTACATGAGACAGGTGGCGCTTATTGTATTGATGGCTCAGATAGGAAGTTTTGTTCCGGCGGAGTTTGCTAGGATTGGAATTGTTGATAGAATATTTACTCGCATAGGAGCGTCGGACGATCTTACTGCAGGTAAATCGACATTTATGGTTGAAATGAGTGAAGTGGCTGAAATATTAAAAAATGCTACAGGAAAAAGTTTGGTAATATTAGATGAGATAGGAAGAGGTACCTCAACATTTGATGGAATGAGCATTGCAAAAGCAGTTGCAGAACATATTATAAAGTCAAAAAATCTTGGCTGTAAAACGCTGTTTGCTACGCATTACCATGAATTAACTTCTCTAGAGCAAGAATTAGATGGTGTTAAAAATTATAATATTGCTGTGAAAAAACGTGGTGATGACATAACCTTTTTAAGAAAAATTGTTAGAGGTGGCGTTGATGATAGTTATGGAATAGCTGTTGCTAAGCTTGCTGGAATTCCAGATAGTGTTATAAAAAGAGCGAATGTTATTTTAAAAGATATGGAAAAAGACAAGCATTGTCATGAAAATATTTATGAAGAACAATTGGATTCTGCGCAAGTTTCTTTATTTGACGCTAATGAAAAGAAAGTATTGGACAAATTGAAAGATTTGTCTATTGATACTTTAACTCCTATTGAAGCTATGAATTTGTTATATAGTATAAAAAAGGATTTGTAATTAAAAGAGGAGCTGTTAGTTGTGGGAAAAATTCATCTTTTAGAAAAAAGCATTTATGAATTGATAGCGGCAGGAGAAGTTATTGAGAGGCCTGCTTCTGTTGTTAAAGAATTGGTTGAAAATTCGATAGATGCTAAAGCAAAATCGATTTTTGTTGATATAAAAGATGGTGGAAAAAGTCTGATTAGAGTAATTGATGATGGAATTGGAATGGATTTTGACGATTGTAAGCTGGCTTTTTTAAGACATGCTACCAGTAAAGTATCCACAAAGATTGATTTAAATAATATTGGCACACTAGGATTTCGTGGAGAGGCGCTTGCCTCTATTTGTGCTGTTTCTAAAGTTGAGGTTTTAACCAAGAGACAAGAAGATGAATTTGGTGTAAGGTATTTTATAGAAGCCGGTGAAGAAAAAAATATTGAATCTGTTAGTTGTTCAAATGGAACCATGTTCTCTATAGAACAACTTTTTTATAATGTTCCTGCAAGACGTAAATTTTTAAAAAAAGATTCTACTGAGGCAAATGTAATACAAGATATTCTAGAAAAATTAGCAATTAGTAATTGTAATATTTCTTTTGGATTTAAGAAAAATGGAAAGAAAATTTTTCAAACTGCTGGCAATGGGTCTTTAGATGATGTTATTTATAATGTTTTTGGGAGAGACTTATATAAGTCTTTATTACCCGTTAACTATGATGATAGAAATATAAAAATAAGTGGTTTTATTAGTAATCCGCGATATTGTCGTTCTAATCGAAATCTACAATATAGTTTTGTAAATGGTAGATATGTAAAATCAAAAACATGTAGTTCGGGAGTTGAAGAAGCGTTTAAAGGATTTTCAATGATAGGAAAATATCCTGCTTTTGTGTTATTTGTAAATATGTCCCCACAAAAAATAGATATTAATGTACATCCCGCTAAAGTTGAAATTAGATTTTCTAATGAAATGGAAGTTTTAAGAGCAATTTATTCTGCAGTTAGATCTGCTATATCTGAAAACAATAAATTGCCAGAAGCGAAAATTCCAGATTTGCAGCGTAATTATTTTTCAGCAGATAGTGTTGATGTGCAGCAAATGCAAATAAACACAAATAATATTGTTAAAGATAAAGATTATTTTCATGAACCTAGTGTTTCGTCAAATGATTTTTCTACTACAGTTAAATCATACTCAACAAATTGTGATGAAAATTTTTCACAATATAAATTTCTATCTAATGCTAATATTGTGAAAAGTTTGGATAAAGAGTTGAAAGACGATGTGGATGATGTAGATAATATGTTAAATCATAATAAACGTAAATTTGTTGAGAAAACTATTGAATTAAACAATGAAAATATTAGTGGTGAGGAAGATAAATTAAATGATGAGAAAATTAGCGAAGAAATAATTTCGTCAGAACAACAAGATTATTTGAGAATAGTTGGTGAAATATTTAAAACATATATTTTAGTTGAAGTAGGTAATAATTTTGTAGTTATAGATAAGCATGCAGCTCATGAGCGCATATTGTATGAAAAAATAAAGAAAGAATCCGATAGACTGGAGCGACAAATCTTACTTTTGCCTAAGAAAGTTGTTTTAGATTCCAATGAAGATCATGAGTTGGTTTTAGATAATAGTGAAATTTTTATAAAATTTGGTTTTGGTGTTGAAGATTTTGGTGGACGCTCAATTTTAATAAGAGAAATTCCAATGGCTTTGGATAATAAAAATTGTATTGAAGTGTTTGAAGAAATTCTTTTGAATTTAAAAACAAAGATAAATGATTTTACACCTGCCACTTTAGATGATTTATATCACACTATTGCTTGTAGAGCAGCAATAAAGGCTAACGATGATAATAGTATTGAAGAACTAAAATCCTTGGTTAATCAAGTTTACTTTGATGAAAAAATTCGCACTTGTCCTCATGGAAGACCGGTTGTGTTAACTTTTGATAAAGAAAGGTTTGACAGAGAATTTGGAAGAATACAGAAATAAAATAAAAATATGCGTTATAGTTGGCCCCACAGCATCAGGAAAAAGTAGTTTGGCAATTTGGTTGGCTAAGCAAATTAATGGAGAAATAATTTCAGCGGATTCTATGCAAATATATAAGGGTATGGACATTGGAACCGCAAAACCTACTGCTGAAGAACAAAAATTAGTTCCGCATCATATGATAGATTTTCTTCATCAAGATGAGTTATTTTCAGTTGCCGATTATGTGAAAATGGCCAAGAAGATTATTGAAGATGTTGTTGATAGAGGTAAAAAACCTATTTTAGTTGGTGGAACAGGATTATATGTTGATTCATTATTAAATGGTGTGCAGTTTCAAGATCAAAATGAAAATTTGGCTGTAAGAAAAAAGCTTTTTGAGGAATTAGAGCAATTTGGATCGGAGCATATGTTAGACAAGTTAAAAAAAGTTGATTTTGAATATGCAAAAACGTTGCACCCTAATAATATAAAGAGAATTATTAGAGGACTAGAAATTTATTCTGCTACTGGTATGAAAATGAGTGACAATTTAAAATTAAGTAAATCGGTTCCATCTTGTTTTGATGCTTGTAGAATAGGATTAACTTTTGATAATCGTGAAAATCTATATAAGAGAATTAATGATAGGGTTGATGATATGATTGATTCTGGATTGTTGGAAGAAGCACATTGTATCATTAATTCCAGTTCTAGTTCACATACATCTATGCAAGCGATAGGCTATAAAGAATTTATAGGATATTTCAATGAAACTGAGAGTTTAGATGCATGTATTTCTAAATTAAAACAAAACACTAGAAAATATGCTAAGCGTCAATTGACATGGTTTCGCAGAAACAAAGACATTAACTGGATATATTGCGATAAATTAAGTGATATAGATATAAAAAATAAAGTTATTGAAATTGTTAATAATCATTTTAAATAATATTATGATTTTTTTGAAAATTATGGTATAATCTGTTTAATAGTTGTATTTTAATAATTTTTATGGAGGTAAGTGGCTTTTCGCCATGTATTTTACATGAAATCATTTTGTTTAAAGTTTTTATTTGTGTTGTTTTCTTGTTGCTTTGTTGTTGGAGTTGCATATCAAATATATCTTAAGCTGACGTTTAACTATGAAACAACAATTGTGCGCAGTGATGTTATGGAAAAGAAGGCTGAGGGAATAGGTGTTATTTTTAAAGATGAGGTTGTCTTAAATTCTAGTGAATATGTTGGAATTGTTAAGAACAATTTCTGTAATGGTGCACGTGTGGCAGCAAAATCTGAGGTGGCTAAATCTTACACAACACAAGATGATATATCAAAAATAAAACAGGTGGGTATTTTAGATAAAGAAATCAGTGCTTTAAACGAAGCACAAAATCCGGGTTCTTTACAGGATATGAATATAAAAACTATAAATAAGCAGATGAATTGTAATTACTATGAATTGATAAGAACTTTAAAAAATTGTAATTTAAATACAATTAAAGAAATTAAAGATCAAATGACTATGCTTTTTAATAAAAAACAAATAATAACTAATCAAGTAACTGATTTTAACGATACTATTGCTAAACTTAATTCTGAAAAAAATAATGTAAATAAAACTATTTCATCTAAACCTAAATCAATAATTACACCTGTGTCTGGATATTTTGTTGATTACACTGATGGATATGAGAATAAGTGTTTATTAAAATTAGCTGATGATTTTAATGCTGAACGGTTAAATCAATTATATAATGAGTGTCAAAAAGCTTGTCCTCGCAATAATGTTGGAAAGGTTATAACTAACTCATTATTGTTATTTAAAGTGGTTTTACCGACAAGATTGGTTTCCGATGTTAAACTTGGATCTGAGTGTAAAATCAAATTTGAAGAAGCAGGTGAAGAAGTAACTGCCAAATTGGCAAAATTGGATTTGGATTGGAATAGTGAACAAAGTGTAGCCACATTTAAGATAGATGTTATGACCGAGAGACTGTCGTCTATTCGTTCAAGTAAAGCGGAAATAGTATTTCATACATATAGGGGTATTAAAGTGCCTAAAACTGCTATTAGAAATAATGATGAGGGTGATGTGGGGGTATATTCTTTAAACAATGTTTCTATGCAGTTTAAGAAAGTGGATATTTTGTTTGAAGATGAAAATAATGTTCTTTGTGTGTCTCGTTCAGATGATACGGCAACTTATTTGAGAGATTTTGATAAAATTATAACACAAGGGAAGGATTTGTATGATAACAAACCAATTAGATAAGGATTCTGTTAAACATAGAGTTTTGGAAATTAGAAAAAAGCTAGCTTATGCAGCGGCAAAATCGAATCGAAATGTGAACGAAATTAGCTTAATGGCGGTTACAAAAAATGTATCTGCAGATTTGGTTAATGTTGCTATAGAATCAGGAATTAGGTTGTTAGGGGAAAATAGGGCACAAGAACTCAATTCGAAGTATGATTACTATGAGCGTGATAATGTTGATATACATTTTATAGGCCATTTGCAGAGAAATAAGGTTAAGACAATTATCAATAAAGTTGATATGATTGAATCTGTGGATAGTGAGCATCTTGCTTGTGAAATAGGGAAACAAGCGTTAAAGAATAATAAGACTATGCCTATTCTTTTGGAAATAAATATCGGAAAGCAGCAAACTAAAACTGGGTTTGATCCCGATAAAGTTTTAGAAGCCGCTAAAGCTATTGCTAATATGCCTGGAGTGAAAATTAGAGGGCTTATGACTATACCACCAAAAGAAAACGTTACATATTATTTTGAAAAAATTAAGGATATATATATTGACATTTCACAAGAAAAAATAGATAATGTAAGTATGGATTTTTTGTCAATGGGCATGAGCAGTGACTTTGAAAAAGCCATATCTTTTGGTTCGAACATTGTCAGAATAGGCAGTTTGATGTTTGGATCACGATATTAAAATGGGTTTAAGTATTTTGAATTTAAACATATTAATAAAAAACGAGGAGGTTTTTTAAGTGAGTTTAATCGATAAAATTAAAGGTATTGTTGGAACAGATGAGTACTATGATGATGAATATGAGGATAATTTTATAACAAAAGAAGAAAAAATTAGAAGATCGGATGATGACGTTAAAAATAACAAAGTAGTTAATATTAATGCTACTACTCAACTAAAAGTTGTTTTAGTTAAACCAGAACATTTTGAAGATGCAAGTTCTATTGCAGATCATTTGAATGAAAAAAGAACAGTTGTTATTAATTTGGAATCTACAAATAAAGAAATTGCACGTAGATTGGTTGATTTTTTAAGTGGTGTGGCATATGCTAATAATGGCCAAATTAAACGTGTTGCTAATAGTACTTTTATAATAACACCGTACAATGTTGATGTTATGGGAGACTTGTTGGATGAATTAGAGAATAATGGAGTTTTCTTTTAGTAACTAATTATTGATGTATTTAGCTTATTAAAGATTATCAGTATTGTATACACTAAATTATAATAGTTATAGTTTAGTGTACGTTTTGAGAGTATGTTATTAATTAAGGATATAAGGTCTTTTGAACGATTCTAAATTGTGTTTGATGGAGGTTTAGTTGATGAAAGGCATAGAAATTAAAGATTTTGTTTTTGACAAAGGAGCTTTTGGATATAAAGTAGATGATGTTGCAAATTGTTTGAAGGATATTTCGCAATATGCAGTATCTTTAGAAGAAAAAATTTCGGAGTATGAGAAAAAAATACAAGATCTTGAGGATCAGATAGAAAATTATAAAAATAGTGAAGAAAGTGTAAAAGAGATAATAGTTAGTGCGCAGAAATTTAAAACTGATATCATTAATGAAGCAAAAGAAAAGGCTAATAAAATTTCTGAAGATATTGAACAAAAAAAATTAAATTTTGATGCTGAAATTAATAATAAAACTAAAGAATTAATGTCTGATGCTAAGAAAAAAGCAGATGGCATGATGAAAGATACTCAACGTAAGTTTGAGAATGAGACAAGACAGCTTAGAATTATGAAAAAAGAAGTTTCGGATTTTAAAGCTAGACTTCTTTCATTATATAAATCTCATTTAGATATTATTACTAAGATTCCTGAATATGATAGTGAAGAAGCTGTTAAAAATACAGAAGAAAAATCGGCTGCAATTGATGCTAGTAATGATACCACAGCGAGTACTGATGAAAAACAAGAAATGAAAGATACTGAAGATGTTAAAATTGAACAGAATCCAGTATTTAAGGTTACTTTAACTGATAGTGATGATAATATAGATAAGGGAGATTATATTAAATCAAGATTTAGTGAACTTAAATTTGGTGAAAATAATAATTAAATTCAAGGAGAAATGTACTAATGACTCGGGATTATAATGCAACATTAAATCTTCCTAAAACAGAGTTCCCAATGAGAGGAAATTTACCCAAAAGAGAGCCTGAATTATTTGAAAGATTTGACAAAGAAAGATTATATTATAATGTTATTGAAAAAAATGAAGGGAAACCTTTGTATATATTGCATGATGGACCTCCATATGCTAATGGAAAAATTCATTTAGGAACAGCTTTAAATAAGGTTTTAAAAGACTTTATCATTAAACAAAAAAATATGTCTGGATTTAAAGCACCGTTTGTTCCTGGTTTTGATACGCACGGTTTGCCAATTGAACTTAAGGCGTTGAAAGCTGCTGGGGCAGATAAGAACAATATATCCGATGTTGATTTGCGAAATATGTGTAAAGATTTCGCTATTGGGCATGCTGAACAACAGAAGAAACAGTTTAAAAGTTTGGGTGTTATAGGCGACTATGAAAATCCATATTTAACTCTTAATAAAGAATTTGAAGCTAGACAGATAGAAGTTTTTGGTAAGATGGCTGAAAAAGATTTTATATATAGAGGGTTAAAGCCTGTTTACTGGTGCGCAGAGTGTGGAACAGCATTGGCTGAGGCTGAAATTGAATATAGTGAAGATAAATGCTATTCAATATATGTTAAATTTCAAGTGAATGATGACAAAGGATTTTTTGCTCAACATGGTATTGATAAGAGTAGGGTATATTTTGTTATTTGGACAACAACCACGTGGACTTTACCAAGTAACGTTGCTATATGTCTTGGGCCAAAATATGAATACACTGTGGTAAAAAATGGTGAAGAATATTATGTTGTAGCTAAGGATTTAGTTGAAGAAACTATGTCGGCTGCATCGATTGAAAATTATGAAACTATGGGTTCTTTTAAAGGAAAAGAGTTTGAATATATTACTGTAAAACATCCGTTTCTAAATAGAGAGTCTGTTGTTATCAACGGAGACCATGTTACATTAGAAAGTGGAACGGGTTGTGTTCATACTGCGCCTGGTCATGGAATCGAAGATTTTGAAGTTTGCCAAAAATATCCGGATATACCAATAGTTGTGGCTGTGGATGACAACGGAAAGTTAACAGATGAGGCTGGAGAATTTGCTGGTTTAACAACCGAAGAGTCTAATAAAGCTATTGTCCAAAAGATGAATGAAACCGGCAATTTGTTAGCGGTTAAAAAGATTAATCATAGTTATCCTCATTGTTGGCGGTGTAAACAACCAATATTGTTTAGAGCAACTGAACAATGGTTCTGTTCAATAGATGGATTTAAGGAAGCTGCTCTTGAAGAAGTTAAGAATGTTAATTGGATACCTAGTTGGGGACAAGGCAGAATAGAAAACATGATAAAGGATAGAAGTGATTGGTGTATATCTAGACAACGTGTTTGGGGTGTTCCAATTCCTATTTTGTATTGTAAAAAATGCGGCAAACACATAATAAACAAGGAGTCTGTGAAGTATATTGCAGATATGTTTAGACAGTATGGTTCAGATGCTTGGTTTACTAAAGAACCGCATGAGTTTTTGCCGGAAGATTTTTCTTGTCCTGATTGTGGAGGACACGAGTTCTATAAAGAAAAAGATGTTATGGATGTTTGGTTTGATAGTGGATGTAGTCATACTTCTGTTTTGGAGGCATATTCTGAATTGAGATGGCCTGCAGATTTGTATTTGGAAGGTGCAGATCAATATAGAGGATGGTTTCAGTCGTCTTTGTTAACCGCTGTTGCAACCAAAGGAAAAGCTCCATATAAAGCTGTATGTACTCATGGCTGGGTTGTGGATGGAGAAGGACGAAAAATGTCTAAGTCATTATCTAACGGTGTTGCTCCAGAAAAAATAGTGGAAAAATATGGGGCTGACATATTGAGACTTTGGGTTGCTTCCTCTGATTATCATGCAGATATTCGTATATCGCCTGAAATATTAAAACAACTTACAGAGGTATACCGTAAAATAAGAAATACTGCGAGATTTATACTTGGAAATATTAGTGATTTTGATCCTGATAAAGATGCTGTTAGCTTTGATAATCTTCATGAAGTAGATAGATGGGCTTTATCTAAATTAAATAATCTTTTAGAAAATGCTAAGAATTATTACGATAACTTTGAATTTTGTGGTTTGTATCATAGTATACATAATTTTTGTGTTGTAGATATGTCTAATTTTTACTTGGATATTATTAAAGACAGACTTTATTGTGAACTTAAAGATGGGGTAAAAAGAAGAGCAGCACAAACAACAATGTTTATTATTTTGGACGCATTTACTCGTTTAGTAGCTCCTATACTTTCTTTTACTTCTGAGGAAATATGGGCTGCTATGCCGCATAGAAAAGGTGATGATGTTAAATCCGTGCTTTATAACGACATGTATTTCAGTGTTGATGTAAATTGTGACGAGGGTTTTTATGAAAAGTGGAATAAAATTCACAGTATAAGGAATGCTGTTAAAAAGGCTCTGGAAGAGAAGAGAGCTATGAAAGTTATAGGCTCCTCTTTAGATGCAAAAGTAATTATTTATTGTGATGATAATAATTATGATTTTGTGAATGGGGTTTCGAATCAATTGTCTACTGCTTTCTTAGTTTCTATGGTTGAAGTTAAAAGAAATGGAGAAGGAGAATATAAATTTGATTCTCTAGGAATATCGGTAGACGTTGAGAAACCAAGTGGTAATAAATGCGAGAGATGTTGGACTTATAGTGAGTCTGTTGGAAAGAATCATGAACATCTGACACTTTGTGATAGATGCGCAGAGGTTATAAAAAATATTTAGTTTATAATTAAAATCGAGTGTCGTTAATGAGTTAGACGCTCGATTTTTAAAAATGTAGTGAAGAGAGATTGATATGAATAAAAATAATATTAGCTTTTTTAATGAAATAAAAAAATACAAGATGATGTGTTTTTTTGCTTTTTTGAATGTTTTTTTGATTTTGCTTGATCAATTTATTAAGTGGGTTGTTGAAAGCAATATGAATTTACATGATAGTTTTATTGTTGTTTCAGATTTTTTGAGAATAACTTATTTACAAAATTATGGTGCAGCATTTAGCATATTGTCAGGGCAAAAAATAATTTTAATTATTGTTACGTTATTAATAATTTCTTTTTTGATTGTATTTGTTATTAAGAAACAAATTAAAGATTTATTTTATCTTATTTCAATTACAATGATTACATCTGGTGGTATTGGAAATTTGATAGATAGAATATTCAGAGGTTATGTTGTAGACTATTTTGATGTGACATTTTGGCCGTTTAATGATTTTGCAATTTTTAATTTTGCGGATTGTTTAGTGGTTGTTGGAACTATAATATTTGTAATAAAATTTATTATTAATGAATTCGTTCAAAATAAGAACAATTAGCCGTGTTTGAAAAGGAAATATAGTAATTATGGATGTTAAAACAGTTTTTGTGGATGAAAATTCATATGGTAAGAGAATAGATCTTTTTATTTGTGAAAGATACCAAGATCTTACTAGAAGTTTTGTTCACAAGTTGTTTTCGAAAAATTTGGTTTCTGTGAATGATAAAGTGATAAATAAGCATTATAAATTAAAAAAAGATGATATTGTTAGCATTATTTTTCCAGAACCTGAAAAATTAGATGTTGTTGCTGAAAATATTCCTCTTAATATTGTTTATGAGGATGATCAAGTGCTTGTTGTTAATAAACCGAAAGGAATGGTGGTTCATCCAGCGCCGGGACATTATAATGGAGGAACGTTGGTTAATGCGATTATGTGGCATTGCAAAGATTGTTTGTCAGATATAGGTGGTGTTTTACGTCCTGGAATTGTTCATAGAATAGATAAGGATACAAGTGGTTTATTGGTTGTTGCGAAAACTAATTTCGCACATATAAATCTTTCAGAACAAATTAAAGAGCATTCTATGAATCGCATATATGAGGCGATTGCTTATGGTAAATTTGGAGCTGCTGAAGGAACTTTAAATTTTCCTATTGGACGCAGTGAACGCGATCGAAAAAAAATGGCTGTTAATTTTAAAAATGGCAAAGAAGCAATAACACATTATAAGGTAATTGAAACTTTAAATGGATTTAGTTATTTGAAATTAAAACTTGAAACTGGTAGGACTCATCAAATTAGAGTGCATATGTCTCATATTGGACATCCGTTAGCTGGAGACGGTGTTTATGGGCCAAAATCTTGCATAAAAAAATTAAAAGGACAATGTCTTCATGCAAAAACGCTAGGGTTTGACCATCCTACTTTAAAGAAGCATATGTATTTTGACAGTGAACTTGAAGAGAATTTTGTTAAATTTTTGAATTGTTGTAGAAAAATCTAATAATTATTGATTCAAAAATTTGATATTATTTTATGTATATGTTATTATAATACGCGGTATAAATTGTTTTGGAGAGAGGAATAATAATGAAATATGGTAAGGTAATAAAAAATTTTTTCTATGGAGTATGCATGGGAACATTTGAAGTTGTTCCAGGAATAAGTGGTGGAACATTGGCTGTATTGCTAAATATATATGATAAATTGATAATGTCTGTTAGTCACATAAAAGACGATTTTAAAAATAGTATGAAATATTTAATTCCGATAGTATTAGGAATGGCTTTTGGAATAGTTACTTTTAGTTATGTTATTTCGTTTTTATATAAAAATTATCCCATGGAAACAAATTTTTTGTTGCTTGGATTGATTGTTGGTTTAATCCCCATGATTTTAGGTAGGGCGGTAGGCTCAAAATTTAAATTGTTGAATACACTGCCGTTTTTTGTTATGTTTGCATTTATGATATTTATTATATGTATGTCATTAACGGCTGAATCTAATAATAGTATAATAACAGATGTTAATTTGTTTGAATTTATTAGATTAATTTTGGTTGGCGCTTTAGCATCTTTTTGTTTGCTTTTACCTGGATGTAGTGGATCAATGATCATGTTGGTATTTGGTGTTTATTATTCTGTTATGAATGCAATTCATTCATTTAACATCTTGTTGTTATTGCCGGTAGGAATAGGAGTATTACTTGGTTTATTGTGTGGTTCTAAGGCTGTTGAATTTTTCTTTAATAAATTTCCTAAAGCAACTTATTTTGGGATTTTAGGGTTAATTGTCGGGTCTGCTATATCTCCATGTTTAGGATATTTGAGATCTGTTGTGACTATTGTAAATAATTCATCATTAACTACTGATAATATGAGTAATGCCAATTACTTTATATTTCATGGTGTGTTGTCGGTTATAGTTTTAATGTTTGGTATGACATTTTCATATTTGTTTACACAAAAAACGAAAGAAATAGATATGAAAAAATAATATAAATTATTTTTTGTGTGCTATAATTTATAACTTTGCTATTGACAATTTGTGCTGTATATGGTAAGCTATTCTAGAAAGTGAAGTGGAATTTTGAATTCCCACCTTGCTGTATCTGCACGTAAGGTCAATACAATGTCTTTTTTTGACTTTAGTATTGTATTAGTGCAGACGATTTATTTGTCTGTGCTTTTGTTTTATGATAGATTTATTTTGTAGGGAGGTGCTTTGTGATTAGTAATAAAGAGCTACAAGTTAATGAAGAAATTAGAGATGAAGAAATAAGAGTGATAGATGAAGAAGGAACACAGTTGGGTTTTATGTCTTCTAGAGAAGCATTAGATATTGCTGTTTCTAAAAATCTTGATTTGGTTAAGATTGCTCCTAAGGCAAAACCGCCTGTTTGTCGCATAATGAATTATGGGAAATATAAGTTTGAGCAAGCTAAACGTGATAAAGAGGCAAGAAAAAATCAAAAAACTATGGAAGTGAAAGAAGTTCGACTTTCATTAAATATTGATGTACATGATTTTAATACGAAACTGAAAAATGCAATTAAGTTTTTAAAAAGTGGTAATAAAGTCAAGGTTTCTGTTAGGTTCAGAGGTAGAGAAATGGCTCATACCGGTTTAGGTGGAGAGTTGTTAGAGAAGTTTCAGAATGGTTGTTCTGAATATGGCTCTGCTGATAAACCTGGTAAGCTAGAGGGTAGAAGCATGATAATGATTATGTCGCCAAAATCTGCTGTAAAATCAACTAAAAAGGCGCAAAAATAATAAATTTATGAAATAAAATGAATATATATTCGGGGAGGATAATGTAATGCCTAAACAAAAAACTCATAGTGGAGCTAAAAAGCGTTTTAAATTAACAAAGAATGGCAAAGTAAAACGTGCACATGCTAATAAATCGCATATATTGAATAAGAAATCTACAAAACGTAAGAGAAATTTAAGACAAATAGCATATGCGGATAGTACAAATGAAAAAACAATTAAGAAATTAATACCATATAAATAGGACTATTTTGAATTTTTGATTTGATAATATGGAGGTAAGTAGATTATGGCCCGCGTAAAAAGAGCTGTTATGACTAGAAAGAGAAGAAAAAAAATATTAAAGCTTTCTAAAGGATATTTTGGTGGAAAAAGCAAACTTTTTAGAACTGCAAAACAAGCAGTTATGAAATCTGGACAATATGCGTATATTGGACGCAAACAGAAAAAACGTGATTTCAGAAAAATTTGGATTACACGTATTTCTGCTGGATGTAAACAGAATGGAATGAATTATTCCACATTTATAAACGGACTAAAAAAAGCAAATATTGCACTTAATAGAAAGATGCTTTCTGAGATAGCAATATCTGATCCTGCTGCTTTTTCTTCTCTGTGTGAAAAAGCAAAGAGTTCATTATAATATTTTTATGCTCTCGATCATAAGTTTTTACTTTGGCGAGGGCAATTTCAATATAGAGGGATTTATGATAGAAAGTAGAGATAATTTTAAAATTAAGCAATATATTAAGTTATCTAATAAAAAATCATATCGCGATAAGTTGGGTAAGTTTGTAATTGAGGGTGTTAGAATATTACAAGATGCTTTGAAATATGGAGTAAATTTTGATAATGTTTTTATTACAGAAAATTGTATTTCTAAAACAAAAAATACAGATTATGATATTACAAATTTATGTGATTATGATGTTATATCCGAAAAGATAGCTGGATATATGGCTGGTGTTAATCAATCTCAGGGTGCGTTTGCTATTGCAAATAAACCTCCTACTATTTCTAGTGATGATATAATTAATAATGATTTTGTTTTGGCACTACATGATGTACAAGATCCGGGTAATGTTGGAACATTAATTAGAACAGCGGATGCATTTGGCTTTAATAAAATTGTTTTAAGTAATTCTTGTGATGTTTATAATCCTAAAGTTGTTAGAAGTACGATGGGATCTTTATTTAGATCTAATTTTTTGGAATGTTTGGATTTTGAAGAATTTTTAGACATTGTTAATATAAAGAAGTATGCTACTGTTGTTAGAAAAGATGCACTGTCGCTTACTAAATTGAATTTAAATAATGGAGCAATGTTGATTGTTGGGAATGAAGCAAATGGACTGCCAGATAATATTGTAAAAAAGTGCGATGTAAAATTGACAATCAATATGTTAGGAGAGACTGAATCGTTAAATGCAGCTGTTGCTGGTAGTATTTGTATGTATAAGTTTAGGGAATGTTTGCAAGGGAGTTTTAATGAATAAAAATATTTTATATTATCTTTGGTTGGCAGAATCTTTCTCTTATGGTAGCATAAAGCCTATGCAGATTGCGACTAATGTGCGTAATTGGGATGAGTTTTATGAAAATATTGATGAAAAAGCTTATGAATTTGGATTAGCTAGCAAGCATTTAGCAAAAATGAAGAAAAGTGTACCGTCGGATTATTTAAAAATAATTGACAAATGTAAAAAACTTAATATAAGTATTACATGCTTTGATGATGAGACGTATCCAGAGAAACTCAAAAATATTGAATCTGCTCCACTTGTTTTATATTATGTTGGTGACATTAGTGTTGTAAATAAGCCGAGTGTGGCTGTTGTTGGAACTAGAAAAGCGGATAGTTATGGTTTAGAAGTTTCTAAGAAACTTGCTGAAGATCTTGTTGGTTGTGGAATAACGGTAGTTAGTGGATGTGCAGAAGGAATTGATATGTGTGCACATGCTGGAGCAACTGAGAGAAAAGGCAAGACAGTTGCAGTTTTGGGAACATCTTTGGAGAAAAATTATCCGAGTGGTAGTGGTAAATTAAAAAGAAATATTGTTAATTGTGGTGGTGTTGTAGTTAGTGAATATGCTCCGGGAACAGATACTGCTCCGTGGTTATTTCCGGTTCGAAATAGGTTAATAGTGGGCATGTCTGATAGTGTTATAGTTGTTCAATCACCAAAAAAATCTGGAGCTATGATTACTGCTGGTATTGCTTGTGAATATGGGAAAGAAGTGTTTTGTGTTCCACCATCAAATATATTTGATAGTAGAAATGATGGAATAAAGAAATGTTTGAGAGATGGAGCAAATTTGTTACTCGATATTGACGATGTTTTAGAAACATATAGATTTTCCAATTATGTTGTACCCAAAAAAGCTGCTAAAAATTATAGCGTTAATACTGATAGTGTACAAGAAGAAGTGGTTTATAATGTTCCACGGCATCTTCAGGTTTTGTTTGAAGCAGTGGATCTAAATAAAGATTTAGATCAAATATCGGAAGAATTGAAAATTTCAATAGATAAATTACTTCCGATGTTAACTGAACTGGAAATTATGGGCTATATAGAAAAAGTTGGTTTAAATTATAAAAAATCTTAATTTTTTATTATTGGCGGTGAGTTATATGTCAAAATTAATTATAGTTGAATCGCCTGCTAAGGCTAAAACAATAAAAAAATATTTAGGAAGAGGCTACGAAGTGGTAGCTTCTATGGGGCATTTGCGAGATTTGCCTAAGTCTACCATGGGTGTGGATATAGAAAATGATTTTGAGCCTAGATATATTAATATAAAAGGGAGAGGACCAATAATCAAAGATTTGAAAAAGTCGGCTTCTAAGGCAGACAAAGTTTTTCTTGCTACTGACCCTGATAGAGAAGGAGAAGCTATTTCATGGCATCTATCTCATATTCTAGGATTAAATAATGATCAAGAGAATAGAGTGACTTTTAACGAGATTACCAAGTCTGGAGTAAAATCTGGAATGAGTAATCCCAGAAAAATTGATAAAGATTTGGTTGATGCTCAACAAGCAAGGAGAATTTTGGATAGACTTGTTGGTTATAAGCTTAGTCCTTTTTTGTGGAAAAAGGTAAGACCAGGCTTGTCTGCAGGGCGTGTTCAGTCTGTTGCAGTGAGATTGATTGTTGATAGAGAATTGGAAATTCGTGGTTTTAATCCAGAGGAGTTTTGGACCGTAGATGCTAAATTTCAGAAAGGAAATGACTCTAAAATTTTTTCCGCCAAATTACATAGTTTGAATGGAAAAAAATTAAATATCAAAAGTCAAGATGAAGTTAATAAAATATTAAGCGATTTGGATGGTCAAGATTATTGTATAGATAAAATCAAAAAGGGAACGAGAAGAAGATCACCATCCCCTCCGTTTACTACGTCAACTATGCAGCAAGAGGCGTCTCGAAAATTAAATTTTCAGTCAGCAAGAACTATGAGAATAGCTCAACAATTATACGAAGGGGTTAATGTTGAGGGACATGGTGCAATAGGACTAATAACATACATGAGAACGGACTCTTTAAGAATATCTAATGAAGCACAAGGTGCGGCAACGGAATATATTAAAAAGGTTTTTGGAGATCAATATTTGCCAAATAAACCTAGATTATATAAATCTAAGTCTAATTCACAGGACGGACATGAGGCTATACGACCTACTGTTCCAAATTTGAGTCCAAGTGAGGTTAAAGATTCTTTGACATCAGATCAATATAAGCTATATAAACTGATTTGGGATCGTTTTATGGCAAGTCAGATGGCAGATGCCGTTTATGATACGGTTTCTGTTGATATAAAATCTTTGTCTTATATATTTAAAGCTTCTGGATCTTTGTTAAAATTGTCTGGTTTTACTGCGGTGTATATTGAAGGTAGTGATGATGAAAAGCAGGAAGATTCAAATTTGCCAGATCTTGATAAAAACGATAAACTTAAATTAAACGATATTTGTGGAAATCAACATTTTACACAGCCACCTCCTCGATTTACGGAAGCGTCTTTAACAAAATCATTGGAAGAATTGGGAATAGGAAGACCTTCTACCTATGTGCCTACAATCACAACAATTGTTTCAAGAGGATATGTTGAACGAGAGAAAAAGCAGTTAAAACCAACATTGTTGGGAGAAATTACTACAGAATTGATGAAAGATAATTTTTCAAATGTTGTTGATGTGTCGTTTACTGCAGAAATAGAAGAAGATTTTGATAAAGTTGCAGAAGGAAAAATGAAGTGGAAAGATTCTATACGTGCTTTCTATTCTAATTTTGATAACACTTTGAAGTTGGCTGAGAAAAATACAGAATTGAAGAGTTATAAGATACCAGATGAAGAAACCGATGAGGTTTGTGAAAAATGTGGAAAACCTATGGTTATTAAGCATGGTAGGTTTGGTAAATTTATGGCTTGTTCTGGTTATCCTGAATGTAAAAATACTAAAAAGATAGTAGTGCCAACAAAGGGGATATGTCCTGCTTGTGGAGGTAAGATAATAAGACAAAAATCGGCTAAGGGTAGAATATTTTTTGGATGTGAAAATTATCCAAACTGTAATTTTATGAGTTGGGATGAACCGGTTAGTGATATTTGTCCTAAATGTGGAAATACAATGTTTAAGAAAAAAGGAAAAAAGGCTCAAATTTATTGTGGAAAAGAAGGCTGTGGATATATTAAATGATAAAAGACAAAATTAGTGTTATAGGTGCTGGTCTTGCTGGGTGTGAGGCTGCTTGGCAGTTAGCTAAATTTGGATATAATGTAGATCTTTATGAAATGAAACCAAAAAAATTTTCTGCAGCACATAAATCTAAAAATTTTGCTGAATTGGTTTGTTCTAATTCTTTAAAATCACGTAGGATTAGTTCTGCATCGGGTATGTTGAAAGAAGAAATGAGATTATTTGGTTCATTGACATTAGAGAGTGCAGAAAAATTTTCTGTTGATGCCGGTGGAGCTTTAGCTGTTGATAGAGAGCTGTTTTCTGAAGAAGTAACACGCAGATTGTATAGTTGTCAAAAAATTAATGTAATAAATGAAGAAATTATAAATATCCCCGAAGGGAAAGTGATTATAGCTACAGGTCCATTAACCTCTGATGATTTAACAACTACTATTTCAAAATTAATTGGAGGGGATCAACTTCATTTTTATGATGCGGCTGCACCTATTATTTCGGCGAATTCTATTGATATGGAAAAAACTTTTTTTGCCTCTAGATACGGTAATGGAAGTGCTGACTATATAAATTGTCCTATGAACAAAGAAGAATATGAAACTTTTTATGAGAGTCTCGTTAATGGTGAGTGTGCACAATTACATGAGTTTGATAAGCCTAAAGTTTATGAGGGATGTATGCCTATTGAAATTATGGCTAAGCGCGGCAAAGATACTATTCGGTTCGGACCGCTTAAGCCAGTTGGAATATATCACCCGGTGACTAACGAGAAATATTATGCTGTCTTGCAACTTAGAAAAGAAAATGCTGAGGGCACAATGTATAATATGGTAGGATTTCAAACGAATTTGAAATTTGGTGAACAAAAGAGAATTTTTTCTTTAATTCCTGGTTTAGAACATGCTGAATTTTTAAGATATGGTGTTATGCATAGAAATACTTTCATAAACAGTCCACGTTTATTGGACGATAAACTTAGATTAAAAAATAATAAAAACATTAGATTTGCTGGGCAGATAACGGGAGTTGAAGGTTATATGGAAAGTGCAGCTTGTGGAATAATTTCAAGCAGGTTATTAATAGAAGAGTTATCTGATAGTGAAAAATGTATTTTACCTGAAACAACAATGATGGGTTCGCTACTACGATATATTACTAGTGAAGATGTTCGCGATTTTCAACCAATGGGAGCTAATATGGGATTACTTCCAAGGCTTGATGTTAAAATAAAAGATAAGAAAAAAAGATATGAAACTTTAGCTACAAGAGGTTTATTAGATTTAAAAAATATTTTGAAAAACTAAATTTAGATGGAGATAATGTCGTATGAAGATAATGGTAGATGCTTTTGGTGGAGATAATGCGCCAATCGACGTTATAAAAGGTTGTTTGTTGGCGCTGGAAACTTATTCGGATATTGAGTTATTTCTTTCTGGAAATGAGGATACTTTAAGAAAAATTGCGACTGAAAATAATATCAATATTTCTAAAATAACAATAGTTGATGCTGAAGATGTGATAAGTGTTGATGAAGATCCTAAAGAGATATGTAGGTCTAAAAGTTCATGTTCTATGGCTGTTGGATTGAAAGCTTTAAAAAGTGGAGCAGTAGATGCATTTGTTAGTGCTGGTAGCACAGGCGCTTTAGTTGTTGGATCATCTGTTTTAGTGGGTAGAATTAAGGGAGTAAAACGGGCTGCTTTAGCGCCCGTTCTTCATACAGATAATGGTTGTTTTATGATTTTAGATGCAGGGGCTAATTTAGATTGTCGACCGGAAATGTTTGTTCAATTTGGAATAATGGGGTCTGTTTATGTTAAGAGAGTATTAGGAATAAGCAATCCGAGGGTTGGACTTGCTAATGTGGGAATAGAGCCTTCTAAAGGAACAGAAGCACATAGATGTGGATATGAATTGTTAAGCAATTGTCAATGCATAAATTTCGTTGGGAATATGGAGGCTAGAGACATGTTTTTGGGTAAATGTGATGTGATTGTATGCGATGGATTATCTGGAAACATGATGTTAAAAACAGCGGAGGGTACGTCTAAGTTTTTAATTGGTATATTGAAAGAAATATTTACCAGATCCATTTTTACAAAATTGGCTGCTTTATCCTTAAAAAATCAGATAAAAAGAGTAAAAAAGACGGTGGATTATAGAGAATATGGTGGAGCTATTTTATTAGGTATTTCTAAGCCTGTTATAAAAGCTCATGGTAGCTCAGATGCCAATGCTTTTAAAAATGCTATAAACCAGGCAAGAATGTGCGTAAGAGAAAAAATTATAGATGAGATGTCAAAAAACATTTCGGGATCGATGGGAGATGAATAAATTATGCAAGAATTGCAAGAAAAAATATGTTATTTTTTTAATGATAAGGATTTATTAAAAACTGCATTGACTCATTCTTCATATAGCAATGAAATTAAATCTTTTTGTCAAAATAATGAGAGGCTTGAATTTTTGGGAGATTCAGTTATATCTCTTATTATTGCAGAGCATTTGTTCAAAATTTTTCCACATGATTCTGAAGGTGATTTGACTAGAATAAGAGCATCATTTGTTTGTGATAATTCACTTGCAAAATTTGCTAAGAGGATTAATCTTGGTAAATTTTTAATTATGGGGAAAGGTGAAATTAATTCAGGCGGACAAAATAGACTTTCAAATTTAGAAGATGCATTTGAAGCTTTGGTTGGAGCGATATATCTAGATGGTGGAATAGAGGCGGCTAGAAAATTTGTTTTGCGTTTTATGCCCGATAAAGAGAATATGAAAAAGATTGATCATTTAACAGATTATAAAACTAGACTTCAAGAAATTATTCAACAAAATCCAGAAGAAAAAGTAGAGTATGTGTTAGTAAATGAGAGTGGACCAGATCACGATAAAATTTTTGAAGTAGAATTACATTTGAATTCTAATATAATTGGTAGCGGTATTGGAAAAAGCAAGAAACGTGCTGAGCAAAATGCGGCTAAGCAGGCCTTACGATTAATGGGGGTATAGATTGTAATGTCTATACATTCAAATATAGCTTTTTTTATACCGCATATGGGGTGTAAAAATTTATGCTCGTTTTGTAATCAAAATATAATATCGGGATCAATAACTGCACCTTCTTTTGATGAAGTTAAATCAACATGTAGAAAAGAATATAATCGCATGACTTTAAATCAGAGACGTAACACGCAAATTGCTTTTTTTGGTGGGAGTTTTACAGCAATAAATCGTGAGTTAATGATTGGGTATTTAGATTGTGTTCAAGAATTTATTGGTAGCGATGGATTTAGTGGAATAAGAATATCTACAAGGCCAGATGCTATTAATGACGAAATATTATGCATTTTAAAAGAAAAGTATGTGACTTCAGTAGAACTCGGGGCTCAAAGTATGGACGATTATGTTTTAAGAAAAAACCTAAGAGGACATACAGTGGCACAAACGGAGCAAGCTTGTAGAAAAATACTTGAATATGATATTGAATTGGGAATGCAAATAATGGTTGGATTACCTGGGCAAAGTAAACAAAGTGTTATTAATACTGCTAGAAAAATTGTGGATATACACCCTGCAACAATTAGAATATATCCCGTTGTGGTTTTTAAAGGGACTTTAATTGAGCGGTGGTATAATTCTGGACAATATACACCGTTAACTTTGGGTGAAGGAATTGACTTGTGTTCTAAATTATTAGAATTGTTTAATGATAATGGTATAAATGTTATAAGACTTGGATTACATGCTCAAAAAACAATGGAGGAAGACATTGTTGCTGGTTTATATCATCCCGCTTTTAAAGAACTTTGTGAAAGTAAAATATATTTGAATAAATTAAGACACTTGTTTAAAACTTTAAAGGCAGGATCATATAAAATTTTAGTTAATTCATCTGAAGTATCTAAAGTTGTTGGGCATAGAAAAAGCAATATAAAAATATTACAAGATGAGGGATATTTTTTGAGAGTTGTTGGTGATCATTCTATTGATATTGGTGATTTAAAATTGATTTAGTAATTAGTTTTTCGGAGGACGTTTGAATGAAATTAAAATCTTTAGAATTGTGTGGATTTAAGTCTTTTCCAGACAAAACTCGACTTGATTTTGAAGAGGGCTTTACTGCAGTTGTTGGTCCGAATGGAAGCGGAAAAAGTAATATTAGTGATGCTATAAGATGGGTTTTAGGAGAGCAGTCTACTAAAAATTTACGTGGTCAAAAAATGGAAGATGTTATTTTTTTGGGAACTCAAAGCAGAAAGCCAACGGGATTTGCTAAAGTATCTCTTGTTTTTGATAACAAAGATAGAACAGTTGATTTGGATTCTGATGAAATTGTAATTGCTAGAAAGTATTATAGAAGTGGTGATAGTGAGTATATTCTTAATGGGAAAAATGTTCTTTTAAAAGATATATCAGAGATTTTAATGGATACAGGTTTATCTAGAGAAGGGTATGCTGTTGTTGGTCAAGGTAAAATTGATGAGATTGTGTCATCAAAATCTTCTGAACGCCGTCAGATATTTGAAGAAGCAGCTGGAATTACTAAATATAAATATAGAAAAAAAGAAGCAGAGAAAAAATTGGGGCTCGCAGAAGAAAATTTGGTGAGGCTTAAGGATATTTTGAATGAATTAGAGGACCGTGTGGGACCGCTTAAAATTCAAAGTGAAAAGGCCAAAAAATTTAAAGAACTCGATTTACAAAAGAGAGATTTTGAAATATATATTTGGCTTAAAGATTTGGAAAATATTAATGAAAAATTAAGAGAATATAGTGATAAACTTTTTAAAACAAAAGCTAATTATAATAACGAAAAAAGATGTCTTGAAGAATTGTCTAATAAAATAAAAGAAGCGTATGACAATATTCAAAGTTATCAGTTAAATATAGAACGAATACGCAATGAAAAAGAAAATTTTGTAAAAGAAACTAATTTAAGAAATACAAAAATTGCAGTTTTATCCGAAGAAATAAATCATATAAATTCTGATATTGATAGAATGAAAAATGATAAGAAATCGTTAATGGCTGATGAGGATAATTTAGTTGCTAGGATTAATGAACGAAAAGATATTATTAATGAGCTGCAGAAAAATTTTGAAGCTATAAATAATGAAATTAATAATACTGAAACTAAATTTTTAAAATTCAATGAGAAATATCAAGGTATAGATTCTAATTGTGCGGAACTAACAGCTAATTTGAATTCTTGTATTTTGGAAAAATCTAAATTATCGTTAAATATATCTTCATTTAAATCTAGAATAGAAGAGTTAAATGATCGACACATATATTTAAATAAAAATATTCAAGAAAAAAAACAACAAATTGACAGAATACATATTGAACAAAATGAATTGATTAAGTTGATTGATAATATTGATTCTAAAATAGAAAATATAGACAATTCTAAAGCAGGGTATAATTTAAAATTGGATTCGAGAAAAAATCAATTTGATATGTTAAATAAAAATCTTAATAGTATTGAAAAGGATATTTTGAAAAAGCAACAAAAAATTGAATTGTTATGTGATTTAGAAAAAAATTTCGATGGATATGCTTATAGTGTTAAGCAAATTTTAAAACTGGCTAAAAGTGGGGAAACTATTGGTATATGTGGAACAGTTTCTCAACTTATAGATCTGAACCCAAATTATACTGTTGCAATTGAATCTGCATTGGGAGGCATGTTGCAATATATTGTAGTGGAAGATGAATCTGTTGCTAAAAAATCGATAAGATATTTGAAAGAAAAAAAGATTGGAAGAGCAACTTTCTTGCCAGTAACTTCTGTTAAAGGGAAAACTATAAAAATAAATGATATTTCAGACTGTTTAGGATTTATAGGTCTTGCGTCTAATCTTGTATCCGTTGATGCTAAGTATAGAAATATAATTGAAAATATTCTTGGAAGAACAATTGTGGTTGATAATTTAGACAATGGAATTATCATAGCCAAAAAATATTCATATTCTTTTAAAATTGTTACTTTGGATGGTCAGATTATAAATTCAGGTGGGTCGTTTACTGGTGGTTCAAAAAATAAAAACTACGGATTGTTATCTAGAAAAAATGAAATAGACTTAATAACTAAAAAAATAAATGAATTAAATACAGAACATGCGGAATTAAAAAATAAGTGTGTAGAATTAAATACACATATTGAAAAAATATTAGCTGAAATCAAAATTTTAGATAGTGAGAAAAAGGTTTGTATTGAAGATAAGATAAAATTTTCTAGTGAACAAAAGAGAATAACAGATTCTATTAATAATTTTGATAAAGATATACTGATATTGGAAGCAGAAAAGACAAAAGCTAACAAACAAAAAGAAGAATTAAGTTTGACTCAAAGTAATTGTAAACAAGAATTAAGATGTATTACATCTAAGATAGATGAAATTGAAACAAAAATAGATTTTTTTCAAAATGAGCAAAGCGGATTAAAGGAACAAAGAAACAATTTTGAAAAAACTTTACATGAGCTTGATATAAAGAAAAATGAGATTTTGAACAATATTAGTCATGAAAAATCTAGAATACAAGATATAGAAAGATTATCTCAGGGAAATGCGAGCAAATTAACTAATTTAGAAAATCAAATTGAAGACAAAATAAAAATAGTTCAAGAAAAAGAATTGGTTTTGCAAAAAGAAAATTTATTAAAAAAATCCGAAAAGGATGAGCATTTTTTATTTGATGAAAAAATAAACGATTTGCAGTTAAAAAAGATTGAGATGGAAAAAAATTCTGCATCATTTAGAGATTTAGAAAAAGATCATCAACAAGCTAAAGAAAAATTTGGAAATGAGTTGGCTAGACTTGATGAACAAAATAGAACTTTAAACGAAAAGCATGATAAAATTATTGAAAATATATGGGAATCATATGGTATTACTCTATCTGAAGCACAGGGTTCGGTTAATTGTGATTGTGATTATTTTGAAGCTAGGAAGAATTTGATTAATATAAAAGATAAAATTAAACAATTAGGTTCGGTTAATTTGGCGGCTATAACAGAATATGAAGAGGTAAGTGAAAGATATAAATTTTTAAATGATCAGGTTAGTGATGCGAAAACATCTAAAGCTGAGCTTGAAAAATTAATAAAATCTTTAACTTCCTCTATGAAAGATATATTTAAAAATTCATTTTTTGAGATTAATAGAAACTTTAAGCAAATATTTGTTAAGTTGTTTAATGGGGGAAAGGCAGAGTTATTTTTAGATGATCCTGATGATGTTTTGGAATGTGGAATTAATATACAGGTGCAGCCACCCGGAAAGATAATAAAAAATTTATCTGCATTGTCTGGTGGTGAAAAAGCATTTGTTGCCATTGCTATATATTTTGCAATAATAAAATTTAGACCATCTCCGTTTTGTATTTTAGATGAAATAGAAGCTGCTTTAGATGATGTTAATGTGGCTAAATTTGCATCATACATAAAAAATATAGATGATGACACTCAATTTATTATTATTACTCATAGACGTGGAACTATGGAAGAGGCAGACGTTTTATATGGAGTTACTATGCAAGAGGATGGAATTTCTAAACTGCTTAAATTAAAGTCTACTTATGAAGCAGATGAAGTAATTAATATTTGATAATAATAAGAATATTTTTGGTGGAGGATAAATATATGGGCTTTTTTGATAGATTAAAAGCTGGTTTGAAAAAAACAAGAAAAGGAATTACTGAACAATTAAATAATGTTTTTGATTCTAGCGACAAAATAAATGATAGTATGTATGAAGAATTAGAGGAAATTTTAATAATGTCTGATGTTGGTATGCAGACATCTATTGAAATTATTGACATGTTAAAAGAAAATATAAAGAAGAAAAAAATAAAAACTACTGTTGAGGCAAAGCAAGAACTCATAGACATCATTAGGGATATTTTGACTGGTGATGAGCAATTAAATATTAATTCAAAACCTAGTGTCATATTAGTGCTTGGAGTTAATGGTGTTGGAAAAACAACTACTATTGGAAAAATATCTAATTTATTGAAAGAACAAGGAAATTCTGTGATTGTTGGAGCCGCTGATACTTTTAGAGCTGCTGCAATAGAGCAATTGGAAATATGGACAGATCGAGTTGGTTGTTCTATTGTTAAACATAGAGAGGGAGCAGACCCTGCTGCTGTTGTTTTTGATACAATTGCCGCAGCTAAAAAAAGAAATGCTGATGTTGCTATTTGTGATACTGCCGGCAGACTTCATAACAAAAAAAATCTAATGGCCGAATTAAAAAAAATAAGTGATGTTGTAAAGAGAGAAGCAGCTGGATGTGATTTGGAAATATTGTTGGTTATTGATGCAACTACTGGTCAAAATGGAGTAATTCAAGCAAAAGAATTTAAACAAGCTGCTGGATTGACAGGAATAATATTAACCAAGTTAGATGGAACGGCTAAAGGTGGAATAGTTATATCTATTAAGAAAAATTTAGGATTGCCTATAAAATTTATTGGTGTTGGGGAGCAAATTGATGATTTGCAGCCATTTAATGCGGATCTATTTACAAAAGCTTTGTTTGATGAATCTAGCGGTTCGGAGGAAGAATAAAATGGTTGTTGTTATAGCAAGTGAAAATAAGGGTAAAATACAAGAATTCAAGAGAATATTAAAGCCATTAGGATTTGACGTTATATCCAAATCTGATGCTGGAATGAATGATGATATATTGGAAACTGGTAGTAGTTTTGAGGAAAATGCTAGAATTAAAGCTATGGAAACGTATAAAGTTGTTAATATGCCTGTAATAGCTGATGATTCTGGATTGGAAGTTTTGGCTTTAAATGGTGCACCAGGGATATATTCTGCCAGATATTCTGCTGATAATGGATTGAATGCAACAGCTGAATCTAATAATAAGAAATTGCTTAAAGAACTTGATGGAGTAATGGATAGAAGAGCTAGATATGTTTGTGCACTTTGTTTTGTAAATAGCAGTGGCAAATGTTTTAGTATAGTTGAAACTTGTGAAGGAGAGATAGCTAATCAACCTGAAGGAAATGGTGGTTTTGGATATGATCCTTTGTTTAAATTTAAAGGTGTTAGCTTTGCTAATATGAGTTCTGAAGAGAAAGATGCTGTTAGTCATCGTGGTAAGGCTCTTTTAACATTAGCTAAAAAGATAGGAGAATGGAAATGATAACAAGTAAACAAAGAGCCAAATTGAGAAGTATGGCAAATGGTAGTGAGACAATAGTTTATATAGGAAAAAATGGTATAACTGATGAGTTAGTGAATAGTTTGAAATGTGCACTTGCTGCTAGAGAATTAGTTAAGTGTGAAATATTAGACAATGCACCTGTTAATTCAAGAGAAGCTGCTATAAATGTATCTGAAATTTTAGATTGTGAAATAGTTCAAGTTATAGGTAAAAAATTTGTTGTTTATAAGAAAAACTTTAAAAAGAAAGATGGGATAGAAATATAATGTCAAAGATTGGTCTTTTTTTATCAACTTTTAATCCTATACACAACGGACATATGTTTGTAGCTAATAAATTGAAAAAAGAATATGGCTTAGACAAGATTTTAATTACTCCATTAAATGCAATTCCAAATAAATTTGAAGAGTTGCCATCTATTAAGATTAGAAGAGAAATGTGCAGATTGACATGTGAAGATTATGATAATATAATGGTGTATAATACTCAGCATGATAGTAGGTTATCTTGTATATTTGATATATTGCAAGAATTGAAAATTGAGTTTTGTAATGACGACCTATATTTAATAGTTGAACCAGATTTGTTTTTATCATTTGATTTGTGGCATAAATATGAAGAAATTTTTGATGTGGCTTTTGTTTTATCATTTGCTTTTTCGGAATACGACTATGGGTTGATGAAAAACAAGGCAGAGAAATTTGAAAAAAGAGTAATAATAAAAATGCTTGAACATAATTATATTTCTTCAGAGTGCATTCGCATTAAATATGCGCAAGGTTTAAAATGTTCCGATTATTTAGATATTAAAGCTGAGAAGTATATATTGAATAATAATATATATGTTAGCAAGGATTGTTTATTTAAAGAATGTTTTAATGCCTCTAAAAATCGATTGTCGTCTAAACGTTTTAATCATTGTCAGATGGTTGCGAAAGCAGCTAAAGAGTTAGCTATATTATATAACGAAGATGAACAAAAAGCTGAAATTGCTGGTATTTTACATGACATAGTTAAAGAAAAAGATAAAAAATATCTATTATATATCATGGAAGAATATGGTGTGAATCTTAGTGAAATTGAAAAAAACACACCTCAAATATGGCATTCAATTGCTGGGGCACTGTATTGTGAAAAATATTTGGGTATTGAAGATAAGCATATTATAAATTCCATAAAATATCATACCACTGCTAGTCAAGATATGACTATGTTTGAAAAAATAATTTATATGGCTGATTGTGTTAGTGATGATCGAAAACATGAAGATGTTAACATTGAGCGTGAACTAGTTAAAGAAGATCTTGATAAAGCGTTGTTGTTTCAGCTAAAAAAGTGTATAACTTTACTTTGTGATAGAGAAGTTTTAATTCATCCTAAAACTTTTGAATGCTACAATCAGCTTTGTCAAAAAAATTTTAGATAGAGGTGTTTATCTATATGAAAAAAAAAGAAATGTTAAAATTAATAGTTAATGTTTTGGATAACAAAAAAGCCAATAATATTCAGATTATAAAAATAGATGATTTGACTATATTGTGTGATTATTTTGTAATAGCCGATACAAATAATGTTACTCACGTAAAGAGTTTGGTTGATGAGCTTGAATATGAATTAAAACAGAGAAATATGATTCCAAATAGGATTGAAAAAGATAAAAATTCAAATTGGATAGTTTTAGATTATCAAGATATTGTTGTGCATATATTCCATGAAGATACAAGAAAATTTTATAATTTAGAAAATATTTGGTCAGATGGAACATCGGTATCTGTTGATAGTTTAATTGATTAGGGGGATTAAAAATGAGAAAATATGATTTTAAGGATATAGAAAAGAAATGGCAAAAATTTTGGGATGATAACAATACATTTGCTACATCAAAAGATTATAGTAAGCCAAAATTTTACGCATTAGTTGAATTTCCATATCCATCTGCTAAGGGATTGCATGTTGGACATCCTAGATCTTATACTGCACTTGATATTGTGGCAAGAAAACGTAGAATGCAAGGTTATAATGTTTTATATCCAATGGGATGGGATGCTTTCGGATTGCCTACTGAGAATTTTGCGATAAAAAATCACATACATCCTGAAATTGTTACTCGTGATAATATAAGTAGATTTAAGCAACAATTAAAAAATTTAGGACTATCTTTTGATTGGAACAGAGAAGTTTCAACAACAGATTCTTCCTATTACAAATGGACACAGTGGATATTTTTACAGATGTTTAAAAAAGGTCTTGCGTATAAGAAAGAAATGGCAGTTAACTGGTGTACATCGTGTAAGTGTGTTCTTGCTAATGAAGAGGTTGTTAATGGAAAATGTGAAAGATGCAAGAGCGATGTAATTAGGAAAAACAAGTCTCAGTGGATGCTTAAAATTACAGAGTATGCGGATCGTTTAATAGATGACTTAGATAGTGTAAATTACATAAATCCAGTTAAAATTCAGCAAAAAAACTGGATTGGACGCAGTTATGGTGCACAAGTAGAATTTAATACAACTGCTGGAGATAAATTAGAAATATATACTACTAGACCTGATACATTGTTTGGTGCTACTTATATGGTAATTTCACCAGAACATCCTCTTATTGATAAATGGAAAGATAACATAGAAAATATAGATGAAATATTAGCATATAGAGAAACTGTGTCTAAGAAATCTGAGTTTGAAAGAAGTGAAATGAATAAGGAAAAAACAGGGGTTAGAATAGTTGGAGTAAACGGAATAAATCCTGTAAATGATAAAGAAATCCCTATTTATGTTTCAGATTATGTTTTAATGAGTTATGGAACTGGTGCTATAATGGCGGTTCCTGCACATGATTCTAGAGACTATGAATTTGCTAAGAAGTTTGATATTGATATTGTGGAAGTTGTGTCTGGTGGAAACATTGAAAAGGAAGCTTTTACTGATTGTTCTTCAGGAAAATTGATTAATTCTGAGTTTTTAAATGGATTAACGGTTGAAGATGCAAAAATGAAAATGTTAAAATGGTTAGAAAAAAATAAAAAGGGAAAAGCACAAACAAATTATAAATTAAGAGATTGGGTTTTTGCTAGACAAAGATATTGGGGTGAGCCTATTCCAATAATTCATTGTCCTAAATGCGGAGAAGTTGCTGTTCCTGAAAACGAATTGCCAATAAAACTTCCGAATGTTTCCGATTTTGAACCTACAGAAAACGGCGAATCACCACTTTCAAAAATTGATGAGTTTGTTAATGTGAAATGTCCTAAGTGTGGATGTGACGCTAAAAGGGAAACAGATACTATGCCACAATGGGCTGGATCTTCTTGGTATTATTTAAGATATTGTGATCCTAACTGTAATGATGCGCTTGCCAGTCAAAAAGAATTAAATTATTGGCTTCCTGTAGATTGGTATAATGGAGGTATGGAACATACTACATTACATTTGCTTTATTCTAGATTTTGGCATAAATTTCTATATGATATTGGTGTTGTGTCTACAAAAGAACCGTATGCTAAGAGAACAAGTCATGGTATGATTTTGGGACAAAATGGCGAAAAAATGAGTAAATCCAGAGGGAATGTTGTAAATCCTGATGATATAGTAAATGAGTATGGAGCAGATACTATAAGATTATATGAGATGTTTATGGGAGATTTTGAAAAGTCTGCACCTTGGAGTTCGTCTTCAATTAAGGGTTGCAGAAGGTTTTTAGATAGAGTGTGGTCATTGCAAGATATATTACAAGGCGATAGTATAAGACCGGAATTTGAAGTATCTTTAAATAAAATGATAAAGAAAGTTACGGATGACATAGAGAATATGAAATTTAATACAGCAATTTCTTCTATGATGGCATTTATCAATGAAGTGTATGACTCTAAGGTGGTGACTAAAGAGGAATTTAGAATTTTAATTATACTTTTGAGTCCATTTGCTCCGCATATTGCTGAAGAATTGTATGAAGTTTTAGGCTATGGTGGTTATGTACATGAGCAAGATTGGCCTAATTATGATGCTGATAAAGTGAAAGATGATGCTGTTGAAATTGTAATACAAATATGTGGTAAAATAAAATCAAAATTAACTGTTCCTGTAGATATAAATCAAGATGAGGTTATAAAACTTGCTAAGGAAGACGAAAAAATAAAAGCAGAATTAAAAGAAAAGAAAATTATCAAAGAAATTTATGTTAAAAACAGATTATTAAATATAGTAGTGAAGTAACCTGTAATTGTTATATTGTAACCAATCTGTAAATTATCAAGCGAACAAAACAAAACATGGTTGCCATATTGTAAATATTTTGTAATCAAATCGTGCAATTCGTGTGTTAAAATATAAAACAGTGTGCTAGTATACAAAATATTTCAGGTTAGAGGTGTGTTTGTTTTGATTTTTGGAAAATTTATGAAAAAATTGGTAGCTGTTTTGACAGCAACAAGTATTGTCACTATTAGTGGACTTGGTAGCGTATGTATGGCTGTTAAAGACAATAGAGAGGTACTTCAGACATTTTTTGATGAATTTAATGCTAGTAAATACTATGCTCAATTGATGTTAAAATCCATAGATAAGTCTTTAGCATTGAAATCATCTGATAAAGATGGAAATTACTTTAAGATGGATAAGTTGAGTGATGAAGAAAAGAAAGTATATGATCAAGTAGTTGCACAAGTAAGGAAAATTGAAGATTCTGTAAATCAAGATAGTAGTTCTGACTTGCCTAGGGACTGTAAATTAGCTAAAGCTATATTTTTTTGGGTTAGAAATAATATAACATATGATGAGTTGTCTGCTGAGAGATCTTTAGATGAAAATTCGTTTGAGGGTAAGTTGGGTATAAAGTCGGTTTATAAAAATAGAAAGCCTCAGGATGCATTAACTACTTTTAAAAATAATACTGGAGTATGTGTTGGATTCGCAAGACTAGCTAAATTAATGATGAGAATAGCAGGGTTACCTTGCTTAGCGGTTGGCAATCCTGATCATGAATTTAATGCTGTTTGGCTAGATTCTCTTGGTGGTTGGGCATTTTTTGATGCAACAACATATAAAACTGATCAAAGAGAAGAGGAGCAGGAATCTAAAGAGACTGGAGTACCGGTCGATGATATAGTTTTAAATAATTGCTTTACTGCCATTTCTAAAAACGGAGAGCACAATTTACAAAGAGATAATGGATATTTTCTTGTTCAAGGATTAGGAGATCATTTCGTTTATTCTGTAGTAGAAGAAGCAATTGGATTTGGTAAACTATGGTTAGATTTTGATGGTGTTTGTTATGTACCTTTTTCAGCAATGTTGATGGTTAAGTCTAAAAATGATTCAATATTTATTGACGAACAATTAATAAAGATGAATAAAAATTGTAAGCTAGAAGGATATATTGAAGATGTCCAAAACTTTGATGTGTTTATTAAAAATTTTGTAAAAGTTGATGTTTCTGGCTGTTATATTAAAAAGACATTACAAAAAGATGGTTTTGAATTTAATTTATCTTGTGATGGTAAGCAAAGCAAGCTGACAATAAAACCTTTAAATGGTAGTGTTAGTTGCGACACAGTTATAATTCCAGATGAGCTGATACCTTTTTTGGCTGATATGGATGTATTTGATGTAGATTCTAGTATAAAAACAGTTAAATATGATCTTCTTAGAGAGGGTCACACTTTAAAGAAAAACGCTGTTCCTAATGGAGTGAATTTTGAACAAATAACTTTATAAGATACTTATTGAAACAAAAAATCGGATGCAGTAAAATGTATCTGATTTTTTATTATAATCTTATTTTAATATTATTAATATTGAATGTTTTGAAAATTATGTTAAAAGTTTTTAGTTTAGAATTTTAATATAACATCATGTTAAATATATTAAAAAATGTAAAATTGATTTGACTTTTTGTTTTATGTAACTTATAATGTCATTTGTGCACGATTTGTGCTCAGAAATAATTTGTGATTTTTATATTTTTTATTAGGAAAGAGACAATTATTGATAAACCTAAAGTCGGAGGTATTGATATAATTGTTTGTATCACTGTATAAAACGGTGTATTTGCAGCTATTACGGTAGGATAAAATCTGCAAAACCTTATAAGTATACGTTTGACTCCTATTGAAAAATTAATGTGTGATTTATTTTGATTAGAAAGGATATAAAGATGTGTTAGATTTAAAAAAATATTTTAAATTAATATACAAAGATGTTTTAACACAAAAACAAATGGTAGCATTGTCAATATTTTATGTTTTTATTATACTTGTTGTTTCATTTTCACAAGATGAGATATTTGCTGTTATCAATGCGTTAACAACGATGTTAATTTGTATGTTAAATATGTGTTACTTTTATTTTAAGGAAAAGCAAAAAGGGGAAGATTTTTTAATCACTACTTCATATACGCGAACTGATTTAGTTTTATCTAAATATATTTTTTTGATTTTGGTTTCAATTTTTGAAATAGGTACTAGTTATTTGTTTTTTTGCTTTAATTCAGGATTTGATCTAGTAAATGTAAATTTAATTATTTCTCTTTTGCTTAATATTTTATTTGCAAATATTGATATAGCATGTATGACGCCGTTTTGTTTTTTAAATTGGAGTGCATTTCTAAAAACTATGATTGTTTGTGTTTTAGCATGTTTAATGAAATGTTTGCCTATTTATATAAAATTTGATAATATTATTATTAATTTGGGCTTTAAATATGCAGCGTGTATATGTATCATTTTATCTATAGTGGTTATTGGATTTTCCATATTTATTTCAAATAAAATTTTTAGAATTCAAGATCTTTAATGTGATCAGGTTAAAAAGGGATGTTTGTACAATTGTGTAATAAGTCATTTGTAAAATGTGAGCCTGATTATTATAGTTGTTCATTTTTCAAAAATAAAATAAGAAATTCTCTTAAAATTAGTGAGAGTGCATATAATATATTATCACGTTGTGATGGTAATAATTCAATAGATTATATCATAAGCATTTTATGTGAAAAGTGTTCTTCTTCAGAGGAGGAAGTTAGGAATAATGTGGAGCCTTTTTTAAACAGATGATTAGTTTAGATTTAATAGAATTTTTAGAATAGCCAAAACCTTTTAATATAAAGCGTGGAAGTTCTAAAATATATTTTCCTTGCTATTTAGAAAGTAAAATAATGTTGTTTGTACTTTAGAGAGTATAGACAAGATATTAAATGTAATGGATATTAGTGGAACTTTTCAGGTTCAACTTACATGTAGAGACAGTGGTATTGATGTCACGGGTGGGGACTGGTAAGCGACAAAAAAGTGCCGCATTTCTGGGTTTTTCGGGGTATCTCAGGACGTCAAGCGGCAGAGAGAGGATTTGACCGAAAAAAACGTTCTATCAGGAACATATCAAAGGAATTGTTCAGAGGGTTGAGTAGGCCATTTAGATATCACAGGATTGAGTTAGTGATTTAGATGTTTTTGCGGTAGGGTTGTGGCAGTGATATAGATGTTATAATGGTAAACTGCCCTAGGAAAAAGGAGGCGAGGCAATGATAACTTCTGAAGTAACAGAGAAACAGCTTGCTGAATGGCAAGATATCTATATGCAGAAAAAAGATTCTTTAAATCCCAATAGAATAAGTGGACGTCAGTTAGATGAATATTTCAAATCAAAATATGCACCATCATATTACGACAACGACAAATTTAAAGAGATTGTATACCAGAGTGCAAAAGAAATAAGCGGTGAGACAGCAATTTCAGATATAGCTACATATCTTGTTGGAAACAACATTTGTGTAGGGATTGATTTAAAATCCGGTTTTTTCCACGTTGAATCAGAAAATATGGAAGAGTCCATTCCTGTTTGGGATGATTTATTCGTTAAAAGAGGATTGAACGAGGCGGATTTGAAAAATTGTGTTTTAGTAGCACAGTATGTGATTCTAACAAAACAATAATACAATAAGCGAAAGGCTCCCACATTGCCTCACAGGCGGCTGACCAGCGTCTCATCAGTGGTAGGCTTGGTTTTTGACGAAATCCTACAGGTCCCACATCTGCTTCATCTATTCATATTTGATGACGCTTTCAGGTAATTGTAGAATTGAAAGAATCAGTGAGTTAATAGATAAATGTTTAACAAATTCTAATGTTTCTAAAGTTGAAAATTTCGAAAAGCATGATGTTTCTTTAAATTTAAAATCTAATTATGATAAATTTAGTATTATTAAATAAATTAGATGGATTCAAAGGGAATTAAACATATCATAGGTTTTAACTTTAACTTTGTTTACACTGTTGATGTTAAAAAAAGTGTAATACTATTTAAGTCAAAATTGCATGAATTGTTTTCTTCCTCATTTCAATGTGGTGTCGTGGATAATTTGTCATTTGAACGTAATATTTTTATAAATGATTATTTTTTAAATAGTAATTTATCACATGACATAATACATAAAATTAAAGATTTATAAAATTTTTAATTTAAAGAGGTTAGATATATGAATAACAGCGATATAATTTTAAAAGTTTCAAAATTGTCAAAAAATTATGATTCATTTTCTTTGAAAAATATAGATATGTGTGTGAAAAAAGGTAAAATAACAGGATTTGTTGGAATAAATGGTGCCGGTAAAACCACTGTGATTAAATCAATAGCTGGGCTTGTAATACCGAGTAATGGAAACATAGAACTTTTTGGTGAAGTTGTAAATAAGAGCAATGAGAGTCTTTTAAAAAATAGAATGGCGTTTGTTCTTGATGGAAGTTATTATTATCCAGATTTAACTTTAAATCAAATGAAAAAAGTAGTAGCAAGTGCTTATTCAAATTGGGACGAAGAGATATTCAAAAAATATATTAAAAAGTTTAATTTGCCATTGAATAAAAAAATAAAAACACTTTCTAAAGGAATGAAACTACAATATTCTATAGCTTTAGCATTATCGCATCATGCAGAATTGATAGTTATGGATGAACCGACAAGTGGGCTTGATCCTTTAGTGAGAATTGAATTAATGGAAATTATGAAAAATCTTGCATCAAATGGAATAAGTATACTTTTCTCATCACATATAACCCATGACATAGAGGAAGTTGCTGATGATATAGCATTTATTCATGACGGGGAAATAGTTTTTCAAAAAGATATTCAAACGATAAAAAACAGTTATTTTACAGTAGAAGGAAATTTGTCACATTTAAATCAAGAAAATGAAAAATTATTTTTGAATATTCGAAAACAATCTGATATATTTATTGGGATATATCATGGTGTTAAATCGGATATATCTTTAGCATTGCTTTGTTCAAAAATAGAAAGTGCAAAAATTGAAGATATTATGTTTGGCATTATATGTGGTAATAAAAAATGAAATATTGTTAAATAAAAATTTTTATTTTTTTATTATAGGATAAGATTAATTTATTGAAACAAATAAAAATCGGATACATTTTACTGTATCCGATTTTTTATTAAAACACTATTTTAATATTTGAAATGGTATTTTTACCATCATTATTATTGTCAAAATTAATACAAACAATCCGTTCATACTTACGTATATTATTCTTAATTTTTTTTGATTTATTGCATATGCCATGCATCCAATTAATATACAGGTTAATATTAGTCCAATAATTATGCCATAGAATATTATGTATGTTGAATTTATTGAAAATAGTTTATTCATTACATATGAGATAAAATAAGAAAGAGCATATGATGCGGGTAATATTGTTAGTATTGCAGTTGTTTTTGCATATTCAATACGGTGCTCTCTTAAAAATATTATAAATATCAACAGTATGACCACTATTATTGCAATAGATTCAACAAACATTTAATCAGTCCTCCAATATCTTTATTCTGTATTTTAATGCTAATTGTTCTGTTTTGTTATTGCCAAATTTGTAATAACACGTGTCTTTTAAAATATCTGGCATATATTGTTGCTTCACAAAATGATTGTTAAAATTGTGTGGATATTTATAATTTTGACCTATATTCTCATTCCCTTCACCATCAAAATGCATATTTTGTAAACATCTAGGAAATTCGCCAATTTTGCCTTTTTTTACATCATCTAGCGCTTCATTTATGGCACAATAAGCGCTATTGGATTTTGGAGAAGTTGCTAGAAGAATAACCGCATTAGCTAGCGGAATTCTAGCTTCTGGAAGACCTAATTGAAAAGCAATATCTACACAAGATTTTACTATAGGAATCACATTGGGGTAAGCTAAACCGATATCTTCACATGCAATTACTAAAAGACGTCTACAAGGAGACATAATGTTTCCAGAATCCAAAAGACGTGCCAAATAGTGCAGTGCTGCATTTTCGTCGCTTCCTCTTATGGATTTTTGTAAGGCGGATAAAAGATCGTAGTGTTCATCCCCTTGACGATCATATTTATTTCCACTTCTCTGAGTTAATTTTTTTGCCAGATCCAGTGTAACGTGAAAATTCTTTGCAGATATAGCACAGAGTTCAACAGTATTTATTGCTTTTCTAACATCTCCACCACAATTATATGCAATATGATCAAGAGCATCATCATAAGTTATGGTTGCATCTAGTTCTTTTTCCATGTGTAAAAAAGCTCTTTTAATTGCCGGTATTATGTCATCATGTGAAACAGGTTTAAATTCAAAAACAGTAGATCTGCTTAAAATCGCATTATAAATGTAAAAATATGGATTTTCTGTTGTTGCTGCAATTAAAGTTATGCTTCCATTTTCAATATATTCTAACAAACTTTGTTGCTGCTTTTTGTTTAAATACTGTATTTCATCTAAATACAATAACACTCCGTTTTGACCAACTATTGTATCTGTTTCTGCAATTATATCTTTAATGTCCGATAAAGAGGCATTTGTACCGTTAAGATAGTGCATCCTAATGTTAGCTTTCTTAGCTACTATTTTTGCTACAGTTGTTTTACCTGTTCCAGAAGGACCATAAAAAATCATATTTGGAAGGTATTTTGATTCAATAATTGACCTAAATGGTTGGCCATCCTCCAGAAGATGACGTTGACCGACTATTTCATCCAAAGATTGGGGTCTGATTCGATCTGCTAAAGGCAAAATAAACACCTCTTTGCTAATTTTTAATAAATTGGATATTTATTGCATAAATCTGATACAATTTCAGAGCATTTTTTAGAGTTGTTGTCATGATCTTTTGCTGTTAGATATATGCACTCAGCAATTTTTTCCATATCTGCTTCCTTAAAGCCTCTTGTTGTAACTGCAGGTGTTCCAATTCTTATTCCGCTAGTTACAAATGGACTTTGTGGATCGTTAGGAATTGCATTTTTATTTACAGTGATGTGAACTTCATCAAGATTTTTCTCGAGTTCTTTTCCTGTAACATCAAAGTTTCTTAAATCTACCAGCATTAGGTGGTTATCTGTTCCATTGGAAACTAAGTTGAATCCTTTTTTAACCATTTCTTCAGCTAATTTTTTTGAATTTTTCACAACATTTTCTTGATATACTTTAAAATCATCTTTTAAAGCTTCACCAAAACATACAGCTTTTCCTGCAATAACATGCATTAAAGGTCCGCCTTGAGTTCCAGGGAAAATAGCTTTATTTATTTTCTTTGCTATTTCTTCATCGTTACTTAAAATTAAGCCGCCTCTTGGACCACGTAAAGTTTTATGAGTGGTTGATGTTACAATGTCTGCATATGGGAAAGGGGATGGATGTAATCCAGCTGCTATTAATCCAGCAATATGTGCAATATCTACCATTAAAAGAGCACCAACTTTTTTTGCAATTTCAGAAATTGCTTTAAAGTCAATAATTCTTGGATAAGCTGAAGCACCAGCAACTATCAATTTAGGTCTATGTTTCATTGCTAATTCTTCCATAACATCATAATCGATATATTGAGTTTTTTCATTTAGACCGTAAGGTATGAAATTATAGTAAGATCCAGACATGTTAACAGGGGATCCATGAGTTAAATGGCCTCCTTCAGCAAGACTCAAACCTAAAACTGTATCTCCTGGTTTTAAAAATGCAAAATAAACAGCATTATTAGCATTAGCTCCAGAGTGTGGTTGAACATTAGCAAAATTTGCATTAAATAATTTTTTAGCACGTTCAATTGCTATATTTTCTACAATATCTACGTATTGGCAGCCACCATAGTAACGTTTAGAAGGATATCCTTCAGCATATTTATTTGTTAATATTGATCCCATAGCAGCCATAACAGCTGGAGAAACAATATTTTCACTTGCAATAAGTTCTATGTTGTTACGTTGACGATTTAATTCTTGCTCTAAAGCATTACTTACTTCCATATCATAATCTTTCAATAGTTCCATGTTATTCATGTTGGATTCAAACATTAAAAAAACCTCCAAATGTATATTTATAATTTATACTTCGATTATAAACCATATTATTTAATATTTCAATCTAAATTTATAAAATAAATATATATAAAAATAAAGCCACGTAAAACGTGACTTTATTTAAAATTCGACATTTTTTTAAGCACGTTCAACCTTGCCTGAACGTAGACAACGAGTGCATGCATTTAAATGACATGGAGTGCCACTAACTACTGCTTTCACGCGTTTTATATTTGGCTTCCAAGAACGATTGGAACGCCTGTGTGAGTGTGAAACTTTTATACCAAAAGACACACCTTTACCACAAATATCACACTTAGCCATAAAGGGATTACCTCCTATAAATAAAATTAAGTAAAAAACCAAATTTACGGTTGGTATTAAACACAATAGTCAACATATAAAATAAAAAATAATTAAATGACCATTAACTCAATCAATTTTACCATACAATCAAAAAAAAATCAAGAGAAAAATAAAAAAACATAATCTATAAAAATGACATTATATATATTCACAATTTTTGTGTAATAACATAGAATGGAATGAAGCAGGAGCTTTAATTTTATTTCAGGAGGATTAATATGCTAGACAAAAATTTTGAAAATGCTAGTAAACCTAGTCGCAGCAATGAAACGATAGCGAATACGTTTAGTAGCAATTCTAAAAATAATTGTAATATTCGTGAAGCGGTTTGTATAAATGCCGATAGAATATATGATAGTTGTGGAGATAAGGATTGTTTAGAAGACCTAAGAGTGTTTTTTACAGATGCTACGCAACCAATAATAGATGAAGCTTATTTAGTAAAACCTAAATCGGTTGAAGTTATGGATGTTGTTATGTCTGTAGAACCGGTTCCGTTCCACAAAGGTTTTTATTCTGTAGATATGACTTTTTATTTTTTGGTTACACTAGCAGTTCACAATTCACCTCTTTCAAATGCAACTGAGGTAACGGGTGTATGTACATTTTGCAAAAAGGTTGTTTTATTTGGTAGTGAGGGCAGCGTTAAAACTTTCAGCAACATACAAAACGAAAATTCGAGTTCTGTAAATCCTCAAGCGCTACCTAAAGTGACAGTACAAATTGCAGAACCAATGTTATTGTCAAGTTGTTCTAAAGAAAGTGTTGACATAGCTAGTGAATGGTGTTCTTGTTCATTGCCAAGCTCTATATGTTCTTGCTTTGAAGGTTCTTTTGAAAATGTATTGCCTCAGAGAAATGTTTTTATAAGCATTGGTATTTTTTCCATTGTTCAAATAGAACGTCAAGTACAAATGATGGTTCCAGTATATGATTACTGCATTCCAGAAAAAGAATGCACAAACACATCTGAAAATCCATGTGATGTATTCAAAAATATAGAATTCCCAATAAATGAATTTTTCCCCTCACGTGAAACAGACAATTAAAAATAAATAAAAAAATATATATGTTATAAATGATGGATACTTAAATATTTTTGATTATAAATATTGAAAACAAGTCCTATTTTATATTGATATAACAAATGGACTTGTTTTTTGTTTTTAATTCAAAATGGCAATAGATAGATTTAAGTAGCTTGCAAATAATATCCAAATTAAATATGGAACTAATAGCCAAGCGGAAACTGAATTTATTCTATTAAAAAGAACAATTGTTATTATTACTAAAATGACTAATAATAATAACCAAAAAAATGCTATCCAAAATAATTCTAAATTAAAGAATAATATTGGCCAGAAAAAATTAACTATGAGCTGCAACGCATAAAACTTTAGTGCAGTATTTTTGGAGTCTGAATTTGAAGTGAATATAATATACGAACTTATTCCCATCAAAAAATATAAAATACCCCATACAATAGGAAATAACCAGCCTGGAGGATATAATGCAGGTTTTTGCAAATTCTCATAAATAGAGTAACTCCTAGATGTTACAAAACTGGCCAATCCGCCAACGCCTAAGCTTATTAACAAACTTACTAACAATGGTTTTAAGTGAATTTTCATAAAAAAACAACTCCAATATATTATTTTTATTTTATTATATATCAAAGTTGGTCAAAAAATTCTAAATATTTTATGCTTTAAACAGATTTAAATGAAGTGGTATGCCATTTTTATATTTAATTGAAGGTTCTCCTTGTATTAGTGGTTTTAAATATTCTATAGCTTTATTTGTAACATCATTTCCACTAGAAGATATAATATTATCTGGTAAATGTTTTACTTTATTTGCAACAATTGAAGTATGAATTGAGCTATATTTTACCTCATATGGATTATTGTTTTTTCTTAGAATTATTGACATTTGTCCATTCATTTCATTTAACGCACATTTTGTTGCTTGCTCTCCTAGTTTTATCGATTCTTTTATATCTGTTAGAGAAGATATGTGCGCAGCAGCTCTTTGCATTAAATTGATCTCTATTGATCTTGTTTTACAGCCAAATTCTTTTTTCACAATTTGTTCCAAAACTTTTGCTGCGCCAGCATTTTGTTTATGACCAAATTCATCGATGCATATTTGATTAGTCGTTTCCGAAATATATCTACCATTGTTATCATGAATTCCTTCACTTAATGCAACTAATATGCTGTTATTTTGACTTTGAAATGTTTTTTCAATGTCACTTAAAAAAAGTTGAGTGTCGAATGTTTTTTCACAGCAATATATTAAAGAAGGACCTTTAGCACCATTTAAACGAGATAGTGCAGATGCGGCTGTTAACCAACCTGCGTCTCTTCCCATTATTTCAACAAGTGTTACGGCTGGCACAGAATACACAGAACAATCTCTTTCTAGTTCGGAAATTGTTGTGGCTATATATTTTGCAGCTGATCCAAAGCCAGGACAGTGATCGGTTTCAATTAAGTCATTATCTATCGTTTTTGGAGCACCTACAACAATAATGTCGTTTATATTGTTGTTTTTTAAATAAGTTGAGATTTTATTAACGGTATCCATTGAGTCGTTTCCGCCAATATAAACAAAATAATTTATTGAATACTCTCTAAATATTTTTATTAGAGATTCATATTGTTCTGGACATTCATTAGGGTTCTTTAATTTTTGTCGGCATGATCCTAATGCACAGGCAGGAGTTTGAGCAAGAATTGGCAAGTTTTCTTCATTTAATATTTTAGATAAATCATGTATGTCTTTGTTTAAAACTCCTTTTATTCCGTACCTTGCTCCATAAATATTGTCTACTTTACCTTTAGCCGCATTGTATACTCCTACCAGAGTAGAGTTTATTGCAACAGTTGGTCCGCCGGACTGAGCTACTAAAAGATTTTTCATTTAATAATTCCTCTCTAAAAATTACTATAAACAAAAAAATTATAACATTTTAATTAAATAATCGTCAATAATTTACAAAAAATTTATTTGTGTTTTTGTAACAGATGTTGAATCTTGTTTTTATTTTTAAAATATAATATCATAGTATGTAGATATTGAAAGTTTAAAGGTGTGATAATAACATAATGAGAATGAGAAGAAAAAATTGGGCTAGACCTGAATTGAATCAGTGTGAATACTATATAAAAAATCCAGTTGATATGAGAGGACAGTGGACAAGTTCGTTTGAAAAAAATCAGCCCGTACATTTAGAACTTGGTTGTGGTAAAGGTGTTTTTCTATCTAAACTTGCTTTTGATAATCCAAATATTAATTATATTGGTATAGATATGAGTGATGATATTTTGGGAGTTGCTCGTAGAAATATAGAGAAAACTTTCGAGGGAAAAAATCCGGAAAATGTGCTTTTGACAAGATATAATATTGAATATTGTAGTAAGCTATTTGATGAATCTGATGTGGTTGATAAAATATATATATGTTTTTGTAATCCTTGGCCGAAAACTAGACATCATAAAAGGCGATTGACACATACAAGACAATTAATTCAATATAAGGAATTTTTGAGTAAAGATGGATTAATATACTTTAAAACGGATGATGATAGTTTATTTGAGGATAGCATAAATTACTTTAAAGACAGTGGATTTAAAATAGAGTATATCACATATGATTTGCATAATAGTGATTTTATGAAACATAATTTGCTAACTGAACATGAAATTATGTTTAGTGAGCAGGGAATTCCAATTAAATTTTTAATTGCTAAGATGTGTGAATAATTTTTAATTATATTGCGGTGTTTAATTAATCATGATATAATCAATAAGTGTAATTCTCATATTATGAATGTTGTAATTATCTAATTAATTTATATTTATTTTGTTAAGAGGGAAAGTGAAATTTATGGCTGATATGTTCGATAGATTAGATTCTATTAAATTGCATCTTGAAGAAATTAATAATCAATTAATGGATCCTAATATTGTTACTGACCAAAACAAATATAGGGATTTGATGAAAGAATTAAAAACTATAACACCTATTGTTGAGACGTATAATAAATATTGTAAAGCTAAAGATGAATTTAATGAAGCAAAAGATATTCTCAAAGAAGGTGGTTTAGACAAAGAATTTAGAGAAATGGCTAAACAGCAATATGATGAGAATGAAGAAAAAATGGATCAAATATCCAAAGAGCTAAAGGTTTTATTGTTGCCTAAAGATCCTAACGATGAAAAAAATGTTATTATAGAAATAAGAGGTGGTGCTGGTGGTGATGAGGCTGCTTTGTTTTCCGCTAATTTGTATAGAATGTATACTATGTACGCTGAAAAAAGGGGTTGGAAAATAGAACTTTTAGCTGCTAGTGAAACCGGTATAGGTGGATTCAAAGAAGTTAGTTTTGAAATAACTGGAGAAGGCGCTTATTCTAGATTTAAATTTGAAAGTGGTGTTCATAGGGTTCAAAGGGTTCCAGAAACAGAAACTCAAGGAAGAATCCACACTTCAACTGTTACTGTTGCTGTTTTACCAGAAGCAGAGGAAGTAGAGTTTGATATTAATCCAAATGATATACAAGTTGATACATTTAGAGCTAGTGGTGCGGGAGGACAGCATATTAATAAGACTGAGTCTGCAATTAGGCTTACTTATATACCTACTGGTTTGGTGGTTGAGTGTCAGGATGAAAGAAGTCAGTTCAAAAATAAGGACAAGGCTATGAAAATATTACGTAGCCGACTTTATGAACAAGCTCAGAGAGAAGCTGCAGAAAAAATTGCTAGTGAAAGACGAATGCAAGTTGGAACAGGTGATAGATCTGAAAGAATTAGAACTTATAATTTTCCACAGGGAAGAGTTACTGACCATAGAATAGGATTAACTTTATATCATTTGGATCAAATAATGAACGGTGATTTAGATGAGATTATAGATGCATTAATTACTGCAGATCAAGCATTGAAATTGTCTTCGGAGGTTGAAAATTGATAAAGACAACTATTTTAGATGCATCCACTGACAATATTATATATTGTGCGGATTTGTTAAAAAATGGTGAAGTTGTGGCTATGCCCACAGAAACTGTATATGGACTGGCGGCTAATATTTTTAATGATAAAGCAGTATCTAAAATTTTTGAAATAAAGGGTAGACCACAAGATAATCCTTTGATTTGCCATATTAGTAATATTAGTATGTTGGATGAGTTGACGATTGATTTGCATTCTGAAATATTTCAAAAGTTAATTGAAAAATTTTGGCCAGGACCACTTACAGTAATCGTTCCCAGAAACAAAAAAGTTTCTAATTTAATTACTGCTAATCTTGATACAGTAGCTATTAGATTTCCATCACATATTGTTTCTAGAAAATTAATAGAAGCTTGTGGTTTTCCTTTGGCCGCTCCGTCTGCTAATTTATCAGGAAAACCAAGTCCGACATCTGCTAATCATGTTTTTTATGATTTAAATGGAAGAATTAAAGCAATCTTAGATGGTGGAATATGTGAAGTGGGGTTAGAATCGACTATAGTTAAAATTGAAGATGATTCGTTAAGAGTATTGCGACCAGGTATAATTAGCGTAGATATGCTAAAAGAGGTTACTGAGAATATTGTTTTAGACGATTCAGTTTTAAACCAAATCGATCCTAATAGCACAGTTATATCACCAGGAACCAAATATAAACATTATTCTCCAAATGCAGATATTGTTTTGGTAGATAGTTCGTTGGATGATTTTAGGACTTATGTTTCAGATAAATTGAAAGAAAATGTATGGTGTGCTGTTTTTGACGGTGAGCAAAAGTGCTTTGATAAAAATGTATTAACTTTTGGTTATAATGAAAAAGATCAAGCGCATAATATTTTTATGGTGCTTCGTAAATTTGATGAATTAGGAGCAAGCAAAGTTTTTTTTAGATGTCCTAAAAAAGAAAATATTGGGTTGGCTGTTTATAATAGATTGCTTAGAGCTGCAGCATTTAATTTAGTTGTTTTATAGTTTTAGGAGTATTTATATGGTTATTGGATTAACAGGACCGACTGGTTCTGGAAAATCAGAAGTTAGTAAATATTTGAAAAAAAAAGGTTTTTTTATAATAGATTCTGATAAAATTGTAAAGGATCTTTATGCTAATTGTAATGAATGCATTGACGATGTAGGCAGACATTTTGAGGGTGTGGTAGACAATAATGTTGTTAATAAAAAAAAGTTGGCAGGAATTGTTTTTAAAGATACAAAATTGCTTACAAAATTATGTGAAGTTGTAAATCCATATATATTAAACCAAATAGAAACTGAAATTAATGATAGAGATGGCGAGTGTGTCATATTGGATGCTCCAACATTATTTGAAAGTGGAGCGTATAGGCTTTGTGACTATAGTTTAGCAATTTTGAGTGAAAAACAAATCTGTTTGAATAGAATATTAGATAGAGATGGTATTAGTTATTATGATGCAATAAATAGGATAAATGTGCAGCCACAAGATGATTTTTATATCAAATATGCTAATGAAATTGTTTATAACAATGGGAAATTATCTGATTTTATTAAAGATGTAGAAAATGTGTTACAAAAATGGGTATAATTTTATATGTATTTGTTATCTAAAAGGAGCAACTTAATTTATGAAGTTGATTGCAAAAGAAAAGAAATTTAGAAATGTGTTTTTTAGGACTTTTTTAGTTTTGATCGTTACTTCGATAATTGCATTTTTAGCCTATCCGCATTTTGCACGAAGCTATTTATTTCCAAAGAAATATTCTGATTGTATTAGTAAATATGCTCATAAATATGGTGTGGATGAATATTTTGTTTATTCTATAATTTATAATGAATCGCGATTTAATGAATGTGCTCAAAGTAATGCTGGAGCTAGGGGATTAATGCAAATAACGGAAAACACATTTAATTGGGCTAAAAGCAGGCTGGGCCCTGATGATACATCTGAATACAAAGATGTTTTTAATTATGATGTTAATATAAAGTATGGCACTTACATATTATCCACTCTTTTTAAAGAATTTAAAACTGATAAAGAGGTTGCCGCTGCCTACCATTCTGGCAGAGGAAAAGTTAATGAGTGGCTATCTAATAATAATCAATCTTTGGATGAGTTTTTGAGTAATAATAGAAATAAATATCCCGCGGCTTATGATTATATTAATAAAGTTGCTGAGGTAAAAAAAATATATAAAAAATTATATAGTGAAAATCAAGTTTAGAAAGGAAGATTTTAAATGAATATTGAAGAATTAAAAAAAGAATTGTTTTATGTTAAGCAAAATGCAAATATAAAATTAAGTGATGAATTGTTAGATCAAGTACATAGTTATTGTGAAGCATATAAAGAATTTTTAGACTCATCTAAAACAGAGAGAGAAGCTTGTTATAGTTCTATAGAAATGGCTAAAAAACGTGGCTTTATTCCTTTTTCCAAAAATGAAAAATATAAACCGGGAGATAAAATATATTATATTAATAGAGATAAAAGTTTGATTTTAGCAATTATAGGTAAAAAATCATTGAAAGATGGAATAAAGTTAGCTGCAGCTCACATTGATTCTCCTAGACTTGATTTGAAGCCAAACCCTCTTTATGAAGATAGTCAGTTGGCTTTTTTCAAAACCCATTATTATGGTGGTATAAAAAAATATCAGTGGACAGCTGTTCCGCTATCTTTACATGGTGTTATTCTCAAGGCTAATGGCGAAAAAGTTGAAGTAAATATTGGTGAAGATGAGAAAGATCCTGTTTTTTGTGTTAATGATCTTTTGCCACACCTTGCAGATTTACAAATGAAAAGACCTGCCAAAGATATTGTTTATGGCGAAGATTTAAATGTATTAATTGGTTCAAAACCATTCAAGGATGACGAAAAAAGTGAAATGGTTAAATTGAACATAATGAAAATTTTAAATGAAAAATATGGAATTGTGGAGAGAGATTTTATTTCAGCAGAATTGGAAATGGTTCCGGCATTTAAAGCATCTGATGTTGGCTTTGATAGAAGTTTGATTGGATCTTATGGACAAGATGATAGAGTGTGTGCTTATAACTCGTTAAGAGCTATTTTAGATTGTGAATCGCCAGAATATACCGTTGTTACTATGTTGGCTGATAAAGAGGAAATTGGTAGTGATGGAAACACTGGAATGAATTCATACTTTTTCAAATATTTTATTGAGGATTTAGCGAAAATTTTTGAAACTGATGGCAGAACAGTTCTTTCAAATTCTGAATGTATGTCTACTGATGTTGGTGCTGCATTTGATCCTACTTATGCTGTGGCATATGAGAAAAACAACTCGGCAATGTGTGGCTTTGGAACTATAATTACTAAGTATACTGGAGCTCGTGGTAAATCTGGAACATCAGATGCGTCGGCAGAATTTGTTGATAAAATTACCAGATTGTTAGATTCTAAGGAAATAAATTGGCAAACAGGTGAGTTAGGAAAAGTAGATGGTGGAGGTGGCGGAACAGTCGCTATGTTTTTGGCAAAACTGAATATGGATGTTGTTGATGTTGGGGTTCCAATATTGTCTATGCACTCACCATTTGAAATTTCATCTAAAGTAGATGTGTTTGAAAATTACCGTGCAATAACTTCTTTTTTTCAGCAAAAGTAATAATTCATAGGTTTTATTGATGTAAATTAAATTTATGTTAAAATTAGTTAGGAGAAAGATTATGTTAGCTATTGTTACAGGTGCTAGTTCGGGAATTGGCCGAGATATTGCTAAAAAACTTGCTGATAGAAATATAGATTTAATATTAGTTTCAAGAAATGAAGAAAGTCTTTCTTTATTTGCAAAAACACTGAAAGTAAAAACCAAAATAATAGCTTTAGATTTGTCAAATAGACAAAATTGCTATAAATTATATGATATGACAAAAAACGAAAAAATAGATATTTTAGTAAATAATGCTGGATTTGGAAGTTGTAATCAATTTTCTAACTCAGAACTAATTACAGACCTTAATATGATAGATCTTAATATATGTGCAGTTCAAATATTGTCTAGACTATATATTAAGGATTTTATTGAGAGAGATAGTGGATATATTCTTAACGTTGCATCTTCTGCTGGGTTTACAGCAGGAGGCCCGCTTATGGCAACATACTATGCAACAAAATCTTACATTATAAAATTATCTTTAGCAATTTATGAGGAATTGCGAAGAAGTAATAGTAATATTGGTATTAGTGTGTTGTGCCCTGGACCGGTTAAGACTAAGTTTAATAATAGAGCAGGGGTACATTTTTCAGTTAAACCATTGTTAAGTGAAGATGTTGCAAAGATGGCAGTTGAAAAATTATTTAAAAAACAATTAGTCATAATACCTGGTTTATTGATGAAATTATCATATGTTGCTTCAAAGATATTGCCGTTGAAATTGCAATTAAAAATTGCTTATAAAATACAACATAAAAAGAAAACATAGTTTTTTAATCTTTTGATATAACTACTAATAAAAGTCCGGATTTAAGAGTTATTGTAGCAGTTTTTGAGTTGAATTCATTGCTTATTCCTCTGGATGTTTTTGAATTTAAATTTTCATTTTTTAGAGAATATTTTAGGCCATCTGTCGTTATACCTGTGCATTTAGTTAAAGGAATTAGTGAGCAGTAATGGTGTTTAACAGATTGTATTTGAATTTGTGAGTCACAAAGCATTAATATATTGTTAGTATCTACAATTTTTCCATTTATATTGTGTTCTAGTAGAATTTTAAGCATATTTATATTTGATAATGTATGATCTAGTCTATTTCCACAACACCCTAACAATATGACGTCAGTGGCTCCTTTTTCTATTGCTATATCTATGGCAATTTCCGTATCGGTTTTGTCTTTGTTTTTTGGATATATTTGTATCGTTTGGCCTGTTAAATTAGATTTGACTGAATCCATATCTCCAACGCATAGATTTGGATTTATGTTTGTGCCGGTTAATGCGTCAAATCCGCTATCAGCACATATTATATACGAATCTTGGGTTATGTATTTGTTTAATATTAATTGGTTGGGAGCGTTTCCACCAGATATTATTACAACTTTCATGTTTTATTCCTCACATACCATTTTTATTTGTTATATAATTTTACAATATTTATATTTTATAAGCAAGGAGAAGTGTTTATATGAACTATAGTGCAGCAATTTTTGATATGGACGGAACTTTACTCGATTCTACATGGGTTTGGGGAAAGGTTGATGAAGAATTTCATAAAATGATTGGTGTTGTAAAAACTTTAAAATATTCTGAGGATATAATGCATATGCCTCCTACAGAATGTGCTAAATATACAAAACAAATATACAATCTATCTGAAACTATCGATGAAATAAAAATGATGTGGTATAACATTGCAAAGGATTTGTATTTAAATGAAGTAGAATTAAAACCGGGTGCTAAACAATTACTTGAAGCTATGAAAATGCAAGGAATTCATATTTCACTTGCTACGTCTTGTTATGCTGAAATTGCAGAATTGATTTTAAAAAGACATGGTATTTATGATGTGTTTGAGCATTTTCTATATTCCGATAAGTTAGGGGTGAACAAAGAATCGGCAGATATATATAAGTTTGCTGCAGAATATATGGGGGTTTTACCAGAAAACTGTGCTGTATTTGAAGATATATTAAAGCCGTTGAACCTTGTTAAAGGGTGTGGAATGGGGTACTTTGCTGTTGATGATAGACAGACAAATGAAACTAAGAAAGCACTTCAGCAAAATGCAGACCATTATATATTTGATTTTAATGATTTTATTAATAATGGAGATTTTGAGAGATTTTTTTGCTTGAAAGAGGTAGTGTAAATTGAAACGTTTTTTATTTATAAGTGATTTTGATGGAACTATGACATCACAGGATTTCTTCTTGCAAATCATGTACAGATATGAACATGCCAAAGTTTTTTCAAATAATTGGAAATCTGGATTTGATTTGCTATCGGATGTATTTGGTAGTATTAATTTAAGTGAAGACGAGTTACAAAATGAGATTGAACACATACCATTAGATCCTTATTTTGTGGATGTTGTTAACTTAGTTAGAAATTGTGGAGGAGATTTTTTAATATTAAGTGCTGGATGTAAGTATTATATTGAAAGAAAATTAAAGTCAGTGGGAATTGATAATGTGAATATAATAGCTAATGATGGTGTTTATAAAAATGGCGGAATAGAGTTAATAAGAGATAAAAATGACAGGTTTTATTCAGAAAAATTTGGCATAGATAAAGAGAGGGTTGTTAAATATTTTAGAGATAAGTATGAGGTAATTGCATATGCTGGAGATTCTTTTGTGGATTTTGAAGCATGTAAGCTTTGTGATTTAAAATTTTCTAAAGGAAGATTAGATAATATATTAAATTTATTTGCTATAGATCATTATAATTTTAAAAATTTTTCTGAAATAGTAAAAATTTTAAATGATAAATTAAAACAATAATTTGTTTTTTTACTTAAAATATGGCAATTTTTGTGTTTAAATGTCATATAAAAATGTTTTAATTTTAAAAATTTTTATACAATATCATGTAAATAAAAAAAATTGAAAATATGCTTGACAAATAGAATTTGGTTGTGTATAATAATATTCGTCGTTGAGACATGTTGATTGGGAGCTTAGCTCAGCTGGGAGAGCATCTGCCTTACAAGCAGGGGGTCACAGGTTCGAGCCCTGTAGTTCCCACCACATACGGCCCTGTAGTTCAGTTGGTTAGAACGCCTGCCTGTCACGCAGGAGGTCGACAGTTCAAGTCTGTTCAGGGTCGCCATTTTTTTGACTAAATTATGTTTGGTCAAATTTTGCCTCTGTAGCTCAGTCGGTAGAGCAGAGGACTGAAAATCCTCGTGTCGATGGTTCGATTCCGTCCGGAGGCACCAAATTTTGAAATGTTTGGGGTTTTTGTCAGTCTTTAATTTTAGATTGACATTTTTTATTTTGTGTATATTGGTTTGTGCAGTTTTTCTTGTGTTTTTGGTTATATGATTATGACAAGTAAAGATTGCAAACTTTTGCGGGTTTAGCTCATCTGGTAGAGCGCCACCTTGCCAAGGTGGAGGTAGCGAGTTCGAGCCTCGTAACCCGCTCCAGAGGAAGTGTGTCTTGGTTTTTAAGACACACTTTTTGTTTTGATTAATCTTTTAATAATAATTGTATCACTTTTGAATTTCTTGCATACATATTGATTAAAGTTAATATGTTTTGTGAGGTGTTTTTATTGAAAAATAAAATTGATGATAGGTGTATCCAGTTAGGTGAACATATTGCTAAAAATTCTGCTACGGTTAGATCAACAGCGAAAAAATTTGGAGTTTCTAAAAGTACTGTACATACAGTTGTAATAAAAATGAAAGGTTTTTATTATAAATAATTTAAGTATATTGTGTATTTTTATTTCTGAAGGTTAAATATCTAAATTGTTTAATAATGGTTTTGTTAAAAAAATTTAAAAAAATTAATAGAAAAATATATAAATAATGAAAAATATGATATAATATAAACAATCGTATTTATATTATGTCATATTTTTTGTTATAGATGTCAAATTTACTGTTGTTTTATTGTTGCGTTTAGTGGTATAAAAAGGAGGGAAGAATTTTGCAGTTGAAGAAAAATAAAAAAGTTTTAATTATATTTTTATTGATTTTATTTCTGTTTTCTGCCTTTAGAGTTGTAGAGGCTTTAACTTCGGAATCGTTATTACAGATTACAAATGTGGAAATTTTAAATAAATCTGATACGGCGGATATTGTTGATGTAAATTTTTCAAAAAATGAAGTTAAACCCAAAGTTGTTTACCATCAAACAGGGGATTTTATTACATATAAACTAACTATAAAAAATTGTCAAAATAAAAACTATACAATAAAATCAATAAAAGACAATAATACAAATGAATATTTTTCTTATGAATATGAAAGTTATGAAGGAGTTAAGGTAAATGCTCAAGATGAGTTTTCTATTAGCATAAAAGAAACATATATAAAATCAATCACGGATATTTTAAAAAGAAATCAGGAGTTTTCAGTTGGATTTATTATTGTTTTACAAGATGAAGATAATAATGTAATAGACCAGCAAATTAATTTTAATGATTTTGTAGGACCGAGTACAGGGGGACAAAAAATAGGATTTTATTTAATCTCTTTAGTATTATCATTTTTAATGTTATTATTTTTGAGTGTAAGAATAAAAAGTTATAGTAAAAACAATTCAATTTTAAAATATATAAAAAAAGAAGCTGTTGTATTATTAAGTTTATTTTTACTTATTTTTCTGAATGTATTTCCGGTTGTTTCTGATGGTGTAGAATCAACATATTTTAACTTTTCTTTCAATAATAGTATTAGTCTAAAAGATAAGTTAATTGTTTCATTCGACATAGATGGAACGTTGAATGATATAATTGTTGACTATAATGAGTGTGTTGATTTACCAACTATTCCTCAAAAAGATGGATATAATTTCGATAAATGGATTTTGGAAGATGGAACTGTTTTTGATGAAAATAATCCGATTAAAGAAGATATAACAATAAAAGCAAAATTTATTCCAATTGAATATTATATAACCTATGAATTAAATGGTGGAAGTGTGGCTATTCCCAATCCAACTGAATATAACATAGAAACAGATACGTTCACTCTAAATAATCCAACAAAAGAAGGATATGACTTTGTTGGATGGACAGGTTCAAATGGAGAAGTACCACAAAAAGAGGTAACAATACCTAAAGGTTCTACCGGTAATAAAGAATATACCGCAAATTGGGAATTAACGTCGTATAGTATAAACTATGAATTAGATGGTGGAAGTGTAGCTGTTCTAAATCCAACTGAATATAACATAGAAACAGAAACGTTCACTCTAAATAATCCGACAAAAGAAGGATATGATTTTGTTGGATGGACAGGTTCAAATGGAACAGAGCCACAAAAAGAAGTAACAATACCGAAAGGTTCTACTGATAATAAAGAATATACCGCAAATTGGGAATTAACGTCATATAGCATAACCTATGAATTAAATGGTGGAAGTGTAGCTGTTCTAAATCCAACTCAATATAGCATAGAAACAGAAACGTTCACTCTAAATAATCCAACAAAAGAAGGATATAAATTTACTGGATGGACAGGCTCAAATGGATCAGTGCCACAAAAAGAGGTAACAATACCTAAAGGGTCTACTGGTAATAAAGCATATACCGCAAATTGGACAAATGAGTATACAATAATATATCATTCAAACAACGGAGCAGATCAAATTACTAGTCAAACTGTAATTTTTGATCAAGAAGTTGATTTACAGGAAAATACTTTCTCTAATGGGAATATGATCTTTAAAGAGTGGACTACAAAATCTGACGGTTCTGGAGTTAAATATATAGATAAAGCTAGAATAGTCAATTTGGCGATGAATGAAGATTTTAAAGTTCATCTTTATGCACAGTGGGAAGAACCTAATAGAAAGAAAGCAACCTTCAAAAAAGGTATTGACGTTAACAAAACAATGAAACAATTGTCAGGAACTTCTAATGCTAATGAAAATACTTTAAATTCTAATATAAAATCAATAAAAAGAGCAACTCAACAAGAATATGATTCGGCAACAGCAAGTAAATCATTAGTTTCTACAAACGATTCTAATTACCCAATTTATATGTGGTATGATAATGGTACAATTTATTATTATAGTGAAGCGGATGACTTATATTTAAATGTAGATAGTCAAAAAATATTTCATAGTTTAACAGAACTAACATTTATAGATTTAAAAGACTTGAATACAAGTAACGTTAAGAATTTTAATTCTGCGTTTGAAAATTGTAAAAAAATACAAGAATTAGATTTAAGACAATTTAACACAAGTAAACTCTGTACTACGCAGTATATGTTTAATGTCTGTGAAGAACTTACTTCGTTAAACTTAAGTAGTTTTAATACATGTCAAGTTAATACTATGGATCATACTTTTAGTAGTTGTAAAGCATTAACTAAATTAGATATAACCAACTTTAATACTTTTAATGTTAAAGCCATGAGTAAGATGTTCGATGACATGTATAAACTTCAATCATTAGATTTGAGTAGTTTTGATACAAGAAATGTTGAAACTATGGTAGAAATGTTTGAAACAAATGAAAGTTTAAAATATTTAGATCTAAGAAACTTTAATACATCTAATGTTAAAAGTATGCAAAAAATGTTTAATGAATGCACACAATTAGAAAATGTAAACTTGAGCGGCTTTAGTAATGAAAAAGTCACTGATATGTCTTCCATGTTTGCTCAGTGTAAATCATTAAAAACTGTTGATTTAACAAACTTTAAGACGGGTAATGTAATAAATATGGCTTCTGTGTTTAATACTTGTGAGCAATTAACATCTGTTGATTTAAGTAGCTTTGATACAAGTAAAGTTACAGATATGAATCGTATGTTTGCAGGATGTGCAACTTTAGTTGAACTTGATGTAAGTAGCTTTAATACTAGCAATGTTAAAAATATGGAGAAAATGTTTAGTAATATGAAAAATATAGAAACTATCTATGCTGATGACGGTTTTACTACGGGTAGTGTTACAAACGGCAACCAAATGTTCGTATATGATACCACTCGTCCAGGTGACGATCAGCCAAATGCTAAACTCAAAGGTGGAGAAGGAACTACGTATGACAAAAATCATTTGGGAAAAGATTATGCTCGTATAGATGATGCACATAATGGAAATCCTGGATATTTTAGTAGAAAATAGACATTAGTTTTAAATAATAATAAATTAAATATTATTTAAATATTGGAAAAATACGCTTCAAAAAACGAAGTGTATTTTTTTATTTAAAATTAATAGAAAAATATTAATATATTTAGATTTATATAAATAAAACAAGAATTTTGCTGTGTGGAATTTACTGTAAAATATTTTAAAGTTTATAGGTATCATTACATGGAATATTGTTATGTTAGATAATCATATAATTATGGCATAATAGATTAAATTTTAAGGAGCACGTCATGATAAAAGATAACGAATATACTTTTTATAATCCCAATTCTGAAAATGATACTGTAAATTTATTAATTAAAATTATATGCAATATTGCTATCGAAAAATGTTTAAATGATGCATATAAAATATTACCTGATTCAATAAACAATTCTGATGTTTAATTAAATATAACAATATTAATATAATAAGTATTATCAGAAAGGATGTATAAGCATGAGAGTTGTAGCTTACTGCCGAGTAAGTACTAACAAAAATGAACAATTAGATAGTTTAGAAGCTCAGCAAAATTTTTTTAACGAATATTCTAATAGAAATAACTATAATCTTGTTAAAATTTATGCAGATGAGGGAAAAAGTGGGACAAAAATGAGAAACCGCACTGCTTTGTTAAAGTTACTATCCGATGCTAATAAACACTTATTTGATATGGTACTTATAAAAGATGTATCAAGATTAGCTAGAAATACATTAGATTTTTTAATCAGTATTAGAAAATTGAAAACACTTGGTATAAAAGTTGTATTTATAAACTATGATCAAACTTCATCTGATAGTTCAGAATTTATGCTTACAATGTTAAGTGCTATAGCACAAGAAGAGAGTGCAAATACTTCTAAAAGAGTTAAATTTGGTAAAAAAATCAACGCAGAAAATGGAAAAGTTCCAAATTTAGTATATGGTTATGATAAAATTCCTGGAGACATTTTCAATCTAAAAATCAACGAAAATGAGGCAAATATCATAAAGCAAATTTTTATTATGTACACTGAAAAAAATATAGGTGAAAACAAGATAGCTCATCAACTAAATCAAAAAGGATTAAAAACTAAAAGAAATTGTAAATGGTCTCAAAATGCTATTTCACGTATTCTTTCTAATGAATTATATATTGGAAAAATTATAAATGGAAAAGAGACCGTTGAAGATTTTCTTACGGGGAAAAGAAAAGCCATTGATGAATCTAAGTGGTTAATTACAGAAAAACCAGAACTAAGAATAATTGATGAAAAAGTTTTTCAAAAAGCAAAGCAAATAAAGAGTAATCGTCGAGCTGCTTTTAATTTGACAGGAGAACGTAGTGATCATAAACATATTTTTAGCAAATTGATTAAATGTGGATGTTGTGGAGCATCTTTTAGAAGAAGTGTTCGAAAATATAAGAATGTATATGTGAAATGGATTTGTAATAACAGAAACCATAATGGCGTTCAAAGTTGCCCTAATAAAATTGTTGTTGATGAAAAAGAATTACTTAATTATATAAAAAATTATTTTTTAAATATATTAAAAAATAAAAAAAATATCAAAAAATATATAATAAATGAATTCAATAAAAAATTTGAAGAAAAGTTTAAAAATGAGGCTTTTGTTAAAGAACTAGAAAAACAATTAAATAGACTTATAAAAAGCAAACAAAAATACATAGATATGTTTGACAATGATATTATCACTATTGAAGAGTTAAAAAATAAAAGTTTAGAAATAAATATAAGTATTGACAAAACAAAAAAACAAATTGAATTGTTTAAATTAAATATATCTAAAAACAACTTACTTAATAATATTGTGATAAAAACTTTTAATGACATTGAAAAATTTTTATCAATATCAATTATAGATAATGATATGATTAATAGGATTATTGAAAAAATAGTGGTAAGCAAAGAAGGGGAAAAAAATATTTATTTGAGACTATTTGATGATATAGGGTTAAATGAAACCGTTCATATTTAAGACAACCATACATAAAGATGTTAGTGTTAGGTTAAAGAAGTTAAATCCATCTTTGTATAGAAAAGTTCAAAAAATTTTAGAAATAAACAAAAAAGAGAGACACATAAGAGGAGGAATTGCTACGAGAAAAAAATATAAAGGAATTTGAAATATAGTGGACAAAAACAAAGAAAAGATGTATAATATGCACTAGATGTGTAGAATATTGGGTTTTATTTGAGAATTTCATAGTAAATTTTTGATTTGCATACTTATTTAAATGTATATGTTATAGGGGGTATATGTTATGGTGTGCAAATTAGAAGATCTTAGAGATAAAAATGTTATAAATGTAAAAAACGGTGTTAGTCTTGGGTGTGTAGATGATGTTGTTATAGACACATGTTCTGCAGAGGTTGTTTCTCTTGTTATATACGGACGAAACAGGCTATTTGGGCTTTTAGGACGAGAAGACGATATAATAGTATCTTGGAATAATATTAATATTATTGGTGATGATGTTATATTAGTTTGTTTTGATTGTATGCCTTGCAATATGAAAAAAAAGAGAAATTTTTTAAATTGTTTTTTTAATTAGGTTTTATATTAACCAAAGACTATATTAAATACATAGGAGGATTAAAAACGCGATGAGTAAAAAAAAGAAGTTTAAATTAGTTAAGGTTTTTTTAATAATATTGTATTTGTTAATTGTTGTTTTATATGCTAGTCTTATTTTTGGAAAATATGCATTTAACGATAGTAGATCGGATTTTAATTTTTTTGGAAAAAGTTTTTATGTTTTGGAAAATAATGATGCTGTCTTAGTTAATTACAATTTAAAACCTAATGAGGGGAATATGGTAGTTTTAAAAAAGAATAATGCTGTTAATCTTGCAACATTAGATTTTGAAATTGACAAAAAGACATTTATACTTAATTTAGATGGGCAGGATAAAGAAAATTATGTTACTGTTCCTTCTAAGAATGTATTTTTGGTTGAGAATATATTTCCTGTTTTGGGTGGTGTGTATTTGTTTTTATCTTCTATTTGGGGATGTTTGGTGATTGTTATACTGCCTTGTTCGTTATTTTTAATTTTTGAGACTGTTCAAATTGTAAAATTATATAAAAATAAAAACAGTTTAAAAGAATCAGATTATAATGATCAACCCATTTCTAAATTAGATGGTGGTAACAAATTAGAGAATAAAAATTCAAGTGATAAGTTAAATGATGAGTTAGATGAAGTTGATCAAAATAGCTTTGAAGAAAAAACTGATAACATAGAGGAAAAAGTTGAGAAAGTAAGCGAAAAGAAGTCTATGGATGATATTTTAAAAAATATTGAGTATAAGGTAAAGTTTCAAGATACGCATCAGTTACAAAACACACATAGATTGAATGACAATATTGATGAAACAGTAAATAAAAATGAAAAATTTAATCTATCACCTAAATATGGCTTAAATACTAAGAATATTGAGGATGGTATAGAACTTTCAGTTAGTCCTGATTGTATTGATAATTTAAAATTGATATTGAAAACTGATGGGTCGCTTACTATAACTACAGATAAATATACTGCAAATATTGATTTGGATGTTTGATTTTAAATGTATAAATAAGGTATAAAACCATAATTTGTCCGCATATTATTCATTGAGCTCATTAAATTTAACGTGGAGGATTGTTTAAATGAAGCGGACATTTTATGGTTTAATATTTTTTCTGTGTTTATTGTTTATTGCTGTTTTATTTTGTCAAAATCCTGTTGATATGTTGCCTCAGAATTTTTCAAATAACACTGATTTTAATAATCAAGATCAGAAATATAAAACATTGGAAAAACCGTCAGAAATGAGAGCGTGTTGGTTTTCTTATTTAGAATGGCAGTTATTATTAAAAAATAAAAATGAAAAACAGTTTGCCGAAACAGTTAGAGTAATTTTTAACAATTTGAATAATTGTGGAATAAACACATTGATGTTGCATTTGAGGGCTTTTGGTGATGCGTTTTATGAATCAACGACTTCTCCAACATCTAAATATTTTACTGATAATGTTGGGGATAGATTAAAATTTGATCCATTAAAAATAATTATTGATATTGCAAAAGAACATAGTATTTCAGTTCATGGATGGATTAATCCGTTAAGAACTATGTCAGATGAAGATTTTTCAAAAGTATCAAATAATTATTTAATAAAAAAGTGGTATTTGTCTGAAAATAAAAGTGATTATTATATAAAGGACTTAACAGGAAAAAATATATTAATTCCAACTAATGCTGAAGTAAGAAAATTTATATTAGATGTTATTGGTGAAATTTTAAGTAATTATAGTTTAGATGGAATTCATATTGATGACTATTTTTATCCATCTAAAGTTGATGAGTTAAAAGAAAATGATGTTGCGTATTATAACAAGGTTAAACCGGGGTGTGATATTAACACTTGGCGTAGGGAAGGAACATCAAGTTTAGTTAAGCAAATGTGTAGTAAATGTCATGAAATAAATGCTAACATTAAATTTGGAGTAAGTCCTCAAGCAAATTTAAAGAATAACTATAACTCTATGTTTATTGATGTTAAACGGTGGTTATCAGAATCTGGATTTGTGGACTATATAATGCCTCAGATTTATTTTGGATTTGAAAATTCATCACATCCGTTCGATAGAACTATAGATGAGTGGAATAATTTAATAAAAAATGATGTTGAACTCTATGTTGGATTAGCTGTATATAAAGTAGGGATTGATAATGATCAGCATGCAGGTAGGGGGGCAAAGGAATGGAAAAACCATACTGATATTTTAAAAAGACAAGAAGAATGTTGTAGGAAATATGAAAAATATAAAGGATATTGTTTGTTTTCATATCAAAGTATATTTCAATCAGATGGTAGTTTAAATTTAAAATCAAAGCAAGAAATAGAAAATTTAAATCTTCTATTTTAATTCAATAAAAAACTTCCTGAAATCAACTCAGGAAGTTTTTGCTTTTAGTCTTCAATTACAACAAATTCATTGTTGTCTATTACTACTACACGATTTTGAAAATCATCAAGAGCTTGTTTTGCTTGATCTATTGATTTTTTAAGATCTTCTTCGGTTCCTAGACCGGCGGCTATGTCAGCTAAATCATTTAATGGAGCATATACTTTATCATAAAGATCTTTAAGTGATTTATATTTTTGAAGAGTATCGTTTAAATTGTCTTTTACAACCTTATCTCTAATATAATGTTTTTCTAAATTATCTATTCCCCATTTGTTAACAGCTTCTTGAAAATTAATTAAGGCATCATCCGGTATATCTTCACCTTGGTTTTCTCCGTATCCAGCATCCATTTCAAGATTGGTTTTCATTCCCGTAATACGTTGAGCATATTGTCTAAACATGGTATCAAATGAATCTAAAAGTTGTCTACTCATACTCATTTGGTTATTAATTGTTTCTTTGGATATTTCACGATTTTTTTCTACTAAATTATCCAAAAAACTAGAAAGTTGTAATTTGTTTATATTTTTTACAAGATTTTTATCTTGGTGGGTATCAAGAAATTGTCTTTCATATTGGCTTAATTGTTTATTAACAACATCAAATAATTGACCAGATTTAGTATATTTTTTGTGAAATGTTGAGGTTATAACTACATTAATAGATGCGTCTGAAATAATATTTTTTTGAAGATCGATGTATTCCGATAAAGGTTTAGTCATATCATTAGTGCGATACACATTAATTTCATCATCTATATACTGTATTATACATTGAGATACAAATTTTCTTAATTTACTACGTAATTGTTTGTTATTATTGATTTCGTGGTTATTTACTTTTTCTAAAACATTATTGACTTTTTTTTCACCTGTTATGTAGTGTGAATCTTTTTCACCTGCTATGTAAAGTGAATCAATGATTGGAAGAATAACGTCTAACTGTCTTTTATAATTATTAAACTTTTTGTTTTCTAAAATATTGACAATTTTTTCAATTTTTTGGTTGGCTGGTTCATTTGAATCTTTTATTTCATTTATTTCTTTTGTTAAGTTAGCGTCTAATTCTTCTTCATTTTTTTGTGGTTCATTATTATTGTTGTCATTATCGTCATTGTTATTATGTGCAAATTCAAAAATTTGACCTCGGTGAAATAGTTGTTGATTTTCTTTAGTCAGTTTTTGATTTACTTTTTCTATTTCATTAAATATTTTGTTTGAATTTTGTTCTAATGAATCTAATTTATTAATATCTTTTGTTTCGTCTAATAAAGTATTTAAGTTTAGTTTTGTTATATTTTGTTGAATTTGATTAACTAACTCTAAGTTTTCAATAGAAAAATCATTCCAACGATGAATGCTATTAATAACATCATCTAATTGCGAAAGTATAATTCCTAGTTTAATTGAAATTTCTTCATTATCTTGGTTATTTTTTGATAACTCCCTAATATTTTCTATTGATGTTTTTATAGTATCAGTGGATAATGTTAAAGTGTTGTTTAAATTGTCGACAGCATTTTTAAGATTTGCTGGAGGTTCAGCGAATGCGAAAGCTCCCGGATATGCTTTGATTGCACCTACAGAAGCTCCCATGGATGAAGTTGATATTGTGAGTGCAAAAAGTATTGAAATCATTTTTTTGGTTATTTTTAAATTCACGTTTTTTAAGTCCTTTCTTTGGTAAGATATATATCCAATATGTTTATAATATCAGGATGTTTACATGATATAAAAACTTTATGACGTAAAAATAGACTAATTTTTAATTTTTTGTTAATTATATAGACTTTTTGTAATTTTATTAAATGGACTAATATGATTGTGTCGAATTGTGTCATAAAAAACATATTGGAAATTTTAATAAATTTGATTTGTTGACTTGTAAATGTGTAAAAAATCAAGTATAATTAATTTATATAGTTTTAAAAATATTTTTTAAGGAGTAAGTTTTATGGAGTCAATGGGTGCTGGCGCGTTTATGCCTTTAATTATGTTGGTTGCAATGTTGGGTGTGTCTTATTTTTTACTTATAAGGCCTCAGAGGAAAAAAGATAAAGAAGCAACTGAGATGCGAAATTCACTTCAAGTTGGAGATGTTGTTGTTACTATAGGAGGAATAGTTGGCATAGTAACATCTATAAAAGATGATATGTTGGTTTTAGAAACGGGAAGTGATCGTAATAAAGTTAGAGTTAAAAAATGGGCAATTCAAAATGTAGATACTACAGAAGAAAGTACAAATAAATAGTTTTGAAGTTGGAACAATCGGAATCTGTTAAATAGATTTCGGTTGTTTTGTTCTTTATAGCTGCATATTGGCATAGATTATACTAATCACAGTTTTTTATATAGGAGGTTATTGTTATTGAAGACTACAAATTTAAAACCAATTTTAGTTTCCGCAGGAATTGGTATTTTGGTAGGAAATTGCATATTATTTTGTTTATTTGCCCTTATATCGTTATTAATTTTACATTCCAATTTATCTATAGATTGTATTCATCCGATAATCATTGTATGCGGGGGAATTGAAGGGTTGGTATCTGGGTATTTAGCTGCTAGATTGTATCAAAGAAAAGGCTTATTGATGGGTTTAATTTGTGGGGTTGCTTTAAGTGTGATTATACTTGTTATAACAGTATTCAATACAGATATTTTAATTAAAGCTAGTGAATTTGCAAAAATTTTAATTGTTTGTGTATCGGCATGTTTTGGTGGTGTGTTTGGAGTTAATTCTAAATATTAAATAAAAAAGTGACACCAAATATATTGATGTCACTAAAAAGTTTATTCAATGTCTTCTTTAGTAATAATTGGTTTGCCTTCTCTGTCTAGTAAAGGAGTCAAACCGCCTCCATTATCAGTTCCCATATATAAATAATTAACACCGGTTTCTTTGTCAATAAAACGTAATGTTTGAATATGTCAAATAGATGATTTTGGTTGTGTTTTTCTAAAAGTTTATCATTTTACATAAAAATTTTCTTTATCATTTTAATTTGTCTTTTGATTACTATTTTTCGATATTTTTCATTGTTGGGAATAGCAGAACGTCTCGTATACTATCATTATTTGTTAATAGCATAACGAGTCTGTCAATTCCCATTCCCATGCCGCCTGTTGGTGGCATACCATATTCAAGCGCATTCAAAAAGTCGTAATCAACATCACAAGCTTCTTCATCACCTTGTCTTTTTAACTCCGCTTGAGCTTCAAATCTTTGGCGTTGGTCGATAGGGTCATTTAATTCCGAAAATGCATTTGCAAATTCTTTACCAACAATAAATAACTCAAATCTTTCAGTAATTTTTGGGTTTTTAGGACTTCTTTTTGCAAGAGGAGAGATCTCAACAGGATAATCTGTAATAAATGTAGGCTGAATTAAATTCTTTTCAACGTATTCATCAAAAAACAAGTTTAAGATATCACCAATTTTATGTCTGTCTTCATATTTAATGTTATGTTGATCGGCAACTTGTCTAGCTTGTTCTAATGAATCTATATTTGAAAAGTCCACACCTGAATATTTTAAAACAGAGGCAGACATAGAAATTTTTCTAAATGGTTTATCTAAGTCAATTTTCTCATTTCCATATTCAATAACTGTTGATCCTACAACGTTTTTTGCAACTGTTTTTATTAATCTTTCTGTTATATCCATCATACCTTCAAAATCGGTATATGCTTGATATAGTTCTAATAATGTAAATTCGGGATTATGTTTAGTGTCGGTTCCTTCGTTTCTGAACACTCTACCAATTTCATATACTTTTTCAAAACCACCAACTATTAATCTTTTTAGATGAAGTTCTAAGGCAATTCTTAAAACCATATCCATGTTTAATGCATTGTGATGGGTGTTAAATGGTCTAGCAGAAGCACCGCTAGCTTGATTGTTTAAAATTGGAGTCTCAACTTCTAGAAAAGCGTCGTTGTCTAGGAAACGTCTAATTTCAGATATTATTTTGCTACGCTTTATAAACGTATCTTTTACATCAGAATTAACAATTAAGTCCACATATCTTTGTCTATATTTCAAATCTATATTTTGAAGACCATGGAATTTTTCAGGAAGGGGATTTAGCGATTTAGACAATAAGGTGATTTTATTAGTTTTTATTGAAATTTCACCGCGTTCTGTTTTGCAAACTTCTCCTTCTACACCTATTATATCACCAATATCAAATTTTTTAAATTGACGATAATTTTCTTCATCCATACATTCTTTTTTTATGTAACATTGTATAATTCCAAAACAATCTTGAATTCCTGCAAAGCTAATTTTGCCCATAACTCTTTTACTCATAATTCTTCCGGCAGCACAAACTTGTTTGCCTTCATATTGTTCAAAATTGTTCTTTATATCTTCTGAGTGTGAATTTATATCAAACTTAGTTATTGCAAATGGATCTTGTCCTGCACTTTGTAGTGTTTTTAATTTTTCTCTTCTAATTTTTAATTGTTCTCCTAAATTTTGAGTTGTATCATTACTCATTTGGAAACACCTCTTTATCTCAAATTTTTATCTAAACAAACAGAAAAATAAGAAGCAAAAATACCGCTCCTTATTTTTTTAATAGTTTTAAATTAACGGCTTATACTTAATACTTTGTATTTTATTATGCCTGATGGAGTTTCTGTTTCTACAATTTCACCAACTTTATGGCCTAAAAGTGATTTACCAACAGGAGATTCATCAGAAATTTTCCCATCTATTGGGTTTGCTTCCATGGAACCTACTATTCTATATTCAAGAACATCTCCATATTCAACATCTTTCAATTTGACTTTATTGCCTATCTCTATTATATCGTTACTTAATTCATTAGAATCAACAATTTTTACATCTTTAAGCATTGCTTCAATTTGTGCTATTCTAGCTTCAACTATTGCTTGTTCATTTTTTGCTTCATCATATTCGCTATTTTCAGAGAGATCTCCAAATGAAATTGCAGTTTTTATTTTTGATGCAACATCTTTGCGAGTTTTTGTTTTTAATTCTTCTAATTCATTTTCTAATTTTTTCAAACCCTCAGAAGTTAATATAGTTTGTTTGTTCATACTCACTTTGCATCTCCTCCAAAAAATTTTTAATCATATATAATTTCAAATTGTTCAAATAATTTTAACAACATTATATGAAAATCATTACAAATTGTCAAGCGATATTTCAGTATACTCCTGCTTATATATATTTGTTTCTTTTGCTGTAAAATAACAATTGCTGTGCTAAACCAGGACAAGTTAAAATCTGCTTACTTACACCATTTGGATAGTATTCATTTAATGTTTTTTTCATCCAAACATCAACGGGGAAAGAGTCCATTTTGTGGTATGCAAAAAGTAATATACAATCTGATACTTTGTTACCAACACCGCAAATTTGCATTAAATTTTCTTTTGCATTTGTTGTATTCATCTTATAGAATTCATCTAAATTTATTTCTCTAGAATTTACTTTTTTTATGGCATCAATTATGTATCTCGATCTAAATCCAGCTTTTAAGATGGATAAATCGTCTTCTGTACAAAATTCTAATTCTTGAGCCGTTGGAAAAGAAAAACCATTTTTTATTTTTCGTCCAAAATTTGAACACAATCTATTTATTATACTTTGAATTCTGGGAATATTATTGTTAGCTGATATTATAAATGAGATTAATGTTTCCCATGGATCTTGTCTTAAAATTCTTATGCCACCACATATAGACCTTGCTTTTTCTAAAATTTTGTCTCCCTGAAAATCATCTAATAATTTAGTGTAGTTTGTATCTATATCAAAATAATTTCTCCAAAAATCTAATTGACAGGTAGATTGTTCAAATATCAAAATATCTCCTTCTTGTTTAATTATTGACGAATTTGAACCAGCAAATACAAAAAAACAATTTGAGTCTATAGCGTTAAACCTAAAACATTGTCCACATAGCAATGTGTCTTTTAATGAAAAATTATCAATTTTTAACTTAAATTTCATGATAAAAACTCCTATTTACTTAAAATTATAACTTATATTTACATTAAAATCAAACTTGTATTAAAACTATTGCTTGCGATTTGTTGGAAAATAAGATATAATTATTTGGTAAGATTAATTATATTTTGTCGGGGGTTAGGTTTTTATGCCAGTTGTAAATTATGAACAATATTGTCAAATGTTGAATAAAGCATACAATAATCATTACGCTTATCCTGCATTTAATGTATCTAGTATGGAGACTGCGAGTGCTGTTCTTGCAGGTTTACAAGAAGCTAAATCTGATGGAATTATTCAGGTTTCTATTGGAGGAGCTTCATATGCGTCTGGAGCAACAATAAAAGATAAAGTTTTGGGTGCTATTGCACTTGCTAATTATGTTCAGTTGGTTGCCGATAGTTATGACATAAATGTAGCATTGCACACGGATCATTGTAAAGCGTCTAATATAAATGATTATCTTTTACCGTTGATTGAGGAAACAGAAAGACGCCGCAAAAACGGATTGCCAAACCTTTTTAATAGCCATATGTTTGATGGATCTGATATTTCTTTGTCTGAAAACTTAAAAATTTCTAGAGACTTACTTGTTCGTTGTGCTGAAAATGATATAGTTTTAGAAATTGAAACAGGTGTAGTTGGTGGCGAAGAAGATGGTGTTAATAACGAGAATGTTGCTAATGAAAAATTGTATTCAACACCAGAGGATATGATTAAAGCATATGAAACACTAAATGACGTTGGGGGAACATATATTATTGCCGCTACTTTTGGTAATGTTCATGGGGTATATAAACCTGGAAACGTTAAATTAAGACCTACAGTTTTGCGTGATGGACAGCAAGCTTTAAAAGAAAAATATGGTTCTGATAAGTGTTTTAAATTTGTTTTCCATGGTGGTTCGGGTTCAGCAAAAGAAGAAATACATGAAACTTTAGAGTATGGTGTTGTTAAAATGAATATTGATACAGACACTCAATATGCATTTACACGTCCGGTTGCTGATCATGTTTTTAAGAATTATGATGGCATTTTAAAGATTGAAGGCAATGTAGGTGTTAAATCAACATATGATCCACGTTCTTATTTAAAGAAAGCTCAAGCAGGAATGGCAAAAAGAGTTGTGGAAGCATGTGAGGATTTGCGCTCAGTTGGTTCACATATTGAGTTTTAATTTTGATTTTTAATATTTTATAGTAAAATACAAATATCATCTTGTTTATTGAAGATATACAAACAAGATGATATTTTGTTAGTTGGATATATTCTGTTTTATTGTATATGTATTTTAAATATGCTATAATTAGTCAGTAATATATACATATTTAATTGATTTTAGAGGTTTTAATTTATGATATATACTAATGCTAAGATATTCAAAACACCTGATGAAACTATATCAAAAGGTTTTGTATTAGTTGAAAATGGTGTTATAAAACAGGTAGGGAGTATGGAAAATTGTCCTAATTATGATGAATGCATTAATTGGGATGGTTTAGAGATATATCCCGGTTTTATCGATGCACATTCACACATAGGCATGTGGGAAGACGGAATTGATTTTGAAGGAAGTGATGGAAACGAAGAAACTGATCCTATTCTTCCTCAACTAAGAGCTATTGATGCTATTAATCCGATGGACAATTGCTTTAAGGAAGCTGTTAGGGCCGGGATAACCACTGTAGTTACTGGTCCTGGTAGTGCAAATCCAATAGGTGGTAGTTTTGTTGCCATGAAAACCTATGGAAATTGCATAGATGAAATGATTGTTAAAGATCCCGTTGGAATAAAATTTGCGTTGGGTGAAAATCCTAAAAATATTTATAATGAAAAAGAACAGACGCCGATTACTAGAATGGGTATTGTGGCTTTAATCAGAGAACAGCTTGAAAAAGCTAGAAGATATAAAATGAGTCTTGAAAAACTAAAGAATAACAATGAAGATTTAGATGAAATAGAATTTGATTTTAAATGTGAAGCTTTATTGAGCTTGCTTGACAGGAAAACAAAAGCTTTTTTTCATTGTCACAGAGCTGACGATATTTATACTGCTATTAGAATAGCTAAAGAATTTAATTTAGATTATGTTTTAGTTCATGCTACGGAAGGGCATCTTATAGCAAAATCTTTAAAAGGAGTTAATATTATTTCTGGACCTATAATATGTGATAGATCTAAACCAGAATTGCGAAACCAAAGAACATATAATACAGCTAAATTAGTTGAAAATAATGCTAATGTCGCAATATGCACAGATCATCCTGTTATACCGAGTCAATATATGTTACTTTCTTGTGGCATTGCCGTTAAAAATGGTATTTCCAAGGAACAAGCTATATCGTCTGTCACAAAAACAGCTGCTGAAATTTGCGGAATATATGACAAAGTTGGATCGATTGAAGTTGGCAAATTAGCTAATTTTGTTGCATTTAGGTTAAATGAAGATATATTTTCTCCATTTTCTGAACCTAAGCATGTTGTTGTTGATGGAAATATTGTTAATTAATATTAAAAATTATTAGGTGGTTTATTTGGAAAATTTAGAATTTGTTTGTCCTTGTCATTTTGGAATAGAGAGTGTTCTTTCTGGTGAAATAAAGAGAATGGGTGCTCAAAATATAAAAACAACTGATGGAAGAGTTCAGTTTTCAGGTGGTTTAGAATTTTTGCCTCGTGCTAATTTAATGTTACGCACAGCGGAACGAGTTCTTCTAAAGATTGGAGAATTTGAAGCTAATACGTTTGAAGAACTGTTTGAGGGGACAAAAAGCTTGTTTTGGGAGAACTGGATTGGAAAATTAGACAGATTTCCAGTTAAAGGACATTCTATTAATTCTCAGCTTAGAAGTGTTCCTGATTGTCAAGCTATAATAAAAAAAGCTGTGGTTGATAGATTGAAAAGATCGTATAAAGTTGACTGGTTTGTTGAAACAGGTTGTTTATATCAAATTCAGTTTTCAATCATTAAAAATGTGGTTTCTTTATATATAGACACATCAGGAGAAGGTTTGCATAAACGTGGATATAGAAGAAATTCTGCTATTGCTCCTATTAAAGAAACCTTAGCATGTGGAATAATTGATTTAGCTCATGTTAAACCTTTTTCTACAGTGTATGATCCGTTTTGTGGTTCAGGGACTTTTTTAATTGAAAGTGCTTTGAAAGCTAAGAATATAGCTCCAGGAATTAACCGCAAATTTGTTAGTGAACAGTGGGGACAAATTGGTGCAGATATTTGGAAAAATGAGAGATTGAGAGCTATAAACTTAATTAGAAGTGATATTGAATTTCGTGGAATTGGATTGGACATTGATGAACAAGCGGTTGAGTTATCTTTAAATAATTCTAAAAAAGCTGGTGTAGACTCTATTATTAATTTTAAACAAAGAGATATTAAAAAATTTAATTTAAATCAAACTGAAAGAGGAATAGTTTTATGTAATCCGCCATATGGAGAAAGACTTTTAGAAAAAAAACAAGCAGAAAATATTATTAGAACTATGGGTAAAGTTTTTAAGAAAAAGAAAGATTGGAGTTACTATATTATTAGTCCTCATAAAGACTTTGAAAAAATTTTTGGAAGAAATAGTGATAAAAAAAGAAAACTATATAATGGTATGTTAAAGTGTAACTTATTTATGTATTTTAAATAAAAATTTCTGTACTAAGGAAGGCAATGTATATACATGTATTTTATGGTTGATAATTATGATTCATTCGTATATAATTTAGCTGCTTATATGGTAGAAAATGGACAAAGCGTATTGGTTCGCAGAGCAGATCTAATATCTTTTGATGAGATTAAAAAGTTAGATTTAGAAGGAATTATTATTTCACCAGGACCCAAAAGGCCGCAAGATGCCGCTGTATCAATAAAAATATTGAAAATATATCAAGGAATTGTTCCTATTTTAGGAGTTTGTTTAGGACATCAGATTGTAGGACAGTTTTATGGAGCAAATGTTTGTCGAGGTATTGTTCCTTGTCATGGGAAAATTACACAAATAGAGAATAATTCTAGTGGAATTTTTACGGGTTTACCGGTTAAATATAGTGTTACTAGATATCATTCTTTAATAGTATCAGAAAAAGGTTTTCCAAATTCATTAAGTATTACAGCAAGAAGCAATAGTGATGGTGTAATTATGGGATTAGAACATAAAAAATTACCTGTTTATGGTGTTCAGTTCCATCCAGAAGCTGTTTTAACTGAATATGGACATGAACTTTTATTAAATTTTCATAATATTTGCAAAAAATGGACAGAATTCAAAAACAAAGAGGAATTTAATGCGCTTTATAAAGAAACTTAAAAAATATTCCGCTATTGACAAAATATTCGATTTATTACAATCACGTGAAGAGGCCGTATTTTTAGATTCATCATTACATGGAAAATTGGGTAAATATTCTATTATTGCGTGTAGACCTTATTTAAAGTTAGTACAACATGAAGAAGAGTTTAAGGTTAATGATATTTTAGTTGATGGGGAAATTTTAGAATATATGCGAAAATATTTGAATGATAATCGTGAAGATAATGCAACAAATTTACCAATTATATCTGGGGCGATAGGATATTTTTCGTATGATTTTGGCATAAAAAAAGCAGGTATATCTAGTCAACATAAGGTGAAATTAGATATACCAGACTGTGTATTTTGTTTTTATGATATATTTCTTATAGAAGATCACCAAGAGAATGTTTTGTATTTGATTGCAAATGGTAATTCTGAAGAAGCTTTTAAGTGTATAGAAAAATTGCAAAAACTGTTAGAAGAACATAATTTTGTAGAAAACACTAAAAATGCATATCAATATTCAAAATATGTTAAAATAGAAAGCGATTTTACTAAGACAGATTATATGCAAGCAGTTAATAATATGATTAATTATGTTGTGGACGGAGATATTTATGTTGTTAACATGACACAGCAATTGAGAGTAGAGAGTGAATGTCAACCATATTCTATGTTTTGTAGATTGAGAAAACAAAATCCATCGCCTTTTGGAGCTTATTTAGATTATGGAAGTTTTCAAATAGTTTGTGCTTCTCCAGAAAGATTTTTAAAAGTAAAAAATGGAAAAGTAATGACTAGACCAATTAAGGGAACTAGAAAAAGGGGAAAAACTATAGCAGAAGATGAATCATTGAAGAAAGAGTTAGCTGGATCAGAAAAAGATCGTAGTGAATTATTAATGATTGTTGATTTAGAAAGAAACGATTTTAATCGTGTCTGCACACCGGGAACTGTAAAAGTTACAGAACTATTTGAGATTGAAACTTATTCAACATTATTCCATTTAGTTTCAAGTGTTGAAGGACAACTAAAATCTAACAAAACTATAATAGATTTGTTAGAAGCTGCTTTTCCGGGAGGTTCTATTACTGGTGCACCTAAGTTAAGAGCTATGGAGTTAATAGATCAACAAGAACGAAATTGCAGAAATTTATATACTGGCTCAATTGGATACATATCACTTAATGGTGATTGTGATTTTAATATTGTAATTCGTACAGCTGTACATAAGGATGGTGTTTATAATATTGGTGTTGGAGGAGGAATAACTTACGAGTCAAATTCTTCATTTGAGTTTGAAGAAACATGGCATAAAGCAAAGGCATTACTGAAAGCACTAGAAGTTGATTTTGTGAAAGGAAAAGACTATGAATATAGAATTAGATGATGGATATCAATTCGGTTTGGGTGCTTTTGAGACAATATGTTTAAAAGAAGGAAAACCCATATTATTAAATTGGCATTTAAAGCGATTGAATTCGGCACTAAAGTTTTTTAATATAAAAAAAGAATTATCTGAAAAAGATGTACTTGGCTGGTTAGAAACGCAGTTGCTTGTTAACAAAATAAGTATACCAAATTTGCATGCTATGAAAATAATGGTTTCTTCAAAAAATACAATTTTTAAATTTCGAAATAATCTATATAGTGAAAATGATTATCAAAAAGGTTTTAAATTGAGTTATAGTAATATTCTTAGAAATGAAACGTCGCCTTTAGTATATCACAAGACCATTAATTTTGGAGATAATTTTTTAGCAAAGAAACTTGTAGATGATGATTCGGATGAAGTAATATTTTTAAATACAAAAGGTGAAATTTGTGAAGGAAGTTTAAGTAATATTTTTTTTGTGAAGGAATCTCAAATTTACACACCTAAACTTTGTTGTGGTCTTTTACCAGGAATTGTACGTAGATTTTTGATGACACATTTACATGTAAAAGAAACATCAATATATCCTAAAGATATATATCAAATGGATGAATGTTTTATTACTAATTCCTTAATGGGAATTATGCCAGTTATATCATTTGAAGACAAACAATATTTTGATAATACTATAACCAAAAAATGCATGAAATTTTACTTCGACTATAACTTAAAATAAAAAAGTCACCATGTTTTATAAAGTAAACATAGTGACTTTTTTATTTACAATTATTTTTATTATTTTGTAATTAAAAATGAATATTTTGAATAGTATAAATATAGGATTTAAAAATAATTTTATATTTTTGTTATAAATAAGTATATAAAAATTCTGTAATTGGTTAATACTACCATTGAAATTTATATATTAATTTTTTTAAATTGTTTGGGGTGTTAATTATGAAATTATTAGAAAAAGTACGTAATTTATTAGCGATTATTAATCAATATTTTAACAAAAATAATGTGTCCAGTGATAAAATTTTACTCGAATTAGCAGAAGTAAAAAATCAACTTGAACATGCTCAATTATTGTTTAATTCTCAAACTAATTTAGATTTAATAGATTCGTGTATATATCAGATAGATTCCTTAGAAGCAAAATATAACTATTTACTAAAAGAAGCGAGAAAAAAGGGTATAAAAAATGATATTGAATATTCTTTGGCATTATAATTATGAAAGGAAGCATTTATGTTTGAATTTGTTGTAATATCAATTGTTTTTATAATAATGTTGGGCTATTATATGCGGTGTAATAGTTTTATTAAGTCAGCTTTTTTGGGAACGAGTTCTGGTCTCATATCGCTTGGTATATTGGGAGTGTTGTCGTCAAATTTACTTAACTTAAACGTGTTTATTGCTTGTATATCTGCTATTGCTGGAATTCCAGGGGTTTTAACATTAGTTTTACTGAATAAATTTTTAATAATATAGACTATTTTTGTTTGTTTAATTCGTTTTCTACAAATTCAATAACATCTTTAGATAGCTTTTTGTTTCCTTCAGTACTGTCGGATTTTAAAAATACTATCAACGTTCTTAAAATTATTTTTATATCCAACCATAATGAATATTGTTGAATATATGCTATATCTAAAGTTAGCTTGTCTTTTGGAGTTGTATTATATTTACTCATTATTTGTGCAAGTCCTGTTAGGCCCGCTTTCACTTTTAATCTATATTGAAATTCAGGAAGATATTTTTGATATTCTTCAGCAATCTCCATTCGTTCCGGTCTTGGGCCAACCACACTCATATCACCTTTAAATATGTTAAATAATTGTGGTAATTCATCAATTCTAAATCTTCTTAAAAATTTTCCTATAGGTGTTATTCTGCTATCATTTTTTTTCGCAATCATTGCACCAGTGTGTTTTTCAGCATTAACTATCATGGATCTAAATTTGAACACATTAAATTCTTGGGCATCTTTAGTTAATCTTTTTTGTTTATATAGTATTGGTCCTTTATCATATAGTTTTATTGCTATTGCCGAAAAAAGCATAATAGGACTTGTGATAATTATTAATAGCAATGAAAAAATAATATCGCCTAGTCGTTTTAAAAAAAGTTGTTCAAAACTCATTCCGTAGTCTGTTGAAGCTAAGACGGCAGTATCATCAACAAGTAATGTGGATGAACTATATATTATTATATCTGAAATATCTGGATATATGTATATGTCTTTATTGTGTTTGTAACAAAATTCAATTAGATCTGTTCGTACATGCCTAGGTACGTTGAAGAAGAAAACAGCACTATTTCCTCGAATTTTTCTTCCTATTTTTATATCATCATATTTTACTAATTGTGTTAGTTTCCAGCGTAATGGGCTTTTTTTGATTTTTGAAACTAGTACTGGTAAATCTTTTTCGTGGCTATATATAATTAAGGTCTTTTTGGGTTGATTAAACTTAAAATAAATTGCATTGGAAAATTTAGCAAATATCCAAATTATTATTATTTGTATTGAAAACGCAATCAATAATAGGCAAAGACCAGGTATAACTTTTTCTTGAACATAATGATTTACAAACATAGAAAACGAAGGATGAGTGTCGTTAGATAAAGCATCTATAGGACCAACAAATTCATCAGAAAACTCATAATACTTGGTCGAACTAATTCCCATTATATACATTGTTAGAAAAGTTATTACGTCGCCAACTAAAGTACCTAATATTACAGAATTTCTTATATCAGATACATTTTTTTTACCTACGGGAAATCCACCATATATTCTTATCGATCCACAAACGGCAACAATAAACATACCAAAAGATATTATGGACGTACGGTTAATGGTTTTTAATTGAGGAATTTGCTTATAAAACAAACTAAAAAATGCACAAAACAATAAAACGATCATAAAAAATTTTATTATGAACAAAAAGGTTTTTTCTAATTTTGTAGCAATTTTAATACGTTTCATAACTTTAACATTCTCCTTAAGTTAAAATCATTAGTTTACACGTTTTGATATTGTATGTTTTAAATTTTTAATTAAATGTCTAATGCAAAACAAGAAGTATATACCAACAATAGGACAATATAATAAATTGATTAACTCACTGCAATTAATATATATATATACTGTCAAAATAAACATTAGTGAGTAATGTATAAAATATGCCATGTTAAATCTTAAAACAATATTTGGACGCAAACCCCATATTCTAATTATATTTACTATTAAAAAACACGCAATCATAGAAATCGCTGCGGAATGCAATCCTACAAAATTTATAGTTATTAACATTACAAACACTGTAACAATTGAACCTATAAGTTGCGATATAAATAATAAATTAACCTTTTTTTCAGCTTGCATTATAGATCCTAAAAAGGCTTGCAAAGAATTTAAAAAACATCCTATGTATAATAACGGAACTAATTCTTTTGCACTCTCATATGAAGGACCAATTATAAATGAAAACAGAATAGAAGTTATAGGAATCAGCATCATTATACCACAACTCATAAATCTAATAAACGCTACAAATACTTTATTATACATTTTCTCTCTAACATTATCTTTGTTGATTGAAAAAGAATATTCTTGAAATGCCAAATTAAATGCCATCATTACTAATGCAATTAAAGAATTCATTTTGGAAGCGGCAGTAAATATACCAGCAGAAGATTGATTAATATAAAACCCTATTATAATAACATTTAATGATTCATTAACCCAAGACGCCGCATAATTAAGTGCATTTGGAATACAATATTTTAACATTTTTTTCGATAATTTTAAATTAATATATTTAGGCTTAAAATAACATATGCTTTTTAAAAATAATTCTATAAATAATGCCTGAGTAATATAAGATATTGCCATAGCTAATATTAGTGCATTAGATGTCATATGAAAAACAAATAAAAACAAGGTACTTGATACTAGTTGTGATGCTGATCCAACCATTCCAGATATTACATATAGCTTATTTTTACCAAGTCCTCTGCACGCAAATTGCACACCTTGATTAAGTACGTATCCAAAACTTAATATGTATAATTCTATAGCATCTCTTACAGGAAATATTAAATTAAAAATAATATACCCTATGGTGTATATTATAAAGGTTATAAATTCTATAAAATATCCTGTTGTAATAACTTGTATTTTGTCTGATTTTTTATCGTAATCAAAAACAAATCTTATAATAGCTGCCCATGCCTGAAGACAAACAAGAGTCATTATTATATTTACCATGTTTGATGACATTGAATAATATCCAAAATCACTTTGATTTGTTAGGACATATGTTGCAACTGACATGACAACAAAGCCCATACATCTATTAATAACATTTCCAGCAAAATATATGCTAATATTTTTTAAAAGTCGACCCATATAATGACCTCAATTTCAGAATGATATAATTTGACACAAATTTAATTATACCAAAGGTTAAATAAAAAGTCCACTAAATGTCAATAATAAAGTGAAATTAGTGCTATAAATTTCCATAAAAAATATTGTTAGGTTGTTTTTGATAATAATTGTGATATAATATTAACGAATTTAAAAGTTCATAAAAGGAGAATATTTTATGAAAATAGCTTTATTTACTGAAACATATATACCTTTAATTAACGGAGTAGTCACTCATGTTAGAGCTTTAAAATCTGGGCTTGAAAAATTAGGACATGAAGTACTTGTAGTTTGTGCTTTGCCTGAAGCAAAACACCATTATATTGAAAATGGAGTTTTGTATTGTCCGAGTATTAGTTTTAAAAAACTATATAATTATGGTGTTGCAACCCCTACAAGTCACAGTAGGTATAAGTATATCAAAAACTTTAATCCTGATATAATTCATATTCATACTGAATTTGGTGTAGGATATTCGGGAACTATAGCCGCTAAATTACTTAATATCCCGTTAGTATATACTATGCATACTATGTATGATGATTATTTATATTATGTTGCACCTAAAAAATTAATAAAAATTGCAAAAAAAACCGCTCATGCATATGCTAAAATTTTAGCTGAAAAAGCAACGTGTCTTACAGGACCATCCAAAAAAGTTGAAGAATTTTTTAGATGTTGTGGGGTAGACAAGCCTGTTTATGTTGTGCCCAATCCTGTTGAGTTAGATAAATTTGATATTAAATGTGTAACTGAATCTCAAAAAACATTAATTAAACAGAAATTAGGACTTTGTGATGATGAATTAATTATATGTTTCTGTGGAAGATTAGGTAAAGAAAAAAGTGTAGATGTTCTTTTGGAATATTGGAGTGAAGTAATTAGTAAGAAAGATAGATGCAAATTGTTAATCTTTGGTGATGGACCTTCTAAGGATGAACTTGAAGAATATGCAAAAAATCTTGGAATTGATAATCAAGTTATGTTTTTAGGCAAAATATTACATGAGGAACTAGTTCCATATTATGCAATATGTGATTTATATGTAACTGCTTCGTTATCTGATACAAATTCTATATCTATGTTAGAAGCTATGGCAGTTGGTTTACCTGTTCTACATATATATGACAAATTGAATAAGGGACAAGTTATTGATGGAGTTAATGGCTTTATATATAGAAATTCTGAAGAAATGAAAAAATTAATAGATTCATATAAAAATATGTCGGATGAAGAACGAGTGAAACTGCATCAAAATTCTAGAAAATCAGTTATGAAATATAGTGATGTTGAATTAGCAAACAATTTATTGGAAATTTATAATGACGCTTTAAATATACATGCCAAAACAAAATCTAATGAGCATAAATTTTCTTTTAAAAATATAAAAATGAATCAAAAAAGAAAAAAACAGTAAATATAAATTACTGTTTTTTTCTTTTTATTGTTTATTGTTTTCTTTGTAAAACTTTTGTATATCGCTATTAGTTGGGATTTTTTCATCTGATTCTAGTTCTAGTGTTTGCCCATAATTTATAGGACTATATTTACCAGGATTATTTTTACATAATTTTCTATTTATTAAAAGATATATAATATATAAAATAATTCCGATAATTGTTATAACTGTTGATTCCATTAAACCGGGAGTCTTATATTTAAAAACTATATTGTTTTCACCTTTGTTACATTTAACTGCCATCATTCCAGAATCAATATTTTCAACATCAGTTGATTTCCCATTTACGGTTGCCGTCCATCCAGACTCATATGGTACTGTAAATACTACTAGATTATCATTATCTAAAGATATATCAGCATTAAATTCATAAGAATTGTAACTAAAGTTTTTGCATTCATTTTGTTTTAATTTTTGAATGTCTGATATCATTTGATCATCTGTTAATTGGTTAGCACTTTGAGTTGAAATAGGAGTTAAAAATTCTTTATATTTTTCTTCTTGAATTTCATCTAACAAAACTCCCTTTAACAGTAATCTATCTTTTTGTAGTGAATTTGTATTTTGCCAAATATTAGTTTGTATATATTTGTCCATTGCAAAACCTATTGGCATAAAATGTTTATTTTCATATATATTAAATCCGTTTTGATTACTATGAAATTCAAAACCTGCAGGAAGTTTTGACGATGACCCTTCTTTCATAAATATATATTTTACAGATAAGAAATGTCTTAATGCATCATATCGGTCAGTATCTGGTCTAGAAGCCACATCTCTTGGAATATCCATGCTGTTGTAAAATGTCATTATTGATGCGGGAACTGTGCTTTGAAAAGCTTGTATTGTTGATTCTTTCCAATACATTGACCAATTATCGGTATTATCTTCTCCATATAAATCAATTCTATAAAAATTCGTTTTATCTAAATCGAATCTAGTATTAAGGCCTTTTTCAACAATATTTTCATACGCGTTTGATCCGCCGTAACATTTTCCCCATGTTATTTGTGCAGTTGAATATATAAATATGAATGTACATAAAGCTATTATTGAATTTTTGAAAAATTGTTTAGCATCTTTTTTTGATTTTTTAACTAGCCTATGTGTAATAAATATTCCTGATATGGTAAGAAGTATATTTATCCAAAACATAAGTGGATGTTCTGGCATTTGAAAAAATAAAATTTCATTGTTTTCTTCTTTTGGTAATATGCCAATTAGAGCAACACAACTAGCAATTATTAAATTAAATTTTATTCCATAGGATATATCAATGTTTTTTCTTTCTAAAGATATAGCTGTTGCTAAAGATGTCATGAGTGTTAAAGTATAAAACCATCTGGCGTAAAATGATGGGTTTATCCCATTAAATGTACTATTCAATATAGGTATAAACATAAATATAAGTAATGTAATCAATATATATTTAAGCCAGGATTTTCTTTTTTCTTTTATGAAAGATATAACTCCAATCATACTGAACATCGGTAAATATGCGGCTACCGAATGCCATTTTGCATATGATTCTGGAAAAAAATTCGGGAACGCAGGCATATCTGGTGGGAAAAATAGGCTGTGAGCTATTAGTGCATATTTTTGGGGAGTATCATAAAATAACATATCATATCCTAATAACATTCCTCCAACTCGTGGGTTTTGTATAACCATTAAAGCAGATGGTATAAACAAAATGATTCCCATCATAACACCTATTATAGATTCTACAGACACACAAATCAAAGAATTTATTTTTATTTTGAATTTTCCAGTTAAACAACGAATAATAAAATATATTATTAGGAAAACAACGGACGGAACAAAAAAATAGTAGTTAATTAACAAATTTAACGCAACAGAAATTGCAAACAAACCTTTTCGTCTATTTACCATTAGTTCTTCTAACCCAATCAACATTAGAGGGAAAAACGCTACAATTTCGTGAAAATGATTGTAGAATACATTGTATATCATAAAACCCGAAAAAGTGTACATCAACGCTCCAAAAAAAGCCATATATGTAGTTTTAGTAAAACGACGAATAAATATATATGATGTTAAAGCAGCTGTCGAAAATTTTAAAATAAATAGTGGTGCCATTAGATATGGTAAAAATTCATTTGGAAATGGTATTGTTAACCAAAAGAATGGACTTCCCAATAGATAGAAACTATATGATGCAATAAAGTTGGCTCCTAAATCTGTATGCCAGTTCCATCCAAAAGAACCATTTCTAATTGCATCGTGTGCTAATTGATAAAATGGTATTTGTTGAACATTGTAATCACCATAAAGCAAAAATAACCCCTTATCGAAAATTACAAAAGGCAAAAATATTAAACTTGCTATAATTCCTGATAACAAAAATATTTTAACATAATTTTTAGGTTCATTTTCGTTTGGTGTAATCCATTTTATTAAAGTTTCTCTCATATGATTGAATTTCCTCCTCAAATTATTATACAAAATACAAAGAACATTATAACATTTAATCGACAATAATAACAATACTTTTTAGAAAAATTTATCTTAAACTTGAAAGAGAAAGGTGTATATTGTATAATTGTTTACATAATTGGATAGTTAAACTTGATTTTGTCTAGGGGGAATAAAATGGTTCAATATAGCGTAAAATTATCTAAATTAATTTCGGAATTTAATTTGGAGTGTATTTATCTTCCTAAAAAACCTGAAGATATTTTGATATATTCAGCTGAAGTAAATAGACCAGGACTTCACATTTCTGGTTTTTATAAATACTTTCAGCCTTCACGAATTCAAATTATTGGCAATATGGAAACTGCTTATTTGAAAGATATGTCTTCTGATCTAAGAATGGAACGATTGGAAACTCTTTGTAAAAAAAATATTCCCGCAATAGTTGTTACAAATGATAATATGATTTTTGATGAAATGATTGAAGCTACAAAACATTATGATATACCGTTAGTTAGAACAAAAAATTCTACGTCGAATATAATGTCATCATTGATAGGGTTTTTAAATGTTGAGTTAGCACCAAGACAAGGTATACATGGCGTATTTGTTGAGGTATATGGGGAAGGTGTTTTAATCACTGGAGAAAGTGGTGTTGGAAAAAGTGAAACAGCAATGGAATTAATTAAAAGAGGTCATAGACTTGTTGCAGATGATGAAGTTGAAATTAGACGTGTTTCAGATAATGCATTAATTGGATCTGCGCCTAAAAATATAAGGCATTTTATGGAACTTCGTGGAATAGGAATTGTAAATGCTAGAAGATTATTTGGTGTAGCGGCTATAAAAAACAGAGAAAAAGTCAATATGGTTGTTGATTTGGAACCATGGACCTTAAACCAAAATTATGATAGAACAGGTCTTAAGAGAGAGTTTGCTAATATTTTGGGTATTGAAATTCCAAAATATAAAATACCAATTAAGCCGGGTAGAAATTTAGCAATTATAATTGAAGTTGCTGCAATAAACAATCGACAAAACAAAATGGGATATAATGCTGCAGAAGCTTTATTTACACGTCTTGGTTTTACAGATATAGAATAATCAAAGAGGGGCATTTTAATGGCAAAGTATGATGATATTAAAGATTTATTTATAAAGAAAAGTATAATGTTTGTGGAGAATGAACCTATGAGCAAACATACTTCTTTTAAAATAGGTGGTAATTGTAAACTACTGGCTTACCCAAATAATACTTCACAAATTCAAGATATAATAAAGATATGTCAAGACAATAGTATTTTGTACATTATATTGGGAAGAGGAAGCAATTTATTAGTTTCTGATTCAGGTTATGATGGAGTTATAATATGTAGCAATAAATTAAACAATATAAAATTAATGTCAGACGCAGAGATTTATTGTGAAAGTGGTGTTAATTTAATTCAACTTTGTAATTTTGCTTTAAAAAATTCGCTTTCGGGTTTAGAATTTGCTTGTGGCATACCGGGAAGTGTTGGCGGAGCTATTTTTATGAATGCTGGAGCGTATGGTGGAGAAATAAAGGATATTGTTCAAAGTGTAAAATATATGGACGATATTGGAAATGTTTATGAATTAGAAAGTAGCGAATTGGATTTTTCTTACAGGCATAGTTTTTTTGAAGATAAAAATTATTTTATTTTGAGTGCAATAATTAAACTTCATAAGTCTGATCAACATAATATAAGGTCACGAATGAATGATTTATTAAAAAAACGAAAAACAAAACAGCCTTTGGAGTTTCCTAGTGCAGGGTCAACTTTCAAAAGACCAAAAGAGGGATATGCCGCTGCTTTAATTGAACAATGTGAATTAAAAGGAAAAACTATAGGTGGAGCTCAAATAAGCAAAAAACATAGTGGTTTTATTGTGAATATTGGTAATGCTACATGTAAAGACGTTAATGATTTAATTTTAGAAACTCAAAAAGTGGTCAAACAACGAACAGGAATTTGGTTAGAGCCAGAAATTAAATTTATAGGAGATTTTTAAAATGGAGATAGTAATAATAACCGGATTATCTGGTTCTGGTAAATCTAAAACGATTGGAATTTTAGAAGATATAGGATTTTTTTGTGTTGATAACTTACCTCCAAAATTAATTTCAAAATTTGTTCAAATTGGTAAAGCATCAAAAGGAAATTTGGATAGGATTGCTATAGTGACGGATATACGTGGTGGGCAGATGTTTTCAGATATATTTGAAGAAATTGATTGTTTGGAGCATGATAATGTTAATTACAAAATATTGTTTCTTGATGCTAATTATGAGATTTTAAAAAGACGTTTTAGCGAAACAAGACGAAAGCATCCATTAATAGGTATAGATAATTGTTTTAATGTAGTTGATGCTATAGAAAAAGAAAAGAAATTATTATATGGTGTAAAAAGTAGAGCTGATTATGTAATTGATACTTCACAGCTTACGAACTCTCAGTTAAAGGAACGTATAAGTAAATTATTTTTAGAAAAATCTAAAGATGTAATGATTATTAATTTTGTATCTTTTGGGTTTAAACATGGTGATATAACATGTGCAGATTTGGTATTTGATGTTAGATGTTTGCCAAATCCTTATTATATAGACAGTTTAAGATTTAAAACTGGTTTAGATGAGGAAGTTAGAAATTATGTTATATCTTTTGATGAAACTAAACAACTAATAAAAAAACTTGAGGATCTTATAGAGTTTTTAATTCCTTTATACATCAAAGAAGGAAAAAGTCAGCTTACAATCGCTTTTGGTTGTACTGGCGGTATGCACAGATCTGTTACTTTTGCAGAAACTTTCTATAGAAAGTTTCTAAAAAATGATAATAAAGTTAGTGTTAGCCACAGGGACATAAATAAAAAGTAAAGGTTGTTTTACGATATGTCATTTTCATTAGAAGTTAAAGAAGAATTGAGCAAAATTGCTCCTAAAAACAAAATGGGAGCATTGGTAGAGATTGCTGCCATTTTGAATTTTTCCAAATCTTTAAATAAGAAAAATTGTTTAGTATATTCTGAATATAGTGGAGTTATAGATTTTCTACTTGATTATCTGCCAATGGAAATTAATAATATATCACCATTAATATTAAACACTTCTAAAAATCCAAAAAGAAAAAATGATATAGTTTATTTTTTATATGCGAAAAATGACAATGATTTTAACTTAATAAAAAATATATTTTTGTCTGATAATTTTATTAAACAATATGATTTGGATGAGGATAGTGAAAACAGAATTTCTTTTTTAAGAGGAGCTTTCCTTGCTTGTGGTAGTATGAATGATCCTAATAAAGAATATCAATTGGAATTTATATTAAACAATAATGATCAACTTAACATATTGTCACGTGTTTTAAGTTTTTACAATTTTTCGTTTAAAACAATAGAAAGAAAAAATTATTTTGTATTATACGTCAAAGATAGTGAATGCATAGAGGATATTTTAACATTAATGGGAGCCACAAAATCAAGTTTGTCAATAATGCAAATAAAAATCATGAAAAATGTTAGGAATAAGATAAATAGAGTTACTAATTGTGAAACAGCAAATATAGATAAAACAATTTCTGCATCATATAAACAAATTAAAAACATAGATTATCTTATAGAAAACGGCGTTTTTGAAACATTACCCGATAACTTAAAAAAGACGGCTAAAATTAGAAAAAAATATCCGGAAATGTCTTTAAAAGAAATTGCTAATAAATTAGGTGAAAATGTTACGAAATCGTGCATTAATCATAGATTAAATAAAATAAGTAAAATAGCCGATTTATCTAGAAAGGAAAATAAATGAGTTTTGTTCATTTGCATTTGCATACAGAATATAGTTTGTTAGATGGAGCATGTAAAATAGATTCGCTAGTTTCTCATATAAAGGATATTGGACAAAAAGCCGTTGCTATAACAGACCATGGAAATATGTTTGGTGCTATACAATTTTATCGTATATGCAAAAAAAGAGGAATAAAACCTATAATTGGGTGTGAAGTATATGTTGCTCCAAGATTATGTTCAGATAAGGTAAAAAATATTGATAATAATCCATATCACTTAGTTTTATTATGTGAAAACTACACAGGATATAAAAACTTAATAAAGTTGGTTTCTGAATCCTATACTAAAGGCTTTTATTATAAACCAAGGATAGATATTGAACTATTAAGAAAACATCATGATGGATTGATTGCACTATCTGGATGTTTAGCAGGAGAAATTCCTAGAGCTATATTAAATAATGATTATAATAGAGCAAAGCAAATAGCTATAACATATTCCAACACCATGGGGAAAAACAACTTTTTTTTAGAAATACAAGACCATAACATAAGTGAGCAAATTAAAGTAAAAAATCAATTATTAAAACTTTCTAGAGAAACTGGAATTGAATTGGTAGCAACTAATGATGTGCATTATATAAAAAAAGACGATGCATATATGCAAAAAGTTTTGTTATGCATACAAACTGCAAAAACGCTTGATGAAAAAAATTCTATGGAGCTTCCAACAGAAGAATTTTATGTTAAAACTGAAAAAGAAATGTTGGATTTATTTGACATTTATGATAATGCAATTGAAAACACCAGCAAAATTGCAGATAGATGTAATTTAGAACTTGAATTTGGTAATATACATATTCCAAAATTTGTTGCGCCTAATGGTCAGAATAACAAAGAGTTTTTTGTAAAAAAAGCAAAAGAGGGAATGAAAAAAAAATATGGTAAAGTTATTGATAAAACCATAATAGAAAGGTTTAATTATGAACTAAGTGTTGTTGAAATTATGGGTTTTATTGATTATTTTCTTATAGTTTACGATTACGTGAATTTTGCAAGAAAAAACAATATTGCTGTTGGCCCTGGTCGTGGTTCTGGAGCGGGCAGTTTATTGGCATATTGTTTGAATATAACTGATATTGATCCAATAAAATATGACCTTTTGTTTGAAAGATTTTTAAACCCAGACAGAATAACAATGCCGGATTTTGATATTGATTTTTGTAATGAGCGCAGACAGGAAGTTATCGACTATGTTATAAGAAAATATGGTATAGATCATGTAGCGCAAATAATAACTTTTGGAACATTAGCGGCTAGAGCTGCAATAAGAGATGTTGGTAGAGTTATGGGTGTTAGTTATGATCTTGTTGATAGAATAGCTAAAACTATTCCTTCAAAAATTGGAACAACACTTGATTCTGCATTTAAAGATTCTGAAAAATTACAACAACTAGTGAATAGTGATATTACCATAAAAAAAATGTATGAAACAGCGTGTAAGATTGAAGGTATGCCTAGAAATGCTTCAACTCATGCAGCAGCAGTTGTTATAACAGATATTCCTTTAACTGAATATGTTCCTTTAGCTAAAAATGATAATATCATTGTTACACAATATCCTATGAATGATATTGCTGATCTTGGCCTTTTGAAGATGGATTTTTTAGGTCTTAGAAATTTAACTATTATTAATTATGCAGAAAAAATAATTCAATATCGTGTACAAAATTTTAATATAAAAAACATACACGTTGATGATACTAAAACTTTTGAAATGCTGTCCTCTGGAAAGTCTACAGGTGTTTTTCAGTTTGAGTCTTCAGGGATGAAACAAGTTTTAAAAAAAGTAAAACCTAATTGTTTAGAAGATTTAATTGCAGTAATTTCACTATACAGGCCAGGACCTTCAAAGTTTATAGATACTTTTGTTAAAAATAGAAAAAATCCTAAATCAATAAAATACATATCACCTAAATTAGAAAAAATATTAAAAGTAACATATGGTGTTGTGATATATCAAGAACAGGTTATGCAAATTTTTCGTGAAATATCTGGATATTCTTATGGCAGAGCCGATTTAGTTAGACGTGCTATCGCAAAAAAACAAGTTGATGTCATGGAACGAGAGAGGTATTTTTTTATTTATGGAAAAAAGAATGAAGATGGTTCTACTGAATGTGTAGGAGCTATAAATAACGGATTTAGCAAAGAAGATGCCGAAAAAATGTTTGATAATATATCTAGCTTTGCTTCGTATGCATTTAATAAATCTCATGCAGCTGCATATTCGATGGTATCGTATCAAACAGCATATTTGAAATGCCATTTTCCGCTAGAATATATGGCAGCTCTTTTAAATAGTGTTATAGACTTTGGAGATAAGCTTATAGAATATCTAAATGAATGCAAACAAATGAAAATAAATGTTCTTTGTCCTGATATAAATGAAAGCAATGAAAATTTTACTGTGATTAATCAAAACACAATAAGATTTGGTTTGCTTGCCGTTAAAAGATTGGGACAAGGTTTAGTAAATTCCATAATAGAAGAAAGACAAAATAATAAATATATCTCACTAGAAAATTTTATTACACGAATGCAACAAAGAGAAATAAATAGGCATGCAATATTGTCTTTAATACAATGTGGAGCTTTTGATAAAATCGGAACAACTAGAAAAGAAATGATTCAAAATTATGAAAATATATTAAAAAGATGCCAAAATAAACGAGGTGAAGCTAGAGGGCAACTTAGTTTATTTGAGTCTGAAAATATTAGTTTATGTAATGAATTGAATGATATAAAATTAAAAAATAAAGTGGAAGAATATGATAATAATGAATTAATTAAAATGGAAAAAGAGAGTATAGGAGTATATCTATCTGCTCATCCTTTAGATAAATATTATAATTTGATTAAAAAATATGATTTAGATATGTGTTTAAACTTAAACAATAACGAAAAATATCATAATAATTATTTGGTAAAAATAGCGGGCATAATTGAAAATATTAAAATTATAAATACAAAACAAAAAGAAAAAATGGCTTTTGTAAAGCTAAGTGATAAAACCGGTTCGATAGAATGTGTGTTTTTTCCAGAAAAATTAAAAAAATACAGTGAAATATTATATAAAGACAATATTATTTTGGTTTCCGGTAATTTATCTGCTGGTGGTCATAAAAAGAAATTGTTAGTTAATTTTTCTTATGATTTTGGTTATTTTGCTTGTAACGTTAAAGATTCATTAGTTATAAAATTAAAATCTAAAAATTGTAAAGAAATGAATAGCATATTAAAAATTTTGGATGAAAATAAAGGAAATTGTTGTGTCGTGTTCTTTTTTGAAGAGTCAAAATCATACTATAAAAATAAGCTATTGTCAAATATTAAATTATCTGAACAATTACTAGTGGATTTAGAAAGGGTATTAGGAGAGAAATCTGTTGAGATAAGATGGCAAATTTAGGTATCGGCTTAATTTATTGTTAATTGACAATATTTTTATCAAAGGGTATAATTTAAAGAAAAATAATTAGAGATAGTATATATAATTATAAACATGGAGGGCTTTTAATGAATGTAAAAAAGATAGGCGTTTTGACTAGTGGTGGTGACGCACCAGGTATGAACGCTACAATACATGCTGTCGTAAAATCAGCAATAGCTAAAAATATAGAAGTAGTAGGAATATATAGAGGATATAGTGGACTAATTAAAGGTGACGTTAGATCATTGACTGCAAAAGATGTAACAGATATTATTCAAAAAGGAGGAACTATCTTATATTCTGCACGTTGCCCAGAAATGAAAACTAGTGAAGGCGTAAAAAAAGCAAAAGAAGTTTGTGAAGCAAATGATATAGATGGGCTAGTTGTTATAGGTGGAGATGGATCTTTTTGTGGTGCATATATTCTTTCAGATGCAGGAATTCCTTGCATTGGTTTACCAGGAACTATAGATAACGATATATCATGTACAGACTATACTATAGGATATGATACTGCTCTAAACACGGCAGTTCAAATGATTGATAGACTTTGCGATACAACAGCTTCTCACGATAGATGTAGCGTTGTTGAGGTTATGGGAAGACATGCTGGATATATTGCATTGAATGCGGGAATATCGTGCAGTGCTAGCTATATTATAATTCCAGAACATCCCTGCAATAAACAGGATTTATTTGACAGAATTAGACATGCTATGAAACGAGGAAAAAACCATTTTATTGTTATGGTTGCAGAAGGAATTGGTAATGTGACAGAATTAGCTAAAGAAATTGAACAGGTAACTGGAGTTGAAAGTAGAGCAACTATTTTAGGGCACGTTCAGCGTGGAGGAAGCCCAACTGTTAGAGATAGAGTTGCTGGGGCTCGCTTGGGATATCACGCGGTTAATTTATTATCTAGAGGGATTGGCAATAGGGTTGTTGGTTTAAACAAAGATGTTGTAGTTGATTTTGATATAAAAGATGCACTTAATATGACTAAAAAATTTCCTGAAGATTTGTATCATATGGCGGGTGAATTATCGCGATAAAATATAAAAAAGAGGAGATATGTTTTTTATGAGTATTGAACCTGGTTAAAAAAATATTCTATATATGAAATTGGAGTTTGGTTTTTATATTTTGGTATTAGTATCATTGTTTTTAATCAATGATATTACTTGCTTTAGAAAATATCTTATTTGTTTATACTAGCTATGATTTTTTCTGGCATAGTTTTTTATGATTCATAACTAAGTAGCAGTTCTAACTTAGTACATTCTGGAATGTTAAAAACATTTGAAATAAAGAGTAGTCAAACACTACATTTTCACAGTGCACATAATGGATATTTAAGCTATTTAGTTATTATAGGAATTTTTAGGATATTTGATGCATATGTTTCTTGTCTTATGTATTATAAATTTAAAACAGCAGTTGTAGATCAATATAGAAACTATTTTAAAAAGTTGTAGTTAAAATTAAAGGAAATTTATTTCAATTTATACTTTACTTTTTATATTATTTGTTGTAAAATCATACTGTATGATTACATACTATTTAAAATGAATTTCGGAGGGTTTTAATGAAACCAAAATATAAAAGAATTTTGTTAAAATTAAGCGGAGAAGCGCTTGCTGGAAGTAAAAAATTTGGGTTAGATTATGATGTTATTAATAGCATTTGTAAAGAAGTAAAAAATTTACATGATTTGGGCGCGGAGATATCTGTAGTAGTTGGAGGAGGAAATTTTTGGCGTGGACGTTCTAGTGGAGCTATGGATAGAACAAGAGCAGATCATATTGGTATGTTAGCAACAACTATGAACGCTTTAGCTGTTGCAGATATTTTAGAAGAATATGGTGCCGATGTTAGAGTCCAGACAGCAATTTCAATGCAGGCTGTTGCAGAGCCTTATATTAGAAATAGGGCAATGCGACATATGGAAAAAGGAAGAATTGTTATATTTGGTTGTGGAACTGGTAATCCGTTTTTTTCTACCGACACAGCTGCCTCTTTAAGAGCTGCTGAAATTGAAGCAGATATTATTTTTAAAGCGACTATGGTAGATGGTGTTTATGATAAAGACCCACATAAATATGATGATGCAAAAAAATATGATTCTATCTCTTTTGACAAAGTTATATCTAAAAATTTAAATGTGGTTGATGGAACTGCAGCTGCTATGTGTAGAGACAATGAAATTCCTTTACTTGTTTTTGACTTAAGTGAGCCTAAAAACATAGTAAAAGTTGGTGTAGGTGAAAATATAGGTACTTTAGTACATTAATTGTGTGTATATTGGTTTTGTTTGTAGGAGGGTTATTTTATGAATAATATTTTAAAACAGTCGGAAGACAAAATGAAAAAAAGTGTAGATCGTTTATCTCAAGAATATGCAACAATACGTGCTGGGCGTGCAAATCCAGCTATATTAGATAAAGTTTTAGTTGACTATTATGATGTTAAGACTCCAATTAACCAAATGGCAGCTATTTCAATTTCTGAGGCAAGAATTTTGGTCATAAATCCTTGGGATTCTTCGACTTTACCATTGATTGAAAAAGCTATACATCAAGCTGATATAGGAATAAATCCAACTAATGATGGTAAGGTATTGAGACTGGTTTTTCCACAATTAACAGAGGAAAGAAGAAAAGAAATTGTTAAAGATATAAATAAAATAAAAGAAGATTCAAAAGTTGCTGTAAGAAATATAAGACGTGATGCTATGGACAAAATAAAAGCATTAAAAAAAGAAGGCTCTGTTAGTGAGGATGAAATAAAAGACAAAGAAGATGAGATTCAAAATTTGGTAAATAAATACATTAAAGATATAGACTCCATATCAGCCTTAAAGGAAAAAGAAATTTTAGAAATTTAAATTAAGTGAAATTTTAAAGGAGGGGTGAATTTATTACAACTCCTTTTTTGTTATGCCAATTTAGAGAGGTGAACGTTTTGAATATTCCTGAACACATTGCCATTATAATGGATGGAAATGGAAGATGGGCGAAGAAAAGAGGACTTCCTAGAACAGCTGGTCATATTGCTGGAGCTAAAACTATAAAATCTATTGTGCTTCATTGTAATAAAATAGGTGTTAAGGTTTTAACTTTATATGCATTTTCAACAGAAAATTGGAATAGACCTGAAGATGAAGTTAATGGTTTAATGAAATTAATTAAGAATTATTTGAAAAATATGAATTCTTATCTAAAATATAATGTGCGAATTAGATTTTTTGGAGATATTAGTGTTTTTAGTCAAGATATGCAAGATAGAATGAAGCAAATTGAACAAGAATTTGACAAAAACACTGGAATGATTTTTGGAATAGCTATAAATTACGGCGGTAGAAATGAAATTAAAAATGCTATGAAACAAATAGCTTGCAAAGTTAAAAATAATGAGATAAAATTAGAAGATATTGATGAACAGACAGTTGAATCAAATTTATATACAAAAGGACTACCAAATGTTGATTTGTTAATAAGACCAAGTGGTGAATATAGAATTTCTAATTTTTTAATATGGCAATCAGCATATGCTGAATTCTATTTCATGGAAAATATATTGTGGCCTGAATTTAAACCTAAACATGTTGATATTGCAATTGAGGAATATAATAAAAGAAATCGAACATATGGTAGCGTTAAATGAGGTGTTCTTTTGAAAGTAAGAGTATTAAGTGCAGGTGTTGGAATAGTTTTTGCAATTCTAATATTATTTTTTTATGAATCTATTGTTTTAAATTTAGCAGTTTCTTTAATTTGTTCAATTATAGTTTATGAAATATTTTCTGCTACCAAAATGCGCGTTAAGTCTTTTATTGTATTTATTGTGTCGGAAATTTTTGCTATAATATTTCCCTTTTTAAAAATAAACCAATCCTTAGATTTGCGCTTAAATGTTATAATAATATATTTTATATTTTTAATATTGGTTTTGTTAAAAAAATATAATGTGATTAAAATTAATGAATTAGTTTTTAGTGCATCATTTTCTGTTTTTGTAACTTTTTGCATTACAAATATAATTTACATAAGAGATGATTTTGAACCATATAGTTTATATTATATTTTATTATTGTGTTTAATTTCTTGGATTTGTGATGCAGGAGCGTATTTTATAGGAGTTAAATTTGGAAAAAACAAGTTAACCCCAGAAATAAGTCCTAATAAAACGGTTGAGGGTGTTATTGGTGGTATAATTTCTGTTTTCTTAGTTATGCTGATTTTTAATTTAACATTTTTCAATTTAATATATAAAAATATCCAAATAAATTTTATCACTTTAATTTTAATAATCTGTTTAGGAATTGTGTTTTCTATTTTAGGAGATTTGGTTGCTTCAGTAATTAAAAGGCAGTACAATATAAAAGACTTCGGAAATATTATGCCAGGACATGGAGGATTTTTAGACAGATTTGATAGTTTGATTCTTGTTTTTGCTATTTCCTATCCAATTATTTCCACATATCCTATTATTATCTAACAAAAAACTTATATTGAATTTTAGAGGTGAGTATATGATAAAAAATATGAGTTTATTGGGTAGCACAGGCTCTATTGGAACTCAAGCGTTAGATGTTGCAGAAAAATTAAACATTGATGTTGTTGCACTTACAGCAAATAAAAACATTGAATTACTTGAAAAACAAACAAGAAAATTTAAGCCAAGTTTGGTTTGTGTATCTGACGAAAGTTTATATAAAGAATTGAAGACAAATTTAAATGATTGTTTTGTTAAAGTAGTTTGTGGAATGGATGGACTTTGTGAGGCAGCTTCATTGAGTTCAGTAGACATAGTTTTAAATTCTGTAGTCGGTATTGCAGGACTCCTACCTACTATGTGTGCAATTGAAAACAACAATAATGTTGCTTTAGCTAACAAAGAAACTCTTGTCACTGGTGGACATTTGGTTATGGAAACAGCAAAAAAACATAATTGCAAAATTTTACCAGTTGATAGCGAACATTCTGCCATTTTTCAGTGTATTCAAGGAAACAAAAAAGAGCAAATATCTAAAATTATATTAACAGCATCGGGTGGACCATTTTTCAAAAAAGATAGAAATTTTCTTGAGAAAGCAACAGTGGAAGATGCTTTGAATCATCCAAACTGGAACATGGGAAATAAGATTTCTATAGATAGTGCAACAATGATGAATAAAGGATTGGAACTGATTGAAGCAGTATGGCTATTTGATAAAAATCCTGAAGATATCGAAATTGTTATACACCCTCAGAGCATTTTACACTCTGCAGTTGAATGTTCAGATGGTTCCGTTATAGGGCAGTTAGGTTTGCCCGATATGCGGTTGCCTATTCAATATGCTTTAACTTATCCTAATCGTGTTGCTTCTAGTGTTAAGCCGCTGTCTTTAACTGATTATGCAAACTTAAGTTTTTATAAACCTGACTATGAAAATTTTAAATGTATAAATATTTGCAAGGAAGCTATATCTAGAGGGGGCCTATATCCAACGATTGTTAATGCTGCAAATGAAGTAGCTGTTGAGCTATTTTTAACTGGAAAAATAGGATTTTTAGATATAGAAAGATGTGTATCAGAAGCAATGAAAATGAAAAACGTCGGTGAATTGAAATCTATATCTTCAATTTTAGACATAGATAAAAAAACAAGAAATTTTGTACTTGATTATTTTAATATATAATTTTTATATTTGGAGGCTATAATTATGGCGGTTATTTTGACCATACTACTTTTTGGTGTTGTTGTTATACTTCATGAATTGGGTCATTTTGTAACTGCTAAAGTTAATAAAATTAAAATTAATGCATTTTCGATTGGAATGGGTCCTAAAATATTTAGTTGGGACAAAAATAAAACCAAATATTTTCTAAGAGCTTTTCCAATCGGAGGATATGTTTCTATTGATGATAACAATTTTGAAAAAGCACCAATACAAAAAAGAATTGTTATTATACTTGCTGGATCTTTAGTTAACATTATCAGTGGTTTTTTGATTATTTCTATAATTGTGCTAATTCAAGGTCAGTTTGTTTCTACAAAAGTTAAATCTGCTCATTTTGAACAACATAAAATTCAAGTTGGTGATTATATAGACAGTGTGAATAATCATCATGTTTTTGGTGCAAATGATTTAGTTTTTGAACTTTCTAAATTAGATGATAACACACCAATTAACATAACTGTGTTAAGAAATAATGAAATTGTTGAATTAGATGATGTTGGATTTTTAATTAACGATGGAGAAAGAACACATAGAACGTTAGGAATATCTCTCGATACCGAACAATTAACATTTTCAAAATTTTTTGAAACTAGTTTTAATAGTTCAATATTTGTAACAAAATTAGTATGGGTTTCTATGTGTGATTTATTTACAGGAAAAATTTCAATTGACAACGTTTCTGGACCAATTGGTTTTACTAAATCTGTAAGCGACGCAAAAACTCACGGATTTTTATCTGTAATATCTTTATTTCCTTTGCTATCTATAAATATTGGTATATTTAATTTATTACCATTTCCTGCATTGGATGGTGGTCGCTTTGTTTTTTTGTTGATCGAATTAATATCAAAGAAAAAAATAAACAAAACAATCCAAAATTGCGTAAATACACTTGGAATATTACTTTTAATATTTTTATTCGTAGTTATAGCAATAAAAGATGTTTTTTCTTTCTTTTAAAATTGGAGGTATATAATGCGCAGAAATTTAAAATTAGTTTCTCTAAAAAACGGATATACTTTTGATGGTAGAAAAATATATGTTCAATCTATGTTAAATAAGCCATCCGGAGATATAGAAGCAAATGTAATGCAAGCTAAACAATTAGAAAATGCAGGGTGTGATATAGTTCGTGTTGCAATTCCTTCTTTAAGTGATATACGCCTTATTCCTGCAATAAAAAAACGAGTATCTATCCCATTAGTTGCCGACATTCATTTTGATTACAGACTAGCTATTGAATCTGCTAGAGCAGGTGCGGATAAAATACGTATAAATCCTGGAAACATTGGAGATGAAAGCAGAATAAAAAAAGTTGTTCAAGCCTGTAAAATTGAAGGTGTTCCTATAAGAATAGGCGTTAATTCTGGCTCATTAGAAAAAGATTTATTGGCAAAATATTTTGGCCCCAAAGCTGAAGCTTTAGTTGAAAGTGCCTTAAAAAGTATTAATTTATTGGAAAAATTTGATTTTGATGATATAGTGGTGTCAATAAAGTCATCTGATGTTCCAACAACTATTAAATCATATAAAATGTTAAGTGAAATGTGCAGATATCCTTTACATATAGGTGTAACAGAATCCGGAACAAAGCGTATGGGTATTATGAAGTCGTCTATTGGTATTGGAGCATTGCTTGCAGATGAAATAGGTGAAACAATTAGAGTTGCTTTAACAGGTGATCCTATTGAGGAAGTTAAAGTGGGTCACAACATTTTAAAATCTTTAAATTTAGAAGAAACTGGTGTCAAAATTGTTTCATGTCCAACTTGTGGCAGAACTAAAATTGATATAATAGGGCTTACAAATAAAATTGAAAAAGAATTAGAAAATATATCTAAACCAATTAAAGTTGCGATAATGGGCTGTGCCGTTAATGGACCCGGCGAAGCTAAAGATGCAGATATTGGAATAGCTGGTGGAAATAAACAGGCTGTTTTATTTAAAAAGGGCAAAATTGAAAGAAAAATACCTGAAGAAGAAATAGTAAAAGTGTTGATTGATGAAATAAAAAAAATGTAGTATAATGGTTTTTATTAATCAATAAAGAAAGAGTTTTTGAAGATTATGAAAAGTTTATCTTATGTATTCGGAACGATAGGTGCATCCAATAACATATTTAAACCCTTTAAAGATAATGAGATTCTAAAAATCACTAAATCTAAAAAAAATTCATATATTAAAATTTTTGTTAGATTAAATGATTTTGTTAATATTAATGATATACAAAAATGCGAAAAATTTATAAAAGATAGTTTGAATTTAGATGCTGCATACATATATCCCAAGTATAAACCTAATATGTTTAACATGAATGTTATGCCATATATTTTTGATCAAATTGAAATAATATCACCTGCAATATTTAGCTTTTTGGAAAATTGCTCGATTCAATTAGATTCAAATACATTAATAATTCATTTGAAAAATAGAGGCTTGCAAGCACTCTTAAATTTGCAAGCAGACAGAAAAATTGCCAGTTTAATTAATAGTCAATTTTCTCTTAATATTACTGTTAGATTTGATGGTGTTACTGAATTATCCAAAAGAGATAGGGATAACTTAGTGTCTATTAAAGATAAAATTGAACCAAAAAGCTTATCAACTGATAATGCAAAAGAAAATGTCAGTGATAACGACAGTGATTTGCCACCATTTGATATGTGTGATAATAACTCCATTTCTAGCGATTCAAAAGCCAATAATGAAGACGTTGTTTTTGATAGCAAGTCTAATGACGTTGGAAAAAACCAAAAGGTTGTTAGAGGAAGAAATATCGATGCTCAACCCATAGATATAAATTCTATTACCAGCACACAAAATAGCTGTGTAATTTGTGGTGAAATATTTTCTATAAATGTTCATGAATATAAAGAAGGTACACGGCAAATTAGAACATATTATTTGACTGATTTCACTAATTCTATTGCTTTTAAAATTTTTTGTCAATCTGAAAGTTCTAAAAAATTTGACTGCTTAACTGAAGGATCTAAAGTGTTATTAAGAGGAAATGTTGAAAACGATAGATATGATAAATCGCTTGTATTTATGCCTAAAGATATTGTTCTGTTGGATAAAGATGAAAGAAAAGACGAGTTAGAAGAAAAACGAGTTGAATTACACTTGCATACCAATATGTCTTCTATGGATGCTATAACACCAATATCTAAATTTATAAATCTTGCCCATAGTTGGGGCCATAAAGCAATAGCTATAACAGATCACGGTGTTGTCCAAGCTTTTCCTGAAGCTATGAACGCTGTAGATAATATAAGAAAAAACGGCGGAGAATTTAAACCGATTTTTGGAGTAGAAAGCTATTTTATAGATGATCTTGCTAATATTATCGATGGAAACAAAAAACAAGACTTAAATGGTAAATTTGTTGTATTCGATACAGAAACTACGGGGTTAAACTTTAAAAATGAACGATTAACTGAAATTGGTGCTGTAATAGTTTCAAACGGAGTAGTTTGTGACAAATTTAATACCATGGTGAACCCTCAAAAACCTATACCTCCAAAAATAACTGAAATTACTGGAATAGACGATTCTATGGTTAAAGATGCTCCATTAGAAGACGAAGCTTTGAAATTGTTTTTAGAATTTGCTGGAGATTGTGTTTTAGTAGCTCATAATGCTAATTTTGATATGAGTTTTTTAAGAGCAACCGCAAAGAGACATGGAATAAGATTTAATAACACTTGTATAGACACGCTTGCTTTATCTAAAGTAATCTATCCTGATTTGAGCAAATTTTCTTTAGATAGATTAGCAAAATATTTACAGCTTGGTAATTTTAATCATCATAGAGCTTCAGATGATGCAAATATGCTAGCAAAAATTTTTATAAAAATGATTGACACATTGAGAGAAGATCATAATATAAATTTTACAGATGAAATTAATTTGAAATTGCGTGATAAAGTTGATTTTAGACGTCAAAGAGTATATCATCAGATTTTGTTAGTTAAGAACAACACAGGATTAAAAAATTTATATAAATTAGTTTCAAACGCACATATTAATTTCTACTATAGAAAACCTAGAATTCCTAAGAGCTTATTAATCAAGCATAGGGAAGGTTTGCTTGTGGGGAGTGCTTGTGAACAAGGAGAAGTATTTGAAGCAGTTGCTAACGGGGTGGAATGGGAAAAACTTAAAAATATAGCTTCGTTTTATGATTATCTTGAAATTCAACCTATTGGCAATAATAAATTTATGCTGGATCAAAATAAAGTTTCTAGTTTAGAAGACTTAAGAGATTTTAATAGAACAATTGTTAAATTAGGAAAAGAATTAGGTAAGCCAGTTGTTGCAACTAGTGATGTTCATTTTTGTGACAAAAAAGATGCTATATATAGAGCTATTATACAATCAGCATTAAAATTTTCAGATTCAAACAACCAGCCTCCTCTATATTTAAGAACAACACAAGAAATGTTGGATGAATTTGCATATTTAGGTCAAGAAGAAGCAAAAGAAGTAGTTATTACAAATACAAATAAAATTGCTGACATGGTTGATGGAGATATTCGGCCGTTCCCATATGGAACATACACCCCATATATTGATGGTTCTGAAGAAAGTTTAAGAGAAATTACTTATAAACAAGCTATTTCTATTTACGGAGATCCTCTACCCAAGATAGTTAGTGATAGATTAAAAAGGGAACTAACATCAATAATTAAGCATGGTTTTGCTGTTTTATATATGATTGCTCAAAAATTAGTTTCTAAGTCAGTTGAGGACGGATATTTAGTTGGATCGAGAGGATCGGTTGGATCTTCATTTGTTGCCATAATGGCTGGAATATCTGAAGTTAATCCTTTACCTCCACACTACATTTGTCCATCATGTTATTATAATGAATTTATCACTGATGGAAGTTTTGGCTCTGGATTTGATCTTCCTGATAAAAAATGTCCTAAATGTGGGAAAGAGCTTAATAGAGACGGACAAGATATACCATTTGAAACGTTTTTGGGGTTTGATGGAGATAAAGCACCTGATATAGATCTTAATTTTTCAGGAGAATATCAATCTAGAGCTCATAAATATACAGAAAAACTTTTTGGCAAAGATTATGTTTTTAAGGCCGGTACGATATCATCAGTTGCTACAAGAACGGCTTATGGTTTTGCATTAAAGTACTTAGAAGAACAAGGAATATCAGCTAATAAAGCAGAAGAAACTCGGCTTGCTAAGGGATGTGAAGGAATTAAAAGAACCACCGGACAACATCCTGGAGGAATGGTTGTTGTTCCGTCTGGATATGACATATATGATTTTACCCCTGTGCAACATCCAGCAGATGACGCTAAAAGCGATATAATAACAACTCACTTCGATTTCCACTCACTACACGATACAATTTTAAAATTGGATCTACTTGGACACGATGTTCCAACATTATATAAACATTTAGAAGATTTAACTAATAAAAAGGTCAATGATATTAACATGAGTGATAAAAAAGTTATTAGCTTGTTTACTTCTACAGAAGCTCTTGGTGTTAATAGTTCTGATATTTATAGTGAAACAGGATCGTTATCTTTACCCGAGATGGGCACAAAATTTGTTAGACAGATGTTAGTTGATGCTCAACCTAAATGTTTTTCAGATTTACTTCAAATTTCGGGATTATCTCATGGAACAGATGTTTGGCTCAATAATGCACAAGACTTAATTAAAGATGGTATATGTAAAATTAGCGATGTTATCGGAACACGTGATAGTATTATGATTTCGTTAATGCATAAAGGTTTAGAACCAAAATTGGCATTTAAAATTATGGAGATTACAAGAAAAGGAAAAGCATCTAAGCTATTAACCGAAGAACATAAGCAACAAATGAGAGATCACAATGTTCCTGAGTGGTTTATTGAAAGCTGTCTTAAAATTAAATATATGTTTCCTAAAGCGCACGCAGCTGCTTATGTTATTGCAGCAATAAGATTGGGCTGGTATAAATTATATGAACCTCTTGCTTATTATGCAGCGTATTTCACAGTGCGTGGGGGTGATATAGACGCAGATGCGATAATTAAAGGTAAAGAAGCTGTTAAACATAAAATTAGTGATTTGATAGCCAAAGGAAACGATAGATCTGTTAAAGAAAATGATGTTTTAGATTCTTTGTTAATTGCAAATGAGATGTTATGTAGAGGTTTCGAATTTCTTCCGGTTGATATATATTTATCTCATGCTACAAAATATAAAATAGAAAATGGCAAGATAAGATTGCCTTTTACTTCTTTGAAAGGATTAGGGGAAACCGCTGCAAGACGCTTACAAAAATCTGCTGTCAAAGGAGAATATATATCCATTGAAGATTTGGTTGAGAGAACAAGCATTTCTAAAACAGTTGTTGAATGTTTAAAAGAGATGGGTGCTTTAAAAAATTTACCAGAAACTAGTCAAATTAGTTTATTTAATTTTTAAAAAAGGAGTGTTTTTTATGGTTAGAAGAGATCATGTGTTTGAACAAGTGGAGTTTATATCAAAACTTCTGTATACCATTCTGTTTCCAAAAAAGAGCAAAGATTTTAATATTAACGATTATAAATTTGATACTGCTTCTTTAGAACTAAAATTAAGACTGTCGGATTTAATAAAAGAAAATAATTTTAACAAAGCCGAAGATTTACTTTTTGAATCGATTGATAATGATAAAGGTCAGGGAAGTTTACAGGTAGCAGTTTGGTTTTATCTTCAACTCAATAATATAGATGAAGAAATTTTGGAAAAAAATGATTTTTCAAAACAAGAAGTTCTAGAAGGTATACAAGAAATAGAAAAAATAGTTATGAGTTCGTAGTCATGGATAAATATGAAGTTTTAAAAAAATATTTTGGCTATAATTCTTTTAGAAATGGTCAAGAAAAAATAATAGACAATATACTGGCCGGAAGAGATGTTTTAGGAATAATGCCAACTGGCGCCGGAAAATCTATTTGTTTTCAAATTCCTGCACTAATTATGGAAGGTGTGACTATTGTAATATCACCATTAATATCTCTAATGAAAGATCAAGTTAGATTATTAATAGAAAATGGAATAAAAGCTGCCTATTTAAATAGCAGTCTTTCTGCTGGACAATATCGAAAAGCACTTTACAACGCTTACAATAATTTTTATAAAATTATATATGTTTCTCCAGAAAGATTGTTTACAGACAGTTTTTTAGAATTGTCTAAAAAAATAAATATATCTATGATCGTTGTTGATGAAGCACATTGTGTTTCTCAATGGGGGCACGATTTTAGACCAAGTTATCTAAAAATATGTGATTTTTTAAGCTTATTAAAAAAACGACCCATATTTACAGCATTCACTGCAACAGCAACAGAACGTGTGCGAGAAGATATTAAAAATTTATTAAAACTACAAAATCCTTACAGTATTACAACTGGATTTGAAAGAAAAAACTTATATTTTGATGTTATACAAGCTAAAGATAAAGATAAAACATTCGAATTATTGAAACTATTGAACGAAGTAAGAAATGATAGCGTGATAATTTATTGTGGAACTCGAAAAAAAGTGAACGAAATATATAATCTTCTTTTAACTAAAGGATATAAAGCTGCTAAATATCACGCTGGATTAAGTAATATTGAACGAAGACGAAATCAAGAAGAATTTATATATGACAAGAAAAATATATTTGTTGCAACTAACGCTTTTGGAATGGGAATTAATAAACCAGATATAAGAATGATTATTCATTTTAATATGCCTAAAAATATAGAAAGCTATTATCAAGAAGCAGGAAGAGCCGGAAGAGATGGAGAACCATCTAAATGTATTATGCTCTATTCTGATTCAGACATGGTTTTAAATAATTTTTTAATAAATAATAATACTAATAGCGAGCTAAATCCTGAACAAATTAAACAAATCAAAAGTCAAGATTATAAAAATTTGGATAATATGATGTCTTATTGTAAGGGAACACAATGCTATCAAAAATATATGCTAAATTATTTTGGTGAAAAAATAGAACAGTGTAAAAACTGTGGCAATTGTTTATCTGATTTTGAAGAAATTGATTTTACTTTTGAAGCTAAAAATATTTTTGCATCTATACTTGAAACTAACGAAAAATATGGAATTAAAATGATATGCGACATATTAAAAGGATCAAAAACAAATAAAAAGATTTTTGACCTTGAATATGATTCTATTTTGTCATATGGATCGTTAAAAAGAATATCTTTAACATCGTTAAAAACTTACATAAAAGAACTTATACATAAAGATTATATTTATATAGAAAGTGAAGAATATCCAATACTCAAACTAAATAAAAAATCAATGAATTTTATCACTGGCAAAACTGATCAAAAAATAAAATTAAAACAACGCAAAAAACAAAAAAGCATCTTTAAAATTAACAAAACACAGTCTGATGACTCAATATTATATGATTCAATTAAAAAACTAAGATCCAACTTAGCTAAAGAACAAAATGTTCCTGCGTATGTCATCTTTTCAAATAGAACAATAAGTCACATTTGCAAAGTGTTACCAACGGAACCAAGTGATTTACTAGATGTTGTGGGATTTGGCGAAAATAAAATCAAAAGATACGGAAAATACATTGTAGATATTGTTAATAAATATATTTCAAATTCTATGGAATAATACTATATAAGATACTGAAAAATTTGACAAATCTACCACAAATGATATAATTAACTTGTTTAAATGTAAATTTTTTCGTAATAGGGAAGTGAGCGTGATATAACATGGCAATGATAAAAAAAATTGTTCCTAATATTTATTATCATATTGTTTCGAAAAAAAGCAATAAAGTTATGGATGTTGATGCTCTAGCTGCTTGCAATGATGGGGGAGCAGTTCAACTATATGATAAAATTGGCACTGAAAATCAACAATTTAAGTTCGTTTCTGATCCATCAAAGAAATTCTATAAAATAGTGTGTAGAAACTCAAAAAAACCGATTGACATAGTTTCAGTTGGTTCATCAAATGGAGCTCAAGTTCATCAGTGGAGTGATTCAGATGTTGAAACTCAGCTTTGGGATGTTGAGTTTGGTAGTGATGGATATTTTAAAATTGTTTCAAAACATTCAAATAAAGTTTTGGATGCAGGATTAGATGACTCTAACAATTCTCGTATTCATATATGGGATGATTTTGATTCAGATAATCAGCTTTGGTATTTAGAAAAACCGTTGGGTTCTTGCAAAAGAAATCCTTGTAAAAGTAGAAAAATTTCTTCAAAAAAAGCAAGCAGTCCAACTAAAAAAATAAATACGTCATTATTGTCTGATTCACTAAAGACGAACAAAACAAAATCTAAAATCAAGAATGCAAAATAAAAAAATGAAAAGGGTTATTTTTAAATGAAAGTTAATATAAAAAAATTAAATAAAAACGCAATAATTCCAAATAAAGGAAGTGAATTCTCAGCTGGTTATGATCTATATGCTTGTTTGGAAGAACCAATAAATATAAAATCTAATCAAACAGTAAAAATTCCCACCGGCCTCGCTATGGAAATACCAGTAGGTTATGCAGGTATGATATTTGCAAGAAGTGGATTATCTACAAAAAAAGGATTGGCTCCAGCAAACAAAGTAGGAGTTTGTGATAGTGACTATAGGGGAGAATATATAGTGGCTCTACATAATCATAGCGATGAGGATGTTACAGTTAATCCAGGAGAACGTATAGCTCAATTAGTTATTATTCCATTTTTGTCTGTTGATTTTATTGAAACAGATACGCTCAACAATACTAATAGAGGTGCAGGAGGGTTTGGATCAACTGGAAAATAATATATAATTTAAATTACTCTTCTTTTTTAATTTTCTCGTTTGATAAAGGATTTTTTACTACCGCTTCTTTGATCAAATCATTAGATATATGTGTGTATATTTCAGTAGTGCCTACATTAACATGCCCAAGCAATTCTTTTAAAACTAATATGTCCACCTTGCCATGTTGATATAATAAAGTTGCTGCGGTATGACGTAATTTATGTGGAGAATATCCTTTTCCTGATAAGCCTGCGTCTCTTAAAGAAGCTTGAACTATTTTCTGAATTTGTCTTGCGCCTATTCTTTTTCCAGTCCTACTTGATAAAAATAACGCATTAGTATCTTTGATTACCTTTACGTTATTTCTTTCTTTTTCAATATAATCTTTTATTGAAGATATACAAGCATCATTTAAGAAAACTACTCTTTCTTTGTTTCCTTTTCCAAGTAGTTTTAAGCTTCCTGTTTCAAGTTTAATATCTCCCAAATCTATATTTACCAATTCCGATAAGCGCATTCCACAATTTAGAAACAGTGTTAAAATGCAATAATCCCTAAATTTATTTTCAGATTTCGATAATGATTTGGTTTTTAATAATTCTTTGCTTTCATCAATTGATAAATATTTTGGTATGGATTTTTTTAATGAAGGCATTTCAAGATTCTCAACTGGATTTTCTTTTATAACACATAAATTTACCGTTAAATATTTAAAAAAACCACGAATGGAACTAACTTTGCGAGCACGTGCTTTGGCAGAGTTATTTTTTTCTTTCATTACAAAATTTAAATATTCATAAACATCTAATAATTTTATTTTTTTTATTAATTTAATATCAATATCATCAATTTGTATATTCTCAAAATCAACATTATCAGCTGTAAGTTTTTTATAAACTTTGTAAAACTTAAAAAAATTACGTAAATCAATAGCATATGCAGATGCTGTACGCGGAGAACGATTTTTTATTGTTGTTATATAAAATAGATATTGACGTACTAAATCTGGTAAATCTTGGTATTCTTGACTTTGAGTTAAAGTTGACAATTTAATCCCCCCAAGTTCGCTAAATTTCTATTTAGCGAACCAAGTTAAATAAATTTAACCATAAAAAATTTAATCTATCTTTTTTCTAATTATACTACCTTTTTTTACTTCATTATTTTCAAAAGGAATGTATAACTTCATTTGAGAATGTGGCGCTGAGAGTATAGGTTCTTTCATATCGTTAAGTATTTGATCTACTTTAAAAATAAAAGGTTTTTGATTAGGTTGAAGTATTTCTACGACATCTCCAACATTAAATTTATTTTTTTGAGTACAATATAAAAATTCTCCATCATAATCCTCTACCACAGCCACTATATCGTAGTTTCTGATATACCCACCATTTTTATAATATTGACCTTGTGACGGTTTACCAAATAAAAATCCTTCATGATAATGTCTATGACTAACTTTAAGTAACTCATCTTTTATCCATTCAGGCAAAACGTAATTATCTTCATTTTCTAAAATATCTGTAGCCATTCTATATGCATTAGTTACAGCCGAAACATAATAGGATGATTTTGCCCTTCCTTCTATTTTAAAACTAGTCACACCTGCGTTTGATAACTTATCCAAATGTTCTATCAAACATAAATCTTTTGAATTTAATATATAACTTCCTTTTTCATCTTCAAATATAGGAAAATATTGATTAGGTCTTTTTTCTTCAACTATATGGTATCCCCATCTGCACGGTTGAGCACACTCTCCTCTATTTGCATCTCTACCCAGCATATATTGTGATATTAAACACCTTCCTGAAAAGGACATACAAGTTGCACCATGAACAAAACATTCAATTTCTAAATCTGATGGTGTTTTTTCAGAGATAATCTTAATATCATTTAAAGGTAATTCTCTAGCTAAAACTACCCTTCGCGCTCCTAATTCATATAGGGCATTAGCGGTTTTATAATTCATAATACCTGTTTGTGTAGAAATATGAATCGGAATTTTCGGAGCAAATTTTTTAGCTTCCATCATAGTTCCAAAATCAGCAATAATTAAGGCATCAACTCCGATATCTTGTACATTTCTCATAAAACTTGTTAATTTATCTGCCTCAGCGTTTGTTGGAACGGTATTGCAAGTTAAATAAATTTTTACATTGTTCTTATGGGCCAATTTGACAGCTTTCTCCAAAAGATCATCATTAAACTTAGCAGCACTAGATCTCATTCCAAAAATCTCTCCACCCAAATATACTGCATCTGCACCATATAATATTGCAGAATTTAGACATTCCCAGTCCCCAGCCGGTGCTAAAACTTCATGTTTCATTTTCACTAATTTGATACTCCAGACTTTATTAAATTTTGCTTATGCTGTTCATAATCTCTAGCATAAAATATTTCTTTTGTATTTATGTTCGCACAAAAATAATAGTAATCAGTTTTATTTGGATATATAGCAGCTTTAATTGCATTTACACTTGGATTACAAATCGGACCTGCTGGTAATCCAAAACATTTATATGTATTGTAACTATCTACCTTGTTATTATCAACATTATGATTTTTTTCCATATCTTGTTTTATTTTTAATGAATATTTTTTAGTTGGATCACATTGTAATGATTTATAACTATCATTTTTGTATCTATTATGTAAAACTGAAGAAATATTTTTCATTTCAGTTTCATTGCTTGTTTCAGATTCGATGATAGAAGCCACAGTCATTATTTCCCACAAACTCATTTCACTGTTATTTATATCATCATATAGCTCTGATAATATTTCGTCTGTTTTCTTTAAAATATTATTTGCAATTGATTTTGCATCAGATCTAGAATCTATATAAAAAGTTGACATTGCACAAAACCCTTCCATTGGATAGTATGCTTTAGACAATTCAAATTCCGATATTTTCTTTGCAAAACTATATTTTGAATAATTATCCTTACTATTTAATTCCCTTACAATGTCTTCACTATTAACAAGTTTTTGATTTTCATTAAAACTACACAATTTAAACATATCTGATCCTTCAGATATCACAAATTTATCTTGATTAACATTATTAGAATTTTCTGATAAAATATTTATAATTTCATCATAACTCATAGATGTATTTAAATTAAATGTACCATATTTTAAATCTTTTATTCCATTAATAGAAATATATGTAGAAAACAACCATGGATAATCTATAATCTGATTTTCATTCAAAATATACGCTATTTTTTTAGCTGAACTACCATATGGAATATCTATCATTCTGTCATTTCCATTACTTTTAAAACAAGAATACATCTCATTAATAGAAATTAAAACAAAAGCTGATATTAAAATCAAAAAAGAAATCAAAATCAAAAAAACCATATGTTTCTTTTTGCTTTTTTTACCATTTTGTCCAAAAAACTGACAATTTTCGTCTTCCGAATCATCATCAGCACACGAATCATTAATTTTTTTCTTTATATTGATAACATGTTTTTCAAAAAACTCATTAAAATCTTTTTTTTTATTCTTGCTCGTAGTATTATTATTTTTTTGATTTTCAAACTCCATATTTCAAACCTTTCATTTCAACACTTTTAAAATTCGTTTTTCAGTTAACATTGAATCTACTGGTATATCGTATTGATTCTTATCAACCGATTCAATTAAATCAGCTTCATAACAAAAACCTACAGTTCTACATTTATACTTTTTTAAAAATCTATCATAGTAGCCTTTGCCATATCCTACTCTGTGTCCACTAAAATCAAAAGCAAGACCCGGAACAATACACAACAAATTCGCTAATGTATCAATATCACACAATTCACATATGTCTACATCAGGTTCTAATATTGAAAAATACCCCACATGTAAATCATTAATTGAATTTATAAAATAAAATTCCAAAGAAAAATCATCACTGATCGAAACAGGAACAGCAACTTTCTTTCCAACACTTAAAGAATATTCTATTATTTCTCTAGTGTCAACTTCTATTTCACTAGAAACATATGTTAAAATTACATCCGATTTCAAAAACAAATCCGATAGTATAAAATTTTGAAAAATCTTAAAATCCTTAGCTAATTTGTCATTTTTATTCATTGATTTGCGACTACTTTTATGTTTTGATCTTAATGCAAATTTAGAATCTGAACAATTTAAAATACCCATTTCACTTGTTGTGCAATTTCATCTGATTTTTCTCTACCAGCTAAATATTGAATGATTTCAAAAGAAAATTGTTGAGCTGTTCCTGGTCCTCTAGATGTTATAATATTACCATCAACAGCAACAGGTTCAAATGAAATTTTTGCTCCTTTCAAATGTTTTTCAAAGCCAGGAAAACAACACGCTTTTTTATCTTTTAACAACCCTAATTCACCCAATATAGATGGTGCTGCACATATCGCAGCAATACTGCTGTTAATATATGCATTTTTTAAGGATTCAATTACTTTATTATTCGATTTTAAATTTTGAGTTCCCTGCAATCCTCCAGGTAATATCAACATGTCATTAACTCGATTCGGATTAAATTCACTTATTTCCATATCAGCTTCCATAACGAGTCCGTGAGCTCCTTTAATTTGCTTTCCATTAATTCCAACAGAACACACTTCGATATTACAACGTCTAATATAATCAATAGGAGTTATTGCTTCAACTTCTTCGAATCCATCAGCTAAAAATAAATAAACCATATTAATTTACCTCATCAATTAATCTTAAAATTTCTTTTGATATTTGTTCTATTGACATTATTTGCGATCCATTATCACACCGAATAACATTCCAGTTTAAAAGTTTAGCAGCATATAAAGCAGCCTCTCTACAATTTAATAAATAATTTATGTTTTTTTCATGTATGTCTTTTTTATCTATATTGTTATAACGATCATTTATTAAGTCTTGAGATATAATCGGATCGACATCAAGATATATTAATTTATTTTCTTTTGGTAATCCTAATTTATCAAACTCGTAATCATATAACCAATTCAAAAAAACATCCCATTCATTCTTAGGTAATTTTACCATCTGATGAATTGCATTTGAACTTACATATCTATCTGAAATTATAGTTTTATTGGCTAAATAGTCATATTTCCAATTGATTTCATATTGTATATAATGATCACAAGCATAAAAACTAGTAGTAGCATATGCATTGACACTAAATGGATCTTTGGATATTTCTCCATTTAAATATAACTTAACCAAATCAGAAGACCTACTATAATAATTTGGATATTCTATATGTCTTACTAATTCACCTTGAGATTTAAGTGTATCAGTTAAAATTTTTGTTTGAGTCGCCTTTCCACTACCATCTAAACCATCAATAACTATTAATTTACCCATATATTTTACCTTTTTTGTAATTTAATATTTGCAATTTTCTCTCTAACTTTATTTGCCTCTTTGCAAGACATTTTTCCTTCAGAACATTTTCCATTAACGCAAGGAGGTCCTGCATTTTTAAATAATGAAGGAGAAACTTCACTAACCAAAGCTAACATCCTACAAGCAAGCTCATTTATTTCCCACTGTGCTCTATTACAACATCTTAGTCTAAAAAAATTCATTAAACTTCGAGCATTTAGTGTCATTATCATTTTAGTAGTACATGCATTAGGCAATACAAACCTAGCATCTTCAATACTTTTCTTTTCTGCTTGCCTATCTGCTAAATTATCTTCTACGCCAGCGTCAATTAAGTTTTTCTTATGTTTTTTCTTCAAAATGTTAGTAATCTTATTATAGTATTCTAAATCCTTTTTCATAGCTTCCAAAAATAAATTTTTCAATTCCAAATCTTTTTCAATTTCTGGAGGAACAACAAACTGAAAATTATCCTCATTTACATATCTTTGACTTTGAACGCTGAATGAAGCCATTCTGTGCCTAGTTATTTGTGCTAACAACGACCTAGAAACACCTTCAATACCAAAAGTAAAAAAAGCGTGCTCCATAGGACTTTCATGACCTATTTCAGACAACATGTCCACAAATTTACTAGCACTATCATCATCCATTTTTTTGGAAACATCATCAATGCTAGAAGCGCTATAGCACAACTTTGCAGCACATGCCACGGTTTGCTCTGGGTAACTAGAATAATTAATAAGCTTAACTTTCATAAAATTTTAACCTACCCTCATTAGTAATATTTTAATTTTATTTACATGTTTTCTGATCTAAAGCTTGTTGTAAAGCAATAGCTAATTGATCCGGACAAGATGTTCCTTTTCTTCCGCATTGAATTCCCTTTAATTTAGATATTACTTCGTCTACAGTCAATCCACGAACCATAGTCGCCACTCCCTTTGTGTTCCCATCACATCCACCTTCGAACTTAACATTTACTATTTTATTTCCATCAAGTTTCAAAAATATTTTTCGACTACAAACACCTTTTGTATTATATGTGTATTCCATTTCTTTTCTCCCAATATATTAATTAATTAACATTTTTATGTATTTATCTGGCGTATAAAATTGACCAATATATCTTGGATTTGCATTATATAATCCATGAAAATCCGATCCACCTGTAGCAATTAAATTGTGTAATTTCACCTTGCTGTAAAGATATTCTATATCTTCTTTTAAACTGCTAGGATGCCAAACTTCAACTCCATCTATCATATTTTCATGAATTAATTCATCTAGCAAATCAAAACTATCATAAAATCTAGGATGAGCTAATATTATTTTTCCGTTAGCCTTTTTCGCATTACGTATAGTTTCTCTCACGTCAAGATAATTAACCTTTATATAACAACAGCCTGTATCCTTTGAAAAAATATGAGAGTATAAATTACCATATATACTAGTTGAATATCCTGATTGCATTAAAGCGTGCATTATATGTTGTTTATATATACACCCATTACTTGAGGCATATTTCTTAATTAAATCTGGAATGATATTATATTTTTGCGAAATAATATCAACCATTTTATGTCCAGCAGAAATCCTACTATCTGTAACATAACTACAAATTGATTTTAAAATGGCAGTATTTTCCGCAGCATAACATAAAATATGCACTTTACGATTACGTTTAAAATCCATGCAAGACAATTCAATACCCGGTATAATATTAATGTTATATTCACGAGAAATTATATTTAAACTATCCCACGAATCTAAACAATCATGATCTGTAATAGATATGTGTTTTAAAGAAGATTTACTAGCAATGTATGCTATTTGCTCAATATCTAACGATCCATCAGAATACCTACTATGTAAATGCAAATCACCATTCATCACTGTATATCCTCTCTCTTTCACACTCCATATTATTAAAAAATCAAGCTATTATAGGTTTATTATTACAAATTATTTATAAAAAGTCAAATAATAATACAGATTAAAAAACAAAACTATCCTAAAAATCTAGCAAACAAAAAAGTACACATCGTATCCACAACGGCAGATACTAATTGAAAAATGGTAAGAGCCGAAAAGCGCTTTAAATATAAATTTAATTCCCCTTGCATATTTTGATCAAATTTTTGTGGAAACAATGTTCTTAAATTCTTATTAGAAAAGCGTATGCTTTCTTTACTTCCAAGTAACAATGTAATTGTAGATATAATCGTAGTTGGAGCTATTAATATAAGGCAAAAAATTATACCACTAATTCCCTTAGATGAATATAAATATGCTGTAGAAAGACCTATTCCCATTCCTTGAAACATCGGTATAAAAAATGCAATGGGTTGTCCTATAGAAAAAAAGCCTACCAAGAACAAAATTACTACCAATATCATGGACGAAAAAAATGAAGATGCAAAAGTAATAAATATAGATTGTTCTATTCTTTTATTTATAAATTTCTGCATTATTGAACCAAGTTGATTTACCGCTTCGTCTCTATTTAAACCTATCAACATAGCTCCATATATCATACCTATCATAAAAATCACAAATAAAATTTTAATTAAACTAATATTTTTAATATAAACAGATAAAAATGCTTTTCTCTTTAAATTCAATATATTTAGCATAAAAAACACATCCTTCATATTTGATATCATTAATTAATAAATATCTATGTTGGACGTGCTATCATTATTCATTATTTAATTTTTATTTTGAAAGCTCTAACGCTCTTTTAAATGTTTGCTCGCATGTTTTTTCCACAACTTCAACAAAATGATTAGCCTCTAAAACAGACAATCCTGCCAAAGTTGTTCCACCAGGAGAACTAACATCTTTTATAAGTTGATCTGGATCTTTTCCAGAATGTAGCAACATTTCTGCGCTGCCCTCTAAAGATGCACAAAACAAATTTAAAGCAGATTCCTCATCAATTCCTTTTTCTTTAGCAAAATTCAAAAAGCCTCTAGCAAACATATATATATATGCTGGTGATGAACCATTTATTGCTATTATCTCATTCATTTTTTCTATTGGAATTACAAATGTTTTACCGCTTATTGAAAACAACTTTTTAACAAAATTAAATGCATCATCATCTACTGTTGTTCCCCTAGCAATAGCAGTAGAACCTTTTCCAATAAGTAGTGGTGTATTCGGCATAACCTGAACAAATCTTGGCAAAAAGCCTAAAGTGTTTGATATATATTTTTCAGTTATTCCAGCCGCAATAGAAATAAGAACATGGTTCTCAGTTAATACTGGCTTTATATTTTCTAAAACTTCAGGAAAATTTTGTGGCTTAATTGATAAAACAATATACTCACATTTTTTTATCAATTCCTCTATAGATGAACAAATAACAACTCCCATTTTATTAAAAACATCATAATTGTTTTTGTTAATATCATAGCCCATTATTCTCATACAAATTTTGTTCGAATAAACTCCAGATATAATTGCCTTGGCCATATTGCCTGTTCCGATAAATCCAACTGTATTCAACTTTAAATCCTCCTAAAACAATTACGCAAGAGCGGCTTTAATCATTATTGCACACTCAATACGTTTCTTTTCCATTTCACAACTAATTTCATATGGCTTCAAAATGTCGCCACCAGCATATTGATAGTTATTTGCATTACATCCGCCACTACAATAAAACTTGGCCCAACAATCATTACACTTTTCTTTATCAAAAATTGTGGTTTTAGAAAATTTATTTTTAATATTCACGTCTAAACTATTTTCATAAACATTTCCCATTTTCCACTCTTCCATACCAACAAATTGATGGCATGGATATATACAACCATCCGGAGAAATTGCAACATATTCATTACCACAACCACAACCACGAAGCCTCTTTATAACGCAAGGACCCTGATTTAAGTCTATCATAAAATGGAAAAAATTTATTTTGCCATTATTTTTTTTCTTCTCAACTATTTTATTTGCCAGTAGTTCATATTCCTCACAAATTTTTGGTAAATCTTCCTCGGTTATAGCATACTCTTGCTTAGCATCACATACAACCGGCTCAACTGAAATTTGATCAAATCCACAATCATTAATATGTAGAACATCATTTGAAAAATCTAAATTATGTTTAGTAAATGTACCTCTAACATAATAATCTTTCGTGCCACGGTTTTTAACCAATTTTAAAAATTTTGGAATAATTGAGTCATAGGAGCCATCTCCATTAACTCTTGGTCTCATTTTATCATTAACTTCCTTCCGTCCATCTAAAGACAAAACCACATTATCCATTTCTGAATTCAAATACTCAATTTTATCGTCAGTTAATAACACTCCGTTAGTAGTCATAGTAAATCTAAAATTCTTATTAAACTTTTTTTCTTCAGTTCTAGCATATTCAACAGTTTTTTTAACTACATCAAAATTCATTAATGGTTCTCCGCCAAAAAAATCAACTTCTAAATTTCGTCTTTTGCCCGAATTTTTTATTAGAAAATCGATAGCTTTTTTAGCTGTTTCGATTGACATCAATTCTCTATTTCCACCAAAATCTCCTGTAGATGCAAAACAATACTTACATCTCAAATTACAGTCATGTGCAACATGCAAACACATAGCTTTAATTGGAGCTTGTTCTGTTACATGTCTATATTTTTCATATCCACTATCATTAGTAAATAACCGTTTATTTTCATATAACGAATATATTTCATTGTAACTATCTTGAATCTCTTCTACCGTATATTCTGAAAACTCTTTAAAAAAATTATCTGGGCAATTTTTACTCATAGGAAGGCTCATTTTATCTAACATATTAAATGTAAGATCATCTACGACGTAAACTCCCCCACTTTCAACATCTAAAACTATATTATAACCAGACATACTATATTTATGAATCATTTGAACATAGACAACAGACTGCTTCAATATGACAGCATGTCCATTATCCCAAACCCTCCTCAGTTATTAAAATTCCCGCCACTCAGACGGGAAAACTAATAAATTTTTTAAATTAAAATTAACGCTGCTCCTCATTTTCACATTTTTGATTTGCAACAGTACATGAAGTTTTACACGCAGATTGGCAAGATGTTTGACATTCACCACAACCACCTTTACAAGCTGTTTCTTTTAAATTAAGATCATTTAACAATTTAATATGTTTCATAAACCAACACTCCCGAATTAACACATTTTATAATACTTTTTACAACAAAGAAAGTATACCACAATTAAATATCAAATTCAAGACAAAATTTGAAGCGCAGCATTTCTTTCTGCTTGTTAAAAGTTAAACTCTATATAATAAGTCTGTTACTGAAGGCATAGGCCACGTCTTTTTAGGAATGAACCTTTCAATACTATCCACATGCTTTCTAAGAGCACGCATGTTTTTAAGAACACAATCACAATAATACTTAGCTTCTTCAAATGTATCTTTAAATTCGCTACATTCTAAAGATTTATTCAAATCATTTCTAGCAACAGTAATATTTTCAATAGCTTTTGAGAACATGTCAATGTTGTCTAACAAAGTAGTATTTTTTATATCACATTGTTTCATATTCAAGTATGTTGTACTTATTTTTTGACTATAATCTACAATAGCAGGCAAAATTTGTCTATCCACCATTTCAAGCATCGTATGTGCCTCTATATTAAGTGTGTTACAATAAATTCCCAGCATTATTTCATATCTAGCGTTACACTCCGATCTTGAAAAAACACCAAAATGTTCAAATAAGTTTATGTTGTCTTCCTTAATAAATTCGCCAGCTGATTCAACCGTATTGCTTAAATTAGACAAACCTCTAGCTTGTGCTTCCTTTTTCCATTTTTCAGTATATCCATTACCATTAAAAATAACTTTGCCGTGTTTTTCTACAGTTTCGGATACTATTTTGAAAACTGATTTTTCCAAACTATTTTCACTATCTATAATGTCAGAAAAATATTCTAACGATTCAGCAACAATCAAATTTAAAACAGTTGTTGATAGAGAAATAGATGCAGAAGCCCCCAACATCCTAAATTCAAATTTATTTCCTGTAAATGCAAAAGGAGACGTTCTATTTCTATCACTATCATCCTTAGGCGGATTTGGTAAAGTATTTACTTTGGTTATTAAAACATCAGATGAATTTTCATCAAAAACACGACGTCCTGATGCAATACTTTTTAATGTGTCAGTAAGATGTTCTCCCAAAAATATAGATATAATTGCAGGTGGAGCTTCTTGTGCACCCAATCTATTATCGTTTCCTGCAGAAGCAGCTGTCATTCTAAGAAGTCCAGCATGCATATCAACTCCACGAATTATTGCGCAAAGAAACACTAAAAATTGCATATGATCTTTTTCAGTTGTTCCAATATCTAATAAATTTTCTCCTTCATTAGTTGCCAAAGACCAGTTATTATGCTTACCAGAACCGTTAACATATGCGAATGGTTTTTCATGTAACAAACAAGCTAAACCTTTTCTCTTAGCAACTGTTCTCATCGTTTCCATAATAAGTTGGTTATGATCTGAGGCTAAGTTACAAGATTCAAACATAGGAGCCATTTCATGTTGAGCAGGAGCAACCTCATTATGTTTAGTTTTAGCTGCTATACCAAAAGACCACAACTCTTCATCTAAATCATACATATAATCAGAAACTCTTATTCTTATACGACCACAATAATGATCATCCATTTCCTGACCCTTTGGAGGTTTAGTTCCAAACAATGTGCGACCGCATATCTTTAAATCTAAACGTTTTTCATAATTTTCTCTATCTATTAAGAAATATTCTTGTTCTGCTCCAACTGTTGGTGTCACACGAGTCGTAGTGTTATTCCCAAACGCTCTCAATATTCTAACAGCATGTTCCGATATAGCTTCCATAGATTTTAATAGAGGAGTTTTCGTATCTAAAGCTTCACCATTATAAGAACAAAAAGCTGTAGGTATATATAATGTTTTTCCTTTAATAAACGCAGGAGAAGTACAGTCCCACATAGTATATCCTCTAGCTTCAAAGGTATTACGCAAGCCACCGTTAGGAAATGAAGACGCATCCGGCTCTCCTTTGATTAACTCCTTACCTGAAAATTCTAACTTCAAATCCCCATTAATTGAATTAATAAAGCTCTCATGCTTACCTGCCGTTATCCCTGTCATTGGTTGAAACCAATGGGTATAGTGAGTAGCTCCATTTTTTATCGCCCAATCTTTCATAGCTGAAGCAACAATTGGTGCAATTTCCGGTTCAAGTGGAAGAGATAACTCTATAGATTTTTTTAAACTTTTATAAGTTCCAGAAGGTAAGTGATGTTTCATAACCTCATCATTAAATACTTTTGAACTAAAATTTTTCAATAAAAACACAAACAAAAACCCCTTTCAATCGAAAACAAAAACAAAATCGTATATTAATAAACTAACAAAAATTTCGTTAGAAAATTTACAACAAATGTATTCCTCTTTTTTCAGCTTCAAATAAAGTAATGTCGCTCCAAACACCCGAGGCAACTTCTCCAATATGCATTTTGTTTAAAAGCAACATGGAAAGAAAACTTAAATTTATACTTCCTCCAATTGTGCAAGGCAATATTCCTTTTTTTAGCAAATTATGAAATGATAAGTTAGGAACATTCAATCCATAATAATTAAACTGTTCAACCATTTTGTTCCATAAAACTCTTATTCCAATTGTGGCAATATTCTGTGAATACCCAAATCTAGAATTCCACACCAAAAGAACCCCACTAAAACTCCAATCATCAATATCAGGATCACATATCAAATGGGTATTTCCACTATTTAAAATTGATCCCACTTGTTCAACAAAGACAACTCCATATTTCTTACATATAGCATATTCTCTTTGAATGGGAGAAAAATCAGGATATAAATTTTCAAGATGTTGCGCGGTTAAACATTTCAAATCAGAACCAAATATTTCATTTAATATGCCATGTTCTTTCAAAATTTTTTTAGCAGCAACCTTAATAATTTCACTAACAATAAGAACTTCTTCTTCCAATCTTGGCATACAAATATTTTCGATATTTAAAATTCTTTCCCAACACAAATTGTTTTCAAAAGCGTAGTCATATCCATTATTAGAACAATTTTGTTTTATCTTAGCAAAATAGGCAATTCCCTCTCCTGAAGATATTCCATATTTTTTTATAGCACATCTTCCCCATTTCGCTGTTTTATTGAGAACCACAGCCTTATGAAAATTGTCTACGCCAATTACACTGTCTAAACCAGTTGCTAAAAAAACCTCGTCAGGAAACGACACTTTAAAAAGATTCATTTTTTTGCATAGAGCACTAAAACACTCTTGCTCCACTAACTCAACCGCATTAAGAGTTTGTTTTATATTTAATACAGACCAATAATCGTTGAGATTTTGATTAATAAACATGTTATTTTTAGACATATCGGGCATACACGTTGGCTCCTCTAAAAAATATCAAACAAAGACATTCTAACATTTAGAGAATCAAAAATCAACATATTTTGCAACAAAATATTCTTTAAAAATTATTCTCCCAAATAATTTTTAACCATTTCTTGAAGCAACTCATCTCTATCTATTTTTCTGATTAAGCTCCTAGCATTATTATAGGTTGTAATATATGTAGGATCTTCAGAAAGGATATAACCCACAATTTGATTAATTGGATTATAACCTTTTTCTTTCAGTGCATCATATACAAGCAATAAAATTTTCTTCATATCATTTTCTTTATCATTATTTAAAGAAAATGTTACAGTCTTATCTTGCATGACATTAACCCCCAGAAATAAGTTTTTAAACAAAGATACTTTTTATAAAAGTACACTATCTCCTATAAAATTATACTATATACAATAAAAAATATCAATAAAATTCAAGCCATAAAACTAAAATAATATATTGACAAATTTTTGTTAATAAATTTATTAATTTTGCTGGACTTTATATTTTAAAAATGATACAATTGATGTGTATGCAAATTACATAATTTGTATAAACTATAATGTGTTTTCAAATTTGTATATGCAAATTTTTGTTCATAATTAATTAAGTTGATTCATGGAGGATATATATTTTGGAAAAATTTATAATAAATGGCGGATTTAAATTAAATGGTTCAATAAATATAAATGGTGCTAAAAACGCTGCAGTTGCGATAATTCCAGCAACGTTGCTTGCAACTGGACCGTGCGTTATTAATAACTTACCTGATATAAGCGATGTTTCTATTTGTTTTAAAATTTTAAAGCAAATGGGTGCTAAAATAAAATTAATAAATAAACATTCAGCTGAAATCGACACAACAACTGTAACCGACCCAACAGTTCCATACGAACTAGCCAAACGCATGAGAGCTTCCTATTATTTTTTAGGAGCTCTGTTGGCAAGATTTGGCACCGCAAATGTTGCTATGCCTGGCGGTTGCAATTTTGGTGTAAGACCTATTAATTTACATTTAAAGGGTTTTGATTCACTAGGAGCCAGTCATAAAATAGAAGCAGGAATAATAAAAGTAACTTCTAATGGACTTAAAGGAAATAATATATATTTTGATATGGTTTCAGTTGGAGCAACAATAAATATTTTGTTAGCAGCAACTACAGCTGACGGTTTAACAGTAATAGAAAATGCCGCTCGCGAACCTCATATTGTTGATTTAGCCAATTTTTTAAATTCTATTGGTGCAAACATAATGGGCGCTGGAACGGATGTTATAAAAATTAGAGGCACAAAAAACTTTTCTTTTTCTAATTACTCAATAATTCCAGATCAAATTGAAGCTGGAACATATATGGCTATGGCTGCCGCAACTGGCGGGGATATTTTAATAAAAAATATTACACCTAAACATCTAGAGTCAATAATTAAAAAGATGAAAAGTATGAATATAGACATCCAAGAATATGATGACAGTCTAAGAGTTAGACGTACTGAAAAATTAAATAAAGTAAATATAACAACACAACCTCATCCAGGTTTTCCAACTGACATGCAGCCACAAATGACCGCACTTTTAACTCTTGCAGAAGGAACAAGCATCGTAACTGAAGGTATTTGGGATAGTAGATTTAAATATGTTGATGAACTTCGTAGAATGGGTGCAAACATATCTGTAGACGGAAAAGTTGCTGTTGTTGAAGGAACAGGTCACCTTAATGGTGCTCCAGTTGCTGCAACAGATTTAAGAGCAGGAGCAGCCATGATAATTGCTGCATTAGCAGCTAAAGGTACAACCGAAATCGAAAACATACAATTTATTGAACGCGGATATGGTGACATTGTTAATAAACTGAAATCTTTAGGTGCACAAATTAAACGAGTAGGGATACAAGATGAAATTGAAGTATCTAAAGCACTTTAATTAAACAAAAATAATTTAATAAAAAATTAAGATTGGTGTATTTAATGGTTATCTATCCTCTTTGTAGTTCGAGTAAGGGAAATTGCACATATGTTTCCAATAATAATTCAGGATTGTTGATTGATGCGGGTTTTGGCATTAGAAATCTTTATAAATATTTAAACGACGCAAATTTTTCAAAAGACAATATAAAAGCTATTTTTATTACACATGAACACATCGATCACATATCTGGGTTATACAGTATAACTAAAAATTTATCCATACCTGTTTTTGCCTCAAAAGGGACAATTAAATCTTTATTAAACAAAAACAAAATATATAATGAATCTGTTTTGCATGAGATTAGCCCACAAGAACCAATACATATGGATGATTTTGAGATTAGCGCTTTCCCCACTCCTCATGATTGCACTGAAAGCTTAGGCTTTTGCATTTACAACAATAACAGAAAATTTTCTATATGCACTGATATAGGATATGCAACACCAATCATTAAAGAAAAACTGATAGGCTCTGATTTGATTTTATTAGAGTCTAATTATGATTTTAATTTATTACAAATTAGCCCATACCCACATCTTTTAAAAAAAAGAATCACATCTAATTTAGGGCATCTATCAAATGATGATGCATCAGAGCTTATCAAATATCTAATAGATAACGGTGTAAATAATTTTATACTTGGTCATTTAAGTCAAATAAATAACACACCCGACTTGGCCTTTCAAACCATAGTATCATATTTAGCACAACAAAATTTACACATTAATAAAGACTATTTGTTAAATGTTGCACCTATTAGAAATAACAATTCTATCGTATATGAGGTATAAACTAATCATGATAAAAGTTGACATTATAAGTGTTGGAAAATTAAAAGAAAAATTTTTTGTAGAAGCCAGCAAAGAATATTTAAAAAGATTACATTCTTTTTGTAAAATAAATATTATTGAAGTCCCAGAATACAAATGTTGTAATTTTCCAAATCAATCACAAATTCAAAAAATCATAAACGAAGAAGGAAAATATATTCTAAAAAAGATAGATACAAAATCTTTTAAAATTGCATTGTGTATTGAAGGTCACCTAAAATCTTCAGAAAAATTAGCCAAGAATTTTTCTGAACTAATCACAACTAATGGCAAAAATTATTTTACATTTATAATTGGGGGATCTTACGGTTTATCTGATTGTGTAAAGAAATTCTCCGATTTCAAATTATCTATGTCTCCACTAACATTTCCACATCAATTATCTCGTGTAATTTTATTGGAACAGCTCTATAGAGTTTTTACAATACAAACAGGAAAAACATATCATAAATAGTAAAATTTGTGTGTTTTTAGTAAAATAAAAAAGATCCAGACAAAAGTTCTGGATCTTTTTACTGTGGCGGAGGAGGAGGGGTTCGAACCCTCGCGCCGGTTGCCCGACCTACACCCTTAGCAGGGGCGCCTCTTCACCAACTTGAGTACTCCTCCACATGGCAAAAAATATAAACTAATTGGCGGAAAGGGTGGGATTCGAACCCACGGTCCCTTGCGGGATCACCGGTTTTCAAGACCGGCTCCTTAAACCACTCGGACACCTTTCCATAAAAGCTATAGGCAACGAATAAAATTATAACAAAATACCTAATATTTGTCAACACAATTTTTAATAAAAAACAAAATTGCACATAAGACAAAGGTGGTGGGAATAACTGGACTTGAACCAGTGACTTCTTGCATGTCAAGCAAGCACTCTAACCAGCTGAGCTATACTCCCCCAACACCGTCGAAATTATATCATAAAAAATGCTTAAATGTCAATAGCACTTAAACATTTTTGAACATTTTACCATATTATGATAAATAAAAGCGTTATTTTTTACCATATATATACATATTTATAAAAATTCACTACATAACCATTCTAACAAAATTCGAATTAAAATTATCAATCATATCAAAAGATTTTCCCACACCATATATAACACAATCTGTTGGATGGTCAGCTAAACGGGCTTTTATTCCCACTTTCTTGGAAATAAATTCAGGAAGTCCAGACATTAAACTCCCTCCCCCCGTAAGTAAAATACCATTATTCTTAACATCACATAACACTTCTGGTGGTGCTTCTTGAATAACATCATTTATATTATCCACTATTTTTTGAAAAGAAGACCTAAGATTATTATACATATCGCACTGTGTTAAGGTTATGCTCTTAGGCAAACCTGTAAGCATATCTTTACCTTTTAGTATACATTTAATTGAACGTTTAGGTGAATTAACAGTTGCAAAATTAATTTTAGCTTTTTCAGCACTATTAACTCCAATTAATAAATTATAATTATTAGCGATATTTTTTAATATAATACTATCAATATGCTGTCCTCCATATCTTATAGACCTACTAATTATTGTACCATTTAGAGATATTAATGCTATGTCGGTAGTTCCTCCACCAATGTTTACAACTACTGCACCATTCAAACTACAAATATCTAATCCAGCTCCTAAACCAGATGCAACAGACTCATCAATCAAAAAAACTTTTTCACATCCAGAAGAAAGTATTGTTTCTGTTAACGCCTTTATTTCCACATTTGTCATTAAACTATGAATACACATACAAACTCTAGCTTTTTTTATAGATTTATTTAAAACTCTAGACAAAAGCTCATTTAGCATAACCTTATTTAATTCATAGTCCACAATTACTCCCGTGGACACAGGATGTTTAACAATTATTGAATCTGGATTTTTGCCAATCATTTCATATGCTTTTTTACCAATTTCGAATAATTTACCCGTATTTTTTTTAATAGCAACTACCGATGGTGTTTTTAATACAATCCCCTTGTCTTTAATAAAAATTTTTATATTTGTAGTACCTAAATCTATTCCAACATCGCATTTTGACATATAAACACCTCATCGTTTATATAGATTTTATATTATTAAAAGTATTATATGTAAAAAAATGCAAAATTTTTATTAATTAAAATTTTATTTCAAATTTTTTGTTAAAATCACTAAAATTCTTAAAGGCACCATTTGAAATTGCAAATGCTATAGCATATACATTTTTGGCGCCCGCTTTTTTACAAGCTTTAGCAACCTCATCAATTGTTGCCCCGCTAGTAATAATATCGTCACAAATTAATACATCTTTCCCGCTAACCAAATTTGAACTGGCAACAAAAGAGTCATTTAAATTTAATAATCTGCTATTAAAATCACATTCATGTTGCAATTTAGTTTCTCTAACCTTTTTTACTGCCCTACTGTTATACTTGATATTTAAAAATTTTGACATACGTTTTGCAAGTAAATCCGCAGTATTATACTTGCTTTTACTACGAAATGACGGAACAGAAACTATAATATCCGAATAAAATATATCGCATTCCTTCATGAAATAACAAAAACTTTTACAAAAATTCTTTTTATTATCAAACTTAAATTTCAGCATAGCATCTCTTACAATATCATCATACAAAAATGGCGCAGTAAACGAATCGCAATATTGTGTTTTACCAAGATTTTTATTTACAAAATTCTTTAAATCATTGGCACATAACTCACAACACGCACTATTATTTGTTTTTATATTGCAATAAGGACAAAAATAAATATTTTCATTCAACAAAACTCAATCTTCCCCCATAACATTTTTTATTATAAAATTCTTTAAACCTGTATATCTGTAATTCACTCTAACTTGTCTAGACATATCTGCCACTGTTTTTTGTGAACCAACAAGAACCACATTTTCTTTTGCTCTAGTAATCGCGGTATATAGCAAATTCCTATTATAAAAATCTGTGCCTTTATTTAACACAGGAATCACAACACACTTAAATTCATTACCCTGACTTTTATGCACGGTTATTGCATATGCCAGTTCAATTTCTCTTGCCATATCTAAAGTATATTCTGCTATTTTTCCATCAAAATCAATTTTAAAACTTCTATTAGCTTTATTAATTTTTTTGATAATTCCTATGTCACCGTTAAATATTCCTGTTCCTTCTTCAAACTCATTTTTCCAACTTATATCATAGTTATTTTTTATTTGCATAACTTTATCACCCTCACGAAAAGTATAGAAGCCAAAAGTGAATTCCACTTTTTTTATTTTTTTAGGATTTATTATTTTTTGAATTTCATTATTTATATTTACTGTTCCCACCAAACCCTTTTTTGATGGACAAATAATTTGTATATCCTGAAAAACATTATATTTATAAAAATTGGGTAATCTAAATGCCACTAATTCCATAATAGTTTTCACAACAATTTCTGGAGTTTTTCTTTCCAAAAAAAAGAAATCATTATCTGTTTTATCTAAACAAGGAAGCTCATCATTTATTATAGCGTGAGCATTTGTTATTATTAAACTTTGAGCTGACTGCCTAAATATTTCTTTTAATTCAATATGTGGAATACATTCACTAGAAATTAAACTTTTTAAAACATTTCCTGCCGAAACAGATGGTAACTGATGATGATCTCCTGTTAATATAAATTTACATTCAGGTTTAGCCGCTTTCAAAATATCACAAAACAATAAACTATCCACCATAGACATCTCATCTATAACTATTACATCGCTTTTTAAAAGATTTCTCTCATTATGGACAAATTCATTTCTATCTTCTTCTCTGCGCTGAACTCCAAGCAATCTATGTATTGTCGTTGCTTCTCTTTCGGTAATTTCAGATAGTCTTTTAGCGGCTCGTCCTGTTGGCGCACAAACTGTAATTTTAAGTCCTCGTTGTTCTAAAATAGATATTATTGCATTTAAAATTGTAGTTTTTCCAGTACCCGGTCCACCGCTTAAAATAAACAAATTGTTGCAAAGGGCCTCTTGGATAGCTCTTTTCTGCATATATGCAAAATAAATTCCCATTTTTTCTTCTTCAATATTAATTAGTGTTTCTAACAATTCGGGTTGTACATCTTCCTGAAAGCAAACCAAGTCAGAAATTCTTTTAGATATATATTGTTCAGCAATATAATAACTTGGCAAAAATAGCATTTCTTTTCCCATGTTATAATTATAGATTTTTTTACGTTCAATCATTTCATTTAAAACGATTTCTAAACAATCGCTATCAACTCCCAATAAATTGCATGCTATTGGCAATATGCTTATTCGCGGAACACACGTATGCCCATTTTCCTGGGCATTATATCGTAAAATATATTCAACTCCGGACACAATTCTACAATCACTATCATTCGCTATATTCAATTCTTTAGCAATTTTATCCGCCAAAGAAAAAGATACTCCTACATCTTCGTCACACAACTTATAGGGATTATTTTTTACAATTTCTAATGAAAAAATCCCCCATTTGCTCCAAACCTTAAAACTCACATTAGATTTTAAACCATAACTTTCTATAAAAGTCATTAATTTTCTCATTGCAAATAATTTATTAAATTCATCTTTAATTTTTTCAATTTTAGCGGGAGATATTCCTTTTATTTGAGATAAACAATCTGGATTTTCTTCTATTACTTTTAGCGTATCTACACCAAAAGAATCAACAATACGCTCAGCCAACACAGGCCCTATTCCTTTTAAGCTACCTGATGATAGAAATTTTTTTATAGAACGCTCGGTTGTTGGAAGTGATCTTTCAAACATTTTAACTTTAAATTGATGGCCATAACTAGGATGTTCTACATAACAACCCGTTAAAAGTAACATTTCCCCTTCCTCAACACTAAAAAGTTCGCCAACAGCTATTAGTGCAGAATCATCCACCATCCCTTGTAAAACTGCAAATCCAGTGTCTTCATTTCTATAAACTATTTCTTCAACAGAGTAATTAATACTAACTAATTTTTCATCCATTTTTTCATCCTTAAAATAAAACAAATTTTAAAAATTTCCAATATAACTCCAAATAACATATATTAGTCTACATAATTTATTTGTTTTTTTCAATAATTTATTAATTACTATTTACTCAACAATTATATTTTTCTTAAACAAATTTTGAAATTGACAATAATCGCAAAGCATTATATCCGTATGGTCCGAACAAAATAATTCACATATATTTCTAGTTTCTTTGTCCATTCCCATATCCAAAAATAGTAAGCTTACTTTTTCATTATGCTTATATTTAGCTTTATATTCCCTAGCAAGCATTTCCATTTCTTCCACATGTCCAGAAATCGGAATAATAATTATAATATTAGCAGGTGTTTTAGATTTTAATACCCATTTTTCAAAAATACTAACTATATGTATAAACCCAATAATTAAAACAAACATAAAAAAACCACAAAAAATAAAATCCATATCTACCTAACTCCTTTTATTTATTATACGTTTGCATAATATTTTAGTGACATTATCTGAATTTATCATGTTTTTATTTTTAAAAATTTGTCAAACAATGTATTTTATTGTATAATGTACGGGTTGTTAAATAAATTTTATTGAAGGAGATTTGAAAATGAAACAAAAAATTTTTGCTCTATTATTAGTGTTTTCTTTTGTTTTAACAATAACTGGTTGTAAATCTAATCAAAATAATTCTATGGACAGCAAACCAAGCATTTCATATGAAATAAAAAATCCTTCTCATAGCGTTGGTAGTCCTCAAAAACTAATAAGTTATCAGGAAAATTTAACGTATGATATGCAATTTCCATACATAGGGAATTCTAATATAGATCAAATTATACTAAATCATATAAACGAAAAAGTTAATAGTTTTATGTCTGATAATGCGGACTACAAAGCAAATGGAAAAGGTGATAGAAAAGAACTATATAGTTCATATCAAACATTTTCATATGGCGATAATAACTTATCTGTAGAAATTCAATATCTTACAAAGGATCCATCTAATAAGACAGAAATTGAAACTGTAGAAACATTAGTTTTTAATAAAGAAAAACTTATTTCTAATGAAAATGTCTTTAGAAACAATAAAATAGACATTGTATCACAGGCAATAAAAGATTCTATCCTATCCAACGAAAAATATAAATCAGATTTTGAAAAAAATTCTAAGGGTATTCCAGAATCTATAGATGCTGTAAAGAATTTTGCATTTAGTGGAGAATCGGTAATTTTCTTCTACGCTACCGGCAGCATCCTACCAGTTGAACATGGTGTAGTTTCTATTGAAGTACCAAAAGAAAAAATAGAAGAAGCTTTTTCTACATCCTCTCCCGAACCATTTAAAGGTCCTAAATCTAGCGCAAAAGAGGCTGTTGAACAAGGCAAACCAATAATTGCTCTAACATTTGATGATGGCCCTATGGACGGAAAGACCGATATAATATTAGACGAATTAGAAAAATATAATGCTCATGCTACATTCTTTGTGGTGGGAAATCAAGCAGAAAAATGTCCAGAACTTTTAAAAAGACAAATAGATTTGGGATGTGAAATTGGAAACCACACATATTCACATGCATCATTGTCCAGCTTAAATGTTAGCCAAATTGAAAATCAAATTAATAAAACAAATACTATTGTTCAACAAGCTACAGGTATAGTTCCCTCTTTGGTAAGACCGCCATATGGCAATAAAAATCAGACTGTCAAAAACACTGTAAAATCGCCATTAATACTTTGGGATGTTGATACATTAGATTGGAAAACAAAAAATACGAATTCAACAATAAACAAAGTACTCAACGAAGCAGCTGACGGCAATATAATATTAATGCACGATATACATGACTCTACTGTTGAAGCTATAAAAACTATAATACCTAAGTTAATTAATAAAGGTTTTTATCTAGCAACTGTTAGCGAAATGTTTGAAGCCAAAGGCTTAACAATTTCTCCCGGTAACGCCTATGTTAAAGCGAGCTAAGCAATAAAAAAACTCACTCCACTTTTTGCTTTGTGGAGTGAGTTTTTTTATTTACTTTTCAATAATCTTGTTAACAGCATTCTTTAATTCATCTACTTTATCAATCTTTTCCCAGGAAACATCCAAATCGTGTCGACCAAAATGTCCATATGCTGCTAAAGATTTATAAATAGGCTTTTTCAAATTCAAATAATCTATAATAGATCCAGGTTTAAAATCAAACACCATTTTTATGGCTTGTTCCAAAACATCATCTGAATAAGCACCAGTACCAAAAGTATCTAACATTATTGAAACAGGATGAGCAACACCTATTGCATATGCTAATTGAACTTCACAGCGTTTTGCCAACCCAGCAGCTACAATATTTTTTGCCACATATCTAGCCACATATGCTCCGGTTCTATCTACCTTTGTAGGATCTTTTCCCGAAAAAGCTCCTCCACCATGTCTAGAATATCCTCCATATGTATCTACCATTGTTTTTCTACCAGTTAATCCGCTATCTCCCACTGGACCACCTATTATAAATTTACCAGTTGGATTAACAAAAATTTTTGTTGTTTTCAAAATAAAGTCAGATGGAATAATTGGATTTATAACATGTTCTATAATGTCATTTTTTATTCTGTCTAAAGAAATATTTTCATCATGCTGAGTAGAAACAACAATAGTATCTACTGCTACTGGAACACCATCTTCATATTCTATCGTTACTTGAGTTTTTCCATCTGGTCTCAAATAAGGAATAATATCCTGTTTTCTCACTTCAGCTAATCTTTTAGCAAGTTTATGTGAATACATTATAGGCATAGGCATAAGTTCTGGCGTTTCATCACAAGCAAAACCGAACATCATTCCTTGATCTCCCGCACCAATTTCCATTTCATCAGTATCCCTAGCCTCTAAAGCTTTATCAACTCCCATAGCGATATCTGGAGATTGTTCGTCAATATTTGAAATAACAGCACAATTTTTAGAGTCAAAACCATACTCTGATTGATTATATCCAATGTCTTTAATAACATTTCTAGCTATTTTTGGAATATCTACATAACACTTAGTAGATATTTCTCCCATAAGCATAACCATACCAGTTGTACAAACGGTTTCACAAGCCACTCTAGCGTCATAATCATTTTTTAAAATTTCATCTAAAACCGCATCAGATATTTGATCACAAATTTTATCTGGATGTCCCTCAGTAACAGATTCAGAAGTAAAATATTTTTTTGACATACTTTCTATCTCCAATCTAAAAATAATTAAGAAAAATTAATAAATAATTAAGCAGGATTATATCATTTTTTTTGTTTTTTGTCAAAACATTTATATATAAAACAATTAAATTAGTAATCCAATATACTTGACATACGTACATTTAAGGTGTATAATTTATTTGCTAGAGTTAGCCAAGGCTAATCGGGTTTTAGTTATAAAAAATGAAGAATAGATTTTAAAGGAGAAAATGTTTAAGCATGAGCACATTAAATAAGGTAAAACGTGGTAAAAAAGTTCGAGTTAACAAAGTTGTAGGTAATTGCGCTTTAAAACGTAGAATAATGGATATGGGTATAACAAAGGGCGTAGAAGTATTAGTAAAAAAATTTGCTCCATTTGGAGATCCGCTAGAGATAACTGTTAGAGGTTACGATTTGTCCCTAAGAAAAAATGAGGCTGAAAATATAATAATTGAATATTAAGGCATATTTATACAAATTTATTAGGAGAGGCTTAAATATATGTCACTTAATATAGCATTAGTTGGTAATCCAAACTGTGGCAAAACCACATTATTTAATAATTTAACTGGTTCTTCCCAATACGTAGGAAACTGGCCAGGTGTTACTGTTGAAAAAAAAGAAGGCAAGTTAAAAAAACATAAAGATGTAAAAATAATAGATCTTCCTGGCATATATTCCTTATCTCCGTATACTTCAGAGGAAATTGTTAGCCGGGATTTTTTGCTGAAAGAACGCCCAGATAGTATAATTAACATAATAGATGGAACAAACCTAGAAAGAAATTTATATTTAACAACACAGTTGATGGAAATGGGAATTCCTATAGTTTTAGCAATTAACATGATAGATATTGTCAAAAAAAACAATGACGATATAAACATAGACAAATTTTCTCAAGCAATGAACTGTAAGGCAATTGAAATATCCGCATTAAAATCTTTTAACAACACAAAATTGTCACAAATGGCAATTGACGCTACTTTAACCGAAAGGAATGTTCACTCTATTCCAAAATACTCAGAAGGTTTAGAAAAATATTTAACGAACATTTCCAATATAATACTTTCCAATGCATTAATAAATGACTCAAATATTAGATGGTATACCATTAAAGTATTTGAGAGAGATATAAATGTAATGTCTCAATTGAACTTAGGCAATGACATAATATATGAAGTTGAAAAAATCATAAAAATTGCCGAAGAAGAGTTTGATGATGATTCACAAAGTATAATTATCAATGAACGTTATAACTATATATCTAAATTACTTCCATACTTTTACAAAAAATCCCCTAAAAAATTAACTACCGCCGATAAAATTGATAATATTCTAACTAATAATCTACTAGCAATACCAATATTTGTTGCAATTATCAGCTTTGTATATCTAGTATCTATAACACTAATTGGAAAACCAATATCTGATTGGCTTAATGAAAGTATATTTAATGATTTAATTAAATCTTCATTAGAAACTTTTTTAGATCAAATTGGAACAGCCAGTTGGCTGTCGGATTTGGTGGTAAATGGCATTGTTTCTGGCGTAGGATCTGTTTTGTCATTTATTCCTCAAATATTTGTTCTCTTTGTATTTTTATCTTTACTCGAAGATTGTGGTTATATGTCACGGATTGCATTTATTATGGACAGAATATTACATAAATTTGGATTTTCTGGTAAAAGTTTTATTCCATTTTTAATATCTTCAGGATGTACTGTACCGGGTATTATGTCAACTAAAATTATAGAAAACAAAAATGAACGGCTAATAACTTTAATTACAACATCTTTCATTCCTTGTAGTGCAAAAGTACCTGTAATAGCTTTAATATGTGGTGCCATTTTACCAGAAATTTGGTATATAGCTCCTATAGTATATTTCGTGTGTATGTTTATTGTTGTATTGTCAGGAACAATTTTGAAAAAATCAAACTTATTTTTAGATGAAAAAAATCATTTTGTTATGGAACTTCCATCATATCATATGCCATCATTAAAAAGTATTACTATTCATGTCTTAGATCGTGTAAAATCTTTTATTATCAAAGCAGGAACAGTTATATTTTTAGCTAGCATTATAGTTTGGCTTTTATCAAACTTTGGAATTGATCAAAATGGGTTTAACATGGTAGAGAAGCAAGATTCCTTTCTTGCAGGTATTGGAAAGCTAATTTCTCCAATTTTTTTCCCACTTGGATTTAATAATTGGGAAGCAGCTGTTGCAACAATTTCAGGTTTAATTGCAAAAGAAAATATAATAAATACTATTGGTGTAACCTCTGAATTATCAGAGAATAGTATAAATATATCAGAAAAAATAACAAATATATTTCCAAACTCAATTTCTGCAATATCGTTTTTGACATTTAATTTACTATGTGCTCCTTGTTGCGCTGCTGTTGGAGCAATCTATAGACAAACATCTAGTTTTAAATGGACTAGCTTTGCAGTTGCATTTCAAACTATTGTTGCATATATCACATCACTATCTATTTATCAAATTTTGGGGCTTGCATTTGGTTATTTACAATTTAGCTTTTGGACTATAATTTCCTTTATTTTAGTTACTTTTATTTTATTTTTAATTGCAAAACCAAATCAAAAATAATTAGGAGTAAAAAATATGATTACATTCATTAACAATAATATATCTACGATAATCGTGATCTTATTTTTGTTGATTATTATAATAAAAACATTAATATATTTACTAAAAAAAAGAAATAAAAAAAATAGTTGTCTGGATTGTACTAAGGGTTGCTGTGATAACTGCAATTCAAACACATATAAATATTATAAATAATCACATAAAATGAATCCTTTTTTTCATAAACTCAACTTAATACATATAATTAATTTGACATACTTTTAATTAAATGATATCATTTATAGTTGTATGTGTAGAAATTTATCACATTTGGAGGCATTTAATAAATGATTGATTTTCATTATCGTTGTTACAAATGTATGAATAAATTAAATAAGAATGTAGTTAACTGCCCTTATTGTAATAGTGCAGTACCATCAATAGAAAATTCAAAAAATTGTCTTAAACAAGGTACAGTTTTGTCTGAAAGATATATAATTGGTTCAGTTATTTCTCAAAACAATGAGAGTATAACTTATATAGCGTTAGATCAACATCTTGATATGAATGTAGCCATTAAAGAATTATTTCCGAATACATTGCTAAATCGTATAGAATCAGGACAGGTGTGTTTGAAATCTAATCAAGACAACTTATTTGAAAACATAAAAACAAAATTCATTAACTTGTTTGAGGCTTTATCTAAATTTAGAACCATGCCCAACATATTAAAAGTGTTTTCCGTTTTTTCGGAAAACAATACTGTGTATACAATACAGGAACTACCCAATGGTATTACTTTGAGAAAATATCTTTCTAATTATTATGGAGAATTACGCTGGGAAGATTGTTCTAATATGTTTTTAGAATTAATCAAGTCTATTCAACATTTACACAACAGTAATATTATACATGGTGGACTATCTCCTGAAACAATATTAGTGGAAAATAATACTTTTAAAATAATCGATTTTTCCACACAATATCTTAGATTATCAAACGAAAATGGTTTGCCAAACGAAATATATGATGGATATGCTTCTCCTGAACAATATGGTGATCAAAATTTCTTGGGCACTTATTCGGATGTTTATGGAATTGCCGCAGTAATGTATAAATCATTGACAGGAACTATGCCTATATCATCAAACACACGAGCTGAAAATGACAATCTCATACCACCAGATATATTAAATTCAGATGTTCCTAAAAATGTTTCTTTAGCTATTATGGCAGCTTTAAAATTATCTCCAAAACTTAGAACGCAGACTATGGAAGACTTTTATGCTGAAATTATTACCCCACCTCGATTGAGTCAAAAAACCACTAAAATTGAAAATATTAAAAAACCTGATGATTTTGAGCACTCTTCAGATATTGAACCAAAACAGGAAATGAATACTCATAGGATTATACTATTAACTATGCTAATTTCTACTGGTGTAGCAATGCTATCATTAGCAATAATAATTTTCATATTGTTTGGATAAAAAATAAGAGAGACTACTGTTATTGAGTCTCTCTTATTTTTTATATAAAATTCTATCACTGCTAATCCACAGATGAATCATCTGAAATGTCTTCAAATCCAAATTCTAACTTTTCACCACAATTAGGACAACCTATTTCTCCTTTAGAAATAATATCTTCATTTAATTTAATTACTTGCTCGCAATTCGGACAACAAACTTCATAAAGATCAGAATCACAGTCACAACAACTACAGTCTGAATCTTCACAATTACAATCATAAACAATATCTTCTACATCAGCTAAATTTTCATCTATTTCGTCTATAACTTCACTATGCTCTTCACAAACATTTTCTAAATCCTTAATGCTTAATGCCATATCTTCTAACAAATCTACAATAGATTTTAAAACCTTAGTTTCTTCTTTACTATCATCTAACTTAATTCCTTCAATTAATCCTTTTATATAAGCTGCTTTTTCTGTCAAATTCATAATACAAACCTCTCTAAAAATTCATAAAATCATTCACACAAATATAAACTTTATGCACGTTCCATATATTCGCCTGTTCTAGTGTCTATTCTAATTTTATCTCCCTCATTAACAAACAATGGTACTTTTATTTCTGCACCTGTTTCTAAAACAGCAGGTTTTGTTGCATTAGTTGCAGTGTTTCCTTTTAAACCTGGATCTGTTTGAGTTATTACAAGTTCAACAAAGTTTGGAGGTTCAACACCAAAAACATCTCCCTTATATGATAACACCTTTACTTCCATTTCTTCTTTAACAAATCTAAAACTATCTCCCAATTTACTTTCATCGATTGGTATCATATCATAAGTTTCACAGTCCATAAAATATTTCAAATTCCCTTCAGAATAGGAATATTGCATATTTCTACGATCAATATATGCCAATGGGAACTTTTCAGTAGGATTAAAAGTTCTTTCAATTACCGTACCTGTAATTACATTTTTTATTTTAGCACGAACAAATGCCGCACCCTTTCCTGGCTTAACATGTTGAAATTCCACAATTTGAAATACATTACCATCCATATCAAATGTTACACCATTTTTAAAATCTCCAGCCGAAATCATAAACTAACCTCCACATTTTATAATCAAAATTTCTAAAATAATTCTATACTAATTAGAAAAATATTGCAAGCATATTTTTTAATTATCATTCATATACATATAAGTTCTTTTGAACATTTCGTAAAATTTTTATAACCATTTTCAGTTATCAAAATCATATCTTCTATTCTAACTCCAAACCTGCCACTCAAATAAATGCCAGGTTCTATTGTAACAACCATTCCTTTTTTTAACTCAATGTTTCCACGAGATGATAGAAAAGGTCTTTCATGTATATCAAGACCCACTCCATGCCCTAAACTATGTCCAAACTCACTATCGAATCCAAATTTTTTAAAATAATCTCTAACTAATCTATCTACATCGCTACAACGAATTCCTTCTTTAACTGAGTTTAATGCAAGTTTCTGCCCAGATAATACAATGCTATATATTTCTTCTTTTTCCGAAGATAATTCTCCAACACACACTGTTCTAGTCATATCACTATGATAGCCATCAACAATTGCTCCAAAATCCATTGTAATAAGGTCACCTTTCTGAATTGGCTTATATGACGGAACACCGTGTGGCAAGGAAGAATTTGAGCCCGAAACAACGATAGTATCAAAAGATAAACCTTCTGAATTATTTAAAATAAAAGTATTCAAGTTACGTGCAATATCCAGTTCTGTTTTCCCCTCAGATATAAAATTTAACACACTATTAAAAGCCGCTTCTGTTACTTCTTGAGCATGCTCTATTTTTTTTATTTCATAATCGGTTTTAACCATTCGCAAATCTAAAATAATATCATCAAATCTATCGTCAGTTATAAAAGTAATATCTTTAAATCTCTTTTTATAATTTTCCAAAGTTTTCACAGCAACATAACTACTTTCAATCGCTACACTGCTGAAACCATTCACTTCAAATATATTCGCTAACTCAGCATTTAAATCTTTAAAACATATTACAGATATATCCTTAATAACCGATTTGGCCATCTCATAATACCTAAAATCAGTTAGTAAATAAGCATCACTATGGGTAACAACTAAAACACCATCTGTTAACGAAAATCTAGTAAAATACTTTATATTTATGCTACTGCTTATTACACCACAATCTATATCAGGTGGTAATTTTCTCATAAGATCAAATAACTTTTGCATTTACTCTAATATACCCTTTCTATGTGAAAGTAATCATATTAAATCTTTAATAGCAGAAACCGCTAAAAAATAACTATATTTTCCAAATCCAACTATGCTTCCTGCACAAACTGGGGTAATGATCGATTTACTTCTAAACTCTTCTCTGTTGTATATATTAGAACAATGAACCTCAACACACGGTATATGTATGGCTGCAATAGCATCTCTTATGGCAATACTATAGTGTGTATATGCACCAGCATTTATTACTATGCCATCAACCTCTTCCCTAGCTTGCTGAATAGCATCTATTATATTTCCTTCACTATTGGACTGAAAAACCACACAATCAAGACCTATTTCATTGGCTTTTTCAGTAATCTGTTGATTGATTGAAGATATACTTTCTTTTCCATAAATTGAAGTTTCACGGATCCCAAGCAAATTCACATTCGGACCATGTATCACTAAAATTTTTTTTCTAATAATTCTGTTTTTCAATTAAAATCCTCCTTTAAAAACAAGAACTAACAATTTCATTATAAAAATTGCCTATACATTTCTTGCATTTTTTGAGCATCTTCCGCCTGAGTTCCAGAAGATTCACATATAAAAGTCGGAGATAAACCTCGTTTGGCGATCAACTCAGCTAAAGGCTCAAAATCAGGACCATATTCCGTATCTTCAAAAGTTAGATGTTTCTTCTCTCCTCCTGGAATTGTATACTCTATCTTCGAAAAATGAGAATGGAACACTTTTAAACGATCATAACCCAATTTATTTTCTATACTATCTAGAATTTTAACATAAGCATCAGAACTGTTAATTTTGCCAAAAGTTCTAGCATTTAAATGTCCAAAATCGATGCAAGGAATCATGTTATTGGAAATTTCACATAAAGACAAAACTTCATCTAAAGTTCCTAATTGATTCACCTTCCCCATAGTTTCAGGACAAATAAAAATATCATCTAAATTTTCTTCTTTTAATGCCAAAATTGCTTTAGAAATTGTTTCTTTAGCCAAATTCAAAGCCAATTGCCTGTCAATCTTTCCGCATGATCCAGAATGAACAACCACTCTAGTCGCTCCCATACACTTAGCAATTTTCGCAGTTTGAAGTATATATTTAACACTATTGTTTCTTTTTTCTTCCTCCACACTAGAAAGTGAAATATAATAAGGCGCATGAACAGATAATTTTATTTCTTTCATAGACTTTCCAAATTCTTCTGCAGTTTTAGAAGAAATTCGAACTCCTCTGCCACACTGATATTCATATGCCCCAAGATCAAAAGACCTTAAATATTCAAAAACACTGACATTCTTTTTGTTTCTATAGCTATCCGAATTACCAGCTGGTCCAAAAATTGCTCCCATTATTTCTTATCACCCTTACCATATCGAGTTATAAATGGCTTTTCCAATAATCTTTTTATTCTCCAAAAATGCCCTTTTTCCTCAATAAAAGGCTTAACCAATATTGTTTTAAAGCCATTTAACTTACCACCAAATACATCCGTAAAAATTTGATCTCCCACAATCGCCACTTTATCTTTATCAATTTTTAATAGTTTTAAAGCTTTTTTTAATCCAAAAGGCAATGGCTTTAAACTCATAGCAACATAGTTTAAGTTTAATAATGATGCAAACGGCTTTATGCTACTATGGAAGTTGTTTGAAGCTACAATTAACTTTATTCCTGCATTTTGCATGCTATTAACCCACTCTACCACCCCATCATATGGATTTTTACCTCGATACTCTCTTAAAGTATTATCAACATCCAGAATAAGCGCCTCAACGCCCATATTATTTAAAACATCTGGGGTAATATCAAATACAGAAGACAAATATAAATCTGGTATTAACATTAAAAAACTCCAAAAATAATTATTTTATGTATAAAATAAAACCCGATTTATAACTCGGGTTCAATAAAAATTTTACTTAAATTTACGTTTGCGAGCTGCCTCTGATTTTTTCTTACGCCTAACAGATGGCTTCTCGTAATGTTCTCTTTTTCTAATTTCTGATATAATACCAGACTTAGCGCAAGATCTTTTGAATCTTCTTAACGCACTGTCCAAAGACTCATTATCTTTAACACGAATTTCCGACACTTTATTCCCTCCCTTTGCTCCACAGCAGGGATTATTTCCCATATAATGTAATCTAACGATAAGTTAATTATAGTACATAACAACGAATAAGTCAAGCATATTTTTAACAAAACCCCTTTAATATAATATAAAACTAGACATATAACCTTTTGCGATTTAGATATTATCTGCTATAATATTAGAAACATTAAATTTATTAAAGTTAGGAATTTTAGTTATGGTTTCATTTATTTTAGGAACTGGGAGCAGCGATTTTATAAATCACTTAAATCAACAAATTAAAAAATCTAATAAAAAAGATATTATTATTATTGTACCTGAACAATATTCGTTTTCCGCCGAAAAATATGTGCAATTTAACTTAAATGAATTAACTAAAAACATAAATGTTTTTAGTTTTAAGAGACTATCTCACCATATATTTAAAAAATATGGTGGTTTGGCTGGTGAGTATGCTTCAAAAATCTCAAAAATCTCAATAGTAAATTTAATTTTATATGAATTTAAAGATAAATTTAAAATATATAGCAAATTAATGTACAAACCAGGATTTTCCGAAATGCTTCTAGATAGCATTGAACAAATTAAAAATAGTGGTATTTCTATTACAAACTTACAATCCAAATTACCAATATTAACAGACAAAAATTTAAAATTAAAAACAAGTGAATTCCTACAAATATTTTTTGCATATAACGCCTATTTAAAAGCATATTACAGAGATTCAAACGATGATATTGCACGAGCAAATAAGCTAGCTAATGAAAACAATTTTTTCTACGAAAAAGAAATTTACTTTGAAAAATTTTTATCTTTTAGCGGTGCACAATTTCAATTTATATCCACAATGATAAATCAAACTGATGTTTCGTTTTCTTTATACTACGAAGATAAAGAGCCACTATTTGAAACTACCAGATCAACAATTAATAAAATTAAATATATGGCAAAACAAAAAAATATTAAATTCCAGAATTTTATGGTAAATTTTACAATACCTAAATCACCCGAAATATATGCTGCTGAAAAAAACATATTAAGAACTAAGCCTATATCAGTAAATAACAAATCTGCGTCTGTTAAAAATATAAATGTAATTATTGCTAGAAATAAATACGAAGAAGTAAACTACATTTTGTCTACAATTATTCATTTGGTTCAAAAAGGAATGAAATATTCAGACATAGTTTTATTAACTAGAAGTTTAAATAAATATAAAAATGTTTTAGTTAGTGCTCTAAAAAATTATAACATTCCATACTTTATTGACGAAACCTCATCTGCAGAAAATATGCAATTAATTAATTTTTGTTATAATTTACTCTCTTTAACAGATAGTTTTAACATTGAAACATGCTTAAGTCTTTTAAATTTAGATTTGACATTATTTACAACAGAAGAAATCTCAATATTTGAAAATTATATATATACATGGAACATAGATTCTAAAACAATAAAAAATGAATTCAAAAATAATCCTAGAGGCTTTATTCCAAAAGAAAATGTAGATTCCAACGACGAAACAAACTTAAAAACTGCAGAAAAAATTCGTGCAACAATCATAGAGGCTATAAATATAATAAATCTCAGCAATGATTCATCTAAAGAAATAGCAGCTAACATATTAAAAGCCTTAGAAATATTAGGAGTTAAAGATTATTTAAAAACTCATGAATGCTCAGATCAAGACATTACAAACAACTTAACTATGCAATGGAATATACTTATTGATATATTAGAAACTATATATAAAATAACAAAAGACATTTCCATTTCTAAAAAACAATACAAACTTTTGTTTGAAAATGCAATAAAAAATATAGATACTGGGCAAATTCCTAAAACTTTAAATTCCCTTTTGATTGGTTCAATAGAAAGAACCATAGTAGACAATCCTCAAGCAACTTTCATTATTGGCGCGAATGATGGAGAGTTTCCATACAAATCTACCTCCAATGGAATATTCACAGACAGTGATTTAATCAAATTTGAAAAAATCGATATCAAATTTGGAAATACAATACTGGAAAAAGATTCACTAGAACGACTAATCGCATATAGAACAATTTGTTCTCCATCCAAACTACTTTATATATCAGCAAAAACCTCAGATATTGGTGAATCAAATGTATATCCATCAGAGATAATCTCAGATTTAATAAAAATATTTGGTGATAAAATAGTTCATTACATAGATGAAAAAGACATCATATTCCAGTGTTTAACTGACAAAAGTGCTTTTTTACAACTGTCACATCATTTTAATGACCACTCAAAAGAATCAGAGTCTTTAAAAGAATATTTTAATACCAATAAAAATTACAGTAATCATATTTCAATAATGAATTCAGCTGAAAATAACAGACAATTAAAGGAATTGCCTAATAATTTTTTTCCAAAAACTATTTCACCTTCGCAAATAGAACAATTCTACAAATGTCCTTTTTCATATTATTGTAAATATGGTCTAAAAATCAACCCTCGTTCTCAAACAAATTTAGATTCTCCTAATATTGGTCTGATAGTACACTACATATTAGAAAAAGTTATATCAATTCCCAATTTCCTAGATATGCCTAAAGACGAAATAAAGACTAATATAGAAAACCAATTATCAAAATATATTGAAAATAATTTGGGCGGGGGAAAAAATAAATCTGCAAAATTTATCCAAACATGTAACAACTTAGTAAAAATTTTATTAGAATTATGCGAAAACATAAAAAATGAACTTAATCTAAGTAAATATAAACCAATTAAATTTGAATACGAAATATCCAATAGTTCAAAAACTAAGTGTCTAAAAGTCCCTATAAATTATGACTTTTCAATATATGTAGGCGGAAAAATTGACAGAATAGATATGTGTACTATTGATAACAAAAAATATATTAGAATTATTGACTATAAAACCGGAAATAAGTCCATTAATTTTACCGACTTACAAAGAGGCTTAAATCTCCAAATGTTAATATATCTTTTTGCAATTTATCAAAATGGCGAAAAAGAATTTGGAGATTTTGTTCCTGCGGGAATATTATATATGCCAGCAACTGGAACAATGAAAAACTATGCAATTTCTGAAAGAAATCCTAGCGATGAAAAAATTAAAGAAACAATCAAAAAAGGCTTTAGAAAAAATGGGTTAATATTAAATTCACCAGAAAATATCGAAGCAATGGAAAAAATAGAAGACGGTAACTATGGACAATATATTCCTTTAAGAATTTCTAAAGACGGTAAAATTTTTAAAAATGATGCAGAAAAATTTCTAATATCTAAATTTGAATTAGATGCCTTATTCGTATTTGTAAAAAATCAAATAAAAAAAATGTATCGTTCTTTAATGAATGGAGTAATAGAACAAGCACCTATTAGTATATCTGAAAATAAAACTATATCTTGTGACTATTGCGATTATAAAGAAATTTGTAATCCAGAAAACATAAAACATGTTCCAAACATAAAAAATATAACTAAATCGGAATTTTTTGATATATTGAGTGAGGAGATAAGAAATAAATTATGATAGACAAAAAAGAATTATTCGATTGTTTAAAAATAAATTTAATGACCAAATCTCAAAAGCAAGCTGTTTTATCCGAAAACACTCCTATTTTACTTTCTGCATCTGCTGGAAGCGGAAAAACTTTTGTTTTATCTACAAGAGTTATTTTTAAACTATTAAACTCACAAGAACCAATATATCCGCAAGATCTATTGGTAGTAACATTTGCAAAATCAGCCGCAAAAGAGATGTTCGAAAGAATATCTTTGCAAATGAAAAATCTAATAGTAAAATATCCCAATAACAAAAATTTATATAAACAATACTCATTACTATCACAATCTAATATAACAACTATAGATTCTTTCTGTTCTAATTTGTTGCGTGAAAAATTTGAGTTAGCAAAAATTTCTCCTAATTTCAGAATCGCAGAAGAAGCTGAAATGGATGAAATAAAATCTGAAATTTTAGATGAAATTTTTGAAGAACAATATAGTAAATCACCAGAAAAATTCCAAATATTGTGTGACTATTTTAGCTTAAATAGCGATCTAAATTTAAAGAGCGCGTTATTAGAAATATATCAAAAAGCTAGAACTTATCCCTTTCCTAAAATTTACTTATCAAACATTATTCATAAATATAAATACCCTCCCAAACTAAATGACAGCAATTGGGCTAAAGAAGTTAAAAATGGAATTTATGATAGCATAAACAAAGCAAAATTTTTATTGTTAAATTCATTAACTTATATGGATGATCCAATACTTAGAAAAAGTTTTTCTCCATGCATAAAAGATATTATTAACCAGCTAGAGTCCGCAGCAAATAAAATAAACATTTCAAAATATAGTGAAATTCCTTCAATATTAAACCTAATAAATTTCGTAAATCTTCCACGATATAATAAAAAAACAAATCCATTTGATCAGGATCTATGTAATGAAATAAAATCTAAATATATAAATCCAGCAAAAAAAATCATATCATCATTATCCAAATACATCGTCACAGAAGAACAATATGAATATGATTTAAATCAGCAGCTTCCAATATTACAAAAACTTGTTGATCTATCTTTTGAATTCTATGAAAAAATAGATCAAAAGAAGCATCAATTAAATTTATTAGAATTTTCAGATCTTCTTTTAAAATCTCTAGAACTGCTAGTCGTTCCTGATAAAAATGTATTTTCTTTAACAAATGTTGGAAAAGAAATGTCCAACTATTTTAAAGAAGTTCTCGTGGATGAATTTCAAGACGTAAATCAAGCACAAGACATGTTGTTTCAAATTCTTTCCAATGACGGCAAAAACTTATTTATGGTTGGAGACATAAAACAAAGCATATATCGTTTTAGACAAGCTGATCCCGAAGTTTTTATAAGACACAGACAACTATACAGCAATGATAAAACAAAAGGAACTTTAATAAAACTAAATAACAACTTTAGAAGTCAGAAAGAAGTCACCAATGCAACAAATTTTCTATTTGGTCAAATCATGACTGAAAATTTTGGTGGATCAAACTATCAAAATGGGGAACAATTATTTAGTTCATCTAATATTATTTCTAATAAAAATATGTCTACAGAATTTCACATAATAACAAATAACAATAAAGAAGAATCAAATGTAGAGTATGAGGCAAAACACATAGCACATAAAATAAAACTAATGCTAACTGAAAAATTTAAAATTAATGACGGAAATACAACAAGATCATGTGAGCCAAAAGATTTTGCAATATTATTTAGATCTGGAAAACAAATTCCTAAAGTTCTTGGTAAATATTTGTCTGATTTAGATATACCCTTTATATCATCCAGTGATAACGGATATTTAGATTCATATGAAGTATCTATAACTATATCACTGCTCAAAATAATTAATAATCCTCTTTTAGATATTCCTCTATGTGCTGTATTATTATCGCCAATATTTAATTTTTCAACTTACGAACTTGCTGAAATTAGATCAAATTGCAAGGATAAACCCATATACAATGCTATCAAGGAATCTCAAAATGACAAATGTTGTGACTTTTTAAAAGAGTTATCAATTTTAAGACAAAAATCCACTGTTTTAACTATTTCACAATTAATACAGGAAATTTATAATCATAAATCCTTTTTCTCATTATTGGCTCTATCCAACTTGACCGATCAAAAACTATATAATTTGCAATTACTATTACACCATGCAGAAGAATATGAGCAATTCAGTAATTACGGCTTGTCAGGATTTTTACGAATCTTAAATACATACAAAGAAAAGGATTCAAACAATTCAAATTCAACATGCACACAAAGCGCCAATGCTGTAAATATTATGACAATACACAAAAGTAAAGGTTTAGAATTTCCAATTGTTTTTGTATCGTTTTGTGCAAAAAAATTTAATGAGAAAGATTTTAATAAGCCCATATTATTTTCATCTAAATTTGGAATAGCACTAAAACATTCAAATCCCAACAAATTTTCAAGATACAACACATTACAGTTTAATGCATCAATATTTTCAGAAAAAAATGACATGAAAGCAGAAGAACTAAGACTCTTATATGTAGCTATGACAAGAGCAAAAAACAAATTAATTTTAACAGCTGTAGATAATAACCAAAAATATAAAAACATAATATCATCTAACTCACTATTGCTATCAAGCTCGTATTGTCGCAATCAAAATAGCTTTTATGAGTGGCTGTTAGCTGGATTTATGCGACACAAAGATTCCTATTTTGGAAGTTCAAAAATATATTTTGATTCTGAAGAATTTAACTGTTCTATAATAATAAAAAATAACTTTAGAAAATTCAAAATTAATGAAAAATCAAAAACTATGTCAAAATCAGATTCAAATATAATTGAAATAATAAGAAAACAAATTAATTTTAAACATTCAAATGAAGCTCTTTCAACAATTCCTGCTAAACTTTCGGTAACAGACATAATAAAATCGAAAAAAAATATCACTCTAAAAACACCATCATTTGCAGACAGTTTGACTTCATCAGAAATAGGAATTGCTACTCATGAATTTTTGCAATACGCAAATTTTACAAATGCAAAGTGCAATATAAATAACGAAATTAAACGATTGGTTAAATATGAATATATAACATCAAAACAAGCAAAATATTTAAACACTGAAAAATTAAAAAAATTTTTTAATTCCAAAATTTATAAACTAATCGAGAATGCTGATCTAGTCCAAAGAGAAAAAAGTTTTATATACGAAATATCCGCAAAAGAAATATATCCAAATGCAGATAATTCTAAAATAATTATCCAAGGAATTATAGACTGTTTAATTGAAAAAAATAATCAACTAATCATAGTAGACTATAAAACTGACAAAATTTCAGAAAATGATTTAAAAAATTTATATAATCCCCAGTTACTTTACTACAAGCAAGCGTTAGAAGATCTAACAAAAAAACCCGTTATATCATGTTTTATATATTCTGTTCATTTGAGCAAAACAATAACATGTTATTCAAAGCAATAAAACAATATAAAAAACGTGGTGTTTATTCAAAACTCCCACGTTTTTTTACACTACTTATACAAATAACTAACCACTTATACAAATAACTAACCGCTTATATATGGAATCAAAGCCATATGTCTAGCACGCTTAATCGCAATAGTCAATTTGCGTTGATGAATAGAACATGTTCCAGTAACTCTTCTAGGAACAATTTTAGCACGCTCACTAATATATTTCCTCAATTTTGAAACATCTTTATAATCTATATTATCAACCTTATCAACACAAAAAGCACAAACTTTCTTGCGTCCCTTTCTAGATCTATCCAACGCCATAAAAAGAACCCCCCAAAAATAATATCAAATATCTGTTAAACACACTAACTAAAATGGAAGTTCAGAATCATCGGTTCCTATTTCTTCAAATCCATCAATATCTCCCACAGAAAAACTATCTCCGTTTTGAATATTATCTGACACACTGCCAGCATCTTCTACATGGGCTCTATTTACATTAGTTTCAGCTTTACTGCCACAAAAACTAGCATTTTCCACAACAACTTCTATAACACTTCTGTTATTGCCGTTCTTATCTACATAATTTCTAGATTGAAGCACACCATCTATAGCAATCATTTGTCCTTTAACAAAATACTTACTAATAAACTCAGCAGTATGACGCCAAGCAACACAATATATAAAATCTGCCTGACGTTCACCGTTAGGATTAGTAAATCTACGATCAACAGCAACAGTGAAGGACAAAACTGAAACTCCACCTTGTGTCTGACGGAGTTCAGGATTAGCTGTTATGCGTCCCATAATAATTACTCGGTTCAACATAAGAAACCTCCTACTAAACTTCCTTAGAAATGATCAATGTTCTAATAACTCCATCAGTTATATTATAAACCCTATCGAGCTCAGCAGGAAAATCTGGCTGACTCTCAAAGTTAAATAATACATAATAACCTTCTGTTTCATAATTAATTGGATATGCTAACTTACGCTTTCCCCAATCATCAACACTTTCTAATGTTGCATTTTTAGAAATTAAGTCTTTAAACTTTTCAATAACAGCTTTAATACCATCATCACCAAGTTTAGTACTTATAATAATCATGCTCTCATAACTTTGTTTTAACTGTGTCATTTTACTTAAATACACCTCCTCTTGGACTTTGGCCCTGTGAACATATCACAAAGCAAGGATATATAAATCTAAACATAGACTTACTAGTTAATAGTATCAAACTTCAAAACAATTGTCAAGAAAATCATTACTAGTAAAAACTTTATCTATAACCTTTCAGCTAATTTCTTTAAATAAGCTTTAAAATCTTCCTTTATTTCTTCGTGTTCCAAAGCAAACTCAATATTAGCACGCATTATCTCCAATTTGTTTCCCATATCATAGCGATCTCCAATAAAATCAACACCTATCATACCATTAATTTGTGCCAACTTTTTCATTGCATCAGTTAACTGTAATTCTCCTCCATACCCTAATGAAGTATCCTCCAATATAGGAAATATTTCTGGAGGCAAAACACATCTTCCTAAAATCGAATAAAGCGAAAATATCTGGTCCTCATTAGGCTTTTCAATCATATCTGTAATTCTAAAAAGATTATCTCTAACAAAATCAACCTTCATAGACGAATACTTTTTTATCTGCTCTCTAGTAACTTCCTTTATTCCAACCACACCTAATCCAAACTCGTCATATGTATCACACAATTGCTTACAAACCGGATAATTAGATCTGATAATATCATCTCCGTATAAAACCGCAAAAGGTTCTTTTCCAACAAAGGACTTTGCACAAAGAATAGCATCACCTAAACCTCTTGCTTCTTTTTGTCTAATATAATAAATATTTGCCATATTAGAAATTTTTAAAACCTGTTCGTATTTTGTCGCATTCTCCTTCTTCAACAAAGCACTTTCAAGTTCAGGAGATCTATCAAAATGATCTTCTATAGTTGTCTTTCCCCTGCTTATCACTATCATTATTTCTTCTATTCCACTATTAACAACTTCTTCAACTATATACTGAATAGCTGGTTTATCTACCACATTCAACATCTCTTTAGGTATTGATTTTGAAGCTGGAAGCACTCTTGTTCCCAAACCAGCGGCAGCAATTACAGCCTTTTTTATTTTCATTAATTCAACCTCCCATGTTCACCAAGAAGTTACAATCATCAAACTCACCATTGAACAAGTTTATCACAAACAATTTTTAAAGTCAAATTAATCGCTAAAATTTTTGTGTTATTGTTACTTAACATAAAAAAATCTTGATATTTGTAACCTTTAATGTTAAAATTGTTTGTGGTGCCTTAAAGTTTTAAATCATAAAAATTAAAGGAGAAATAATGAACAACAAGTTATATATGGTCCTTCCCTGCTATAATGAGCAAGAAGTGCTTTTAAAAACAGCGGATATATTAAAAAACAAATTGGAGTTTTTAATGCAAAACAATAAAATTTCGAAAGATAGTAAAATATGTTTTGTTAACGATGGTTCCACAGATGATACTTGGAATATTATTTGCACTCTAAATAAAAAAGATAAAATATTCACGGGAATAAATTTAAGTTCAAATAGAGGACATCAAAATGCACTTTTAGCAGGACTCATATCCTCTAAAAACAAGGCAGATATGATTATTTCTATGGATGCTGATTTACAAGATGATGTTGATGCAATAGATGACATGGTAGACAAATATTTAAATGGCGCTGATATTGTCTATGGCATAAGAGAAAGTCGTAAAACTGATAGTTTTTTTAAAAGAATGTCTGCAGAAGCTTTCTATAAATTGATGAATGCTTTAGGAACCAAAACAATATTTAACCACGCTGATTTTAGATTGATGAGTAAACGTTCAATTGCTGCTTTAGAAAAATTTAAAGAAGTAAATGTATTCTTAAGAGGAATTATTCCTATGATTGGTTTTAAATCAGATTATGTTTACTACTCTAGAAAAAAACGTGAATTAGGCGAAAGTAAATATCCTCTCTCTAAAATGCTTGCATTAGCTTTCAATGGAATAACATCATTTTCAATTAAACTAATAAGAATGATTTCTTTCATTGGCGTATTATCATTAGTTTTAAGCCTTGGTATGTTTGTATATTCTATATATCGATTAGTTACCGGAGAAGTTGTTTCTGGTTGGACAAGTATAATGGTTTCTTTATGGGCCATAGGTGGTTTAATACTAATATCCATTGGTATAGTTGGAGAATACATTGGAAAAATATACATGGAAACTAAACAGAGACCCAGATTTATAATTCAACAAGACCTCGATGAAGATATGCATGAATAAAATTCATGTTTATTATGAATAAAATAAATAATAATCTCTCTTAAATATATTTCAAATTGAATTTTATATGTAATTTTAGCATATAATTCACTAGATATATTTAAGGGAGGTTTTTTATGCAAATATATATTGTAAAATCAGGAGATAGCCTATATTCTATTGCAAAAATGTTTAAAATTAGTTTACATATTCTTATGGAAATAAATGGCCTTGAAAAACCAAATGATTTAGTTGTAGGTCAGGCCATATTAATCCTTGAACCAGAAATTATACACACAATACAGCCCAACGAAACATTAGAATATATATCTCAAAAATACAACACATCTATAAATAAATTATATAGAAATAACCCATCTCTATCTGCAAGACCATTTTTAATTCCAGGAGATGACCTAATAATATCATATACTAATAACCCTACATCTTCTATTTTAGTGAACGGTTTTGTGTATCCCAATATAAGTCGTGAATTACTAACCACAACCTTACCATATTTAACATATATATCTCCATTCACATATAGTTTTTCTGCATATGGAGATCTAAAACCACTGAGAGATGATTTTATATTAAGACGTTCTATGGAATACAATGTTTTACCCTTAATGACTTTATCTCCAATAGATGATGACGGAAAATTTGTTAGTGAATTAACGGAAAAATTGCTTAACAATAACAATGCTCAAGAAAAACTAATATCTCAAATTTTAACCACAATTCAAAACAAAAAATATTCTGGTATAATATTAAATTTTGAACAAATACCTATACAATCTAGAAACTTATATATATCCCTTATCCAAAATATGCAAAAACTTTTAAACGAAAATGGATATACCTTATATATAGCACTAGACCCCAACAATATGGTTGACGCAAACCAATATTACACAGCTCTAGGAGAATTTTCAAACGGAATAATTATAATGACCTACGGAATAGAAATTACACAAACATCATCAATAACGATTTCATCAATTCAAAAAATTGAAGATATCATAAAATACATAACATCACTAATTCCAGCAAACAAAGTTATATTAGGAATTCCAAATCATGGATATGGTTGGCGAACTATGCAAAACAACAATAACATGCCTCAACCACGCATAATAGGAAATCAAGAGGCAATTCAAATAGCTATATCTCAAAACGCGGCCATAATGTTCGATGAAAAAAGTCAATACCCTTACTTCTACTACTACATTAATAACCAAAGATTCGAAGTATGGTTCCAAGATGCTAGAAGCGCTATTGCTAAATTTAATCTAATAAAAAAATATAATTTAGCGGGAATAAGTTACTGGACATTAATGAAAAAATCACACCAAACATGGCAAGCTCTAAATGCAACTTTTGAAATAAAACAAAAATAAAAGCGGGACCAAACATAAGGTCCCACTTCAAAAACACTCATTAATTACTATCTATGTGTTTGTTGATGTCTTCTAAAAACTTATCTACATTAACTCCATGAACACAGCACGCTTCTTCAACAGTTTCTCCTCTAGATGCAGGACAACCCAAACAATGCATCCCCATATCTAAAAAAAACTTTGCAGTACTTTCATCCATATCTAAAATATCACCAATTATCATATCTTTAGTTATCTTTTCCATTAATGAAATACTCCTTAAAAATATATGCAAACCATGTACAAAATGTTAGAACAAAAAAACACCAAATAAACAAATAGCACATAATTAAAATAAACAGTTTATTATAAGTTATTGACTCTCTCTAACTCTTGAGAAGCAATCACTGCAATAAACAGGACGTTCTTGTCTAGGTTGAAAAGGAACTCTAGCTGCTCCACCACATGCTGCACACTCTGCTTCATAAAATTGTCTTTCGCCTCTAGCAGCATTCTTGCGAGCATCACGACAAGATTTACATCTCTGTGGCTCATTTGTAAAACCTTTTTCTGCATAAAATTCTTGCTCACCTGCAGTAAAAACAAATTCAGCGCCACAATCTTTACATACTAATGTTTTGTCTTCATACATTATAAACTACCTCACTTAAAATAAAATTTTGCCCCAGATGGACTTGAACCATCACCTTTGAAAAACAACGCTCTGCTTTAAGCTATTGGGCCTAATTAATAAAATTCCAAAATTAATCATCATTATTTATTGTTTGTTTAACCCTTAGCAATGCATTATCACTGTTCTAGAAAAAGTGCTCAAAAACCATCATAGTTCAAAATAATAGATATCATATAAAAAAACGGGCACTGAAATTTTCTCTTAAACATAGATAAAACTCAAAATCAAAATTAAATTAATTTATTACTTTTACCTAAAAAATCAAAAACAAAAATTCATAATCCCAAATATCAACTACTCCAGTAAAAACATCGTCAAAAATAGTTAACAACAACATAATAACTCAAAAAATTTTTAAAGTCAAGTCATTTTCAATATTTTCATATACATAACATACTAATATATTTTATTTAAACCATGGTTCGACACATTACACTTGTTTTAAGCAATAACATTTACTATTATTTAAAATACACACAAAATAAAATAAAAACAAAGGAGTATTAAATAAAATGCAAAATTCTATAAGAAACGGTATGAATGATGTTTTGACATTAGAAGTTACAAAAAATATGGGTAATGGTGATATAGCTGTTCTATCGATGCCAACACTGATAAACACTATAGAAACACTTTGTTCAAAAATGTTAAAAGAAAATCTACTAGATAATAATCTAACATCTATTGGAACAAAAATAAATATTAAACATATGTCCCCAACACCAACTGGCATGAATATTAAAGCAAAAGCCACAGTGCTAAATGTAGACCGTAATAAAATAACATTTAAAGCAGATGTTTGGGATCAAAAAGATCTAATATGCACCGGTTTTCATAATAGAATTATAGTAGATAAAGAAAAATTTGAAAATCAAGCCAATAACAAATTAAAAAAATAGTCTAAACAAATTAAAATCATGAAAAGTGTTTAAGCATTTTTCATGATTTTATAATATTATAACTCTAACCTCTTACTTTATTCTTTTTCATTTCTTTTCGAAGACGAAGTATTATTTTTTTCTCTAATCTAGATATGTATGATTGCGATATTCCTATTTTATCGGCAACTTCTTTTTGAGTATGTTCTTTCCCATCATGCATACCAAATCTCATTCTCATTATTTCTCGTTCTCTATCTTCAAGCTTATCTATAAATTTCACAATGACATTCCATTCCGCCTGATCCTCTATATCTTTATTCACACAATCATTCTCAGTTCCTAAAACATCAGACAACAACAATTCATTTCCATCCCAATCCACTTTTAATGGTTCATCTATCGATAATTCGTGCTTTTTATTAGTTACTTTCCGTAAATGCATTAATATTTCATTTTCTATACATCTTGATGCATACGTGGCAAGTTTGATGTTTTTTTCAGGAGAAAATGTATTGCACGCCTTTATTAATCCAATAGTTCCGATAGAAATTAAATCCTCTATTCCAACACCACTCGATTCAAATTTTTTTGCTATATATACAACCAATCTCAAATTATGCGTTATTAAAATATCTCTAGCATTAGGATCGTTGTTTTTTAAATCTTTAAAAACTTTTTCCTCCTCTTCTTTTGATAACGGAGGTGGTAATTGTGTTGGACCATTAACATAATGAATTGCATTCGCAATTTTTAAATAAATTAAAAATTTTTGTATTTTTTCTTTAATAAATAAAAACATAAATCATCTATCCCTCTCATTTAAAATCTCCAATTATCGCACTATATTCACCATCGGAAAGTTTATTTGTTGTAACAGCAACATAGCATTCATATTCATATTCGGTATTATTGCATAACACCATAACAGTTTTAGGTAAAAAAGCAGGCAATATTCCACCCCCTGTTATTGTGTCACAAGGGACTAATCTTAACCTTCCATCAGATTTAAAATTATCTGTAACATCTAATGAATTTTGTATAAAATCAATCAAGTTTTTAGGCAAAATTTTAAAAACAGAATCATATTCACAAACGCAAACAGGTTTTCCTGAAAAAGGTTCGGTTAAACAATTTCCTGTATCATATAAAGCGTTTATTTTTACAGTTTTATTATTAAATTCAATAATGATAGAACAAATTTTCTTACATTCAATTCTTTTTGACATGATAAAATTAATAAGACACGTTGCAAAATATGCTATTATACTTCCTAAAATCAAAATAGTAGGAGATATCGGCATATATGTAACTCCATTTTTCCATAACATACCGGGAGGAGAAGCAAACATCCAAAGGAAAAACATAATTCCTATAAAAATTAAATTTTCAGCAAAAAATAATAAAACATTTTTTATAAACACTATTTTAGTTTTATATCCAAATGCAATTAACACTAAACAAAAACCAATCATTAATTTAACTAAAACCATACAAACAGGAGGTAAAGTTGGCAAAAATATAAACAACGAAGATAAACTGCCCAAAATTGATGCTAATATTAAACGTAGTTTCTTAGCATTTTGTTTTAATAACACTGCGCTAGAAAGTAATAAAAAATAATCAATAAATAAGTTTAATATTATAAGAATATCTACATATAATACCAAAAATTACCTCCTCACAAAATACAAATACTAATTTAAAAGTTTTTTTAATCTATTTAATATTCTCTTTTCCTGTCTAGAAACTTGAACTTGTGTCATTCCCATTTTTTTAGCAGTCTGTGTTTGAGTTTGATCCGAAAAATATCGCATAAAAATTAATAGCCTATCTTTTTTATTTAATTGTTTCAACGCATCTTGAATTGCAATTTTATCAGTTAATTTCAATCCAATTTCTTTAAATTTTATATCAATTTGACCATTATCACTATCCTCATAACTTTCTGTTAATGATACTGTTGGACTCGAAGCACATATTGCTTCAGTAACTTGTTCTGGAGTCAAATCCAAATTCAATGCTAATTCATTAATAGTGGGTTCTTTCCCCAATTTCAAGGTCAATTCTTCTTGCTTTTTTAAAATTTTTATAGATAGTTCTTTTAAACTTCTAGAAACTTTAACCGATCCATCATCTCTAAAAAGTCGCTTTATTTCACCAAGTATTACAGGAACAGCATATGTAGAAAATTTTACACCTCTAGTGCTATCAAATCTATCATAAGCCTTTATTATTCCCATACAACCAGCTGAATATAAATCATCATACTCAATTCCTTTACCAAAAAAACGTCTAGCACACGCATGAACTAAACCTAAATTTTTATTGATAAATTCTTCTCTATTAATATTCTTTATATTCATATGCGTTTTCTTAATTTTTTAGTTAAAGTTACGATTGTTCCTTTCCCTTTTTTTGAAGTTACCCTAAGATTATCCATAAAACTTTGCATAACAGTAAACCCCAAGCCACTTCTTTCACCTGTTTTACAAGTCGTAAACATAGGCTCCATAGCTTGATCTAAATCATCAATTCCACACCCTTTATCTCTAATGCGTATGTATATTTTATTATCATCTAATATCTTAGCGTGTATAAATATGTTTCCGATTTCGTTGGCATATCCATGTACAATAGAATTGGTAACTGCTTCAGAAACTGCAGTTTTAATATCAGATATTTCATCAACAGTTGGATCCAATTGAGAAAAAAAGGAGGCAACAGCAACACGAGCAAAGCTCTCATTAGATGATTTACTTGGAATTTGAAGTTTCATTTCATTTTTTATCAAAACAATCACTCCTCTTACAAGGCTTATTTTTTTCTATAATAGCTAATCTATCAATTCCAGCCAAACTCATAACTTTCCTTATTTGTGGAGATGGATTAACTATTTTTAAAGTCCCATCTATGTCATTCATAAGCTTATATCTTCCCATTACCAAACCAATTCCAGAAGAATCCATAAAACTAACATTTGTAAAATCTAAAATTAATATATCTGGATGTGAACCCTCAACCCTTATGTCTATATCAGTTCTTATGTCAGCAGCCGTATGGTGATCTATTTCTCCGTTTAAATACGCTATCATTACTTGATCATTTAATTCTATTTTAACACCCACAATTATCACCCCATTCAAATCATTAAAATAAACAAGTGCTCTATATAAATTATAGAACACTTGTTTTTAAATTATTGTCAACATTTGTTAAAACAAAAATATGTATTTATATACCGTCTTTTAAAAACATACTTCTAACTTGAGATGCAAAATACAATGACCCTAACACAACAACCATACCCTCTTCTCCTGCCATTTTTTTTGCAAGTTTGGCAGCAACACTAATATCTTTTTCAATCAAAACATCAAATCCCAACTCATCCGCAACTTTAAACAATAAAGATGCCTCAACAACATTATCAAAGTTCATCTGTGTTACAATTAATTTATCAACAGTACCTTTTATCTCACATAAAGCTGCTTTATAATCCTTAGTTTTTAGCATACTAATAAGTCCAATCAAAGGTTTTTTGTTAAAACTTTTGAGAGAATTATTAAGAGCAGCCATACCGTCTGGATTATGAGCCCCATCTAATACAACCAAAGGTTTTTCAGATAATTTTTCTAATCTGGCAGGAATATATGCATTTAAAATTCCTTTTTTTATATAACAATCACTAATCCCCATATTTAACAAAGCAGTTATAGCGAGCATTGCATTCGAAACTTGATGCTTTCCAATCAATTTTGTAGCATAGTCAACACCATTGTAGTTCCATTTATTAACCGAATCATCATTTACAATGTTATTTGCTTCATAAGAATAAATCAAAGGTATGTCTTTGTCAATGCAAGTTGAATTAATTATATTTTTTACCTCAGGTAACTGATTTCCATTACAAACACACATACTTCCTTTTTTCAATATGCCTGCTTTTTCAATAGCAATGTCTTCAATACTATTACCCAACTCTTTCATATGATCATATGATATATGAGTTAATATTGTAATTTGAGGTGAAGGAATAACATTTGTAGAATCCAACCGTCCTCCCATACCCGTTTCTAAAACAACAATATCACAATCATTAATGCAAAAAAACTTTAACGCAACAGCCGTTATAATATCAAAATGACTGCATACAACACCTTCATCTTTTAATGTTTCCACATAAGGTTTGACTAATTCTATCATTTCAACAAATTCGTTTTCCGAAATCATCTCACCATTAATTTGTATTCTTTCTCTATAATCTAAAATATATGGAGAAATAAAAAGTCCTGTTTTAAAATTAGCTTCAATAAGAGATGATGCACAAAAAACCGCCGTTGACCCCTTGCCGTTAGTGCCAGCAATATGTATATATTTAAGTTCTAGATGAGGGTTTTTGAGACTATCTAACAACTTAGACACACCCTCTAACCCATATCTATCTGAACTAAATGATGGCATTTGGTTTATCCAATTTAACGCTTCATCATATGTCATTATTTTAAATCCTCTATACTTTTATTGGTCTTTTCTAATTTTTGTTTAATATTGTCAAGTTTTTTTTGTTCTTTTTCTACAATATGTTTTGGAGCCCTACTTAAAAAGTTTTCATTTGAAAGCTTCTTCTCAAACATTTCTATTTCTTTTTTACAAAATTCTTGTTCTTTGAACAATCTATCTAATTCTTTCTTCTTGTCAATTAAATTATCTAGTGGCAAGAAAATTCTAGCAGAATCTGTAACAACTTGCACACAGTTTTCGGTTAAACTTGAATCCACGTTATCCATAATCTCGATTTTATCTGACATAGCCAATTTCTTTATAATTAAAGAGCAATCCTCAAATATATCTATAAATTTAGTCTCAATATAAATATCTGCTTTTCTACTATTAGGTACGTTCATTTCCGAACGAATATTTCTAATAGATCTTATCACAGCAATTATTTTTTCAAAATCATCGCTTTCAATTTCAAAATTAAGTTGTTGTTCATATTCAGGCCAACTTGATATCATTATAGATTCATCTTCATGAGGAATAGCACTATAAATCTCCTCTGTTATAAAAGGCATAAACGGATGCAATAGTTTTAACATAACGCTCATAACATAAACTAATACCTTTTGAGCATTAACTGAATCTTCATCATCTTTGCCTAAACGAATTTTTGAAATTTCTATATACCAGTCGCATACAACATCCCATATAAATTCATATATTTTTTGAGACGCAATTGAAATCTCAAAATTCTCTATATTTTCAGTAATTTCTTCTACAAGTCTATTGGTTTTACTTATAATCCACTTGTCTTCAATTTTCAATTCAGTAGGCAAACTTAATAAATCATGATCAGAATTAATATTCATTAAAATAAATCTACTAGCATTCCATAATTTGTTAGCAAAATTCCTTGCTGCAACAACTTTTTCTTCAGTATATCTCATATCATTTCCAGCATTTGTTCCATTAGCCAACATAAATCTTAACGCATCTGCTCCATGCTTATCTATAACTTCCAACGGATCCACACCATTACCTAAAGATTTTGACATCTTGCGGCCCTGTCCATCACGAACTAAACCGTGAATAAAAACGTGTTTAAATGGAACTTCTCCAGTATTTTTCAATGCAGAAAAAATCATTCTAACAACCCAGAAGAATATTATATCATAACCCGTAACCAAAGTATTAGTAGGATAAAAATATTTAAAATCTTCTGTGTCATGTGGCCATCCTAACGTTGAATATGGCCACAGTGCTGAAGAAAACCATGTATCTAAAGTATCTTCATCTTGTATTAAATTTTTACTAGAACATTTCGGACATTTGGTAGGTTCAGTTTTAGATACAATCATTTCATTGCAATCTTGACAATACCATGCAGGTATACGGTGTCCCCACCAAATCTGTCTAGATATACACCAATCTTTTATATTTTCCAACCAGTGGAAATATATTTTATCAAATCGACTTGGCACAAAAACTGTGTCATCATTCTTAACTGCATCTATTGCTGGTTTTGCAAGCTTTTTCATCTTAACAAACCACTGATTAGACACCTTAGGTTCTACAACACTATCACAACGATAACAATGTCCAACATTATGGGAATGTGGTTCAACTCTAATTAACAATTCTCTATTTTCAAGTTCCTTTACAATCGCTTTTCTAGCTTCATATCGTTCCATTCCAACGTATGGTCCACCATTTTCATTAATGTGTGCATCGTCCGTAAACACATCTATAATTTCTAAATTGTGTCTCAACCCTACTTCAAAGTCATTAGGATCATGTGCTGGTGTAATTTTAACGGCACCTGTTCCAAATTCCATGTCAACATAATCATCAGCAATTATTGGAATTTTTCTACCTACAATAGGTAAAATTAATTCTTTTCCTATACAATCTTTATATCTATCGTCATTTGGATTAACCGCAACAGCAACATCTCCCAAAAGTGTTTCGGGTCTGGTTGTTGCAATTTCAACATATCCTTCACCATCAGCAAAAGGATATTTAATATACCAAAAAGAGCCGTCATCCGCACTGTGTTCAACTTCGATATCCGAAAGAGATGTTTTACATTTTGGACACCAATTTATTATACGCTCACCACGATATATTAATCCCTCATTATATAAATTAACAAAAAATTCTTTTACCGCTTCCGAACAGCCTTCATCCATAGTGAATCTTTCTCTACTCCAATCACAAGATGCACCTAATCTTTTAATCTGCCCTGTTATTCTGTTACCATATTTTTCTTTCCATTTCCAAGCTTCTTCTAAAAATTTTTCTCTACCCAACTGTTCTTTAGACAAGCCTTCTTTTTTTAATTTTTCTACAACTTTAACCTCAGTAGCAATAGCAGCATGATCTGTTCCAGGCAACCAAAGGGCTTCGTAGCCTTGCATTCTTTTAAATCTAATTAATATATCTTGTAAAGTTTCATCCAATGCATGTCCCATATGCAACTGTCCAGTAACATTTGGTGGAGGTATAACGATAGTATATGGCTTTTTATCAGGATTTACATTCGCTTTAAAATATCCATTATCATTCCATCTTTTATATATTTCTTTCTCAAAACTCTCCGGATTATAAATTTTTTCAATGTTTTTTTTCATGCTTTTGCACCTCTTGAACTCTTTAATTTTTTATAATTTTATTAATAATCCACTAAAAGACTATCTACAATTTCACTACTCGGATCAGCAAAAATAGTTTTTTGTTTTTCAAAAATAACCATGCCAGGTTTAGCCCCTTTTGGTTTATGCACATTTCTTATTTCAGTATAGTCCACAGGAATTTTACTTCCATTTCTCCCCTTGCTATTATATGCAGCTATAACAGCAGCTTCTTCCAACGTTTTATCGGACACTTTTTTCCCATCCGTAAATATAATAACATGCGAACCATGAATATCATGAGTGTGTAACCAAACATCATCTTTGTTTGCCTTTTTAGTTGTCAAAATATCATTTTGTTTGTTATTTTTACCACACCAAATGATAAAGCCATCAGAAGAGATAAATTTAAACGGTTTTATTTTGTTTTTTGCTTTCTTTCCAGATTTGGATTTGTTATTTATCGTTTTTAGATAATAATTTTGTTCGCGCAATTCCTCTATTATCTCATTAATTTCTTCTTCATTTGTAGTTCTGCAAATTAAATCTAATTCACTCTCAAGAAAATCTATCTCATTTTGAGCTTGAATAATCAACTCATTTAACTTTACTCTGGCATTTTTGGCTTTTTTATAAATTTTATAATATTTTTGAACATTTTGAATAGGCGTCTTGTCTGGATCTATTTTTAACGTAATAGTTTTATTTGAATCATAAAAATTTTCAACTACAACGCTGATTTGTCCCTTACTAACCTTATTTAAATTAGCACTCAACAAATCTCCATATTTTTTATAATCATCCTTATTACTAAATGTTTTTAATTCCCTTTGTCTAACATTTAAAGTTCGTTCAGCTCTAGATATTTTACTTTTTAGATAGTTTACAATATTGTTAGAACACTGATGTAATCTTTCAATATGATCTTTTTCTAAGTAAAAAAAATCTAAAAGCTCGCTAGCTGTGCTAAAAAATTTCTTATTATACGATTCACCATATTGATTTATATCCATAAAAGAAAATTCTGTAGGCTTATTTTTATTAATTAAAACAACAAAAACATATTCTTTATTGATAATCTTTTGTTTTAATTTTTGAATTCTATCAAAAAGAATTGCTTTATCATTAAGATCAAAATCACCCAAGACCTTATCTCTTACACCAGTACTCAATTCCCTAGAAACCACTGGAGAAAATCCTTCCATAGTTGAAGTCAACGCTTGATCTAAAAAAGCATCCTTTTGTTCAACAATTTTATTAACAACAACAGCCGAATCACAATCCAAAATATTTAACTTTTTTTGTGAAGGAACACGTGAATACTTTATCTTAGGAAGTATAGGTCTTATACTAGACATATTGCTATTTACCCTCTTTATTGCATCAACAATAATTTCATCTTCCTTGTTATATAATATAATGTTACTATGTCTTCCCATTATCTCGACCGATAAAATATAAATTACTTTATTTCCTATTTGATTTCTAGTTTCAAATTCCAAATTAATGACTCGATCAAAACCCTCTTGACGGACTGAATTTAAACGTCCATTTTCCAAGTGTTTCCGCAACAACATACAAAACATAGGCGGTTTCTTAGGATTACTAAAATCGTTTTTGGTAAAATTTATCCTAGCACAATTAGAATTCGCAGAAATTAATAACTTTATATTTTCTTTAGGTCTTCTAAGCAATATTACAATTTCCTGAGACATTGGTTGATATATTCTATCTATTCTACTCCCAATCCAACTCTGAATCTCATCTTTTATAGCACTCAAAAAAATTCCATCTAGTGCCATATATCATCACCACAACAAAAACAAACTGGACTTTCTTGATTAGCAACTACAAAATTAACTTGATTTTCAAATTCATCTTGTAGTTTATCTTTTAATGCCTTACAAACCAACACCTCTGTCTCAAAATGTCCTGCCTCCACAAAGCAAAAATTATTATGCTTTGCCTCAATAAAAATATGATGTTTAGATTCTCCAGTAACAAATGCATCTGCCCCAGATTTTTTTGCATCACTCCATGCAAACTCTCCAGCACCTCCTAAGACTGCAACTGTCTCTACACATCCATCAAAACGAGTTGCCCTAACTGAAGTACTTAGTTTCTTAGAAACATGTTTTATAAAAGAGTCACAACTTAATTTTTTATTCAAACGCCCTATTCTTCCATATCCTAACGAATTTCCTAAAACTTTAACATCTTTCAATTCTAAAATTTCTGCTAAGACATCGTTAACACCATCATTAGCCTTATCTAAATTAGTATGAGCACAAATAACCGAAATTCCAGAATTAATAATTTGAGCAATTAAATCATCACTATAAATATGCTTTAATGGTTTAAATATGATTGGATGATGGGTGATTATAAGCTCAGCATTAATATTTTTAGCCTGATTCAATACACCACTAGTTAAATCTAAAGCAATTAAAACATTTTTGACATTTTTTTGTGCATCACCGACTAACAACCCGACATTATCAAATTCCTCACACGTATTAAACGGCGCCAATTCATCTATACACTTAAAAATATCAGAAACCAACATTTTAATCACTTCCATTCGGATAATATATCACATATTTGCTCATATTTTTTAATTCTTTGTTTATCTAATCCTGACATACGCAATCCACTCAAAATCTTATTGCATTTTTTATATTTACGCTTCAAATATTCTGATAAATACTGAGAGTTCGAATTTCTAACTTTTCCCAAAACAGCATCTCTCAAACTTATATTTTTTACACAGCCAGAATATCTAGCACTAATAATGCAGTAAGTCTTATCAGATTCAACAACAGGATGTTCTAATTCAATTTCATAACCATTCAAGTATAAATTTTGTCTAAGTTCCATTAAAAACGTTTGCGGTTGAAGAATCAACTGCTTATTTTTATTTTTTAACCAATCTTGCTCAAAAACTATACGTTCCATTAACTTGCCGCCCATTCCAGACATAATTACTGTATCCACCTCTTCAGGAACATTTCGCAAACCATCGGTTAAAATTAGTTTTATTTTGTCTTCTACGCCATAGTTTTTTATATTTTGTTTTGCTCTTTCTAAAGGCTTTTTCCTTACATCTGTCGCATAAACATAACTACATTTGTTAATAGCTAAAAATATAGAAAGATAAGCATGATCACATCCTATATCAGCAACTATATCTCCTTTAACCAAGTTCGCAATAGCTTTTAATCTATTTGATAAGCATAAATATTTTTTCAAAACGCTTTTAATAACTCCTAAATAAAATTTTAAAATTTCTGTTTTTGAAAATTAATTAATAATCACAACAATGTATTTGATATTATAACATATTTGATTAACGTAGACAACCAATTTTTTAGCATTATTTTTAGCATTATATTAATAATTTAAAAGTCAAATTAAACTATAGTAAATTATGGTTTGTTTTTTTTTATTAATGCTGTATACTAATAACTATAATTATTAATTTTTAATAGTATTTTACAAATTTAAAGATGCTTTCTGAAAGGTAAAATAATAATATGCTTAAAAATGGAGCTGAAATAATTTTAGAATGTTTATTAGAACAAGAAATAACAACAATTTTCGGATATCCAGGCGGTGCAATTTTAAATATATATGACGCTTTATATAAATATTCGGATAAAATCAAGCATATATTAACAGCCCACGAACAAGGTGCTACACATGCTGCTGATGGATATGCTAGATCTACAGGAAAACCAAGTGTGGTTCTTACAACATCAGGTCCTGGAGCAACTAATACTGTAACTGGTATAGCAACTGCATATATGGATTCAATACCAATGATAGTTATAACAGGAAATGTTGCAACCAACAATATAGGCTTAGACAGTTTTCAAGAAATAAATATAACGGGAATAACTATGCCAATAACCAAACATAATTTTCTTGTGCGTGATATTTCTGAACTAGCTGATACAATAAGGAAAGCATTTAAAATTGCAACTTCTGGAAGAAAAGGTCCAGTTCTTATTGACATACCCAAAGATATAACATCTGCTACATATGAATATATTCCAAAAGCAAACCACCAAAAAAATCAAGAAAAAACAATATTTCCCCACCAAAATATTAGAGAAGCAATAGAACTTATAAATAATTCAAAACGACCTTTTATTTATACTGGTGGCGGTTGTAATATACCAAATAATGCGAATATTGAAATAAAAATATTAGCAAAAAAATTAAACGCTCCAGTTTCATCGTCACTAATGGGTCAAGGAAGTTTTGATAATTTTGATGATCAATATATAGGTATGCTTGGTTTGCATGGAACCAAAACAGCTTCAACAACATTAATGAATTGCGACCTTTTTATTGCAATCGGCACACGATTGTCAGATAGAGTCGCTCTAAATACAAAAAAATTTGCATTAAATGCCAAAATTATACAAATTGATATTGATGAAAGTGAAATAAACAAAAACATAAAGGTAGACTGTTCAATTATTGGTGATGTTAAATCAGTATTATATAAAATAAATGGTAGTATAGTTGAAAGACAAGATACTATTTGGATGAAACAAATTCAACATTGGTGTAATGAATATCATTTGGATCAATTACCTATAAATGAAGATGATATTACCCCAAAACAATTTATTGAAACTTTATGTAATTTAACTAAAGGAAATGCTATTATATCAACCGAGGTTGGCCAGCATCAAATGTGGACAGCACAATATTACAAATTCAGATATCCTAAGCAGTTTTTAACGTCTGGTGGTTTAGGCACAATGGGATTTGGTCTTGGATGTGCTATAGGGGCAAAAATTGCAAACCCAAACAAGACCGTAATTAATATAGCGGGAGACGGCAGCTTTCATATGAATTGTAACGAATTAATAACTTTAAAAAGATATAACATTCCAATAATTGAAATAATATTTAATAATCAAGTTTTAGGAATGGTTCGACAGTGGCAAAGATTAATATATAATAAACGATTTTCACAAACAACGCTAGGAAATAACGTGAACTTTGCCAAGTTAGCAGAAGCATATGATATAATGTTTTATAAAATATCAACGCCAACTGACATTGAATATATTTTAAAAAAAGCTCTAAAAAACAATTCACCCACTATTATAGAAGTACCAATAAATAAAGATATGAATGTTTTACCAATGGCTCATGCAAAAAGAGATATAAATGATCCAATAATGACAATAGATATAGATTAGATATAAGGGGAAATATTGAATATGAAATCATTATGCACAATATCAATTATTGCTAACCATTGCACAGACATATTATTTAGAATTTCTTACATATTTGCTAAGTATAATTGTAAAATCGATAAAATATCTTCAGATATAGTAAATGATTCCAAACAAATAAAATTCATCATAACTACAAAATGTGACAATACAATTGCTACCAGAATCTACTATCAACTGTTAAAATTAATTGATACAATTAAAATTGATATTTCAATTTAACAAATAAAAGGAGTAATATATATTGTTGTCTTTTCCTAAATTGCCTAACGAGTTGATTTTTATAATAAACACTTTGGAAGAAAATAAATTTGAAGCGTTTATTGTTGGTGGATGCGTTAGAGACTGTTTGTTGAACATAACCCCAAAAGATTGGGACATATGCACAAATGCCAAACCTCTAGAAATCAAAAAAATCTTTTCAAATTTTAATCTTAATACCACAGGAATAAAATATGGTACTGTAATCGTTAATATAAACAATCTAAATTTTGAAATAACTACATATAGAAAAGAATTAAAATATCAAAACAATAGAAAACCTCAAAAAATTGTATTTCTGAATAAATTAAATGATGATCTTTACAGAAGAGACTTCACAATAAATGCAATGGCATATAATCCCAGCACTGGAATAATTGATCCTTTTAACGGAAAAAATGATTTAAAATTCCAAGTTATTTCTTTTGTTGGCAATCCTTTTGATAAAGCTAAGGAAGACTCACTAAGAATTTTGCGTGGCATTCGTTTTCAATCAACATATGGATTTAATGTAGAAGAAAACACAAAAAAAGCAATATTTCAAAATAGCAATTTATTGCGATTGCTATCTTCAGAGAGAATATGTTCTGAGTTCTTAAAAATATTAAATGGAAAATATGCAAAAAAGTCACTAAATAGTTTCAAATTATTATTTTTTCAAATAATTCCTGAACTTACATATTTAAATTTTTCAATGAAAAAAAATGAACAATCTCAAACATTATGGAACCTTGCTTTGAATTCAATATCAAATTGCGAACCTTTAATAAACTTAAGATTAGCTTTGCTTTTCAGACATATTGGCATTTATAAAAATTACAACAAGTTAGGTATTTTAAATAATTATGAAAACGAAAGCATACAAATTTTTAATAAAATATCATCAAATCTTAAAATTCCAAAAAAACATATAAAACAAACCACAGAAATAATTAAATATCAAAATATAAATTTACCATCAAACATAATTGAAACATGCCACATTTTAAACAAAATTAATATTCAAACATATTCATTAATTTTAAAATTAAAAAAAGCACACTTAAAAGCAATAGGTGCTCCGCATACAGAAATAACTACAGCAGAACACCTATTAGATAAAATAATAAAAAATAACATTTGCTATTCACACAAAAAAATGAAAATAAACGGAAACGACTTAATAAAATTGGGCTATACTAAAGGACCTAATATAGGTAAAGCCTTAGATACTATTTTAAATAAAATCATAAACGAAGATTTGCAAAACAACAGATTAGATTTAATAGAATTTGCAAAACAAATAAAACCAACCGATTCACAGTAATTTTTTCTTTTTTCTAAGTTCTCTGAAAAAATTAGACAATAAATCTGCACACTCTTTTTCACAGACGCCAGACACTATTTGAGGCTGATGATTATAACGTAACTCAGATAAATTCACCAACGACCCAAAAGAACCCGCCTTAGGATCATAAGCACCAAAGACAACTTTTTCGATTCTAGAATTTATTATAGCACCAGCACACATTGCGCAAGGTTCTAACGTAACATACAACGTAGCATTTAATATTCTCCAAGAATTAAGTTTTTTACACGCTGAATTTATTGCAACTATTTCAGCATGCGCTAATGAATTAGTAAGCATTTCTCGTTTGTTATAACCGGTTGAAATTATGTCACCATTGCTAATAATTATAGCTCCAACAGGTATTTCTCCCATACTTGCTGCTATTTTTGCTTGTTCAATAGCGAGTTTCATATATTTATCATCATCCAACCTATATATCACCACCACAAAAACAACTTTTTTAAATTGTCATCGAGTTAATTAAAAACACAAACTATTTTGAAACATCTATTCTGTATAAATTAAATGCATTATTTCTGGTAATATCTACAATTTCCTGCGGTAACATTTCTTTTATCTCTGCAATTTTATTTGCTACCGAAACAAGCATTTTAGAATTACAACAATGCCCTCTCCAAGGTTCAGGAGCCATATATGGACAGTCTGTTTCAAGCACAAGTTTTTCTACCGGAATTGCTCCAACAGCTTCAACTGCTTTCTTCGCATTTTTAAATGTAACCACTCCAGTAAATCCAAGATACCAACCCATTTCTATATACCTACAAGCAACCTCCGCACTACCAGAAAAGCAATGAATTACCCCACTAACCTTAGGAAAATTGTTTAATATAGATATAGTATCTTCGACAGCATCTCTACTGTGAATTATAACAGGCTTATTTAAATTTTGAGCTAAATCTAATTGTTTTTCAAATACATCAAACTGTTTTTTTTTAGAAAAATCCGGATAATGGTAGTCTAAACCTATTTCTCCAATAGCCACCACTTTATTTTGTTCAGCCAAATTTTCAATCTGATTCAACCAGTCAGCAGGTAAATTATCAACACACTCTGGATGAACTCCAACAGCAGAATATATAAATTCATAATTATTAGCTAATTCAATAGATGTTTCAGAACTTTTCAAATCAGAACCCACATTACATATATATGATACTCCGTTGACTTTCATCGAAGACAATACCTCATTTCGATTCTCATTAAATTTTACATCATCATAATGAGCATGTGTATCAAAAATCCCCATCAAACTATTCATATAATCACACACCTCTAGCTAACTAATGTATCTCAGAACCATTTGGAACTGAAGAATCAACAAATATTACTTTTACATAGTCTTCACTAGCATCAGCAGCTAATATCATTCCTTGACTCTCTTCCCCACAAAGTTTAACTGGCTTTAAATTAGCCACAACAATAACTTTTTTGCCAATTAAATCTTCTGGTTCATACCAGTCTGAAATTCCAGACACAACCTGTCTTTGCTCATTTCCTCCATCTAAGCGTAATTTCAATAATTTCTTAGACTTTTTTATTTTTTCACACTCTAAAACTTCAAACACTTTCAAACTAACTTTCGAAAAATCTTTTATGGTTATAATATTTTCTGGTAAATTTTCTGAGCCAGTTTTAGATTCTTTATTAAGTTGTTCGATCTCTTTAAGTTTCTTCTCTTCATCTATTCTATTAAATAAAATTTGAGGCTTTTCTATTTTTATTCCAGACTTTAATATACCAAACTGCTTTAAAGAATTAAAATCATTATCACAACTACATATTTGCTTTAAAATATCTTCAGCAACTTTTGGCATAATTGGCTTCAACATAACACCAATAAATCTTATGCATTCCATTAAATTATACAAAACAGTTTGCAATCTTACATGATCCTGCTCGTTTTTAATTAATAACCACGGAGTAGATTCGTCAATATATTTATTAGATCTCCTAGCCAAAGACATTACAATAAATATAGCATCTGACACCTTATATTCATCCATAAGCTTTTCATATTTTTCAAACGACGAAATAGCAAAAGCTTTTAATTCATCATCTAGTTCAGTTTCAACGCCTACTTCTGGAATAACGCCATCAAAATACTTACAAATCATATCGCAAGTACGTTTAACTAAATTTCCTAATGTGTTTGCAAGTTCTGAATTCCATGTTGAAATTATCGTATCATATGTTATAGAACCATCATGAGAATATGGCATTGAACTCAACAAATAAAACCTAATTGCATCAACAGAAAACAACTCAGACAAATCATCAGCATACATTACATTTCCAACAGACTTGCTCATTTTGCTTTCCCCCGCCAACAACCACGGATGTCCAAATATTTGTTTAGGTAAAGGCAAATCTAAAGCCATCAAAATTATTGGCCAGTAAATTGTATGAAATCTCAATATATCTTTTCCGATTACGTGAAGATCTGCGGGCCAAATATCTTTAAATTTGCCACTAGGATTATCCGGGTCATATCCTATTGCTGTTATATAGTTAACCAAAGCATCAAGCCAAACATAAACAACATGATCCGGATCAAAACTTACCGGTATTCCCCATTTAAACGAATTTCTAGAAATACACAAATCTTGCAGACCAGGTTTCAAAAAATTATTAATAATTTCATTTTCACGAGATTTAGGCATAATAAACTCTACGTTATTCTTTATGTGCTGAATCAATTGGCCCTGATATTTACTCATTTTGAAAAAATAAGCGTCTTCTTTTGTCCTATTAACTTTTCTGTGACAATCAGGACATTTTCCATCTACTAGCTGACTATCTGTCCAAAAAGATTCGCAAGGAATGCAATACCACCCTTCATATTTACTTAAATATATATCTCCCTTATCATAAAGTTTCTTAAAAATTTTCTGAACAACATCAACATGATATTTATCTGTTGTTCGTATAAATGTATCATAAGATGTATTCATTTTATCCCAAATGCCCTTTATCTGAGATGAAATCATATCAACATATTTTTGTGGAGCTATCCCCTCTTTTTTTGCCAATTCTTCAATCTTTTGACCATGCTCATCAGTACCAGTGCAAAAGTGAACATCATATCCCTGCATTCTTTTAAAACGCGCAATAGCATCAGAAAAAATTATCTCATATGTATTTCCAACATGAGGTTTTCTAGAAGCATATGTTATAGCCGTTGTTATATAAAATTTCTTATCCACAAATATCAACCTTTCTAACAATATATAGTTATGACATATTATATTTTACAAATATGATCAAACGTTAAAAACAATAAAAGTGTTATAACACCAACAAATAAATTTGCAGCATCACAACACCATAAAATCAAACTGGTCTGAGTGACGAGATTTGAACTCGCGACCTCCACCTCCCCAAGATGGCACGCTACCTAGCTGCGCTACACCCAGTTTTAAAATAACCGAATACATTTTAACACACAAAAAATAATTTTTCAAGAAAAAAACAAAAAAGGATTAGCACAACCTATTGTATGTGCTAATCCTTTAAAAAATTTTATTTATTAATTACTCTTCATTATGATCTTCAAAATTTTGATTTATAAAATCTACCAAACAATTTTCCTCGAAATCTAAATCATTCTCATTTTGGTTGGATAACTTCTTTTCTTTAAAAAATTCATTAAATTTCTCACGTAAGTTATTCTCATCAATCCAATCATAATATTGTCCAATCACATCTTCTCGTGGTATATTGTTCTGTTCTTCATTCGACAGGTTGTTTAATTCATTCTGTTCATTTGAAATACCTTCAAATTCATTATCTAATCCTTGTGCATTAACAAAGTTGATAACCATTTTTTTATATTTTTGAAATTTTTCATATTCGTTCTGTAAAACATCGTTATCTCGTTTTAAATTATCAACTTCCTTTTTGTATTCATCAATAACATCATTTTCGTCAATATTAGTTAATTGAGTTTTTAATTCTTCAATTTGTCTTTTTAATTCGTTAATTATGTCAATTTTCTCATTAACATCAGATTTATGATTTTTATAATATTCCTCATAATTACCAACTTCTGTTCGCAAACTTTCTAATTGTTTTTCTAACTCTTCGACTTTTTGATTTAATTTCCCGTTTTCAACAGTAAGTTTCTGTGTTCTATTGATAACATCATTTTCAAGATTATCTTGATAATTTTTACTCAATTTGTCCCATTTATTTTTAAGATCTTCATTGGCTTCTTTCAAAAATGAAATTCTTTCTGTCAATCTTTGTTTTTTCTCTTCTACTTCTTCAATAACTTTTCGAACTGCTTCTGTTTGTTCTTGAGAACCTTGTTTTAATTTTTCATTATCTGATATTAATGTTTTCATATTTTTTATTAAATCTTCTTTTTCTTTTGTAATGCTTTCTAATTTTTTACTCTCTTCTAACATTTTATTCTTAATGTTTTGTAGTGTATGTTCTAATTGTTCTTTTTCTTTTGTAACTGCACTCAAATTGTCTTTCACAGTTTTAACGTTTTCTTCAAAATTCTTACGAATTTCTTCTATTCGTTCGTTGACTGTTTGTTCAACCAACTTATCTTGCTTTTGATCTTTACCAATTTTTAAATTCCAGAATTCATTTTCTAATTCTTCTTTTTCTTTTTTTAATTCATCAATGGTATTTTGTTCATTTATTTTTTTTTTTAATTCTTGTTGTAATCGTTCTATTTCCCCTGTTAATTTCAAATTTTCTTCTTTTAATCTGTTAACTTGCGAATAGGCTGATGTTTTTTTATTAGTCTCTTCTACCAATCTATTGTTTATATTTTGTATAACTTTAACCCTACCGTCATAAGCTTTTTGTAATTCATCGATCTTTTTATCCTTCTCACTGATATTTTTTTGTAACTGATTTACTGATCCAACATTTTTACATAATTCGTCAAATTTTTTCTGAAATTTTGTCAGCCAACCTCCTTCTTGTATGTTGATACCTAACGCTGTAGCCAGTTTTTTCAGGTTTTCGTTCATCCCTTTTAACTTCTCGATTTCATTCTTATGCTTTTGCTTTAAATCATTGATTGCTTTATTCTTCTCTTGGTTTACTTTAGTAATATTTTCATTTACTTTCTTGTTCTCGTCTTTTAACTTATTGATCTTTTCATTTGCCTCTTTCTTCTCTTTGTTTGCGGCATTTGCTTTATTATCGATCTGTTTTTTTAAAGCATTGATTTGTTCCTTGTATTTTTCAACTTCTTTGTTTAAATTATCAATTGTATTTTGTGTTTCCCTGTTCGCCATATCTATCTTTGATTTGACTTGGTTTTTTAATAACTCATTTTGCTCCTTTAGTCCCTCATTCATATCTTTTAATTCTTTGATATCTTCTGTTAACTTATTGATATTTCCCTTGTATTTTTCAACTTCTTTGTTTAAATTATCAATTGTATTTTGTGTTTCCCTGTTCGCCATATCTATCTTTGATTTAACTTGGTTTTTTAATAACTCATTTTCATTGTTTACTGTATTGAGTTGCTCTTTTAACATATTGTTATCATTATTTAACTTCTCGTTCTCGTTATTTCTATTCTGAATTTGTCCATTTAGTTCTTTAAGTTTATTAATTAAATCTCTATTCATTTCGCTTAAACCTTTAAGCGTTTCATCTGAGTTATTGTTTTTTATATGTGAAATCAACTCCTGAACATAGTTATTTAATTCATTGATATCTTTATTCTTGTTATTGATTGCTTCATTTAACTTATTGTTCTCGTCTGTCGCTTTCTGAATCTGCATATTTAAGTTATTGATATCTTCTTTTAAATTATTGATCTGTATATTTAAGTTATTTGCTTTCTTGATCTCGTTTTCCTTATCTTTGATAGCGTTCTTATGCTCCTCTTTTAACTTATTGATTTCTTTCTCTAAGTTCGTGTTCTTTTCATTTGCTTTCTGGATATCATTATCCTTGTTATTGTTATCTTTTCTTAACTTATTAATATCTTTATTTACGGTATCGAGTTGTTCTTTTAACATATTGATATCATTATTTGCTTTATTGTTCTCTTCATTTACTGTATTGATAAGTTGATTCTTCTCTTTGAGCTCGTTATTTAAGTTCGTGATCTGTAGATTTGCATTATTGAGCTCATCACCTCTAACAAGGACAATTGTCTCTAATTTATCAAGACTTTTCTTTAAGTTAATGTTATTGATACTTAGATAAGCAAGCTCTTTCTTTAAGTTTGCATTCTCTTCAATCTGATTCTTTATTTTAGCATTTAGTTCATTATTAACATTTTTGCTATCTTCAGCCAAGTTATCATTTAGTTCTTTTAACTTCGTGATCTCATCACCCTTGTTCTTGAGATCATTATTTAAGTTCGTGATCTGGTTATCCTTGTTATTGATCTGTATCTTTAATTCATTGATATCTTTTTCCTTGTTATTTATATCTACTTTTAACTTATGGTTCTCGTTATTTAAATCATTAAGTCCTTCCTCTAATTGTTGATTATTTACTTCTAACTCAAGCATCTTTTGTTCTAATTCATAATAAGAAGTGTTTGCTTCATCCAGTTCTTTTTCTAAATCATGAACTTTATTATCCTTATCTTGGATCTGGTTCTCGTAATTTTTCTTTAATTCATCATTAGCTCTCTGTAAATTACTTATATCTTCACTTTGTTGCCAGAACTGCTCATTTAATTTTTCTAACTCTTTCTTGTTGTTATTTAATTCTACATTTAGTCTTTGTTCATTCTTTTTCATTTCATCAATAATATTTTCGTCTAAACTATACTTGCGATTTAAATCATTGATCTGTAGCTTTGCCTGATCAAGCTCGTATTTTAAATTACTGTTCTCTTCGTTAAGAATATTTATTTTCTTAGTTAGTTCTTCATTAACATTTTTGTTATTTTGAGACAATTTATCATTTAGGTCTTTTAAGTTCTTGATCTCGTTATTTAAGTTCGTGATCTGGTTATACTTGCTCTTAATCTCTTTATCATTGTTATTATTATCTTCTCTTAACCTATTGTTCTCGTCTGTCGCTTTCTGAATCTGCATATTTAAGTTATTGACATCTTCTTTTAATTTATTGTTATCCTCTCTTAACTTATTGATTTTATTTTGTAATATGTTATTATCTATACCTAACTGGTTCTTTAATTCTACAGCTTCTTTACTTGTTTTTTCTGCAAATTTCAATTTGTCTAATAAGTTACTTTGTGTTTTCTCATATTCTGTAATTTTATTATTCTTATCCAAGATCAACTTATCCTTCTCATTGATCTGGTTCTGATGCTGTATATTTGCTTTATTGATTGCTTCATTTACTTTCTGGATCTCGTTATTTAATCTCTCGATCTCGGTATTCTTGTTCGTGATATCTTCTTTTAACTTCTTGTTCTCATCACCCATAGTACGAACAATTACATCTAATTCCTCATAACGTTTATTTAAACTCAAGTTATTGAGTTCTGCATACTTAAACTGTTCTTTTAAGTTTGTATTTTCTTCAATCTGCTTCTTTATTTTAGCATTTAGTTCATTATTAACATTTTTGCTATCTTCAGCCAATTGTTTATTTAGTTTGTCTATTTCTTCTATCTGATTTTTTAATATATTATATCCATTTTGTAACTTAATGACTTCTTGCGTTCTTGTATTATAGTCATTTGTCAATTGTCTGATTGATTCATCCTTGGTCTTAATTGATTCATTTAACTTATTGTTCTCTTGTGTCGCTGTCTGAATCTGCATATTTAAGTTATTTATATCTTCTTTTACTTTATTGAGCTCCTTATCATGCTCTTCTTTTAACTTTTTGATTTCATTCTGATGCTGCAGATTTGCTTTATTGATTGCTTCTTCCTTAGCTTCGATTCCATTCTTTAAGTTATTGATATCCTTATCCTTGTTATTAATCTCGTTCTGATGTTGTAGTTTTAATTCATTTATCTTGTTATCCTTGTTATTGTTATCTTCTCTTAACCTATTGTTCTCGTCTGTTAACTTATTTATTTGTTCTTTATGATTATTCCTTAAATTATTTATTTCATTTTGTAATCTAACATTATCTTCATTTAGATTATCTTTTTCTTTCGATATATCTTCCAAAATTTTACCATAATTATTATTTAAACGTTCTCTCTCTAGATCCTGATCCTCTATCTTTTCATTTAATATTTTATTTAAATTATCAACCTTTTTTTCATAATCTTGAATCTTGTTTTTATAATCTTGAATCTCCTTTTTATAATTACCATCTAATTGATTAATCTTACTTTCATATTCATTCTTTAGCTTATTAAGCATGTTATCATAATGATTTTTTGCGTTAGCAATATTGATATTACCTATTCTTTTTAGTTCTCTAATCTCATTATTTAATTTTTGAATATTCTTGTTATAATCATTAAGATTCTTATCTAAATCATTCTGATAGTCTTTTATGTCATTTTGTAATATACTTATTTCTCTATTTTTTTCCTCAATTGTTTTATTTAAATCATTAATTTTATCATTTAATAAATCTTTATCTTTTGACCATTTCCTTTGAGTTTCTTCATTCCAATTGTTGCCGTTATTTCTTATCATTTCTATTTTTTCATTTAAATCATTAATCTGATCTTCATATTTTTTCTTTAAATTATTAACATTTATATCATTATCGTTTGTTATTTTGTTAATTTCATTGTTTAATTTATTAATCTGATCATTTAATTCATTTATATGCAATTGTAAATTCTTATTACTATTTTCTAACTCTAAATTTTTTCCGGCATTTTGATTGTTTTGATTTTTTAAAACATTATTGTCTTTTTCAAGAGCACTTTTTTCTTGAGCAAGTTTTTCTAATAACTTATTTAAATTCAAATTTTGAGATTCAAGATTTTTTATTTTATTGTCATTGTTTGATAATAATTGATTTAACTCTCTTAATTTAGAAGAAATCTCATTGTTTTGTCTCTGCAAATCCTTATTTTTATTATCTAAATTTTGGTTCTGATTATTGCTTTGATTAATCTGATTAAGTAATTGGTTAATTCGATTTTTAACATCTTCATTACTTTTCTTCAAATTAGCAATTTCTTGATCTTTGCCAATGCTTAATCCTTTTACTTCTTCTATAGTCTTCAAAAGATCATTTACTAGTTTTCTACTATCTTCGGACTGATTTTTTTTATCTTGTTCATTTACCTTTTGAGCATTCAATAAAAGTTTATTTTGATTTTTTAAATTTTCATTTTCCTGCTGCAATTGATTGTTTGCTTGTTTTAATCTAGCTATTTCTTTTTTATCTGCATCATCACCAGGACGAACACCTGAATCAACAATTACTTCAACTTTCTTTTCTGTTTTAGCAGTTCTATCAGACCTAGTTTCCAATCTACTTGTTGACTGTGTGGCTCCACCACTTCCTCCAGGCTTCTGAGGATCTTCGGTTGTATTGTTTTTTTCTATCTTTTTTATACCATTGTTATCAGTATTTTCCCCTGTTTGTGCATCATTATTGTTACCATCATAACTACTATTACTAAAAGAATCCGCCCCTGAAGAGGTAGAAATTGACACATCATCCATATTACTTTTTGGAGCCATAGAGTTATTAAAATTAGTTGAAATAATAGAAGCAGCCATTAACGTAGCAAAACTTAATGTTAAGGCTTTTCTCATATTAGCTCCACCAGCAATCATTTTAAGGGTTTCATCAGAAAGCTCATTAAAATCATTATTACTCATTTTCACACTATCATCAGAATTTAAAAAAACGTTCATTTCGTTCTTAAAATCACTAAATGATTTAATATAACCATTTTCACAAAATAAATCATATATTTTGTTTTGATCTCTTAAAGAATTCAGTTTTTCCCTTTGTTCATCATCAGATATAATCTTATAAAAAATATCTTTTATCATAATGCTCTCTCCTAATAATCTAAAAGACAATACAAACATATATTATCTCTTAGCTCTATCACACATTAACATTTATTTTACTTTATATTTTATCTGACTATAAAAACCCTTAAATCAAATTCTAAAATCAATAAATTTATTAACAAAAAATTTTATTTGTTTATAAATTATCAATATTTTCACTAGGTTTGTTATAAATTATATATTAATAATCGTGTAAAATCAACTATTTTTGTCGAAAATTTGCGTATAAAACTATTTTTGTCGAAAATTCACATATAAAACTATTTTTTTGACAATAACCAAATAAATTATTATACATACTTATTATTAGTTCTTTTCAAAAAAATATAATATAAACATATTTTATGCTATCTTTTATTTTTATCCAATTTGTGTTATAATCTTTATAAGATACTATAAATTAAGAGGGATAAACAGATGACTATAAACCAAGTATTTTCAAAACACAAAAAACAAATTTTAGAAAATAAATTCAACAAAATGAATGCAATGCAGAAAGAGGCCATATTTTCAATAAACGGACCTTTACTTATTTTAGCCGGTGCAGGATCTGGAAAAACTACTGTAATAGTTAACAGAATAGCTTATATGTTAAAATATGGAAATGTATATTTCAATGAAAACTGTAACATAAATGAATCAGACTATAATGCTATTCAAAAAATAATAGAACAAGATGAAAATCAATTAGATGAATATATAATTAGTCATAATTTGTTAAAAAATAACCCTCCAAAGCCATGGGAAATTCTTGCAATAACATTTACTAACAAGGCAGCAGCTGAACTATGTGATAGATTGAAACAAATTTTAGGCGACTCTGCAAATGACATAAATGCTGGAACATTCCATTCACAGTGCATAAAAATCCTTGTTAGATATATAGACCATTTAGGATATCAAAAAAACTTTACAATATATGATACAGATGACAGCAAAAGAGTAATTAAAGATATTTTAGCCACTATGAACTTAAATGACAAAATATATCCTCCTAAATCTGTTTTATCCGAAATAAGTAGAGCTAAAGATAAATTTTTAACACCAAATCAATATGAAGCACAAACAAATAACGACTTAAGGAAAAAAGAAATAGCCAAAATATACAAAATCTACCAAAATTATTTAAAAAATGCTAATGCACTAGATTTTGATGATATTATATTTTTAACTGTAGAACTATTTGAAAATAATCCAGATATCCTTTCTAGATATCAAAATAAATTTAAATACATATTGGTTGACGAATATCAAGATACTAACCACGTACAATATAAATTAATAAAACTACTTGCAGCACAACATCAAAATTTATGTGTTGTAGGAGACGACGACCAAAGTATATATAAATTTAGAGGCGCAACAATAGAAAATATATTAAATTTTGAAAAACAAATGAAAAATGTCAAAACAATAAGACTTGAAGAAAACTATAGATCAACTCAAAATATATTATCAGCCGCAAACCATGTAATTTCAAATAATTCTGCAAGAAAAGGAAAGAATTTATGGACAAGCAAAGGAGACGGCGAAAAAATCAAAGAAATACATGTTTCAAATGAAAACGAAGAGGCTGAATTTATTTGTAAAGAAATTAATAAAAATATATCAAATGGAATGTCATATAAAGATCATGTGATTTTGTATAGAATGAATGCACAATCAGCAAATATTGAGAGATTTTTGGTTAGAAATGCTATTCCCTACCAAATTATAGGTGGAACTAAATTTTATGACCGTAAAGAAATTAAAGATACATTGGCATATCTAACAGTATTGAATAACAAAAATGATAATCTAAGATTAAAAAGGATAATAAATGAACCTAAAAGAGGAATTGGTAGCGGTACAGTTTCTAAACTGCAAAAAATATCAGATTCCATGAATACATCAATGTATAATATAATGTCACAGTCAGAAACGTTTTCTACCTTGCTAGGAAAATCAAAACAACTTAAAAATTTTCAATCAATAATTGATAATTTAATAACTTGTTCTGAGAATATGTCACTACCCGACTTATTTGATGAAATTATGAGTCAAACAGGATATATGCAATCATTATTGGACCAAGGCGATATTGCAAAATCTAGGATTGAAAATTTAGAAGAGTTTAAAACAATTTTAATGCACTTTGAAAATGAGAACGAAAATGCTACTCTATCTGATTTTTTAAATGAGATAGCTTTATATACCGATATTGACGATTTTAACTCAGATAATGACAAAATCTCACTAATGACATTACACTCAGCAAAAGGATTAGAATTTAAGGCAGTATTTATGGTTGGTATGGAAGAAGGTATTTTCCCAGGAAATCAATCAGACAATGATACTGAAGAGATAGAAGAAGAACGACGTTTAGCATATGTCGGAATAACAAGAGCTCAAAAACAACTATATTTAATTAATGCAGCGCAAAGAATGATTTTTGGTTCTACAAGGTATTCAAAACCTTCAAGATTTTTAAATGAAATTCCAATTGAGTATAAAGATATTACCGACACTATAGTCAAAAAATTCAATAATAACATTTTAACTAAGCAAAAACACAAAATTAATATAAATAAAATAAACAAAACCAAGAATGTAAATGAAATACAAATCAATTTTAATGAAAACGACTTGGTGGTTCACTCAGTTTTCGGAAAAGGAACTGTAATATCTATAGTTCCTATGGGAAATGATCACTTAGTAGAAGTAGATTTTGAAAAAAAGGGTAGAAAAAAAGTAATGGCAAATTATGCTAAACTTAAAAAAGCTTAGTATCTTAAAAAAGCTTAGTATATAAATAATATTAATCAAGAGATACTTTACTTTAAATATCTCTTTTTAACAAAAGCTATGAAAGGATCTGTTAAAATGAATTCACAAAAATTAACACAAAAATCAACTGAAGCAATCCAAACAGCACAAACATTAACGATGGAACATAAAAATTCTACTTTGGATGTACATCACCTATTACTTGCATTAGTTACACAACAAGATGGATTGATACCAGAATTATTAAAAAAGCAGAAAATCAATCTAAACGACTTTGTTTTAACAATTCAAAAACAAATAAACCAACTGCCACAAATTGGCCAATATAATCAAGATACAAGTAAAATTTATGTTTCTCAAGAAGTAGATCAAATTTTAAACTATTCTGAAAAAATAGCCGACTCCATGAAGGACGACTATATATCGGTTGAACACATTTTTATTGCTATACTTGAAAAATCTAATAAATTAAAAGAAATATTTAAAACTTTTAATATAAACAAAGATGATTTTATAAAGATACTATCACAGGTAAGAGGTTCTGTTAGAATAACCAACGACACACCAGAATCATCCTACGACGCTTTAAAAAAATTTGGAATAAACCTTGTAGAATATGCAAAAACAAAAAAAATAGACCCCATAATAGGTAGAGATGATGAAATTCGAAACGTAATTAGAATTTTATCAAGAAAATCTAAAAACAATCCTGTACTAATTGGTGAACCAGGAGTTGGAAAAACAGCAATTGCAGAAGGTCTTGCTCAACGAATTGTTAGAGGTGATGTTCCAAATTCACTTAAAAACAAAATTATTTTTTCGCTAGATATGGGATCTTTAATTGCTGGTGCAAAATTTAGAGGAGAGTTTGAAGAACGACTCAAAGCTGTTCTAACGGAAATAAAAAAGTCTAACGGAAAAATTATAATGTTTATAGATGAGTTACACACAATAGTTGGAGCAGGAAAAACTGAAGGATCTATGGATGCCGGAAACTTATTAAAACCAATGCTTGCTAGAGGTGAACTGCACTGCATTGGAGCAACAACTTTAGATGAATATAGAAAATATATAGAAAAAGACCCAGCATTAGAGCGAAGATTTCAACCAGTGTTAGTTAAACAACCTACAGTAGAAGATACAATTGCAATTCTTCGTGGCCTAAAAGACCGCTATGAAATATATCACGGAGTAAATATTCAAGACCAAGCTATTATAACTGCAGCAACTCTATCAGACAGATATATTACCGATAGATTTCTGCCAGATAAAGCAATAGACCTTATAGATGAAGCATGTGCAATGATAAGAACTGAAATCGATTCTATGCCAACAGAATTGGATGTTATTCAAAGAAAAATTATTCAACAAGAAATTGAAGAAGCTGCCTTAAAAAAAGAAAAAAACAACATATCACGAGAACATCTACTTGAAATTCAGAAAGAACTATCAGATCTTAGAGCACAATTTAAAACACTAAAAACAAAATGGGAAAACGAAAAATCAACTATAGAAAAAGTTCAAAAGCTAAGAGAAAAACTTGAAAAACTCAATTCTGAAATTGAACAAGCTGAACAAAATTATGATTTAAATAAAGCAGCCGAACTTAAATATGGAAAACTTCCTGCATTAAAAAAACAACTTGAGGAAGAAGAAAAAATAGCTGTTGATTTATTAAAAACAAGATCTCTTTTAAGAGACAAAGTAACTGAAAAAGAAATTGCACAGATTATTGAGAGATGGACAGGCATTCCAACATCAAAAATCATGGAAGGTCAACAAGAAAAAATTCTCAAACTTCCAGAAATACTTCATAAAAGAGTAGTTGGCCAAGATGAAGCCATAACCAAAGTAACAGATTCGATAATAAGATCTCGTGCCGGAATACAAGACCCTAATCGCCCAATAGGATCATTTCTATTTTTAGGTCCAACCGGAGTAGGAAAAACTGAATTAGCAAAAACTTTAGCCGCAAATTTATTTGACGATGAGCGAAATATTGTAAGAATTGATATGACAGAATATATGGAAAAATATTCTGTAAGTAGACTTATAGGAGCTCCTCCAGGATATGTTGGCTACGAAGAAGGCGGTCAATTAACTGAAGCGATTAGACGAAAACCATATTCTGTTATATTATTTGATGAAATTGAAAAAGCTCATCCTGACGTATTTAATATTTTATTACAAGTTTTAGATGATGGTAGAATAACCGACTCACAAGGACACACAGTTGATTTTAAAAATACAATAATAATATTAACTTCAAATCTCGGTTCCGAAATTCTTCTGGACGGAATAGCTGATGACGGAGAAATTACACAAAATGCTAAAAATGATATTAAAAATATTTTAAAGCAATCTTTTAAACCGGAATTTTTAAACAGATTAGACGAAATTGTACTATATAAACCTCTATCAAAAAATGATATTACTAAAATTTTAGATATACAAATAGATTCACTAAACAACAGACTATCAAATAAACAAATATCTTGCAAATTAACCGATGAGGCTAAACAATTCATCATAAATAATGGTTATAATCCAGTATATGGTGCTAGACCATTAAAACGATTCATTCAAAGACATGTTGAAACTGAAATTGCTAAAGTCATATTAGGAGATAATTTATCTTACGGCGAAAATATAGTCGTAGACTATAAAGATGATAAACTCAAAATTAGTCATTCAAAAAAATAAAAAACAAAAGAGATCTAAATTTATGTAAAAGATTTAGATCTCTTTATATTTACTGTATCAACAACTATAATTAATGTTGCTTACCCTTTTCAATCATTTCTTGCGCTGTTTGCATTGTTAAATTAGTAATTGAACCCGCAGACATAATACGAGCAACTTCTTCAATTCTACCCTCTTCATTCAATTGTTCTACTTCAGCAAAAGAACGTCCATCAATAGCCTTTTTTGAAATTTTAAAATGTTCATCTGCCAACGCAGCTATTTGAGCTAGGTGCGTCACACAAAGCACCTGTCTGTTTTTAGAAGCCTGTTTTAATTTTAAACCTATTTTTTGTGCAGCAGAACCTGAAACTCCAGTATCAACCTCATCAAAAACCAACGTAGGAATTTTATCCTTTTCCGCCAAAGTGTTTTTTATAGACAACATAATTCTAGAAAGCTCTCCGCCTGACGCAATTTTGCTGATAGGCTTAGGGGGTTCTCCAACATTAGTAGAAATTAAAAATTCAACATCCTCTAATCCCCATATATTACCCTCATGAGGTGAAACTACAACTTCAAATTTAACACCTTTCATATCTAAAAATTCAAGTTCTCTAGCAACATTTTCTGCAAATTTTTTAGCAACCAATTTTCTTTCTCTTGATAACATTTGACCTAATTCTGCAACCTGTTTCATTTCGGATTTTTGAGACACCATCAACTCATTTTGTCTTACGTCATACATTTCAACTTTTTCAAGTTCAGATTTCAAAGAAGCTAGTTTATTATTAACATCATCAATTGTTGGACCATATTTTCGTTTAATTTTAAAAATTTCATCTAATCTACTTTCAATAGCATCTAGTTTATTGGGATTAAAATCCAAATGTTGACACTTATTAGATATGTCATAAGATATTTCTTTTATTTCAAAAAGCATATCTCTAAGTTTCTCGGAAGATAGAACAATATCATCATAATAAGCTGCTGCCGTATCTAAATGAGAAACAGCATCATCTAACATATCCACAATCCCATTCATGTCATCATCACCTGACAAAAGTTGATGCACCATATTCAAATTTTCCAAAATTTTAGCAGAATTTCTTATTGACCTAGAATCACCTTCAAGTTCCACATCTTCTCCCTCTTCAACATCTGCCTGCTCTATCTCATTAATTTGATTAGTTATAATTTCAATTTTTTCGGATTTTAAAGCCTGATCTGCCTTTATAGCATCCAACTCCAAATTAATCTTTTTTAAATATGAAAAATGATACTGATATTTATCTAACAATTCATTTAAATTGCCATAATCATCAAGTATATTTAAATGCTTTTCTGAAGAAAGTAATATTTGATTATCATGTTGCCCATGAATATTCACTAAAAGACTGCCTAATTCTCTAAGAATAGATATGTTTATAGGCATACCATTAATTCTTGCAGTTGTTTTCCCATCAAAAGAAATATCTCTTTGAATTATCAACTGATCTTCAGATATATCCCAATCATATTTTTCTGCAAATTCTTTAACCTCATCAGATAAATCTTGAAAAGTTGCTATAACTACCGCCTTTTTTTCACCATTTCTAACCATATTTTTAGAACAGCGTCCACCAATTATCGAATTTATGGCGTCAACAACGATAGACTTACCTGCACCTGTCTCACCAGTAAACAAATTCATACCCTTACCAAACTCTATTATAATCTTCTCAACAACCGCTAAATTTTGTATATATAAGTTTACTAACAAGACTTTCTTCCTCCCATTCTAAAAATATTTTCATAACAATATAAAAAATTAATTGGGCAAAAATTTTTTCCTAACCAAATCAAAAAAAGGAATATCTTCTAAATAAACCAATCTTAATTTTTTATCACTTTTTCTAATTTTAACTTGTGAGCCATTTTCAAGTAAATCTAACTCAACTCCATCTATAAGTATATGAGTTTTACTTTTATTTCTATTTCCAATTTGCACGGCAAGTTCAGCATCATTAGAAAACAAATACGTTCTCGAAGCTAAAGAATGCGCACAAATTGGAGCCATAGATATAAAATCTAAATTAGGATCAGCCACCGGTCCCCCATTAGCTAACGCATAAGCTGTAGAGCCTGTTGGCGTTGAAAACAAAACTGAGTCAGCTCTATATTCTATTACAAAATTGTCACTTTCAAAAACTTTTAAATCAATTAAACTACCTAAAACAGGTTTCACAAACACAATATCATTTACAGCTATATGTTTCTTATTATCGTATTCTACTTCCAGAAGCATTCTTTTCTTCTCATTATATTGATTTTTTAAAATTTTTTCAAGCTTTTGTAAATCATGACATTCAAGTCCGCACAAAAATCCCATATGTCCAGAATTAATTCCTAAAATAGGTATATCATACTCCGCAGCATATTCAGAAGCTGCAAGAATTGTTCCGTCCCCACCAACTGCAATAATAAAATCATATTTACAAATATTATCTATATCCTCAGAAATGGCATATTCTTTAAAAAATTCAAAAACATCCTTTTCAACCGCACATTTACAGCCTAACTTTTTTAATATATATATGGCATCTTGTGCGGTTTTAATTGCTTTTGACTTTCCCTTATTTATAATAAAAAAAATCTTCATATAATAAACAAGCCCCTTGCAACACAATGAACACAATCACATTTGTTTTTTCTTTTCATTTAAACTATAATGAGAACTCTCCACTAAATCAACTATTAAATTTCTATCACAACTTTCAAAGTTACCTTTTTTTATAGTAAATAAATATTCTATATTTCCTTCAGGTCCTTTAATTGGAGAATAATCCATATAAATAACACTAAAACCTATCTCCATACAAAAATCGTATATTTTATACAAAACAGCTTCATGTATTTTAGCATCTCTAACAACGCCTTTTTTTCCTACCTGATCTCTTCCTGCTTCAAACTGAGGTTTAACCAAAACAACTGCCATAGCATTGTCTTTCAAAAGGTTATATAAAACAGGTAAAATCAAAGTTAAAGAAATAAAAGAAACATCAACTGAGGCAAAATCAATTTTGTCAGGAATCTGTTGAGTAGTCAAATATCTAGCATTTGTTCTTTCTAAACTAATAACTCTATCATCCTGCCTCAATTTCCAAGCCAACTGACCATACCCAACGTCAACAGAATAAACCTTTTCCGCTCCATTTTGCAACATACAATCCGTAAAACCACCGGTAGAAGCTCCTATATCCAAACATACGCACTCATTTAAATCTAATTTCAATCGAGAAACAACTTTTTCTAATTTCAATCCACCTCTACTAACATACTTAAGTGTGGACTTAAGTTTAATATCACAATTTTCTTTAACCATATCACCAGCTTTATCAGCACGATCCCCATCTACCAGAACCATACCACTCATTATCAAAGCCTTAGCTTGCTCTCGAGATTGTACAAACCCTTTACTCAAAACTAGTTGGTCTAATCTTACTTTTTTCAACCATTAACCCCTTTCATTAACAGTCACAACTTCATCACTACCAAGTTTAACACAATTGTTAATAATTTTTTCTGTCATGCTTTTATAATCTAACCCTATAGATTCTAAAGCAGAATATACACGAGACTGAGGAACAAAAGAATTGTCTATAGCTGTTAAACTCCACTGGCCATTAAATCCTAATTCAACCAAATCCGAAATTATATGTTCACCAATTCCTCCGCGCTTAATTCCCTCTTCGAAAAAGAAAATTTTGCGAAATTTCATTAGCTCGCATAAAATACTTTTTTCTATTGGACATATTTTTCCAATTTTCATTACCGCCACATTAATTCCAGCATTAATCAAACTTTTTTGCGCCCTTATAGCTTGTCCTACGAGTCTTCCATATGTAACAATTACAATATCCGATTCACCTATAAGTCTATAGTCACAATCAAAATCATCATAACCAGACACTAAAGCATCTTCCGGCCCCTTAGGATATCTTATAGAAACTAATCCATCTGTTTTATATATCGCCCTATTCAACATTCCTCTCAACTCTGAATAATTGCATGGCGAATAAACTGTCATATTCGGAATAGAAGTTAAAAAGGCTGTATCAAAAACTCCTTGATGCGTTTCTCCATCTTCGCCCACAATTCCAGCTCTATCCACACATAATAATATGTGCTCATTTTGTATAGCAGCATCATGTAAAATTTGATCATAACTTCTTTGCAAAAATGTAGAATAAACAGCAAAAACTGGCAACATACCATTTGCTCCCAATCCAGCAGCATATGTCACGGCATGCTGCTCTGCTATCCCTATATCAAAAAACCTATTTGGAAATTTTTTTCGAAAACTAGATAATCCTGTTCCATGTTCCATAGCGGCAGTTATAGCACAAACTCTTTCATCTTTATTTGCTAAATTACAAAGTTCTTTGCCAAAAACTTCAGAAAACGAATTCTTGTTTTTTGAACTTACAACACCATACTTGAGATTAAATGGGCTTACTCCATGATATAAATCCGGATTATTCTCAGCTTTAGCATAACCTTTCCCTTTTTTAGTAAATACTTGTATCAACGCTGGTTTATCTGTCTGATTAGCCCAATTTATAGCTTGAAATAACTCAGATAAATTATGTCCATCAACAGAACTCAAAAATGAAAAGCCAAGATCTGTAAAAAAATCTGATTTATATACTATTTTCTTTAAAGTTTCTTTAGAGTCTCTTATTTTATTTTTCGCAATTTCACCAACTAATGGAATTTTATCTAAAACTTCTTCCATTGCAACCCTAGTTGAAATATACGCCTGATTAGATCTCATATTAGAAATATATCGGGAAAAACCACCAACTGTTTTAGAAATAGACATATCATTATAATTTAATATTATTATTAAATTGTTTAAATCAGAAACATTATTCAATGCTTCATATGCCATCCCTCCAGTAAGCGCACCATCTCCAATTACAGCTATAACTTTATTACTAGTTTTCTTTAAAATCTCAGCTCTAGCAAATCCACAAGCTGCTGACAATGAAGTAGAAGCATGTCCTGAAATAAAAACATCATGTTCACTTTCAAAAGGTTTAGTAAAACCAGATATACCACCTTTTTTTCTTATACTATCAAAAACATCAAATCTTCCAGTCAAAAGCTTATGCGCATAACATTGGTGTCCAACATCCCAAATAATTTTATCATTTGGTGAATTAAATTTTTTATGAAGTGCAACAGCAATCTCAACAACTCCCAAATTAGATGCAAGATGTCCACCATTGCAAGAAACAGTTTCAAGTATTTTACTGCGAATTTCTCTACATAAATTCTCAAGATCCTTAATAGAAAAAAACTTCAAGTCATCCGGAGATTTAATAGTACTTAGCATTTTATAGTTACTCATAAATAATCAGTGGAATCAATAATAACCACCATTACACCACCTTGTTTTTACAAATTTATTGCGGAACAACCAATGCTATAACTATTCCTAACAATGCACCACCCAAAACTTCTAATGGGGTATGTCCCAATTTTTCTTTCAATTTTTTCATATCTTCATCATCTTCTTCAGCATCTTCAAAATTATCAGGTTTTCTGCTAAAAATTTTAAGTTTGTTTTTTATTTCTCTTTGTTTTATATCTGAAATATCTAAAACATCTACAATTCTATTTATAACTCTCGCTTGTTCTCCAGAAGACCTTCTAACACCAGTTGCATCATACATAACTACAACAGCTAAAACTGCCGCTATAGCAAACATCGGAGAATCGACCCCACATTCTCTACTAACTGCAATAGCTAACGAACACACAGTAGCAGAATGAGCACTTGGCATTCCACCAGCTCCAAATAAACGTTCTGCATCAAAACGTTTTTCTGATATAAAAACAAACAAAGTCTTTAAAATCTGTGCAATAATCCATCCCACAAACGCACAAATCAAACAATAATTATAAGAAAAAAATTTACTAGCTACGTTAATTAATTCCATATATTTCTCTCCATAAAGCCACAACTTTTAATTTAATGATCTCTATTTAATAAAAATTTAGTTAAATTCATAAGAAATTGATTATTAGGCAATTTATTTAACTCGGAAATGGCATTTTCAGTATATTTCTTAGCTTTCATTTTAGCTTTTTCTAATCCTAATAAAGAAACACTATTTACTTTATTTTCTTCTATATCACTTCCCACCGGTTTTCCTAATATATTCTCAGTTCCAGTAACATCCAATACATCGTCACAAACCTGAAAAGCTAAGCCTAATGATAAAGCATAGTTATTTAAAATTTCAAAATAATTATCATTAACCCCAGCGGCAACTCCTCCTAAACAACAAGCAGCCTGTATTAATGCAGCTGTTTTTCTTTGTTGCATAACTTCAACCATGCTTTCATCTGCTCCATTTTGTTCAATAAACATGTCCATGGTCTGTCCACCAACCATTCCATCAATCCCAGACATTTTGCTCAACAAGTCACATGCTTTTAACATATCAGATTCATTAACGCCAAACTTTTTAGCCAATAACAATATTTCAAATGCTGAAAAGAAAAGTCCATCACCAGCTAAAACAGCCGTTGCCTCATCATATTTAATATGACAAGAAGGTTGTCCTCTACGTAAGTCATCATCATCCATACAAGGTAAATCATCATGTATTAAAGACCCTACATGAATAAATTCTACAGCACAGGCAAACGGAATTGCTTTTTGAATATCACATCCAAACATTTCGCATACTGACAAAGTCAAAACTGGTCTTATTCGTTTGCCACCAGCCATGAGGCTATATTTCATAGCCTCACAAACACGCGTCGACATAGTATGCGTTGATGGTAAAATATTTTTTAATTCACTATTAACCATATCAACATACATATTATATTTTTCTTTAAAACTCACAAAACTACTCCTTCGTTTTTTTGTTGCTCAAATATTCTATTTTTAGTTTAGCATTATCTAATTCATTTTTACACTTTGAATACAACTCCACACCTTTAGAATATAATTGCAAGTTATTTTCTAATGTTTCATTGCCACTTTCTAATTTTTCTAATATTGTTTCTAATTGTTCAAAAGCTTCATCAAAAGACATATTCTCCAATTTAGAATTCATTATTAAATCTCCAATCAAATTTCAAAATGTTAAACAAACATTCTACAATTTTTTAACCAACTTAACACTACATTCACCATTAATAAATTTGACCTTAAAAACATCTCCCAACGACAGTTTGTCCACAGAATTAACAATATTGTTTTTGTCATCAACCACTATTGAATACCCTCTTTCTAAAACGCTAAAAGGATTCAAGCTGTTTAACAAAATTTTTTTCTCTATCAATTTATGATCATTTTTTTCTATGATTTTACAAATTGAAAAATCTAGTGCTTTTGATAACTGATCTATTCGCTCGTATAAACGCAATACTCGAGAATACGGAGATAAATAATTAAGTCTATTTTTCAAATCTAATACATTAACAGAATATCTATCAACTATATTTTTCATACATATTTCAATACGATTCATGACACTATCTACCTGATTTTTAATTTCTCTAATATCTAAACACACTAACTCAGCAGCAGCGGAAGGCGTAGGAGCTCTTAAGTCGGCAACCAAATCCAACAAACATCTATCCGTTTCATGCCCCACCGCAGATATAACAGGAATGTCCAACTTGTAGACTTCTCTAACCACAATTTCACTGTTAAAAGCACTCAAATCTTCAGAAGATCCTCCACCTCTTCCAATAATTAAAACGTCAGGACGGTCAACAGCTACGAGTTTCAACGCATTCACAATAGAATCTACTGCCTCTTTTCCTTGAACCAAAGCAGAATATACTTTTATTTTTAACACGGGCATACGCCTAGACAACACTTGTATTATGTCTTGCAAAGCAGCACCACCTGGTGAAGTAATAACTCCTATTTCTTTTGGCTTTTCAGGAATAGGTCGTTTTTTATCCGAATCAAATAGACCCTCATTCATCAGTTTTAAAGTTAAATCGTCCAAATCTTTTTTTATCGACCCACATCCATCCTCAGTCATATTTACAACATAAATTTGATATATTCCATCTCTCTCATATACTCCAATATTACCTTTAACAACAACAGACATCCCATTTTCTGGAAAAAACGTCACTTTATCTGCTTGTTCATGAAACATAACACATTTAATGGATGTATTTTCATCTTTCAATGTAAAATACATATGCCCAGATTTGTGGTATATAAAATTAGATATTTCGCCCCTAACAGATATATTGCCAAACATCTCTTCGTAGGAAAAAATTTGCTTTATAAATTTATTAACATCAGAAACTGTATAACAAATCATTTTCTGTCCACCACATAAAATAAATAATAATCCACAAATTTAATTTGCTGATTCAATAGATCTCACAAAATTACCAAGAACACCATTAACAAAAGCAGGTCCATCATCAGCAAAATATTTTTTAGCAAATTCTACCGCTTCATTTATTGAAACTGGTGGATCTACATCCTCAACGTATAATATTTCATAAACTGATATTTCCAATATTGCACGTAAAATACTAGATATTCTATTTATTTTCCAATTTTTCAAAAACGGCGTAATTTTTTCATCCAACTCTTCTCTATGCTGCAAAACACCAGAGACAATTTTCTTTACATATCCGTTAACATGTATCTCATCTACTTCATCTGCCAAACTAATTAATTCATCAACCTCCAAATCCAAAAAAAAAGATTCAAACACCAATAAAAAAGCATTTTCTCGTGCCCTATGTCTGTTCATAAATTTTTAACCATTACCTTTCTAACATTAATGTAAAATAAACTATTCGGTACACAAACCAACAGCATATATATTTACACAAGACACAACCAAATTTGTCATGTTTTGAACAACATTCTTAACTTGAAGCTGCACCTCTTCGCAAACTTTTTTTACAGAGTAACCAATTTTTATACTAATAGCACAATTTATCTCAACAGTCCCACTATTCATTTCAAAATGAATTTTACTAACATTACTTCTTTTTAAAATATATTGTTTAAAATCAAAAGGTAGGTTAGCTAACCCCTTAACACCTTTTATTTCCGATATATTCTTTTCAATTATTGTCTCGAGCGCTTTTGCAGAAATATTTAAGTTTCCAATAACTTTACCGTTATTTTTCAGTTCCATTGTCTTAAAATCCTCCTCTACAAAATAACATATAGAATATTGTATCACATCATAAAATTTATTACAACTAAAAATATATTATATAGTACAAATAAATAACGATTAAATCAACTTTTCATCATTTTGAATAAAACTTAATATTTCGTGAGCTTTTTCCAATCCAACACCAGCAACTTTTGATATTTCCAAAGCATCTGCATATAGCAACTCATTTTTAGATCTAAAATGTTTTAAAATTTTAAGTGCCCTCTTTTCCCCTATACCGTCAATACGCATCAACTCAATTTCAAAACTTGTTTTTTTTCTAACTTTTCTTTGATAAGATATAGTATATCTGTGAACCTCATCTTGGATTCTAGTTAATAACGAAAAAGCATTTTTAAAAGATGTTATAGAAATTTCTCCTCCAAGTCCACTAATCGCCCTAGTTTTATGCTTACTATCCTTTACTATTCCAAAACACGGAACATTAAATTTTTCTTTTTCTAAAACTTCTTTAACAGCTGTAATATGTCCTTTACCTCCGTCAATTAAAATCAAATCTGGAATAATCTTAAAACTTTCATCATTTTTTTCTTTGTATTCTTTTATTCTTCTGTATATCATTTCTTTCATAGCACCATAGTCATTTCTAATATTAATAGTTTGAATTTTAAATTTTCTATATAATTTTTTAACTGGTAATCCATTTTCAAACACAACCATTCCTCCAACAATACCCGTATTTCCTAAATTAGAAATATCATATGCTTCTATGTGCATTGGTGGATTTTTTAATTTTAGCAATTCTGTTAATTGTTGCAGCGCTTGTATCTCTCTAGATTTATATTTTAAACGAGATGCTAAATATTCAGTTGCGTTTGAATATGCCATATCAACAAGTTTTTTCTTATCTCCTCTACGCGGAACTATTATTTTAACGTTTTTTCCAGTTGTAGTTTCTATATAATTAGAATACAAATCTAAATCCAATTCATTATAATCTATCAAAATAATATCTGGTATATCAATGTTATTTTCCGAGTAGTAGCTAGCAATAAAATTACCAAACAAACTATCCAATTCACTAATATTATTAAAAATATGACTATCTTTATCTACAATGTGCCCCATTCGAAATTTTAAAATAACAAAACAAATATTATTTTTAGTAACTGCAAAAGAAATAACGTCAATACTTCTATTATCATTTAAATATATTTTTTGAGATTGGTTTATTTTTTCAATTGCATTTATTCTATCTCTAAATTTTATTGCTTTTTCAAAATCCAACTCCTTAGAAGCTTTTTCCATCTCACGTTTCATATTTTCTAAAGAAGAAACGCTTCCCTTTTTAAGATATTTTATTGCACTATCTACAATCTCACCATATTCTTTTTCAGATATATTTTTACAACAAACACCCATACATCTTTTTATATAGTAATTAAGACATGGACGACTATTCATTTGGTGTTCACCCAATTTTTTTGAGCAGGTAGGCAACATAAAAATTCTATTAACTTCATCAATAGTTTTTTTTACTGAAAACGAACTAATATAAGGACCAATATATTGTGATCCATCCGAATCTTTTCTCATAGCTAAAGTTATTTTAGGAAACTTTTCATTTGAAATTTTAATATAATGATAACCTTTATCATCCTTAAGCAAAATGTTGTATTTAGGATTATATTGTTTTATTAAACTACATTCTAAAATTAAAGCCTCAAATTCAGAATCAGTTAATATAAAATCAAAGTCTTCAACATTCGACACCATTTTTTTTACTTTTTCATTTTGTGACGAAAAATTCCTGAAATAACTAACTACTCTATTTTTCAACACCTTAGCCTTGCCAACATATATCACTTTACCGTTAACATCTTTCATTATATAAACTCCGGGACTTTTAGTTAATCGGAGCGCTTTCTGTTTCAATCTTTCTATATCATTCATATTCTTTATTATCTCCTATTTTTACATAATGAAATAAACACAAACTTTAAATATATTATACTACAATATAGAAAAATAACAAAAAGACTCTCTTAATAAACATTCTGAGAGTCTTTAAAAATATAAATATAATTAAAACTATGCAGCTTTTCTTGATCCATTCAAAACAAAATTATCCGAAATATGCTTCATTTGATCTAAATATGAAATTTTGTTATTTTCATCTTTATTTATTAAGGTAGCTAAGCATATCTCTGGTTCATGCATTGCAATTATATTGTCAATATTTTTAATGAAAATATAGAAATATCTATAATTGGCAATTTTATTAACCGATATCAATAAATCATTAATGCCTTTTTCTAACTCATCTACTTCTTCTCTGCTAACTTGCTTAGCAGGATCTATTTTACTTTGCTTCAAATTGTATTCTAAAAAAGTGCTTTCAACAACACTTCTAACTATTTTTTTTAACTTAGAATTACTAATTGCCGCCTTTCCAACTAAAGCCGATTTACTATTTTCATCTAAAAATATCTCTAAAACATTACGCAATGCTTTCATAAATATTTCATCCGATTGAATAAGACCTACAAATCGAGCAACAACTTCTTCATGCTCAGAATATGCTAATCGTTTATATTTCGCAATATTTGCAATACGCATACGTTTATCATTAGAGTATTTTTCAAAAATACTATTGGATATCATTTTGAAAAATTCATTTAAAAATTTAGACTGCGTACTGATATCCTCTGAAAACCAATTACAACCATATGTTTGAAACTTATCAGCTTTATACTCCACTTTATTTTTACCATGAATATTAACACACATTTTACTCAAAACATCTTTTACTTTTAAAATTTCTTCAGAATTTTTTTCTTCAAGAAGTTTATGGTCTATTCCTGGTCTTACAAATCCCCATTCTCTTAACGCTAATTTAGTAACAAAATCATCATCATTAATTATATTATGAATATTATAATATTTTCCACACTTATTACTTATTACATCACTATAGCCCATAGGTGCTTCAAATGTGTAAGTATATATATCATCTTGAGATATGTTTATGTTTTTATTATAGGAATCCAAAATTCCTTCACAATCATATACATTACAAGAATCATTATATAACTTTCCAACCAACCCTGCTACTGCTCCACCTCTACTATATCCAACTATCCAAAATTTTACATTTTTTTCAATTCCTTCAGTACCATTAATATAATTATCCACAAAATTTTTAACCACTCTAGCTGCATTGTCAAATCCACGATGATTACCAACAGAACCTATTAACATATTATTGGCCCACTCAGCTTCATATCCTCCTCCTCTAACTACAATAGGAATCAATGTATATTTTCTACCATCAATATATATTTGTTTATTAGCTGTTGCAACTCCAATAGTTTTGAGTGTAGGTTTTTTTTCAAAATCACTATTTACTTCTATATTTTTAAAACCTATATCTTTAAGCAACTTTTTTACATTTTTACTTTGATTTTTATAATCAGTTCCCAAACTTCCTTTATTAGCAAATGCGGAAAGTTCTAGACAAAGTGACATTGTAGCCAAACTTGAATTATATTGCGTTGCAGAATCTTTAAAATATAAATCACTATAAACATACGGTAGTTTGTTATATGTGTCAGATTCTTTTTGAAACACACCAGAAATACTATAAAATTCAGGATAATTAGCATTTCCACAGCCATAAACATTAAAAAACATTGTAAAAATTAACATTAAAGAAATTACAAGAGAAAGGCAATTAATTGTTTTTGATTTTCCCATTTTAAACAACTCCTCACTCACAATAAAACACTTCAAATTAATTTTTAATATTAATTTAATTTTATCACTAATATATTGATAAAATATTAACAAATTGTTAATATTTAGAAAATACGTAAATTTGCAATATATAAACCTGAGTATTTTTGTATATTTTAAACAAATAAAAATCTCGTGTTTCCTAGCACGAGATTTTTATTGAACTATGATACACTATTTAAACCATCTTCTAATCTTATAGGCACCCCAATCTGTAGTTGTATCAATCATATTTTTAATTTCGTCGCGAGGAGAAAATACAAATCTAAATCCAGTCTTAACTCCTTTACCAACCGTACCAACAACTCTTCTAATAAAACCTTTTTTTGTTGCTTCTTCCTTTTCAGATCTTTGTTTTAAAAATGCCTCTGCTCTCTTAAGACCATATTCAGTATTATCTTTATCTACTTGCACAAAAGCATCTTTTTTCTTTACTTCATTTGCTTCTTCTTCCATATCTTCAAAGTTATTTATAAAATTAGAGTTTTTCTCTATCTCTCCTGTCAAATCTTCAAACTTATCTTTTTCCTTTATTTCATTTGCTTCTTTTTCCATATCTTCAAAGTTATTTATAAAATTAGAGTTTTTCTCTATCTCTCCTGTCAAATCTTCAAACTCATCCACAAACTCAGATTTTTTATCTTCTTTCTTTTCTTTACTTACTTTTTCAATTTCAGCATCATCAAAACAATCTTTCCAATCATCATTATCATTCATTAGTTCATCTATTTCATTTTGTATTTTGTTAATTTCATTAAAATAATCATTATTTATCTTTTTCATTTGTTCAATATATAGCGATTTGTTCTTATCTTTACTAATTAAAGTGGCTAAATGCAATTCAGGCTGATGCATTTTAAATGTTGCCGATGCATTAACAAAAGCATAAAATAAAAATGGAAGTTCTGTATTGTGATCTAATCCTTTAGCAAGATCAAGTATTGCTTGTCTTTCTTCAGTACTAAGACTTATTTTCATATCTTTACTGAATCTATCTACAATATTATTAAATGGTGCATCAATATAATTTGTATTAAAAGCTGCGCCTGCTCCTAATCTAGCAATATCCACTTTACAATTTCCCAATATGTCATTTTTTGCGTTACTAAATTCTTGCTGTTTTGACATAATAGAAACAGCTAATTTCGATACAGTTTCCTGATATCTATCAGCAAAAAACGCTCTATTGGTCTTATATTGCCAATCTTTGCTCAGTTTACTTCCACGTACCCTAGTCAATGCTCTATTGAAAATACCTGCCATATTATCGCCAAGTTCAGAATAGTTATTAATTCCCTGCAGTCTACTTGCATTAAGCTTATCTACATATCTAACTGCATACTCTTTACTTTTTTTCTTTTCTTCTTCACTTTTTTTGTCCCATTTTGCCTTACTTACTTTATTTATTAAAAATTCATGTAAAATAGCTTCCATGTTTTTAACATCACTATCTTTCCTGCCTTCTAACAATTTATGGTCTACTCCAGGTCTAGCAAATCCCCAATCTTTAGGTGCAACCTTAGTAACAAAATCATCATCATTTATTGTATTATGAATATTTTCATAAATTGCTTTATCACTTTTTTCTGATTTAGAATATGGTATATTTCCTTTATATTCTTTCAAACCAGACCCATTAATTATATTCATACCCATTGGAGCTTCAAAAGTATACACATACAAATCATTAGGGTTCATTTCAATTTCGCTTCCATACTTGTTTAAAGTACGTTTTCTTTCTTTATTAACATAACTATTATAATAGTCTTCATTACTAAAGTTTTTACTATCTTTGTCTAATTCATTTAATGTTGAAGTAAAATCATTATTATACTTAACACCTAGCAAACTAGCAGTTGCTCCACCTCGACTATATCCAACTATCCAAAGCTTTACTTTACCTTGAATTTTTTTATCTTTTATATAATCATCAACGAATGCTTTAGCTTTTGTTGCAGCTGTATTAAAGCCTTCATGGTCTCCCGACTTTCCAACTTTAGCATTACCGCCCCACTCGTTTTCATATCCGCCGCCTCTTATAACTACCGGTATAAGAGTATATTCCTCATTATTTGATTTTATCTTCTTGCTAGCAGCCAAAACACCGATACTATCAGCTGTAGTTTTCTGTTTGTAACCATCATTTTCTTGTATGTCACCAAAGCCCAACTCGCCTAGTGCCTTTTTTGCATTCTTAGCCTGATCACTATAATCTAATCTGTCTGCAAAGCCAGATAATTCTAAAGCTAACGAAGCTGTAGCAAGTGATTCATTATATTCAAACGCACTTTTATTAAAGTAATCATCATTATAAATCAATGGCAATTTCTTAAGATTTGATGATCCTATTTGAATAGTAATAGCTTTATTGCTTCCCCCATTAGCTGAAACAACTAAACCGGGCGTTAAACAAGTTGTAACAGATAAAACTGTAGCTATCATTCTTTTAACATTTTTTAACATTCTCATAAGTTTTTAACTCCTACTATATATTTCCAGATATACTCAAAAGTTATTGTTGAATTCAACAATAACATGTACAACTATATATTTTTTTTTTTAACTATATATGAATAAGTTATAAACTTTTTGTTAAAAATTATTAATAAATGATTAACAACAAAAAAGTTTTTGCAATAAATGCAAAAACTTAAAAACAAAAATATTCAAGCAAAACAATTTTTACTATTCTTTAAATCCATTTTCAATCAATTCTACCAGAGCATCTAAAGCTTGTCTTTCATCTACCCCATCAGCAATAATCGTTATAGGGTTACCACCTATAATTCCCAATGACAAAACACCCAACAAACTTTTAGCATTAACTTTCCTATTATCTTTTTCAACCCAAATCGCAGATTCAAATTCATTAGCTTTTTTTATAAAAAAAGTAGCAGGTCTTGCATGTAAACCAACCTGATTTTGAACAGAAATCTCTTTAATACACATACACACACCTCTTATTTAATTCTCAAAAAATAAAAACAAAAATATCACTTTTTTCTCAACATATCTGGTCTTTTAAAACGCGTAACTTCAATCGATTTTTTTTCTCGCCATTCCTTTATGTTAGCATGATGACCTGATAAAAGTACCTCCGGAACTCTTCTCCCGTGCCAAACTTCAGGCCTGGTGTATTGAGGATATTCTAATAATCCATCAAAATGACTCTCATCTTCAAAACATTCAGAAGAAGCTAAAACACCAGGTAACATTCTTACAACCGAATCTACCAAAACCAACGCAGACAACTCACCGCCAGTTAATACATAGTCACCAATTGAAATTTCCTCATCTACTATCTCATCAATTACACGCTGGTCTATTCCTTCATAGTGTCCACATATTAAAAACAACGATGTGTTAAGTTTAGACAACTCCAGAGCTCTACTTTGAGTAAGTGTTTTTCCTTGGGGTGAAAGATAAATAACATGCATTTTTTTGGTTGATCTTATACTACACACATATTCATAACATCTAAAAATAGGATCTGCTTGCATTAGCATTCCTCTTCCCCCACCATAAGGGGCATCATCCACGCGTCTATGCTTATCTAAAGTAAAATCACGTATATCATATGTCTTGATTGAAACTAAACCAGCCTTTCTAGCTCTACCCAAAATACTACAATTCAAAACAGTCTCACACATATCAGGAAACAAAGTGGCAATATCAATACTAATCATAAAACAGTCCTTCTAACGGTCTAATATAAATCAGATTGTTATCCAAATCCAAATCAATTACAACATCATATATAACTGGAACTAACCGTTCAACAGCATTATCGTCAACAACTCTATAAACATCGTTAGCACCAGGTTGCAAAACATCTACTATTTTTCCATAATAAATATTTTTATTATCGACATCATAAACACGCATGCCAATCAAATCTTGAATAAAATATCTACCTTCTGATAGCACTATATCATCTCTATGCACATAAACAATATCTCCAACTATTTTCTGCGCACATTCCATAGAATTTATATCCGAAAATTTAACTATAACCGCATTTTTAGATTTTTTTACATTCTCGATATGCCTTACAAACTTACCTTCGCAATCAAAAAACAGATGCGACAATCCTACTATAATTGAAGAATCATCGCACCAAGGTATTATTTTAACATCACCTTTAATCCCATGTGTTCTTACTATTTTCCCAATTTCCAAAAAATTTTTTTTACTCATAGGTCCAACTCACATTAAACATATATTAAAAAATACCGATGCCAAAAAATTAATTTATTTCAACAATAACTCTATTTCCTAATCTATTTGCTGCTGCTCTCATAACAACTCTTATTGCTTTAGCTATTCTTCCTTGCTTACCAATAACGCGTCCTTTATCTTCTGTTGCAACCTCAAGATGATATACTATTACTCCATCTTCATTAGGATCATCAACTGTTACACTAACTGCTTCCTTATTTTCAACTAATCCCTTAGCCATCTCAATTAATAAATCTTTCATGACAAAAAACCTCCAAACATTAATTTTCTATATTATTTTCTTTAAATAATCTCTTTACAGTATCTGTAGGCTTCGCACCAGTATTAACCCAATATTTTACCTTATCTGAATCCACCTTAAATATAGATGGTTTCTTTGATGGATCATAAGTTCCAATTTCCTCAATAAATCTTCCATTACGTGAATACCTAGAATCTGCAACTACAACCCTGTAAAAAGGAGCCTTCTTTGCACCCATTCTACGCAATCTTATTTTTACAGCCATTATTTTCCTCCTATAAAATTTTTATTTAAACATAGTATAATTTATTTTAAACAGCTTAATCACTAAAACATTCCCAAGCCAGAAAACAAACGTTTTTTTCTACGCTTTCCATTTCCACCTAACTGTTTAAACATCTTTTGCATTTGATCAAACTGCTTTAAAAGCTGATTAATATCAGTCACTGATGTTCCACTACCTGCAGCTATTCTTCTCTTTCTACGAGAATCTATTATTGACGGCTTTTCGCGTTCCTTATTAGTCATAGATAATATTATAGCTTGCATCTTAACTATTTTGCTTTCACCAGTTTCAATATCTCTATCTTTAATTTTGTTTGCTACTCCAGGAATCATAGATACAATATCTCTTATAGAACCCAATTTTTTCATCTGATTCATTTGTTCCAACAAGTCATTCATATCGAACTTGTTCTTCTTCAATTTCTTGGCTATTTTATCAGCATCTTTAACACTAATATTACTTTCTGCCTTTTCTATAAGAGTTAAAACATCTCCCATTCCCAATATTCTAGATGCCATCCTATCCGGTTGAAACAATTCCAAGTCTCCAAGTTTTTCTCCCATACCAACAAATTTTATTGGTTTTCCAACAACATCTAAAACTGATAAGGCTGCTCCTCCTCTGCTATCTCCATCAAGTTTTGTTAAAACAACTCCAGTTATATCAAGCTTTTTATCAAAAACCTCAGCAACATTAACTGCATCTTGACCAGTCATAGAATCAACAACGAGCAATATCTCAGTAGGATTCACTTTATCTTTTATATTCTGCAACTCAGACATAAGTTCATCATCTATGTGCAGTCGACCGGCAGTATCTAAAATAACAATATCATGACCATAATCCTTGGCATACTTTAAAGATTCATTAGCAATAACTACAGGATTTGCATTTCCCATATCAAACACATGAGCGCCAACTTGTTCTCCTACAATTTTCAACTGATCTATTGCAGCAGGCCTATATACGTCACAAGCGACTAAAAGTGGCCTATGTCCTTTACCAAGAAAATGCTTAGCTATTTTAGCACAATGAGTTGTTTTACCACTTCCCTGCAATCCACACATCATAATAATACACGGTGGTTTAGACGGAAAATTAATTACACTTCCTTTACTTCCCATCAAAGAAGTAAGTTCCTCATTAACTATTTTTATTACCTGCTGCCCAGGAGTCAAACTATCAAGCACCACAGAACCAACTGCACGCTCAGTCAAGCGATCAACAAACTTCTTAACCACCTTGTAGTTAACATCAGCTTCCAATAAAGCCAATTTAATCTCACGCATTGCAATTTTTACATCATTCTCTGTTAACTTTCCCTTTGAACGAAGCTTTTTAAAAACATTTGATAATTTTCCAGATAAACTCTCAAATAACATCTTAATCCTCCGATCCTTCAATAATCTTATTCACAAGATTACGTATTTGTGATAACTTTTCACAATCTTCAACACGCAAATCACTAAGCATATTTAAAATATCACAAGCTAAAGATCGTATTTTTTCATAAGTATGCTTCATTTTAAGTTTATCCTCAAACCCTAACAATAAAGCCTCTGTCCTCTTAACACTATCATGAATACCTTGCCGAGTAATGCCCTTAATTTCTGAAATTTCACTCAAGGACAAGTCTTGATTATAATACATTTCAGCAAGATTATACTGAGTTTCACTCAACAAAGAACCATAATAATCCAACAACAATCCTATCTCTATACGCTTACTCAAGACAACACTACCCTTATCAAAATCAAAGTAACAAAACCCACCTATGTATTATACAACCAGAAAGTAATGTTGTCAAGATATTTTCTTGTCACCATCAAACTTTCTGCGCACACTAGGAAATGTCATGCTCATATCCTCAGCTATACACTTAACAAACTCAGAAACTGACGGTCTCATTTTATATACTCTATCAGTATCTGGATAATATTTTTTCAAGCGTTCCATAGACGTATCTCTCCATACAATCTCAATAGCATGTCTCATACATCTATCAACACTAGAATATGTTGTTTTATATCTTTTGGCTAAAATCCAATATATATCTCGCGTTATGCCCAAACTAGGATCTTCAATACATAATTCTATCGCATCTACAACATACTTATATCCTGTTAAATTAAGTAACATCCCCATATTTTCTAATCTTGTAACAATTTGAAACCTAACCGATGAATACAAATGTTGTCTAAAAACAGGAAAAATTGAAGCCATCGAAAGACCTCTATATATTTTTTCAATCCAACTAATTACTAAATCATTACTATAATTATTATCATTATAATCAAAAAATTTAGACACATTATGAACTTTAAGATGTTCAACAAACCGACTAGGTTCTATTTTTACAACAGCCACAACATACGGTGAATTAAATGAACAATTATGCAATCTATATAATAAATCTACTGCCTTACCGTGTCTATCTTCTATTAGTAATACAACTATACAATTTCTATGATTAACCAAGAAGTTTCTCATTTGTTCAAATCCCATATTTCTTATTCTAGTAACAGTAGTATTTTTTAAACTGTGCAATTTACCGATTAAATCCCCATTTTTTTCAGGATTGTCCACCAAAAACAACAAATGATTTTTTTCAGAAACCACAATAATACCTCCAAAAATAAAACCACCATTAAAAAACAACAATACATTTAAACAATAATATCTTATTTAACCATATTAGCAATTTCTTCAGCAAAATTGTCAGAACGCTTTTCTATTCCTTCACCTTTTTCTATTCTAACAAACTCAACTATTTCTATATTTCCACCAAGATTTTTTGCTACTTCATTAGTATATTGAGTTATTGTTAACTTATTATCTTTAACATACTGCTGATCTAACAAACAAACCTCTTTATAAAATTTATTAATCTTACCTTCAACAATTCTTGCTGCAACATTATCAGGTTTTCCTGAATTGATAACCTGCTGTTTTAAAATTTCTTTTTCTTTTTCTAAAACTTCAGCTGGAACCTGTTCAGCATTTAGATACTGAGGACTTACAGCAGCTACTTGCATAGCAATGTTCTTAGCATACTCATCAAATTCTGGTTTTCCATCTAAATTAGTATTAAATTTAATCATTACACCAATTGTTCCGCCACCATGCACATAAGTAGATAAGCTACCTTCCATACGAACAAAACGACGTATTTGTATGTTTTCCCCTATAGACAACACTTTTTCTTGCAAAGCTTTTTCAACAGTCAAATTACCATTAGATATTTCTAAAGCTTTTAATTCTTCTAAATCTTTAGGATTTTTTTCTAAAATAGTATCAGCAACAGCATTAACAAAACTTACAAAATCACTATTTTTAGCCACAAAATCTGTTTCAGAGTTAACTTCAACAACAACTCCAACACCATTTTGAACTTTAGCAACAACAAGACCCTCTGCTGCAACTCTACCTGCTTTTTTAGCAGCTTTTGCTATACCTTTTTCACGAAGAATCTCTATTGCTTTTTCCATATCACCATTAGCTTCGGACAAAGCATTCTTACAATCCATCATTCCAACACCAGTTCTCTGGCGAAGTAATTGCACATCTTTTGCTGTAAATTCAGCCATATTAATTCCTCCAAAATTACATAATTTTTTTAAAAATATATTCTAATCAACATTTTCTTCTTTGTCGTTATCTTCTTGCGCTTCTTCAGCAACAACAGTCTCTGCAGATTCCTCTGCCATAACTTCTTCACCTTCAGCACCCTGTTTAGCAGCTAAAACAGCATCTGCCATAACACTAGAAATTAATTTAACTGCTCTTATAGCATCATCATTACCTGGTATAACATAATCGATCTCATCAGGATCACAGTTAGTGTCAACTATTGCAACTATAGGAATACCTAATTTCTTTGCCTCAGCAACTGCAATTCTTTCTTTTTTAGGATCGATGATGAACAAAGCTGCAGGTAATTTGTTCATATTTTTAATTCCACCTAAGAATTTTTCCAACTTTTCTATCTCAAGATTAAGCTTCATAACTTCCTTTTTAGGAAGAAGATCAAAAGTTCCATCTTCTTTCATTTTATTTAATTGTTCAAGACGATCTATACGAGTACGTATTGTCTTAAAGTTAGTCATCATTCCGCCCAACCAACGAGCATTAACATAATGCATATTACAACGTATTGCTTCTTCTTTGATAGATTCTCCTGCTTGTTTTTTTGTACCAACAAACAAAATCTCTCCGCCATCAGCAACTAACTTATTTACAAAATTGTATGCTTTTTCCAATTCTTTTACTGTTTTTTGCAAATCAATAATGTAAATCCCATTTCTTTCTGTAAAAATATAGCGACTCATTTTTGGGTTCCATCTTCTAGTTTGATGTCCAAAATGAACGCCTGCTTCTAACAATTGTTTCATAGATACTACTGACATTTTTATACCTCCATTTGGTTATACCTCCACATATTTCTGTCAGTTGGGCCAATCGCTATATGCTAACCAGACCCAAATCAAATATGTGTGTGATTTAATTTTTTTATATGCTACATACAAAAATGCAACACTTTTGAATTATACCATATAATCAAAAATGTTGCAAACAATTTTTTAATAAAACTAATTATCAAACCAAAATTTTTCAGATTCATGTTTTACAGGTCTACTCATTAAGCTATTTAATGCCTCTTCAATATTTCCATTTTCATATAAAACTTTATAAAGTTGTTCTGTTATAGGCATACATACATTTTCTCTTTTACCCAACTCATAAGCTGCCTTAGTTGCAAAATAACCTTCAACTGTCATTCCAACTTCCTCTATCGCCTCACTTGAACTTTTGCCTTTACCAATTAATATTCCTGCTCTCCTATTTCTACTGTGCATACTTGTGCACGTTACTATTAAATCACCAATACCTGAAAGCCCTGCAAAAGTTTGATTTTTAGCTCCCATAGCAACTCCAAGTCTTCCGATTTCAGTTATACCGCGTGTCATGAGTGCTGCTTTAGTATTATCTCCTAAATTAAGTCCATCACATACTCCTACTGCAAGTGCTATTATATTCTTTAATGCACCTCCAAGCTCTACACCAACCAAATCCTCATTCACATACAATCTAAATATATTTGAATTCAATATATCTTGAATTTGTTTAGCTGTATTTATGTTTTCGGAAGAAACTACAACTGTTGTAGGCACAGCACGAGCAATTTCTTCTGCATGAGAAGGTCCAGATAGAGCAACAAACGGATGGCCTTTAATTTCTTCGCATATTACTTCAGACAACCTTTTTAAACTACCTTGTTCCAAACCTTTAGCAACATTAACAAGAACAGCACCTTCTTTTATATAATCAGAAACTTGTTTTGCAACCTTCCTCACATAATTAGAAGCTACCGCAAAAATAACAATATCAGCACACAAAATATCTTCAACACATGTTGTTAGTTTAATACGATCAATATCTATATTAATTCCAGGAAGACATTTTTTGTTTTCCTTATCTCGAATAATGTTTTTTATTTCTTGATCAACAGCTGACCACAGCGTAATATCACAATCATTACGGTCACTTATTAACTTAGCCAAAGCAGTACCAAAACTACCTGCTCCTAAAACAGCAATTTTTTTTTTCACCAAAAACACCTCACATTTTAATTTTAGGCTCATTTCCATTTAATAGTCTTATTATATTAGCCCTATGCATAAAAACTATAATTAAAGAAATAATTAATGCGAAAAAAACACACATAATAAGATCAATTAGCGATTCACCTATAATTATACACTTAACAAATGTAAATATTGGATATGTTAACGCAGAAATTATCGAACTCAACGAGATTATTTTAAACACTAAAAAAACTAAAATAAATATAAGAAGCACACACAAAAAAACAACCCAATCAACAGCTAACAAAACCCCTGCAGAAACCGAAACACCTTTTCCTCCTTTAAATTTGTAAAATATAGGAAAAACATGTCCCAACAAAGCACATATTCCAATCAACCCACTAGCATAAACTGGTGATTCTATCTTTAAAAACACAGAAAATAAAATATTACATATAAAAATTGAAATCATACCTTTAGTAAAATCACCAATAAACGTTACAATCGCAGGAATCTTACCAAAAGTTCTAAACACATTAGTCATTCCAGCATTATTGCTCCCATAATTTCTTATATCTTTGCCATAAAAAACACTAGAAATCAAAATAGCAAAATTTATACTGCCCATAAAATACGCAGAAACACAACACGCCAAAATTATCAATAATTCAAATTGCAAAATAGTCGCCCCTTAATTCTCGTTTTTTCGTTCTCTAACAATAATTCTCATTGGAGTTCCTTTAAATCCAAATGTTTCACGAATTTGATTTTCCAAATACCTTTGATATGAGAAATGAAATAAATCCTTATTATTAACAAAAATAACAAATGTTGGCGGTTTTGTGGAAGCCTGAGTAATATAATAAACTTTTAGTCTTTTCCCTTTATCCGAAGGCGGCTGAACTCTTGCAGTAGCATAAGAAAGCAATTCATTTAACGAACCAGTAGATATTCTTCTGTTATTTTGTTCATACACCGAATCAATTAAATTATATAACTCATTCAATCTTTGACCTGTCTTTGCAGACACATATGCAAACAAAACATAGGACATAAAAGAAAAATCATTTTTCAATTTTTTATTAAATTCATTCATAGTGTAAGAATCTTTTTTAATTAAATCCCACTTATTTAATACAACTATGCTAGCCTTTCCTTTTTCATGCGCATACCCAGCAATTTTAGAATCCTGCTCCGCAAATCCCTCAGTAGCATCTATCATTATAATACAAACGTCTGCTCGATCTATAGCCATATGTGCACGCAAAACACTATAACGCTCAATGTTTTCTATAACCTTTGACTTTCTTCTTATACCAGCAGTATCGATAAAGGTATATTTTTCCCCATTATGTTCAACGGGCATATCAACAGCATCTCTGGTAGTTCCAGCAACATTCGAAACAATAACTCTATTTTCTCCTGTTAGCATATTCACTAATGATGATTTCCCTGCATTCGGTCTACCCACAATTGCAATCTTTATACTATCTTCACAAAAATCATTATTATTTTCTTCAGGGAAATATGATATTACCTTATCTAATAAATCACCCAAACCATGCCCATGAACAGAAGAAACTGCAAATGGTTCTCCTTGTGCCAAATTATAAAACTCATATAATTCCATTGGAGGTTCCCCAACAGAATCACATTTATTAACACATAAAACTACAGGTTTATCCGTTTTTTGTAACATATTAGAAATTTCCATATCTGAAGAGGTAACCCCACTTCTTAAATCGGCAACAAAAATCACAACATCTGCACTCAATATAGCAATTTCTGCCTGCTGACGCATTTGTTCTAATATGGAATTATTCGTTTTATTTTCAAACCCACCCGTATCTATCAAAGAAAATCTTACTCCAGACCACTCACTTTCAGAATAAATCCTATCTCGAGTAACTCCGGGAGTATCATCAACAATAGACATTCTCTTGCCTACTATTTTATTAAACAGCGTAGATTTTCCCACATTAGGTCTTCCTATTATAGCCACAACTGGCATAGACATAACCATGCCTCCCAACACTAAAGAATACAAAATTTTCGCAACATGAAAACAGACGAGGAAAGCACCTCGTCTGAACTAATACTAATTAAGCATCTTTTTCAATAATCTGAATGCCTTTGTAATAGCCACAATTTCCACATACTCTATGAGGAGTTTTCAATTCTCCACACTGAGTGCATTTCGAAAAACTTGGCATGCTTAACTTCCAAACATTTGAACGTCTCTTATCGCGCCTAGCTTTCGAAGTTTTTCTCTTTGGTACTGCCACCTTACAGCTCCTCCTTTAAAACACTATAAAATCAAATATAATAAACAAAATTCAATGTAAATAAAATTTAACATAAAAACTATAAACATCGAACAAGTAATATTAAAAACATTAACAAAAGAACAAACCACTTACCTAACAAGTATATTACAACTGAACTATTTTGTCAAGAACATACGCAAAAATAGTAAACACAATTATTCAATACATAAACAACAAACAAATTAAGCTTTTATACTATAATTTTTCCAAAAGTTCTTGACGCATATCCTCAAAACCAGGTTTACCCAACAAAGCAAACATATTTTTTTTGTAACTTTCCACCCCTGGTTGATTAAACGGATTAACCCCTAACAAATATCCTGAGATTGCACAAGCTTTTTCAAAAAAATATACTAAATACCCTATTTCATATTCATTGATTTCCGGTAATTCCAAGACAATATTAGGAACACCACCTTCAGTGTGAGCCAAAATAGTTCCTTCAAACGCCCTTCGATTTACCTGACTCATATTTTGATTAGACAAAAAATTTAACCCATCAAAATCATTTTCATCTTCAAAAATATAAAAATCTTCTTTCGGCTTCTTTATATCCAAAACTGTCTCAAAAATAAACTTTGATCCATCTTGAATATATTGCCCAAGCGAATGCAAGTCCGTTGAAAACACAGCCGACGTAGGCAATATACCTTTGCCGTTCTTTCCTTCACTTTCTCCAAATAACTGCTTATACCACTCACTCATCATTGTCATTGATGGTTCATAAGACACAAGCATCTCAACGTTTTTTCCTTTATTATATAAAACATTCCGTAAAGCTGCATATTTATAACAATCATTTTTATTGATATCACAAACATTTAAATCCTCGCGTGCCTTTTTAGCACCACTCATTAAGCTAGCAATATCTAATCCAGCAACAGCTATTGGAAGCAATCCAACCGCAGTCAAAACTGAAAACCTGCCACCAACATCATCTGGAACTACAAACTGTTCATAACCATTTTTAATAGCTAATTCTTTCAATTTTCCCTTTTTAGCATCCGTTGTACAGTAAATTCTGTGCTTTGCTTCACCAACACCATATTTTTCTTCAAGCAATTTTTTAAAAACTCTAAATGCAATAGCTGGTTCAGTTGTTGTTCCAGACTTAGAGATAACATTAACAGAGACATCCTTACCATTGCAGAGGCTCAAAATTTCGTTTAAATATGTAGAGCTAATATTATTACCAACAAAATAAATTTTTGGTGCATCTTCTTTTAAAAGATTATACATTTGAGAATTCAAAGCCTCAATAACTGCTCTAGCCCCAAGATATGAACCACCAATCCCAATAACAACCAAAACATCAGAATCCTGTCTTATTTTTTCAGCAGCTAATTTTATTCTATTAAACTCTTCTATATCATAATTAATTGGCAAATCTAGCCATCCTAAAAATTCTTTACCCGCACCCGTTCTTTCATTTAAAGTCTCGTGAGCTGATCGAACCATAGGAAACATTTCAACCAATTCATTATCTGAAACAAATTTCTTAATATAGTTCGTATTTAAACAAACCGACATATTAAACACCTCAGTTAAATTTATTATATTCACCTTATAATTTTACTTTAAAAATTCCAAAAAATCAAGAAAAATCCAATCATTTTTTCACGCCAAATATGTAAAGAATCAAACAACACTTTGCTAACTTATAGAACATTTTTCTCAGATACAAAAAAATCCTTCATCATAGATAACAACAAAAAATTAAAATCCATTTCTTCAACATCATCATCTATAACTACCCTATTTGACGACAACTCTTTCCCCTCAAAAAAAAAGCTTACCTTTCCAACACACATGCCTTTTTCTACCGGAGCCTCTACAAAATCCTGTATTTCTAGTTTGGTCTCAATTCCTCCAGAACTACCCTGAGGAACTAACACCGAACTAACATTAGACTCCATTCTAATGGTTGCAAATTTTTTCTTTCCATCGACAACATCAATAGAGTTTATGTTTATATTAGACAAATCCGGACTCACCAATTTCCATTCTGAAAAACCATAATCAAGTAAAGCTCTACACGTATTAAACCTTTCCTTAGACGTTTGAGATCCCATCGATACGGCAATTAATGTCATATTATTCCTAGTAGCTGTGCAACATAAGCAGGAACCCGCATTATCTGTTGTTCCAGTTTTTAATCCATTACACCCCTCATAAAATCTTACCATTTTATTTGTATTTACCAGTTCTGTTTTCCCATTTCTCAAGCTATCCATATATATCGAAGTATACTTAGTAATCATTGAATGTTTAAGTAATTCTTTCCCAACAATAGAAATATCTCTAGCCGTAGAAAAATGTCCATCCACATCTAATCCAGACGCATTGCAAAAATGACTATTAACCATTCCTAATTCATTTGCCCTTTTGTTCATAAGGTCAACAAACTGTTCTTCACTCCCAGCGACATATTCTGCAATCGCAACAGCAGCATCATTGGCAGAATTGACAGCAACAGCTTTTAGCAAATCTTCAACCGACATCTGTTCCCCAACGTTTAACCAAATTTGCGATCCACCCATAGAATTAGCATGTTTACTTACAGTAACCATATCAGTTAAAGATATTTTTTCCTGTTCTATCCTTTCAACTAATAATAACATTGTCATTATTTTAGTCATTGACGCCGGCGACATTTTTTCATCAAGATTTTTCTCAGTCAAAATCTTCCCTGTACTAAATTCTACCAAAATATACGACTTTGCCGGTAAATCATTTATATTTTGTTTTTCAGCTCCCACAGGAATACAAATTATAAATAAAAACATAGACAACATAAAAACGCACAAAAATTTCTTAAAAAGCATAAGTACACCTCTTAATTTATTAAATCAATGCCATTTTATGCTAACAATAATAAAATATTCCTAAATTTTTACCTAATCTATTTTCCTTTTCTAATATTTTATTTTTTTAATTTTAAAGCGTATGAAAACAAAAATACTAATATAAAAATTGACAATGCAAAATCCAACGAAGCTAAATCAGACACATTTAAATAGCAACTTTTAGCAAAACCACTACTAAACGATACTATATATCTAGGTAAAGCACTACAAAAAATTAAACACAACGAAAAAAAGCCAAACACATTCATTCTCTTTGCAGTTGTTTTACAACAAAATCCAGCAAAAAATTTACTCATACAAAACAAAAATATACAAACAGAACATGTTTTTAAAACATTCAATACATTCTCTTGCACGGAAAACATAATCATATTATTCAAAAATATGCTTATTAATCTAATACACGTCCACAAAACCGGAAACAAAAATAATATATCGCCATATCCATGATCCTTACGTTGTCTTAATCTGAAAAACAAATATATAAATCCAACAGACAATAAAATATTGGCAATAAACAACAATATAGGAATCAGCATATCCTTTATGCCATAACTTTTCCAACTAAACAATGTAAAAAATGAATACACAATAGAAAATATTGCAACAACCATTGATATAATTCTTAATAATAAATTGTCACTCAGATCCAGTATATTATCATATCTAACAAAAAATGATAGTACAAACAGAACTAACAACAACAAAAATATTCCACCAAAAAAACAATAGTTCAAATAATCTGGACCATTATAAAAACCCGTTTTATAATCAATAAAATTAGTTAGTTGATATGTTCTAATACTCACCAAGAACGTAGTAAACAGAAAACAAACAAGTAAATTTGAAGTCAAATAAAATTTTAATGACTTTTTCACTAGAATCACACCTCCATATAAAATCATCTTTCCGACAATGGTTTGTATGGTATTTCTTTAGTTACAGATTTATAAGCAGGTCTGATGATTCTCCTGCCAGTCAATAATTCTTCCATCCTATGTGCGGCCCATCCTGCTATTCTAGCTGTCGCAAACAAAGGAGTATATAATTCAGAAGGTATTCCAAGCATTTGATATACCAAACCAGAATACATATCTACATTAGCTGATATAACCTTTTGCGCTTGTTTCTTTTCAGCAAAAACAACTGGTGACAGCCTTTCAATATTATCAATCAATTTAAACTGCGGTTCATATTCAGTACCCTCAGCTAAACTCATCGCACATTTTTTCAATATAACTGCCCTCGGATCAGATTTAGTATACACAGCATGCCCCATACCATATATCAATCCAGATCCATCTCCAGCCTTTTTATCTATGATCTTAGATAAATATGCCCTAATCTCATCCAAATCTTCCCAATCATTAACACCTTTTTGTATTTCTTTAAGCATAGACATAACCTTTCTATTAGCTCCACCATGCTTTGGCCCTTTTAATGCCCCTATAGCTCCTGCATATGCCGAATATGCATCAGTTCCAGTAGATGTTAAACAACGACAAGTAAATGTAGAGTTATTACCTCCACCATGTTCTGCATGAATCATAAGCATAATATCAAGGAGATGCGCCTCCTCAATAGTATACTTTCTATCCAATCTCAATGTAGATAAAATGCTCTGCGCAATACTCTCTTCCAGATTAATAGAATGAATAACCAAACTTTCCTTATTAAAAGCTTTACATTTAGCATGGTATGAAGAAATCATTATATTGGACAACTTTGCTATAATCTCAATCGCTCTTCTTAATTCTTGTTCTATAGTTATAACATCAGCATAATCATCATAAGTATATAATGACAACAATGATGATTGCATCTTATTCATTATATTTTTTGAAGGCCTTTTCAATATAACATCTTCAACAAATCCATCTGGCAATTCTCTATACATTGCCAAAACACTTTTAAAGTAATCTATTTCCTCTTTTTGAGGAAGCCCTCCAAACAATAATAAATATATTACTTCTTCAAACCCAAAGCGTTTTGTCTTTATACAGTCATCCACAATATCATTTATATTATAACCCCTATAAATCAAACGACCATCTTCAGGCTTTTTTTCTCCCTCATCTATAACATATCCATGTACATTACATATTCGCGTTAAGCCTGCCAAAACTCCCGTTCCATCTGCATTTCTCAATCCTCTTTTTACATCAAGAGTTGAATACAAATCCGATTCTATATGATTATTTTGTTTAAATTCTCTACATAAAACATCTATAGCTTCTTTTTTTTTTGCACTATAATTTGGCGTCTTTTTTTTCATTAGCAACCACTCCAAAACTAAATAAAAACTATTTATAATAAAATACGTATCATCTATAACAGAAATTAATTATACAATATTATCTCTCTAAAGTCAAGAAAACCAATACTTTATGAGTATTACATAGTGTATATAACAATTTTCAAACTAGAATAAAATCAAACAAACAAAACATATCGAAAGGATATAAAACACAAACATGAAAATCAAAAAAATTTTAATAGCAACTAGTATTTTAATGATAGTTCCATCGATTGGATGCATTTCATATAAAAAAAATAATGAACCATCATACCCATCAATTCAAAATACATATAATAAAAATATTTTGCAAGAAAAAGTCAAAATAATAGTAAACGATAATATAAAAGAAATCACAATGGAAGAATATCTTATTGGAGTTATCGCTGCAGAAATATCACCAACATATCAAATTGAAGCAATAAAAGCTCAAGTTATAGCTGCTCACACATATGCATTAAATAGATACGGAGAAACCGGCCCTTTTCCAACAAATCCAAATATTTTTCAAGCATACATAAACAAAGAGCAAAGACAAAACAAATACAAAAATAATTTTGAAAAGTATGAGAACACTTTCCAAGATGCCGTTAATAGTGTTGCAAACAAAATAATCACCTACAATAATCTGCCAATAAAGGCTGTCTTTCACCATATGTCTGCAGGAAGAACTGAAAACAGCAATAACGTTTGGGGAGGTAATATTCCGTACCTAATTGAAACAGACAGCTCTCTTGAAACAAATTTACAAAATTTCCACAAAACAGTAACTGTCAGTGTAAACGAATTATATAATAATATAAAAAAAGAATTTCCAAGTGCAACAATGTCAAATCTAAACCAAAATGAAATTACAATATTATCAAAATCTCAATCAGGCTATGTTCAAAACATAAAAATTTTCAACATAGAATTATCCGGAACAAAATTGAGATCCATTTTAAAACTTCCTTCCACTAGTTTTGATATATCAATTGAAAATAACAATGTTATATTTGATTGTAAAGGCATGGGTCATGGAGTAGGTATGAGTCAATGTGGCGCTAATGAATTAGCAAATCAAGGAAAAAATCACGAAGAAATATTAAAACACTATTATAGTGGCGTATCAATAACAACTCTATAACAATTATTCTAAATCATTCTTTTTAAATATTGCCCAGTATATGATTTTTCATTACTAGCAATTTGTTCTGGAGTTCCAACTCCAACAATTTTCCCACCCTTATCTCCACCATCAGGTCCAAGGTCTATTACATAATCAGCTACCTTTATTACATCAAGGTTATGTTCAATTAAAAGCACCGAATTTCCCAAATCAACCAATTTTTGTAATACACCAATTAATTTTTTGACGTCATCTGTATGAAGTCCAGTTGTAGGTTCATCTAAAATGTAAATAGTTTTACCTGTTGATCTCTTTGATAATTCAGTTGCAAGCTTAACTCTTTGAGCCTCTCCACCCGACAAAGTAGTTGCGGACTGTCCTAATTTAATATACCCCAATCCCACATCAAAAAGAGTTTGCAGTTTTCTTTTTATTTTGGGATGGTGTTCAAAAAACAATATAGCCTCCTCAACTGTCATATTCAAAACATCATGTATATTTTTCCCTTTATATTTCACACGTAAAGTTTCCCTATTGTATCTTTTTCCTTTACAAACTTCACAAGGAACAAAAACATCAGGCAAAAAATGCATCTCTATTTTTACAATACCATCACCCTTACACTGCTCACATCTACCGCCTTTAACATTAAAACTAAATCTACCCGCACTATAACCATACATTTTAGCATCATTTGTGTTTGCAAATAGTTCTCGAATGTCATTAAAAACTGATGTATATGTTCCAGGATTAGATCTAGGAGTTCTTCCAATTGGACTTTGATCTATATCAATAACCTTATCCAGATTTTCAATTCCCTTAACTTTTTTAAACTTGCCCGCTTTAACCCTAGCTCTATTCAATTTAGCCGACAAATGCTTATGGATAATTCGATTTACAAGAGAACTCTTTCCAGAACCCGAAACTCCTGTAACGCATGTAAAAGTCCCTAAAGGAATTTTTACGTTAATATTTTTCAAATTATTTTCACTACAACCAATAAATTCCAAAAATTTGCCATTTCCTTTTCTTCTTTCTCTAGGAATTTCTATAAATTTCTTTCCATATAAATACTGAGCCGTTATAGATTTTTCACACTTACTCATTTCTTCAATTGGTCCATTAAAAACAACTTCTCCACCATGCACACCAGGTCCTGGCCCTATATCAACAACCCAATCAGAAGATCTTATAGTGTCTTCATCATGTTCTACCACTATAAGAGTGTTTCCAATATCTTTGAGTTTTTTCAAAGTGTCTATTAATTTATCATTATCTTTTTGATGTAATCCAATAGAAGGCTCATCCAATATATAAAGAACACCAATCAAAGAAGACCCTATTTGTGTTGCTAATCTAATGCGCTGACTTTCACCGCCAGATAAAGTTGCAGATGCTCGAGACAATGTTAGATATTCTAAACCAACCGATTGCAAAAATTCTAATCTGCTTTTTATTTCTTTTATTAACAAATCGGATATAAACTTTTCTCTATCTGTTAAATTCAAATTCTTTAAAAATTTAATTGAATCTTTTACACTCATATTTGTAAATTCGCTAATGTTTTTTCCACCAACAGTTACACTCAATATTATCTTATTTAATCTGTCTCCATTACACTCAGTGCAAACAACTTCATCCATATATTGAGAAATATCGTTTTTAATCCATTCGCTATTACTTTCCTTATATCTTCGTTCTAAATTATTAATTATTCCTTCAAATGTCACATTATATGTTCCATTAACATATTTAGTATTTCTTGAAATTTTTATCTTTTTCCCATTAGTTCCATATAACAAAATATTTTGAATCTTTTTGGGAAGCTCACAGTAAGGCGTTTCCAATGAAAAATTATATTCTTCAGACAAAGCAGTATAATACATGTTTGCGATACTGTCTTTTTTGCCATATGTCCAGCCAGTAGCAGTAATAGCCCCGTCTTTGATTGACAATTCTGCATTAGGCACAATTAATTCTGGATCTATCTTGGTAAATTTTCCAATTCCCATACATGATTTGCAAGCTCCATAAGGACTATTAAACGAAAACATTCTGGGAGTAAGTTCTTCCACAGATACACCATGTTCTACACATGCATAATCCTGAGAAAACAAAACATCTTCCCCATCTTGCACACTAATAACAATAAGTCCTTTAGACAATTTTGAAACAATTTCCAAGCTATCTGCCAATCTAGACCGTATATTTTTTCCTACAATCAATCGATCAACTACAATATCTATATCATGTTTTTTGTTTTTTTCTAAATCAATTTCTTCCGAAAGATCATATAAAATTCCATCTATTCTTACTCGTATAAATCCATTTTGTCTAGCATCTTCAATTTCTTTAACATGCTTACCTTTTTTTCCACGAATAATTGGTGCTAAAACTTGAATTTTCGTTTTCTCTGGCATCTCTAATATTTTATCAACTATTTGATCTATTGTTTGATGCACAATTTCTTTACCACAAATCGGGCAGTGAGGTATTCCTATCCTAGCATATAGCAATCTTAAATAATCATATATTTCTGTAACTGTTCCAACGGTAGATCTTGGATTTTTAGAAGTAGTCTTTTGGTCAATAGAAATTGCTGGAGATAGTCCCTCAATATCATCTACGTTGGGCTTTTCCATTTGTCCTAAAAATTGACGAGCATATGATGATAAACTTTCCATATATCTTCTTTGTCCATCAGCAAATATTGTATCAAAAGCCAATGAACTTTTTCCAGAACCAGAAACACCAGTAAAAACAATCATTTTATCTCGAGGTATCTCTAAATTTATATTTTTTAAATTGTTTTCTTTTGCTCCTTTTATTATTATTTTATTTCTTGCCATTTTTTAGACTCCTATTTTTTATCAATCAATTTTTTTAACTCATCAATTTTATCCCTAATTTGAATTGCATATTCAAAATTTAACATTTGTGCAGCATCATTCATTTCGCTAGAAAGCTTTTCAATCAAAGTTCTTATTTCTTTCTTGTCTATCTTCTTGTGGTCTATAATTTCATTCAATTCTTCTTTTTGCGATATTTCAATAACATCTCGAACACTTTTTTTAATAGTTTTAGGCACTATACCATGTTGTTTATTATAATTCATCTGAATAGTTCTACGTCTCAACGTTTCAGTTATAGCTCTTTCCATAGAACCCGTAACTTCATCGGCATATAAAATAACTTTTCCATTTTCGTTTCTAGCAGCCCTACCTATTGTTTGAATCAAAGAAGTCTCTGATCTCAAAAATCCTTCTTTATCCGCATCTAAAATAGCTACAAGTGAAACTTCAGGTATATCTAATCCTTCACGAAGCAAATTGATTCCTATCAGAACATCAAATTCACCCAATCTAAAATCTCGAATTATCTCCATTCTTTCCATAGTGTTTATATCTGAATGCATATATTTACATTTTATATCTACATTTTCAAAAAACTCAGCCAAATCTTCAGCCATTTTTTTAGTTAAAGTTGTAATTAAAATTCTTTCTTTTCTTTCTACCCTGTTTTGTATTTCTGAAATAAGATCTTCAATTTGACCAGAAACCGGTTTAACCTCTATTTCTGGATCTAAAAGTCCTGTAGGCCTAATCACCTGTTCAATTATCGCTTTACTATGATTTTTTTCAAATTCGCTTGGCGTTGCACTTACATAAACAACTTGATTTATTTTGTCATAAAACTCATCAAAATTTAATGGCCTATTATCGTAAGCAGAAGGCAGGCGAAATCCAAAATCAACTAAAGTCTTCTTTCTAGCATGATCTCCAGCATACATCGCTCTAATTTGCGATAACATAACATGACTTTCATCGATAAACATTAAAAAATCATCAGGAAAATGATCTAAAAGAGTATATGGAACTGAACCAGCTCTACGTCTTGACAAAATTCTAGAATAATTTTCTATTCCTTTACAAAAACCCGTTTCTCTAAGCATTTCAATATCATACATAGTTCGCTGTCTTATTCTTTGTGCTTCTACCAACATTTCATTATCATTAAAATATTTTATTCTATCCTTTAATTCAGACTCAATATCTTCGATAGCAACATTTAGTCTATCTTTACCCACAATATAATGCGATGCCGGAAAAATAGCCACGTGTGATATTCTTTCCTTAACATTTCCGGTTATTGCATTTATCATGCTAATCCTATCAATTTCATCGCCAAAAAATTCAACTCTCACCGCACTATCTGAAGAATATGCAGGAAATATATCCACAACATCTCCATGAACTCTAAATTTGTTACGACTAAAATTAACATCATTACGCTCATATTGCAGACTAACCAACTGATTTAACAAATCATCTCTATTTTTTTGCATATTCTGCCTTAAACTTATAACCATGCTACGATAATCGATAGGACTACCTAAACTATATATGCACGATACACTTGCGACAATTATTACATCTCTCCTTTCAGAAAGCGCACATGTTGCTGAATGTCTAAGTTTATCAATTTCATCATTTATAGAAGAGTCCTTTTCAATATACGTATCCGTTGAAGGAACATATGATTCAGGCTGATAATAATCATAATATGAGACAAAATATTCAACCGCATTATTAGGAAAAAACTCTCTAAATTCGCTACAAAGTTGTGCGGCCAATGTCTTATTATGTGCTAAAACAAGTGTTGGTCTATTTAACTTAGCAATAACATTTGCCATAGTAAACGTTTTTCCAGAACCAGTAACGCCAATTAAAGTTTGTTCTCTGTTCCCGCTACATATACTATTCACCAATAAATCTATAGCCTGAGGCTGATCTCCAGTAGGTTTGTAGTTAGATTTTAATTCAAACTTATCCAAAACAATCACTTATTCCTTTTTAAACTTAATAAGTTTCAAATAAAAATATATTATATTATTCCACTAATATAAAGATTCGTATACTTTTTTTAATTTATCACCTATAATTTTAAAATCACGTTGTTTAGCCACATCATAACCATTCTCTGTAACATCCTTAAGCTTACCAGAAAAAAATAATCTAATTTTAGATTCAAATTCGTCCACATCTTTAGCTTTATAAACGTTTTGACCATCAATCAACCACTCATCAAATATAGGAATATCTCTAATAATAGCATTTTGTTTACAGGCACACGCTTCTATTATAGGAATGCCTTCCGTTTCTTCTAATGTTGGAAACAAATATAAATCTGCTCCATTCATTGCTTCCTTTATTATATCTGGAGAAACATAACCTGCAAAAGTCAAATTACTAAGTCGCGTTTTTATAGCTTTTCTAACTCGCCTACCAGAAAAAATTAAAGGGCTATATCCAAACCAAATAAACTTATATTGTGGCAATCTTTTTGCTAATTCAACAAAGTCCAAAATTCCCTTTCTAGCTATATAAAGTCCTATTCCAAACACAATTTTATCTTCATTTTTAAACTTAAATCTTTGTCTAAATTTTTTTCTTAGCGTTTCATCTTTTTTAAAAAAATCCAAATTGATCCCGTTAGATATATCGACTATCTTTTTACCTTTTAATCCTTTATATCCGCTCAATATTCTCTTTGAATATGGTGTAGGAGTTACTATAACATCTCCCAAAGAATAGCATTTCACAATCCACCACTTAAATATTTTTGATGTTATCTTGCTAAATATAAAACCGTTTCTATAGTCTTCCTCAGTAGAATGAGCATGGTATACAATTTTCTTTCCATTTTTCTTTGCTTTTTTTGCAACAAAATAAGATTTAGGAAAATATGTATTTATATGTAAAATGTCATAATCATCATTTTTGTTTAATGTATACTCAATTCCCGCCAAATCTAATGCTCTTATTTGATGTTTTATAGCCTTTCCTAACCCAGACTTTCCAACTAATTTTTCATTTTCAGTATACAATAATATTCTCACTACAGAACTCCTTTTTAACTCATTTTAAAATTTTATTTTTAAAAAATATGAATCTATATTAATATGCCATATTCTCTCATAGAAATAGCCTCTCCATTTTTACCAAACACAAAATGGTCAACTAACGTCATATTTAAAACTTTCAGTGCGGAAACTATCTCTTGAGTTTTTATTTTATCTTGAATAGACGGCGTTGCCACACCGTTAGGGTGATTGTGTGCTAAAACAAGTCTATCCACATTCCATCTCATAGCAAATCTTATTATTGAATCACATGAAATACTCACTGTTTTTCTTCCCCCTTGGGAAACCAGCTCACAAGCAACAAACCTAGCAAAATCATCAATTCCAGCTACAAATAATGCTTCGTTCGTTCTTCCGATAAATTTTGCCCTCAAAAATTCTTTCCACTTGTCCGGCGTGTCCATAGTTTCACCATGTTTAGCCATATCTTCACTATATAATCTAAAAATTTGCGGTAATTGCTTTAAAAGAATGGCAGCATGTTCGCCTATTCCATTAACTTGAATTAACAATTCATATGGAGCATTCAAAACCCCAGCAATGGAACCAAAATTTTCTATTAAATCATGTGCTATTTTATTTGTATCACGCTTAGGTATTGCATAAAACAGCAACAGTTCTAATGCTTCATGTGGCTCAAAACTATCCAAACCTGTTTTTAAAAATCTATTTTTCATTCTGCTTCTGTGTCCTGCATGTGAATGTTGAGCCAAAATAAATCCTCCTCAACAAAATAATAAATATACACCTTATTCATTATACTATACTGAGTTAATTATACTATACTGAATTATAAAAATCTAGACCTCCCACCACAAATACACAAATAGAAGGAATCAATAAATGTCTAAATAAGTTTGACTAAAAAAAATGTATATGTTAAAATCAAGTACAGTGACATACAAGTAAATTTTAAGATAAAAATTAATAATATTCTACTTGTATAACAAAAAAGGAGCCAGATTGATGACAGTTTTTGAAGAGTTAAAAAGACGTGGTTTGATCGCACAAACAACACATGAAGAAAAAATAAAACAAATATTAGAAAATGAACAATGCAAATTTTATATAGGATTTGATGCAACAGCCGATAGTTTACATGTTGGTCACTTTTTACAGCTTATCGTTATGAAAAGGCTTCAACAAGCGGGCCACATTCCAATAGCGTTATTAGGAACTGGAACCACCATGATTGGAGATCCAACAGGCAGAACAGATATGCGTCAAATGCTAAGCAAAGATGAAATAAATAGTAACGCAGAACGATTTAAAAATCAAATATCTAAATTTATAGATTTTTCAAATAACAAAGCCATGGTTGTTCAAAATGGAAATTGGCTTTTAAATCTAAATTATATTGAATTTTTGCGCAAAGTTGGCAGATATTTTTCAGTAAATAAAATGCTAACTGCCGAATGTGTTAAATCAAGAATGCAAAATGGACTCTCTTTTTTAGAATTTAATTATATGATAATGCAAAGCTATGACTTTTTAAAACTCTATCAAGATTTTAATTGCAAAATTCAATTAGGTGGAGACGATCAGTGGAGTAATATTTTAGGTGGAATTGATTTAATACGAAGAGTTGAACAAGAGGAAGCATACGGATTAACGTTAACTCTTTTAACAACCAAAGATGGTAAAAAAATGGGAAAAACTCAAAAAGGTGCTTTGTGGTTAGATCCCGAAAAATGCTCTCCATATGAATTTTTCCAATATTGGAGAAATGTTGATGATGCCGACGTAATAAAATGCTTAAAATTGTTGACATTTATACCTATTGAAGAAATTGAGTCTATGGAACAATGGGAAGGTTCCAAATTAAATGACGCTAAAGAAATGTTAGCGTTTGAACTTACAAAAATGGTTCATGGAGAAAAAGCAGCAAACGAATCACTTCAAACAGCTAAATCTTTATTTTCTAACAAAATTGATGATGAAAATATGCCAACAACTAATCTCAGTGATGATAATTTTGAAGATAATAATATAGGAATTCTTAACATGCTAGTTATGTGTAATTTATGCAAATCTAATGGAGAGGCTAGACGGTTAGTAGTTCAAGGCGGTATATCAATTAACGGAGAAAAAATAACTGAACCTAAAACAATGCTAAATAAAAACCAATTCTTAAATGGTTTAACAATAAAAAAAGGAAAGAAAGTATTTCATCGAGTAACATTAAAATAACACATAAATATTTTATAAAAAATAATCAACTAGAACATCATGGTAAATACTCTAGTTGATTATAGTTTTATTGTTGTGTAATATTAATTTTCGTGATTAATATATTCTGCGGCTGCTAAGGCAGCAATTGATCCATCCGAAGCAGCTGTAACTAATTGACGAACTTTTTTAGTTCTGACATCCCCAGCCACAAATACACCACTGGTTTTTGTTGTGCAATCTTCGCTCGCAACAATATATCCTTGTTCATCCAAATCAACCCATTTAGAAAAATCCTTGCTGTTAGGTATAGATCCTATTGCAACAAAAAGTCCATTTAATTTTAAACTTGTCTTTTCATTTGTATGTGTATCAGATAAAATTACATTATCCATTAAATTATTACCTTCTATGCTATCTACAACACTATTTAGCTTTAATGTTATATTTTCTCTCTGCTTCATGAGTTCTACACTACGCCCAGAAGCTCTAAATCCATCTCTTCTGTGTATAACATAAACATGCTTACATATATTAGATAAGTATATAGCATCGTCTACCGCCGTGTTTCCTCCACCAACTATTCCAACTACTTTATTTTGAAAGAATCTACCATCACATGTTGCACAATAAGTAACACCTCTACCTCTAAACGATTCTTCTCCGTTACATCCTAACTCTCTTCTACGAGTTCCCGTAGCAATAATAACTGCTTTTGCATTATATTCACAATTGTCTGTAACAATAATTTTATTTTTTTGTTCTAAATTCAATTGAGATATCTGTTCAGTTTTTATATCAACTCCCAATTCAACAGCCTGAGACTGTAATTTTTGAGAAAAATCTAACCCACTAATATTTTTAAAACCAGGATAATTTATTATATCAGACGTATTTACTATTTGTCCTCCGCATGTCTGATTTTCAATACATAAAACTTTTAATCCAGAACAAGCAGCATATATTGAAGATGTTAGTCCTGCAATTCCTGACCCAATGATTATTAAATCGTAATTCATAGTTTACACCCCTCTATCTTAATATTGTGTCATTAAGATTATTGTACTAGATTCAATCAATATATTCAACTTTTATATTTTAACAAACAAAAATTAAAGCAAAAAAATCAATAACATATTGTAGGAGTAAGTATATGACAAACAAACAAAAAATAAAAATTATAATTAAGCATTTAAAACTTAAATATCCTGAAGCAGCATGTTCTTTAGAATACGACCAACCGTATAAACTACTAATTGCAACCAGACTAGCAGCACAATGCACAGATGCTAGAGTAAATGTTGTCACTAAAAAACTTTTCAAAGAATACCCAACCATGCAACAATTAGCTGACGCAAATATAGATGATATTATAAATATAGTTAGACCTTGTGGACTGGGCAATACAAAAGGAAAAGATATAGTTAAAATTTGCCAACAGTTAATAAATCAATTTAGTGGAAAAGTTCCAGATAATATGAAGGATCTGCTTTCACTATCTGGAGTTGGTAGGAAAACAGCAAATCTAATATTAGGGGACATATATAAAAAACCTGCTATAGTAACAGATACACACCTTATTAGAATTTCCAATCGGTTAGGATTAGTTAACGAAAAATCTCCTAAAAAAATTGAAGATCAACTTTTACAAATAGTTCCTCCAAAGGAAAGTTCTGATTTTTGCCATAGGATTGTTGATTTTGGAAGGGATGTTTGCACAGCTAGGAATCCAAAATGCCACAACTGCGAACTTATAGATATTTGCACATATGATAATAAAACGCACAAATGCTAATGTTCTTGCATAAACATTAGTATGAGGTGGTGGTTATTTGACGTCATACAAAAAAAAGAAAAAAAAATTATCCCATAAATTTATAATATTAGGGATATTATTTTTAATATTAGCTTTTTTTCTGGATTTTCGTACCAGACCAACTATAATTAGTATGTGCAACTACCATCTTGATCAATTCGCAACAACAAAAATAAACGAAGCAATAATAGAATCAACCAAAGAATTAAATTATGACTACACTGATTATGCAACAATTCAAACTGGTGAAGAAGGAAATATATTAGCAGTGCATACTAATGCAAGACAAATAACAAATATGCATACCAATATAATGAAAAAGGTCGATCATGCAATTGAACAATTCAACTCACAAACAGTAGATCTACACACAGGGTCACTTTCCGGTATAGTGTGGCTATCAGGATTAGGTCCCATAGTTTCTGTAAGAGTAACTCCAAAAGGTAAAGCTAGTTCGGAAATAATAAGTAGCTTAGAGGAAGCAGGAATCAATCAAACGTTACATCAAATTCGACTAAAAATCGTTGCAAACATAGCAGGCTTTATTCCTGGTTATTCAACCGAAATTCAGGTCAAATGCGAATATGTATTAGCAGAATCTTTAATTGTAGGGTCTGTTCCTAATCATTACACTAAAATTATATCTAATGGCAGAGAAAACACATCAAACATGTATAAATATATCAATCCTAATTGCGAAGACAAATCAAAAGACGAATAAATTTACTATTTCAGCCTAACAATTGTTACCCCATCTTCTCCTTCTCCAAAAACTCCCAATCTTTTTTCACAAACATTAGGATGCTTTTTTAAGTGACTATTAATAGCTTTCCGTAAAACGCCTGTTCCTTTTCCGTGTATTATGGTTATATTGTCTATGTTGGACAAAACACATTGATCTATAAATCTATCTAAACATATTATAGCCTCTTCAACATTTTGTCCACGTAAATCAATCTCTGTGCTAACATTTCTCTTAGCTTTGCTAACAATTGATTTTTTAACTCCTGAATGTTTCGATTTATTATTTCCTTGTTTAATAAGTCTTAAATTTTCTAGCGAAACTCTAACGCTCATTTGCCCCATTCCAACAAGAACATTTCCTTTTTTGTCTACTTCAGATAAAACCTTTCCTTTTTTATTTATATCATAAATTAAAACATCATCACCTATCTGCAACTCTCTTGGTAACTTATAATTTTCATTTTTTCTACTAATTACCGGATTAGCCTTTTCATACAAATTATCAACATTATTTTTTAAAATTGAATTTGTTCTTGAAATTAAATCATTTATATTTTCTTTTTCTTTTTTCTTTTTAATTTCTTTCAATTCTTCTAATATTCTATTTGATTCTACCCTAACACTATCTACAATATACCTTGCTTTATTTTGAGCATTATCTAAATCATTTTGAATTTGATTATCGATCTTTTCTTGTTCTTGTTTCAATTTAAGTTTTATCTTTTCAATTTTATTCATTTCATCTCGCTGCACGCACAAATTATTTTCATATTCTTTCCGCAACGTTTCAAGTTTATTTGCAATTTTAGTAAAATTATTTTTTTGATTTGACAACAATCCTTTAGCCCTATTAATTAAACTATGCTTCAAACCAATTTTTTCAGATATTTCAAAAGCATTCGACTGCCCAGGCACACCTATCATAAGGTTATAAGTTGGAGTAAGCGTGTCCATATCAAATTCAAAACAAGCATTTTCTACATTATCGTGTTCCAAAGCATACATTTTAAGTTCAGTATAATGAGTTGTTGCGGCAAAGCAAGCATTTTTGTTAAGTATTTCTTCAATAATAGCTACTGCTAATGATGCCCCTTCTTCTGGATCAGTTCCAGATCCCAACTCATCCATCAAGACCAATGACTTACTATTCACTATTTCTAAAACAGAAACTATATTTAACATATGCGAAGAAAATGTAGATAGCGAACTTTCTATACTTTGTCCATCACCAATATCAACTAATATATTATCAAAAACTGATATTTTACTATTCTCAGCAACAGGAATCAAAAGGCCACACATAACCATTAATGTCAACAATCCAACAGTTTTCAGTGCAACAGTTTTTCCACCAGTATTAGGTCCTGTAATAATTAATCCTTTAAATTTTTCACCAAACTCAATATTTATAGGAACAACTTTCTCACTATTTATAAGAGGATGTCTAGCTTTATTTAAGCATATTTCTCCATTATTAACTATTTCAGGCAATCTTGCGTCCATTTTAATAGCTAGTCTGGCTTTAGCAAATATTAAATCTAAACTTAAAATATTTTTATAATTTTCTTCAATAGTACCCAAAAACTCTAAGCATTTATCAGTAAGTCTTTGTAAAATTTTACTTATTTCTTCAGCTTCCATAGCCAACATAAATCGCAAATCATTGTTAGCATTTACCACAGTATTCGGTTCAATAAAAATTGTAGACCCACTAGCAGAAACGTCATGAACAAATCCAGGAATTTTACTTTTATGTTCAGATTTAACCGGTACAACATATCTACCATTTCTAATGGTAATTATGCTATCTTGAAGATATTTTTGCTTAGAACCTCTAGTTAAATTTTCTAAAATATTTCTAATTTTTTGTTGTTGATTTCTTATTGAAATGCGTATACCTCTAAGTTCAACACTAGCATCATCTGAAACATTATCGTCAGATAAAATACTTTTAAATATTAACTTTTCTAGCTCAATATTTTCCAGTAAATTTTCAAAATAAAACTTTAAATATTTACAACTTTCTTGCCCATTCTCATAAAACTTTTTCAAAATTTTTGCTTGACGAAAAATAAAACCTATATTTAAAAGTTCACGTTGATTCATTGAGATTCCAGAGGAAGCACGTTTTAATTCTCTTTTAGGATTAGTTATATTAAAAATCTCAGGATCTCCAAAACGACAAGTCATAATAAACGCTTCATCCGTCTCATTAACAAGCTTCTTAACATGCTGTTCTTTACAAGAAGGGAACAAATTCAAAGCAAGATCTTTTGTTCCATCACAACTTGTAAATTCCAACAGCATCTCTAAAACTTTATCCAACTCTAACATTCTGCAACACTTTTTTAAATTATACAATTTCATCACCCAAATTCACCAGTAAATTGATGATATATTTTCAACGTTACCAGTTCTTTTTCAACATAAATCATAACGCTTTTTTCAACTAATTTTGAAAGAAAATCTAATTGACTTGCTTCAAGTTTAAATTTAAAAATATCCTTATCGTCCTTATATATTATATATCTCATAGCATGAAGAACCGGTTTAGTAAGTTTAACTTCACTACCGTATTGGTTAAATCTTAAGCAATCACTACAAATTAAAAATCCTTGACTCGGAACATAAAACATCTGTTCTTTTTCATAATTACAACAAACTTTACAACACACTAAATTTGGCATATATCCAGAAAGTGATAATAACCTCAATTCAAAAACGCATTTTATAAATTTGTTCTCATAACAACCTTTTTGCAAAAGCCATAAAGAATTCAACAACAAATTTAAATGTCTAGATGCCCGTTGTTTAGATGGCACGAGTAAATATGTAAGTTCACAAAAATATTGAGCAAGTGCTAACTTTTCTGGATCATATCTTAAATCAAAAAATTGTTCTATTGCCTCAGCGGAATCTACAACACAACCATATCTACCATCAAATATATTAAAATGATAATATCCTAAAACATTAATATTTCTAAAAACACTTTTATTTACCTGCCCAAAAACACGAACTCTAGCGTCTAAAAGACCTTTTTCAGGCGTTAACAAGGTCATATATTTTTGCTCATTGAGACAACTCCTCTGTTTCAACACTATTCCCGTTGTCTTGAAATGCATTTTTATTCTCCTGTTCAATTTTACAATATTGCAAATAATCTTTCACTAGCCCCGTTTTTTCAAAAATCTGCCATTTCTGTTCCTTCTCGTCCATAATTCATCACCTCTACAAGTTATTATTAGTAGAAAATGAATTTTTTATACAACTAAAAAGTATCATCAGTAAAACTAATCATTTGCAGATAAACCTAACATTTTTAAAACACTACTCTGATTCTTCCAATTATCTTTAACTTTAACCCAACACTTTAAATTCACCCTACACTTAAAAAATTTTTCCATATCTAATCTCGCTTGAGTGGCAATTTTTTTAAGCATACTTCCATTTTTTCCAATTATTATTCCCTTATGATTAAATCTATAACAATATATTAAGCACTCTATATCTAAGCAATTTTTTCGTTCTTTCATTTTTTCTGTAAAAACTGCTACTCCATGCGGAATTTCATCACGAATATTCAACAATAATTTTTCTCTTAAAATCTCAGATGCTAAAAAACGTTCCGATTTGTCTGTAATCATATCATCTGGAAAAAAATGTTCACTTTCAATTTGATATTTTTTTATCTCTGCCATTAAATCCGATATACCTTCATTTAACATAGCTGATATAGGAACTATAGCATTAAAATCATATGCATTATTATATACTTCAATAACTTTCATTATATCTGTTTTATCAGCAACTAAATCTATTTTATTTATTACTAAAACCACTGGTATATTTAATAATTTAAAACGCTCAATAAAATCTTCTTCTGCCTTAGATATTTTAGTAGTTGGCTCTACAACCATTAATATTAAATCCACATCATTAACACTATCTTTTACTATTTTTGTCATATTCTGCCCAAGCATATCCTTAGCTTTAAACAAACCAGGTGTATCTAAAAAAACATACTGCTCCGGCCCGTGTGTAACAACACCAACTATTCTGTTTCTAGTTGTTTGTGGTCTATTAGAAACAATAGCTATTTTTTCACCGACTAAACTATTAATAAGAGAAGATTTCCCTACATTAGGTTTTCCAACTATAGCAACAAATGCTGTTTTTTTATCCATATAAATCACACTTTACTAAAAAATATTAAAATTTATTTTTTTTCTTTGGAGTATAAATTTTAACTTTATCAATTTTGGTTGATTTTTTAGGAAGTTTAAACTTAACCCCCTTAAAGACAAACAAAAATCCACCAACTAAAAAAATCAAAAACAAAACCACAAGCCAAGGACTACTACATATTTCTGAAAAAGCAACAAATAATCGATCCGGTTGTCCAAATAACACCACACCTATTACAATTGCAATAATGGCAACAAGCAACACAGCTCCAGCCGCAACATCTTTGGCTATTCTAGCTAAATTGTGATATGCTGGAGATCCCAAATTCACCAAAGTTTCAATAGATGTGTTGATCATTTCACACAACAAAACAAGCCCAATAGCAATAAATAGCAAACCATATTCCATTCTATCGAGTTTGTATATTAATGAAAATAATAATATGTTTGCCGCTACGGCAATGTGTATCCTCATATTTCGTTCATTTCCTATGCAATACACTACACCTCTAATTGCATAAGAAAAGCTTTTTTTCAAGCTACGAAATTCACTCCAACTAATTTTCATCGTCAAAAATCACATATGTAGCATCACGAGTCAACCCTATTTTATTCAAAATTGTTTCCTCCTTTTCGCGCATACGGACAGCCTCAAGCCCTCCATTTTCATGTTCATAATTCAATAAGTGTAACATAGAATGCACAGTTAAGTATGCTAATTCCCTAAAAATTGAATGATTATAATCATGTGCTTGCTTAACAGCTTTTTCAAACGAAATTACAATATCTCCTAAAATTACCACACCTTCAGCATCTTTCTCATATTTGTCTCCTTCGCACATCTGAAAAGACAACACATCTGTTTCAACATCCTTATTTCTATATTCTGCATTTAATTTTTTTATTTGACTATTGTCAATAAAAGATACACTAACTTCAACATCATCGTTGAATTGTTCCATTTGCAAAACAGCTTTACAACAACGCTTTATCAAAAGCCTTATACCAGTAGGAACTTTACAAACATCTTGATTATTATTAATTAAAACCCTAAGTTTACCCAACGTTTAATTCTCACCTTTCCAATTTTCGCCCACGAAATCTCTATCTGCAATATTGTTACAGCTCACGTTATAATTATCGTATGCATTAACAATATCTTGCACTAATCTATGACGAACAACATCTTCTTTTTTGAATTCAATAAATTGTATTCCATCTATTCCTTTTAAAACTTTGTTTACCTCAACTAATCCAGACCTTTTATTTTTAGGAAGATCAATCTGCGTTATGTCTCCAGTAACAACAATCTTAGACCCAAAACCCAATCTAGTTAAAAACATTTTCATCTGTTCAGAAGTAGTATTTTGTGCTTCATCCAAAATTATAAAACTACTATCTAACGTTCTTCCCCTCATATAAGCCAACGGAGCAATTTCTATATTACCTCTATCTACATTTTTATTAAAACTATCCGTTCCAATTATATCAAACAAAGCATCATATAATGGTCTAAGATATGGATCTACTTTACTTTGCAAATCTCCCGGTAAAAAGCCTAAATTTTCTCCAGCCTCAATAGCTGGCCGAGTCAAAATAATTCTGTCAACTTTATTTTCTCTAAAAGCTTTGGCAGCCAACGCAACCGCCAAATATGTCTTTCCGGTTCCCGCTGGACCTATTCCAAAGGTTATGGTGTTCTCACGAATAGACTTCACATACTTCTTCTGAGAAAATGTCTTTGTCATAATAGATCTTCCTTTGCTAGTAACAAAAACACATTCCCCAAACGAATTTTTGACAACATTCATTTTTCCATTTTTCACATGAGATATTATATATCTCATTTTCTTGTCATCTAAAGTTTCATTGTTTTTTAAAGAGCATATCATAATCTCAATTATTTTTTTTACGTTTGAGACATCATCAACCTCTCCAAATATTTTTATATTCCCCCCTCTATTAATAATATTGACATTAAATTCTCTTTGAAGCAACTTGATGTTTTCATCAAAACTACCAAACAAATCAACAATATCTTGCAAATCATCTGTATTGATAGATTGTTCTAACATATCAATCCATATTCCTCCATCTTATCTAAAAATTAACACGATTTAAAAATATTGAAAAAATATTTTTAAACAAAAATTTGTTTAATATATTATAGCACAAAATATAAATAAACCAAAGTTTTTTAAATATTATTTTATATCAATAACATGTTTTTCTCCTATTGGTTGTTCAACCACAAGTTTAGATTTTAAAATCATGTCATTTTCAGATTCTTCATAAACATAATCACGACATATAATTCGATATCCCATTAGCTCCTTCATTTCCCATTTCTTTTGATCATTCATCAACATTCGTTTTAATTGTTCCATATCATTTTCAATTTTTATCTCATCATATACATCATATATATTATTTTGAACAAAAATTGGCAATCTTATGCCAAACAATTCAATTGGTTCTACATATTCCTCAATTTGCACAGCATGCTCATCAATTTTTTCAAAAGTTATTGGAATTTTAAAACAAAATAACAGTAATGTTTTTTTATCTTGTTTTTCTCCTGTTTTTTGTGCCCTAGTAATACATTTGGCACGTTTAATTTCATTATTTCTTTCTACTTTGGCGATTATTTTAGCATTTGCATGAGAATATATAACCTCACTACTATTTTCAATTTCATGAACCCCACTAACCAAAAGTTGATTTTTCGTAACAACATCGCCCGCTTTAACTAAAGTTAGTCCTCCATATGGTTCAACAGACAAAATTTCACCATCAAAACCCGCAACTATATTACAGGGTGTAGACTGATCAACAATATCCGGTTTTTTATTAGTTTCACTTACTTCTATAAAATACTTAGAAGCAACTCTATTTATAGAAATCCACGCTATTTGAGGAAATTCTCTTTTTAATTCAAATTCAATTTGGCTTTCATCAATATTATAAACTATATTACCTGAATGCAAGCCAAATTTATCACATACTCTAAATATCTGTTCATCAGAAAGTTGAATGTTCCCACTAACTTCAACTTCCCAAACAAAAAAATTTGAAACAACCATTAACAACATAAACACACATAATCCTAATATTACACCCAATCTAAATCTATACTTTTTCAATATAGATATAAAACCACTTTCTCGAAATTTATTTAAAAAACAATTTTTTTGTTTTGCAATTTCGGATATATATCCGTAATCTTTAATTAAACATCTTGCAACTAAAACACCGTCCCGCTTACTTATTTTCCATATTTCTTTTTTCGTTGCATAAAAAAAAGATCCTATATTTCCTTCGATGGAAAATTCACACCACCCCAACATCCATCTCAACAACGATATCACAAATTTTACCCCCTGCAATTTTCAAACTCTGTTGAACATATATTCCCCTCTACTATTAAAGCATCTTCCGACATTTCACATATTACTAAATTGCTCCCCATTATTCGTAACCTATTTTTTCCATTAGATACTCGCAATATATTATCATCATACTCAAGGATTTTATTGTATCCATCAATAACCGCTTGATGCCCTCCATATACAGTAAAATTCAACTCGTTAGTTAAAATATCTGGTGAAAAATTTAAAAACTTCGAAACACTTCTTCCAATTTTATTAATCATATCTGACACTTTTTTACCTCCTTAAATGAGATAATGCTATTTTTAAATTAATTTATATTACAAAAGTACAAAGCATATACATATTTTATCGGAGGAATATTAATTATGAAATCAAAACTAAAATTTATTGAAGGAATTATATCATTAGCAATCATTTTTATCATTCTGATATATTCTAAAGTAATTTCCATTCATGTAAAAAACGGACTACATATTTGTATGGACATATTAATTCCATCAATGTTTATATTTCTAGTAATATCAGATTTTTGTCAAAAAACAGGCAGTTTAAATTTAATATTAAAACCTTTTAGTTATATATGTGGAAAATTATTTAAATTAGATTATTCATTAGGACCAACACTGCTTTTTAGTTTAATATGTGGATATCCAGCTGGTATTCATCTAATATCAACGCTAGTTTTAAAAAATAAAATTGACAAAAAAACAGCAACACGAATGTTATATTTTTGCGTTAATTCAGGACCAGCATTTCTAATAGGTGGAATATCAATACCAATATTTAACAACATAATTCCAGGTATAATACTTTTTATATCACAAATTATTACTTTTTTCATAATAGGCACTCTTTGTTCGATTAGAGCAAAACCCAAAAAAGTAAGTTTAGTTGTCACAGAGTCTCAAAAAATCAATGCTTTTATATTATCCGTAAAAAGTGCTGTCCACTCAATGATAATAATATGTAGTTTCACACTGTTTTTTTCTGGCATTATTGGTGTTATAATGGAATTAAATATATTTAATATAAAAACAAATAAACATTTAAGTTCACTTTTTATCGGCTTGATTGAAATAACAAATGGAGTTATATATTGTAAACAAATGAACGGACTAAGCATGTTTTTTATACTATCGATTATTACATCTTTTGGAGGCCTTTGTGTTCACTTTCAACTAAAATCTATAGCATCTAAAGCCAATATATCATTTGGCAATTTCTATTTGTGGCGAATATTATATTGCTTCATCAGCACAAACATATCATGTTATCTGTTTTCCAAAATAAAAATACCTATTGATGTTTTTTCGAATAACATATCAACCAACACAAACATATCCACTCAAAATCCCATATCTTCACTCAGCTTAATAATTTTATCTATTGCACTATTGTGCTGTGATAAAAAAATTGATATAATGAGAAAAAGCTTTAAACGCATAAAATGAAAGGCTGTTATCAATGAAAAATCTTTTTAATAAAAAAATTTTACCATCTTGCGGATACTGTCATATGGGTAAAAAGTGTTTAGATAAAAATACAATATTATGCGTAAAAAACGGAGTAGTTGACTCATCTTATTATTGCAAAAAATTCAGATATGATCCGTTAAAAAGAGTTCCTAAAATTTGCAACTATTCAAACAACTTTAAAAAAGATGATTTTAAAATTTAACAAATAAATTTAAGCTTATTAAGCTTAAGGAGAATTTAAATGGAATACGAAATAAATCCAAAAAAAATTAGTAAACTTACAGCATTACCTTCAGAAATCAATAAATATATTAATGAAGTAAGTGGCGAATCCTTAAAAGTTTTACTAACAATTTTTAGTGAAGAAAACCATCCTAATCCGTGTGAAATTGCAACCAAACTAGATTTAACTATTTCACAAGTAGAAGATGCATTTAGATTTTGGAAATCTAAAGAAATAATTAATATTTCTGAAAAAAAACAACCCCTTTCGTCTATAAAAAAACCATCAGCAGCTCAAATATCTTCTGAAGAATTAAAAACAGCTAGAAAAGAAAACAAATATGTCAACATGCTTTTTAAACAATCCGAACAATTATATTCGCGACCATTAAAGCCAATGGAAAGAAGAACTCTTTTATACATATATGAATTTTATAATTTACCAATAGATGTTATTTTGATGGTTATTGATTTTTGTATCCGATACAACAAACCACCTAGACAAGTTCTGTCAATATGTGAAAAAATGTCAGACAATAATATAACAACTCATGAACAAGCTGAAAAGGAAATTCAATTATTAACAGAAAGATATACCATTGAAAGTCAAGTTCGCCACTGTTTTGGTATATATGATCGCAAATTATCTGTAAACGAAAAAAATCTAATAAATAAATGGTTTTCAGAATATAATTTTAAAATAAATATGATAAGGCTAGCTTTCAATAAATGTATTGATTCTATTGGAAAACTATCATTTCAGTACATAAATAAAATATTATTCAACTGGAAAAAAGAAAATATTAAAACACCAGAAGATTTGGAAAAATTTGAAAATGCTAAAAATAAAATTTCAAAAACAGAATCTAAAAACACATCATATAACTTAGATGAATTACTTACGAAAAGTGGATTATTTATTCCAGAATAAATGTTATGGAGAGTTAAAATATGTTGAGTAAAAAAGAAATATACAAACAAGCATACAAAGAACTCGAACATCGAAGATTAAAAAGACAACTTGATAGAACCAATAACTTAAAAATAGCATCATCTATTTGCCCTGAGATTAAAATATTATCTACTAGTCTTAGTAAAACTGCTATTGCCTTATCAAAATCTATTTTATCTAACTCATCAAATCAATCTGAAATAATAAAAAGAATTCACGAAGAAAATGTCAAAGTTCAAAACCAAATAAATAAATTACTAATAGAAAATGGTTTGCCACAAAATTTTTTGTCTCCACCACCAGTTTGCTCAAGATGTGAAGATTTTGGATTTGTTGACAATAAAAAATGTTCGTGTTTAATTAAATTAGTTAAAAAGATACTAACAAAAGATTTGCAAAAAAGCTCAAATTTTTATCTTACAAGCTTTAAAGATTTCAATTTGGACTATTATTCTAAAGAATACGATGCCAAATATGGAACATCCCCATACGAACATATGTCAAGCATATTTAAAATATGCAAAGAATTTGCAGATAATTTCCCAAACAGTTCAGAAGGCTTTGTCATGTGCGGATTAACTGGTCTCGGAAAGACTCATTTATCACTAGCTATTGCATCTGAAGTAATATCAAAAGGATTTGCCGTCATCTATTCAACCGCATCGGAAATAACAAGAAACATGTCAGATCGTTACTTTCATCGTGAACAAAATAACGATATAGACTACTTAAAGTTAATAGTTGAAACCGATTTATTTATACTAGATGACTTAGGAACTGAGTTCGATTCAGCATTTAGCAAATCGGCAATATTCGACATAATTAATAGTAGAATTCCACTACATCGTCCCACCATTATCAACACCAATCTATCCCCTCGTGATCTAGAAAAAAAATATGGAGAAAGAATAGTCTCTCGAATATTTTCCACATTAAACACTCTATCGTTTACAGGAACCGACAATAGAAAACACAGTTTAATAAAAAAATTACCAAGACATTAACACTTAAAAGGGACGTTTTTCTTTAATATATTGAGCAAAAATGATTTTGTTAACATATTATTTACTTTTTATTAATTTTTTATTAACAAAAATTTTTTATTCCTTAGTATAATGGCATTGCAAATATATTTGCAATGCCATTATACTTTAAAAAGAAAGGTTTAATAAAATGAATAAAAGTTTAAGAATTATATCATCATTTTGCGCATTAGTCATGTCAACATCTATTGTTGTGCCTGCTTACGCAGTTCCTTCAAAATCATGCAATAATCAATCATCAAATAATCAAAACTGTAACAATGCCGCCATAGATATAGTCAAAAATCGACTGCAGATATTTGAAAATCGTTTAAATGAATATGCTTTCAATTCAAACGATTTAAATTTAATTAAATCTAATTTTTCTAAGATAAAAAACCATTTTAATTCAAGTGAAGCAGAATTATTGGCTTGCTCATCAGAAGATTTCAACACCAAATTATTAGAGTTTCATACCGATATTGATGAAATAAATAATGCTTTAGACGAAGAATATATACTAAATTTTAATGTTGAAAACAATAAAATAAATGCAAAATTGTTTAACATAGTTAATTCGGATATAGAAAGTCGAAAAAACAATATCAAAGATTTCCACAAAAAAGCTGAGTTGCGCCAATTTAAAGCTAGATTATGTCAATTAAGATGTCGCTTAGATTACTGTTTATTTCATTTAAAAAATGTAAAAAACAGACTAAGTTCTGATATGTTAAATAGTTTAAATACAAAATTTGATAATATCAATGGAATGTTAAACTCAACTCTAGAAGATCTACATTTCAACGCAACTAAGTTAGATGATTTAACTACCTACCACCAGGAAATCAACAAATTACATTCATTGATTGATAATTTAGAACAAGATTTAGAGACAATCTCAAATTCAAGCGATGAGCAGCTACAAAAACAAGATATCATGAAAAAGTTGTCATCATTAACATTATATAATGTAAATAAAACGGCTAAGCAAATGAAAGAACTAGGTAAAAAAGCTGGTTACAATGGCTGGGATCATCAAATAGAAAGTTTGGATGCGGACCTTGATGAATTTAAATCCGAATGCATCGATAAATACTTGAAAGGATATAAACACGGAAAAAGAAAATTAAAACGTGACAGATTTAACACACGTTATAGAAGAAATATAAGAAAGTATATACGTCCTGAAGAAATTATTAGAGAAGTTCCTGAACCATGTTCTATTCAATAGACAATATACATTCAAAAAACAGTCAACTTAGATTATATAGTTGACTGTTTTTTATTTATAAAATAAACTAATTATAATTTTGACTATATAAAGCACCTGATTCTCTAAAAATATTTAATAATTTATTCCAACAAAAAAAGAGTTTCAGAACGAAACTCTTCTAGTTTGGTGAGCCACCGGAGATTCGAACTCCGGACCCTTTGATTAAAAGTCAAATGCTCTGCCAACTGAGCTAGTGGCTCAAACACTCACCTGACAACGGATATTATTATATCAACTAGGCACATATTTGTCAATACTTTTTTTATTTTTTTATAAAATTTTTATTTTTTATTTAAAAACTGCAATATTCTCAAAATGTTTTCTCAACTTTTCAAATGTTTCTTGACTCATAACATGTTCTATTCTACATGCATCTTCTTCAGCAGTTTCATCGGATACTCCCAAAAATTTAAAACACTTAACTAAAAAGCAATGTCTCTCATATATTTTCTCAGCAATTAATTTTCCAGATTCAGTTAATGTAATAAGGCCATCTTCATCCATAACTATATGTCCCGCTTTTTTTAATATCGACACTGCTCTAGAAACACTGGGTTTAGAATACGATAGCTTATTAGCTATGTCTACCGATCTAATATATCCTCTTTCTTTATTTAAAATCAACATAACCTCAAGATAATTTTCTCCTGATTCATGAAGTTTCATATTTTCACCTGCCCTAAATGCTTTAAATTAAAATCCTATCACTACTAATTCTACCATTATATTATCAAAATCTCAACTATATTTAATAATATAATCAAAATATATGGTTTTTTTTAATATATAAATGTGTTAAAATAATTAAGTATGCTTTATAGAAGTGTAATTTTTACAATATGATAATTATGGAGGTTACACGTGAAAAAAAAATATGTAAAGAAAGAAATTGATAGTCTTATAAAACAAATTCAATATCATAATAATCTATATTACAACGAAGATAATCCTGAAATAACAGATTATGAATATGATATGCTACTAAGACGACTAGCTGATCTGGAAAAGGAATATCCAGAATATAAACTTTCAACATCACCTGTATCAACTGTTGGAGGTGTTGCTTCTTCATCTTTCGAAAAAGTAAAACACCAAATTCAAATGGGTAGTTTGCAAGATGCATTTGATTTTGATGAACTATTGCAGTTTGATAGCCGTGTTCGCGAAAAAACACACAATGTTTCATATGTTGTAGAACCAAAAGTAGATGGATTATCCGTTTCTCTAGAATATGAAAATGGTAACTTTATTAGAGGCTCCACACGTGGTGATGGTTTTGTAGGTGAAGATGTCACCGAAAATTTAAAAATGATATCCTCAATTCCAAACAAACTAACCCAAAACATACCATTTTTAGAAGTAAGAGCAGAAGTATATATGCCATTAGATAAATTTAATGAGCTAACTTCTAAGCAAAAAGATTCAAATGAAATACCTTTTAAAAATCCTAGAAATGCAGCCGCAGGATCTTTAAGACAAAAAAAATCCTCAATTGTAGCATCAAGAGGCTTACAAGCTATAGTTTTTAATATTCAGCAAATCAAAGGTTTGGAAATATCAACTCATTCAGATTCAATAAAACTACTAAAAAAATTAGGATTTCTTGTCATACCAGAATCTAACATTTTTTATAACATAAATGACTGCATAAATAAAATAAATGATATTGGTAAAATAAAATCAACCTACCCATTTGATATAGATGGAGCGGTTATAAAAGTAAATTCTTTCGATGATCGTGAAAAGTTAGGTTCAACTGCAAAAAATCCACGTTGGGCTATTGCCTTCAAATATCCACCAGAACATAAAGAAACTATATTAAAAGAAATAGAAATTAATGTAGGTAGAACAGGTGTTTTAACTCCAGTAGCTTTGTTCGATCCAATACTGCTGGCCGGAACAACTGTTAGTAGAGCTTCCCTACACAATCAAGATTTTATAGATAAAAAAGAAATTAGAATTGGAGACACTATTGTCGTAAGAAAAGCGGGCGAAATTATTCCCGAAGTTGTAAAATCAGTAAAACACGAACAAAACAGTGTTCCCTATAAATTACCCAAACATTGTCCCATATGCGGAAGTGAAGTAATAAAAAACAAAGACGAAGCTGCAATCAGATGTGAAAACCCATCTTGTCCAGCAACAATAATGCAACACTTAATTCATTTTGCTTCAAGGGAAGCTATGAATATTATCGGTCTGGGAGAAGCAAATATAAAATATCTGGTAGAATCCAATTTAATAAACGATATTTCTGATATATATATATTAACTAAAGAACAAATTTTAAAATTAGATAGGTTCGCAGACAAATCATCAAAAAATTTAATAAAGTCAATTAAGAATTCTAAGAGCAATTCATTATGGCAATTAATTTTTGGATTGGGTATTCGAGGCGTTGGTTCCAATATCGCAAAACTTATATGCAAAAACTATAAAAACATTTTTGAACTTATGGATTCAAATGCAGAAAGTCTTGTTAAAATTGAAGGTATTGGTCCAGTTTTAGCTTCCAATATAGAAAAATTTTTTTCGGTCAATGAAACAAGAAATTTAATACACAAATTAAAAGAACTAGGTTTAAATATGCAATCAGATGATATAAAAGAGCAAGACAATACCTTGAAAAACATTACCTTTGTGATAACAGGAAAGCTAATTTCTAAAACCCGAAACGAAATGAAACAACTGATTGAAGATGCTGGTGGTAAAGTTTCCTCTAGCATATCATCAAAAACAAACTATTTGATAGCTGGCGAAAACGCAGGACAAAAACTAGAAAAAGCCAAAAGTTTAAATATAAAAATAATAAATGAAAATGAAGCCATAGATATGGTTAGAAAAACTTAATATACACCTTAAGGAGGATAATTATGAATATGGACATAATGCACCTAGCAAAACTATGTAAAATCAAAATAGATGACGAATTAGCTGAAAAAATAAAAATTGATATTAGCAAAATATTAAAAAGTGTAGAGGATCTCCCAAATCCTAACAAAAACGACAGCTTTTTTAATCCTGATAATATAATGACTCTACGCAATGATAACGCAAAAGGCCAAGAATTTACTAGAGATGATATTTTAAAAAATGCACCTCAAATAAAAGCAGGATGCGCTGTTGTCCCTAAAGAAATTGACTAGAAAGGAAATACTAATATGAATCTTTATGAAATGTCCGCAGCAAAACTATCTAAAATGATTAAATCAAAAGAAATTTCAGCGTTAGAATTAACTAATACTATTTTTTCACGAATTAATTCGGTTGAGTCAAAAATACAATCATATGTAACACTATGTGAAGAAGATGCTGTTAAAACAGCAAAATTGGTCGATGAAAAAATATCCAAAGGTGAACAAATATCTTCTTTGGCAGGCATTCCAATAGGAATTAAAGACAATATTTGCACTAAAAATATATTAACCACTTGTTCTTCTAAAATGCTTCACAACTTTATTCCACCATATGATGCAACAGTTATTAAAAAATTAAAAAATGCAAACGTCGTAATGACCGGAAAATTGAACATGGATGAATTTGCCATGGGTTCTTCAACAGAAACATCATACTTTAAAACAACAAAAAACCCATATAATATCAATTGTGTTCCTGGTGGTAGTTCTGGTGGTAGTTCAGCAGCTGTTGCCGCGGGAGAAGCTATTATGTCTTTAGGATCGGATACAGGAGGATCTATACGACAACCAGCTTCTTACTGTGGAGTTGTCGGTCTAAAACCAACATATGGAGCAATATCGAGATATGGTTTGATAGCTTTTGCCTCTTCATTAGACCAAATTGGACCAATAACTAAATCTGTCGACGATGCTGCTTTATTATATTCAGTAATTAGCGGTCAAGACCCTCTAGATGCTACCAGCCAAAAAATAAAACCTTTAAATTGGAATATTGATTTTTCAGATATATCAATGATTAAAGGTCTGAAAATTGCCATACCCAAAGAATATTTTAGTGATCAAATAAATGATGACGTTAAAGATGCTGTTTTAAATGTAGTAAAAATGTTAGAAAAAAATGGGGCAAAAATCTCAAAAATATCCCTTCCAAGTACGCCCCATGCTCTAAGTGCTTATTACATAATCTCTTCTGCAGAAGCTTCATCTAATTTAGCTAGATATGATGGTGTGCACTATGGCTATAGGTCTGAAAATTATTCAACACTAACTGAAATGTATGAAAATACTAGAACTGAAGGATTTGGAACTGAAGTTAAAACAAGAATAATGTTAGGAACTTATATTTTATCATCGGGATATTATGATACATATTATAAACGTGCAAAATTATTACAAAACAAAATAATTTCCGAATTTCAAGAAACATTTAAGGAATATGATGTTATTTTAACTCCAACTGTACCAACTCCCCCATTCTACATAGGTGCAGAAATAAATGATTCAACAAAAATGCATTCTAATGATATGAACACAGTTTCATCTAACATATCAGGTGTTCCTGCAATAAGCTTACCTTGTTGTCTTAATAAAAATGATCTTCCAATAGGTCTTCAACTAATATGCAATCACTTTGAGGAAGAAAAACTATTCAAAATAGCAAAATGTTGTGAACTGTTAATTGGTGATATAAAATTACCAAATATTTAAAATCGGAGGGAAATACTAAATGTTAAACAAATATGACTTAATAGTAGGATTAGAAATACACGCCGAGCTATCTACAAATTCTAAAATATATTGCTCGTGTAAAAACGAATTTGGTCTAGAAGTAAACTCAGTGTGCTGTCCTATTTGCACCGGCATGCCCGGAACATTACCAACACTAAATAAAAAAGTTGTGGAATATGCAGTTAAGATGGGCTTAGCAACAAACTGTAAAATCAATCAAATATCTAAACAAGATAGAAAAAATTATTTTTATCCCGACCTACCTAAAGCTTACCAAATTTCACAATCAGACATACCTCTATGTGAAGATGGTTATTTAGACATATTACTAGAAGATGGTAAAACAAAACGCATAGGCATAACAAGAATACATATAGAGGAAGATGCCGGAAAATTGCTCAAAACTGATAAATTTGATGGCACATTAATAGATTTCAATAGATGCGGGGTTCCCCTAATAGAAATCGTTTCTGAGCCAGATATAAGATCTGTCGAAGAAGCAAAAGCATATTTAGAAACTATAAAATCATATTTAAAATATTTAAATATATCTGACGCAAAAATGCAAGAAGGTTCAATTAGATGTGATGTTAATGTTTCTGTTAAACCCACATCACAAAAAAATCTTGGCACAAGATGCGAAATGAAAAATGTAAACACTTTTAGCGGTGCAATTAAAGCTATAGAATTTGAATATCAAAGACAAATAGACATATTAGAATCTGGCGGTACAATTAATCAAGAAACCAGGAAATGGGATGAAAAGTTATCCAAAACAATTGCTATACGTTCTAAAGAGAATGCTCAAGACTACAGATATTTTCCTGAACCTGATTTAAAAAACATATTTGTAGATAATGATACCATAGAAAGAATATCCAACGACATTCCAGAAATGCCAAATCATAAAACTATCAGATATATAAATGATTTTAATCTTCCTCAAAATGACGCAAAATTAATAGCTAATAATATTCAACGAGCTACATTGTTTGAAAAAACATATGAATTAAACAAGAAATTAGATACAAAGTCAATTGCCAACTGGATCTTAACCACAATATCCGAACAAGTTAATAAAACATCTAAAAATCATTTAGAAATAATTACTCCGGAAAATTTAAATAAAATAATATCATATATACAAAGTGGATCTATTTCAACTTCTTCTGGCAAAAAAATATTTAAACAAATCGTGGCAAACAATTCTAAATCAATTGATCAATTAATTACTGATCTAGGATTAGAACAAATTTCTAACACTGATGAGCTAGAAGACATTGTATTAAAAGTTTTAAAAGAAAATGAAAAATCTATAAATGATTATAAAAATGGGAAAACAAACGCATTTGGATATTTAGTTGGACAGTGTATAAAAGCCACAAAAGGAAAAGGAAACCCATCAATTATAAAAGAATCTCTTAAAAAGCATATTTAAAAACATATAGTTTAATTATCAAAATACAAATTATAAAAACAAACATAATACTTGCAAATATAAATAATATATGCTATAATGTCCTCACGTTGATTATAATTTTGTATTTTGACATGTGAGCATTTAGGCTCTGTGCGAACAAGCTCTATGAACCATGTCAGGCAGGGAACTGAGCAGCATTAAGTAGATGTCTTTGTTGCGTCATAGAACTACCTGAGTGTTCACATGTGAGATTATAAAAATAGTCTTGTTTACAGCGTGTATTTGGCACTAAATTAACAAATGTTTTGGAGGTATCATTTTGCATGTATGTTGCTCTTTATAGAAAATGGCGACCAAAAATGTTTGATGATGTTGTTTCTCAAATGCACATTACATCTACTCTGAAAAATGAAATAAAAAATGAAAAAATAGCTCATGCATATCTTTTTACGGGATCTAGAGGAACTGGAAAAACAACTTGCGCTAAAATATTTTCTAAAGCTATAAATTGCTTGAACACTAAAGATGGCGAACCATGTTGTGAATGTTCAGTTTGTAAAGGATTAGATGACGGTAGCATTTTAGATGTTATTGAGATGGATGGTGCTAGTAATAATAGTGTAAATGACGTAAGAATACTAAGAGATGAAGCTAGTTTTGTCCCCAGTTCTTGTCGTTATCGTGTATATATAATAGACGAAGCTCATATGCTGTCTGTGAGTGCTTTCAATGCACTCTTAAAAATTATGGAGGAACCTCCTAAATATGTAGTCTTTATTCTAGCGACCACTGAAATTCACAAAATTCCTATAACCATACTTTCTAGATGTCAACGCTTCGACTTTAAAAGAGTAAGCTATGAAGATATTCAAAATAGATTAATTCATATTTCTTCAAAGGAAAACTTTGAATTATCTGAGGAAGCTGCACACAAGATTTCTAGGCTTTCAGACGGATCAATGCGAGATGCCATTTCTGTTTTAGATCAGTGTGCGTCTATTACTAATAACATTACTTTAGAAACAGTTAACAATATATTAGGATTAATAGATAAAGCATATATATTAGAACTGCACAGGTATATATTAGACGGAAATGCTGCAGAAATTATTAAAATTATTGATTTATTGTATCACAACTCAGTTGATATTCAATATCTTTGTTCTGAATTAACTCAGTTTTATCGCGAAGTTATGCTGTCCTTAGTTTTAGATTCAAATTCATATCAATCTTTGAGTTCTGATGAGTTTTTAGATGTGTCTCAACAAAGAATATCTAAAAACTTGAATGTATCTAAGATAATAAAAATTTTAGATGTTCTTCAGGGTTGCTCTGAAAATATTAAAAATTCATCAAATAAACGGTTGCTATTCGAAGTTTGTATTTTAAAACTTTGTTCGAGTCTTTCAGGTGACGCATCTTCCGAATCCAATGAAAATGTTTTGAGTGATGATAATAATGTGTCAAATTCTGTAAGTAATGGTTCAAAATTATTAGTTTCCAGTGATACAAAAGCTAAAAATAATAAAGAAACTGATAACAAGGAATTTAAGCAAAGCAACAATATTGTACCGTTGAACACTTGGCAAGATATCTTAGATGATATACGTAATAAAGATAAGAATGGTATGTTGTTTGGATTTTTGGTTGGATCTCAAGCTTTTGTTGTTGAAGACAAGTTATATATAAATTCTAAAAATTCTATTGTTGCAGAAAAAGTACTTGAAAAAAAAGCATTTATAAATGACATTATAAAATCCAGAACAGGAAAAGATTATCGTATATTTTTAAAGAAGACAACAACTGTTAAACATAGTGAAAATAAGCTTAAAGACTTTTTACGATCAGCTGAAAAAGCTGGGATACCGATTGATGAAGAGTAATCTCAATAATAAAAAAATTTAGGAGGAATAATTATGAAATCTAGATTACCTAAAAATTTCAACAATAAACAAAGTGATATGACAGAAAAATTGCAAAATATGCAAGCAAAAATGCAGGAAAGAACAGCTGAAATTGAAAAAATGACTTTTTCAGCACAGTCTGGCGGAGGTGCTGTTGAGGCAGTTGTTATGGGTAATAAAAGTTTACACTCTTTGAATATTAAACCAGATGTTGTATCAGGTGATGATATTGAAATGCTTCAAGACTTAATAATTAGTGCCGTTAACGAAGCTTTAAATCAAGTTGATGAATATACTGATGAAGAGATAGATAAAATAACAAAAGGCTTTGCTATTCCTGGGTTGTTTTAGGTCATGAGTGAAGGATCAGTTACGCTAAAAAAATTGGCAGAACAATTTGCTTCGTTGCCAGGAATTGGCAGAAAATCTGCTTGGCGACTTGCATTCCACATGCTCACATTGAATAAAGAACAAATTGAAATTTTCACAAACACTTTGTTAGATGCTCATGAAAACATACACAAATGTTCTGTTTGTCAAAATTTAACCGATTTAAATGTCTGTGAAATATGTTCGGATCAATCCAGAGACCACAGTATTATCTGTGTAGTTGAAGAATCTAGAGATATAGTAGTTTTAGAAAAATCTAATAGCTTCAATGGATTATATCATGTCTTGCATGGTTTAATATCTCCTTTAGACGGTATTGGTCCAGATAATTTGACAATTAAACATTTATTAAAAAGAATTAACGGTAGCAAAATTAAAGAAGTTATATTAGCTACTAGCCCAACTATTGAGGGTGAAGCTACTGCTATGTATATATCTAAATTATTAAAGCCAATGGAAATTGTTGTTTCACGTATCGCTTATGGTATGCCTGTTGGTGGTGAACTTAAATATGTGGATGAAATAACTATTTCTAAGGCTATAGAAAACCGAAACAAGTTATAATTACAGAAGGAATTGGTTTTTGTTATTATGCGAAACACATCAAGAAAAATAATTTCTTTAAATAGAAAAGCCAAACACGATTATATCATTGAAAAATGTTATGAAGCTGGCATTGAGCTTTTTGGAACTGAAGTTAAATCAATAAGACAAGGAAATTTAACCTTAAAAGATGCCTATTGTATGATAGAAGAAGGTCAAATTTATTTATTTAATATGCACATAAAACCATATGAGCATGGAAATATATTTAATAGAGATCCCTTACGTAAAAGAAGATTATTGTTACACAAAAAAGAAATTTTAAATTTGTATAGTGATGTTAAACGTCAAGGATATTCTATAATTCCCCTATCTGCTTACTTTATAAAATCTAAAGTTAAAATCGAGATAGGATTATGTAAAGGTAAAAAATTATATGATAAAAGAGCATCAATTGCTACTAGAGACGCCAAACGACAAATTGAAAGAGAACTAAAACAAAAGTTAAAATATATTTAGGGGGCGTAAGGGATTCGACGGAGATAAAAGTGCATAATAAGCGAGTAGAGGAGATGTCATCTCTATAAAAGGCATATTTAAATTTTAAATGCAAAAAATAATGCAAATATAAGCTTTGTTAATAACAACAGAGCTCTTTTGGCAGCTTAATTAAAATTTTGCCAAAGCTGATATTCTAGTTTTACTGCGAACTGAATTCAGCTTCATTGATTTAGCAGTAGACAGTTCATAGAATATCTCAGTTCTTTGAACAGTGAATTAATGAGATACTCGATTTTATTGGTTTGCTTTTTGTCTATATTATCTGAGGAATTTTTAACAATTAGCTACACTCGTAGAAAATTATGTGTGATTACTTTCGGACAGGGGTTCAACTCCCCTCGCCTCCACCACTATTAATATTCTTTAGACTAAAAAAACCGACTCAAATTGAGTTGGTTTTTTCGTTTAAGCTATTTTGTTAGTTTAAAATTATAATTAAGAATAATTCGATATATATACCAAAAATTAAAAGCAATAGCATAATTTTTTATAAACTATCTTCTCCCATTATAAAATATTCTTGACATTTTAAATTTAATGCATTATAATCAATGTAAAGTTAACTTTACATTGATTGGTCGGTGATATTTTGAATAATAATATTGAAATACTTAGAAAATCAAAAAAAATTAGCCAATCGGAATTAGCTGAAACTCTTGGAGTTACAAGACAAACTATAAGCTCTCTAGAAACTGGGAAATACAATCCTTCTATCATTTTGGCATTTAAGATTGCTAATTTTTTCAATTTAACAATAGAAGAAATTTTTATTTATGAAGGTGATTAATTGTGAAACAAACTAAATTTGTAAAAATAGTAAAATTCTTATGGATTGTAACATTTATTCTGTTTGTAATAGCTATTACTACCCAAATTTTTAACATTCAATTATACAGTATGTTATATATTGCTAGTTTAAGTATTTTTGTAATCACTTGGATATTATCTATAATAGCTGCAAACAAAGATAAAGAACATTTAAAAAACATAGAATTAGCTAAAAACGATGAAAGACTTAAAAGTATAACCACTTTATCTAAGGCTAAAGCATTTGACATTTTAACTCCTATTTTCCCTATGGTAATAGTTTCTGCATTTCTGTTAAAAATAATTGACACTAACTCTTGTATTGTATTTGGCATACTATGCATGCTTCCGATAGTCTTACAACTTGGCTATTTCTTGAAATTTAGCAAAAAAATGTAATCCAATCATTAACTTCTTTAAATATTTCATAATGTCTAAATATTAACTAAAAATAATAAAACAGGAACATTTTAATCCTATATATAGTTTAGGAGTTAAATGTTCCTATTTTATTATTTAATATATAAATTCCTTTTATGCTATAATTGGTTAGGCTGCTTGTTTAAATCTAAACTTATAGTCCTTTCAGAAAATTTGCCATTTAAAATATCAGGTAAATATTCGGGTAAATCTATAGGATATATAATATCTGAACTATATTTTATTTCATTCAAGGAAAACCATTTAAATGATTTTATACTTTCCTTTTCTTCATTAATTAAATTTTTTAAACTAATATTATTGTTTATGGCCTTAGCAACTATAAATTTTTGATTTATCGTAGTTTCTATTCCGTGCATATTCAATTTCAAAATACCCTCCCAAACTACATTGGGATAAAATTCAACATCACATTCTTTCAAACCAGTTTCTTCAAATAATTCACGCTTAGCTGCTTGAAATATCTTTTCACCTTTCTCTATTTTTCCTCCTACTAACTGCCAAAATCTTCCATTATAATTACCATCTAAATTTTTTATTTTTTCATCATCAGTAGACAAAAGCAATAGTTCTTTTCTATCATTTATCAATATTATTTTTACACTATTTCTTATTTCATTATTCATATGTTTAACCTATCCTTCAGTTCTTATCTTATTATAAAAAATAAAAAGTTTCAGCGATAAATGTAATTAATCACCAAAACTTTTTAGGGTAAATTTTACCTAACGCCAATCAAGCTTTCAAAATATACTAACATACTATAGTGTTTGTATCGACAGCTTTCTTGTATGTTCTTCCAAGATATAGAGCGATAAGGAACCATGCAACAACAAACACAAATCCTAAACCACTAGTAAGCAAACGATATGTTGCTGTTCCCAAAGCTGAGTATAACATGTTCACACCAGCTCCACCTTCTTTGGAAAATCTTGAGCCAAATGTCTCAACCCAAGCCTGTGCTTTAGATTTTGCATCCTTACTTGTTGGTATGTATAACTGTTTAAGTGCTGGTCCACTCAAAGCATAGTTAATAGCTTTAGATGCAATCATCAAACAGAATAAGAATGTCAAACTATTAATAGTTAAGAATCCAAATATTGCTAAACCAAACATTACAGGAACTAATGATAATGCAATGCCTATACCCAACTTCTTAGTAATATTACTAATTCCCAAAAGCAAGAATATCAAAGAAACTGTGTTTACACATGAACTATAAGTTGCTAAATATCCACTAAGTTCTACTCCACTATATACCTGACTAGCTGATAATTTAAAGTTGAAGTCAAAAACAGTAACTATAAACTCAAAAAAGAAGTTAACAGCAAACATTCCAAGTAAGTATTTATGAGTAAATAACAACTTTAAACCTTCTGTAAATCCTGTTTTTTCTTTCTTTTTAGAACTATCATCGGTTTCTTCTTTAACAACTGACTCTAACAAATCACTAGGCGTACTTCTTAAAAGATGTCTTACCAAAAGTGTAACAACTACAGTTAAAACTGCCAAAACAACTATAGATATAGCATCTGATTTTACTCCGATACTTATAGGCAATTTAATAAGCAATAGAGGAAGAAGCACTCCACCTAACTGACCAAATGTATATATTAAAGGAAAACCTTGTTTAGCTGACTCAGCTTTAGTAATATCCGTTGCAAACGACCAAAACAAAGCAATTATTATCGAACCAAAACTTTCAACAAAGAAATACCAAAAATAACCAAGAACAACAGTCACAGTGCTAGGCTGAATACTTCCACTCTGGAAAGCCCAAATAAACACTGAATAAAGTAACATCACAGAACCAAAATAAACTGGTGGCATCAACGACAACAACTTAGACTTAGAAACAAAGTCCAAAATCTTAGTATAAATAGCCACAAAAAATATCATACAAATAAGCGAAACAGTCTTAGCATAAGGCTGATAAACTGCACCAACTAATGAATTAAACAAAGAATCTTTAAGTGGTCTCATAGACCAATAAATTCCAATCAACATAAAAAAGATTGTACCCATACGCACAAATTTTCTAAATTCTCTCTCTTCGAATTTACCAAAATTAAACTTGCATATAGTCATTAAAAGCTTTATCATTTAATTACCCCTCCGAAATTATATATTTAATTAAAATTTCAACAATACACCAAAATGTAAAATTATCCCTCCAATCTACACACATTAAATTATGTTTTGAAGCATTGTTTCCAATAATAATTATAATATACAAAAACAATTATGTATTAAAAAACACACAAAAATTAGTATACTTAAAAATTAAATATACTAAAAAACGAACACATCACTTCAATAAATTTTACTATGTAATTATATCTAATTTACCGCAACATGTCAAGGTTAAAAACAAAATTTAAATAAATCATTTTATGTTTTAATTATATTTCCAAAACATATCCACATTTTCGTACAGTTTTAATATATTTTTGAGCATATGATATTTTTTGTCTTAATCGCTTAATATGCGTATCAACTGTTCTGACATTACCTGTGTAATCTATTCCCCAAACCATTTTTAAAATCTGATCTCTGCTTAAAATTTTCCCCTGATTTTCAATCAAACAACAAATCAAATCATACTCTTTTAATGTCAATTTGCATTTGTTATCATCAATATATACACTATGTTCCTTACATATAACACGAATTTTTCCAATTTCAATTTCATTTTTATTTATCTTTCCAATTTTATTTAAAACCTCATTAATTCTACACAACAAAAACTTCATAGAAAATGGCTTAGTTATATATTCAGGTATATATTTTTTATACATTTCTATTTTTCTATAATCATTACCTTTCGTAGCAAGTAAAATCATCGATATATTACGCTTCAAGCGAGTATACAAAACTATTTCATTTATACTCATATCCATCATATCTATGTCTAATATCAATAAATGATATGAATTTACATATAAGCTATTTTTTAACTCTTTTACGTCAGACACTTCAGTTATATTATAACCTTCCTTCTTTAAACAACTATGCATTAACATTCTTAATTTCTGATTATTTTCAGCTAATAATATATTTATCATTCACTCAAAAGCCTCCTCTTGGTGCCTCATAAATCATTTACTAAACAAATCTTCTTGCATTTGATAAATCTCTCTTTTTTTTCTTAAAGTTTCACCACCATCAACAACACATGCATTATAATCTATATTCAAAACATCACCCTCACGTACATTTGGAGGAAGTTTATTTTTTAATATTTTTATTATTTTAAAATCTTCACGTTCACAAATAGCAAAATTCCCTTCAAATCTGTCAACTGAAATGTACATGTTCTACTTCCTTTCTTTTTTGAGATTTTATATCAAAATCTTTACCATCAGTTGAAATTACAATTGTTCCATCACAATCTGTCCTATATATTTTAGCATCCTTTAATCTTTTCATAACCTCACCACTTGGATGCTTATACATATTGTCTTTTCCAACTTCTATAATAAAAATTTTAGCACCAACAGCGTCTAATAATTTTTTTGTATTAGAAGTTTTACTACCGTGATGACTTAATTTAAAAACATCAGATTTGATTAGTTGATTACTATTTAACAAATCTTTCTCCGCTTCTTTTTCCATATCGCCACAAAATAAAAAGGATCTATCCCTATATGTATACCTTGCCCCAACAGACCAATCATTAAGCTCAGCATAGTCTTTTCCAATTGGCCCCAAAATATTTATAATCCCTTCGCCAATTTTGTAAGACTTGTTCATTTCTCCCCTATCAACAGGTATGCTTTTATCCCTTATTAACTGCAAAAAATTTCGATAAGTGGATGTTGTTGGAATCATATTTTCAGGAATTTCAGGAATTATTATACGATCGACATCAAAACTTTTTGCAACAGTTAAAAATCCGCCAATGTGATCCGTATGAGGATGCGTTCCAATAAATAAATCTATCTTTTTTATACCAAGAGATTTTAAATATTTAACAACAACACTACCTCTATCCACTTCTCCTGCATCAATTAATACAGTTTTTCCATGATCTAATATCAATTCACAATCACCCTGTCCAACATCAATATAATGAACTGATACACCATTGTTCAATGATAAATTTATACTGTTGTTAAATTCACTACCTAAATTGCCATTAAAATAATGCCACCCTAAAGATATTCCAACAGACAACAACAAAATAATTATTGCATATCTAAACTTAAAACGTTTTTTCGCCAACCTCAAATTCCCCCACAAAAATATATGTTATTCATCGCTACCAAGCTGCATCTCCAAAAATTGCTGCTTAGATATCAAAATTTGTCTTGACTTACTTCCACACTGCGGTCCAACTATCCCACGTGATTCAAGTTCATCCATAATTCTAGCAGCACGTGCATACCCAAGTTTCAATCTACGCTGTAAAAAAGAAGTTGATGCTTGCTCACTCTCTACAACCACTTCAATAGCTGCAGGTATCATAGGGTCTTGATCTTCAAATCCTCCTCCATTTCCAGATTGATTTTTACAGTCGGCTGCTAAAGACTGTTTATCAATTTCTTCTATAATTTCTTCACTATATTCCACTTGCTCATTAGATTTTATAAAGTCAACAACACTTTCAACTTCTTCATCACTAACAAAGCACCCTTGAACTCTAACAGGTTTTTGTTGATCCATCGGACAATATAGCATGTCTCCTTTACCAAGTAATTTTTCTGCTCCTGCAGAATCTATTATTGTTCTAGAATCAACTTGAGAAGAAACGGTAAAAGCAATCCTGCTAGGAATATTAGCTTTTATAACACCAGTAATTACGTCAACCGATGGTCTTTGAGTTGCAATAACCAGATGCATACCTGCAGCACGTGCCATCTGTGCCAATCTACAAATAGAATCCTCAACTTCTCTAGAAGCCACCATCATAAGATCAGCAAGCTCGTCTATTATAATAACTATTTGAGGCATATTTGAATATGGTTGCCCTTCCGAATTAACTTTACCTGATTTTACTAATCTATTGTAACTTTTTAAATCTCTAACACCCGTTTCGGCAAATATTTTATATCTGTTTAACATTTCAGTAACAGCCCATCCTAAAGCCCCTGCAGCCTTTTTAGGATCAGTAACTACAGGAACTAACAAATGAGGTATTCCATTATATACTCCCAATTCAACTACTTTAGGATCTATCATCAATAACCTGACATGTTCTGGAGAACTCTTATACAATAATGAAACAATAATTGAATTAATACAAACAGACTTTCCTGAGCCAGTGGCACCAGCAATTAAAATATGTGGCATTTTTGCAATATCAGCAATTTTTACATTACCAGCAATATCTTTTCCCAAAGCAAAAGACAAAAAACTTTTTGAACTAGAAAACTCTTCACTAGAAACAATTTCTCTTAAAGAAACCATATCTTTCGTTTTATTTGGAACTTCTATTCCAACAGCTGCCTTATTGGGTATAGGAGCTTCGATTCTTACTCCACCTGCTGCTAAATTTAAAGATATATCATCAGCAAGATTAGTTATTTTACTAATTTTAACTCCAGCAGAAGGTTGCAATTCATACCTAGTAACAGAAGGTCCCCTACATATATCAATAATTCTAGTCTCGACGCCAAAACTCTTTAAGGTATCAACCAAACAATCTGCATTTGCTCTTAATTCCCCAGAAACATCCACATTATTAGTTGATTTCGAGTTTTTCAAAAAATTAAGAGAAGGAAAAACATAGTCTCCAGAACTTGAATATTCTCTTGAACTATCACAATTAACAATATTCTTATCCTTATTTTCCATAGAAGCTCTTTCAACCAAATTATCCAATTGAGCGTCAATATTTTTAGCAGAACGATCTGTATCATTTTGAACAGTATCAATATCTAAGGGTTCTTTTGATCTTTTTGTTTTTTTATGACCGCCTAAACTAGGAACACTAAATTTTTTTGATTTATGCGAAGAATTTGACGAATTTTCAATAGGAATATCTATATTAAATTTATTATTTTTCTTTATATTTTGCACACTTTTTTCTATCTTTTTAACTGGAGTATACACTGTTTTAAAGAAACCAATTAACGTTGAGCCAGTAAGTATTAGAGAAAATACAAATATTAATATCCAATTAACCACAATTGCTGCACTTTTTCCAACAGCATATTCTAATGGAAGTCCAACAATTCCTCCAACAATTCCTCCACCACTGCTTAAAACACCATCATTCCATATGCTTACTATACAATCTATTAAAGACATATTATTATAGCTAGGATGAAAACACACTTGAACTTGAGTACAAATTAATATAAATAATGTAATAAATTGCCACAATTTACCTCTAAATGATTCATTAAACGATTTAAATGAGAATAAAATCGCAGTAACCATAACTAATATACCAACAAAATAGGCTAAAATCCCAAATGATCCCAAAATAATATCGTGCATCACTTTCCACAAATTTTGCCCTTCTATAAACACCAAAAAAAACAAAAACAAACCACTAGCAAACAATAATATTATATTTAATTGATTTAGTTCCTTTTTCTTAGTTCTATCGATCTTTTTAGCTTTTCTACTTCTAGAATTTGTCTTTGAAACTAAAGAACTATTTTTCTTCCTAGCCATCTTATCTCCCACAAATTAAAAATTTTAAGAATAATTTCCGATATCTAGGAGTAATTATACAATAATTTACGGTTAGTTGCAAACACAAATTAACATTTTATTAAAAGTATTAATTTCAATGAATACAAAACAACATATTCATTGTTTTTTATATTCAATCATGCTATATAAAACCTTTATAGCATCTGATATGCTACCAACACTGTCTATCAAACCAACTTTTACAGCCTCACTTCCATCAACAATACTTCCAATGTCTGTAGCAAGTTCATCAGTGTTCATCATTAATTTCAAAAACAAATCTTCTTTTATGTTAGAATTTTCAACCACGAATTTTACTATTCTGTTCTGCATTTTTTGAAAATATAAAAACGATTGAGACACACCTAAAATTGTGCCAGAACTTCTAACAGGATGTATTGTCATACTGGCTGAGGGAACTATAAATGAATGTTTAGCAGAAACTGCAAGAGGAACCCCAATAGAATGTCCTCCACCCAAAACAATAGAAACAGTTGGCTTACTTATCCCAGAAATAAGTTCAGCTATTGCCAAACCTGCTTCAATATCCCCTCCAACCGTGTTTAAAACCAATAAAACACCCTCTATCTCTCTAGATTGTTCTATAGCTACCAAAGCTGGTATTATTTGCTCATATTTAGTGGTTTTCGTATCATTTGAAAGAGCATAATGTCCTTCAACCTGTCCAATTATACTAATACAATATATAGCGTGTTTACCATTTGTCGTTATAGCCCCCATATCTACAATTTGTCTCATTTTATCATTTGTTATATCCTGAAACATGTTGATATCATTATGATTTTTTACATTGTTTTTTTCACCATTATTTAAATTTTTTCGATTTTTACTTCTATACATAAAAACACCCTCCTATCATGATTTAGTTTATCAAAACAAGAGAGTATTTATTCAAAAATTAACTATTGTAAATAAAATTATGCAACTTTTTAGCGTAATCAGATATGTTATAACTCCAATACCATACGCCGTCAATCATTCCGCCCTTAACCTTAGGATCATTTGCATCTGGCACTTTGTATGTTTCCATAGTTGGCTTACCAGATGCCATAAATGGAATAAATCCTAAAATATCATTATAGTTCAAAGATGTCTGAACCAAAGGCAAAACCTGCTTAATAAAATTGGGATATTCTAAAACACTCATACCCTGAACTTTTTCAAGTAAAGCATGCATAACCTTTTGTTGCCTCTCAGCACGCTTAGTTTCACTATCAATCTTACGTATTCTAGCATACGCAACTGCTTGAGCGCCATCAAGATGCATCACTTTAGTTTTTCCTTTAAAATAAGGAATGCCTCCAGAATCCAATTCTTTGGTACTTGCAATTAATCCATTCGCTGCTTTAGCTTCCGCATTAGTTAACTCAATATCTACACCACCAACAGCATTTATAACATTAACCATTTGCGAAAAATCAACAGTAACATAATTCATTATATCTAGATTAAAGTTCTTATTCAACGTTTTAACCGCCAATTCAGGCCCATCATAAGCATAAGCATGACATAATTTATCTTTACCGTGACCATCTATATTAACTCTACTATCTCTCAAAATCGACGTAAGCTTAATTTTTTTATGAACGCCGTCCAAAGATAGCACCATAACTGTGTCAGATCTACCAACCTTTTCATTTGCTCTTTTATCTATTCCAAATAAAGCTATATTAACCACATCATTATTTATTCTGTCCGCCGATGTTAATCCTAAATCTTGGGGCACTTTTGTAAAGTCAGTGTCAGTTTTTAAATCACCAAAATAATACAAAAATGCTGAAACGGCTCCCCCAATTAGCAAAGCTATAATCACAGATATTATGCAAACAACTCTTAGCAATTTTCGCTTCTTACGCTTAACACGTCTAATATTTTTCATATTATTGGTCTTATGTTCTTTACTCGCTTGCATATATATATCATTAAATTTTTTAGAAGTTTGCCCTTGCGAACTTTTATAGTGAATGTTCTTTTTTTTATTATCCATGAACTAACAATTTCCTTTCATCTCATCCAGTAAATATGAGAAATCTTTTATTAACAAATCTGTATAATTATACTATTTTTCACCTTTTTTGTCAAATAATCACACCAATAAAACATATGTCCATAATCGTTGATTTCTAATGTATATATCACATAAAACAAACATTTTTGAAATATTCATTTTCAAAAGTTGCAAAATCATAAAATTACATATATAATATAATCTATATATGTTAAATGTTACTCGTATTTCATAATGACACCATATAATTTTAAAAAGGAGAATGTAGTATACAATGTGTTTATATGAAAAAATGACAAAAGCAGAACTTGAAACAGAATTATCAAAATTAAATAGAGAATACACTAAATTTCAAGATATGAAATTAAACTTAAATATGTCCAGAGGAAAGCCATGCCCAGATCAATTAGAACTTTCATCTGATATGATTGATAAAATAAATTACTCACAATTGGCTAAAACTGACAGCGGTATTGACACTAGAAATTACGGAGAATTAACAGGAATTCCTGAGGCTAAAAAATTTTTTTCTTCAATTCTAGATGTTTCTGATGACATGATAATCGTTGGTGGTAATTCCAGTTTAAACTTAATGTACAATTACGTTGACATGGCAATGCAATTCGGTCTTTTAGGTAATACTCCGTGGAATAAATTAGATAAAGTTAAATTTTTGTGTCCTTCTCCTGGCTATGACCGTCATTTTGCAATATGTGAACTATTTGATATTGAAATGATCAATATAGAAATGACTGAAAACGGTCCAGATATGAGCCAAGTTAAAAACTTAGTAGAGTCCGATCCCTATATTAAGGGTATTTGGTGTGTTCCTAAATATTCAAATCCTGGTGGCATAACATATACTGATGATGTTGTTAAGCAATTTGCATCACTAAATCCTGCTGCACCCGATTTCAGAATTTTGTGGGATAATGCATATGTCATACACCATCTTTCCAAAGACCATGATTCACTATTAAATATATTTGATGAGTGTAAAAAATTCAACAGCGAAAACATGGTTATTGAGTTTTGTTCAACTTCCAAGATTACTTTTCCAGGTGCTGGAATTTCTGCATTAGCTGCATCTGAATCCAACATAGAAGATATTAAAAAAATTATGTCAAAACAAACTATAGGATATGACAAAATCAACCAGCTTAGACACTGCATTTTCTTTAACACTACTGAAAAATTAGAAAATCATATGGCAGCTCATGCAAAAATTTTAAAACCAAAATTTGATATGGTAATCGACAAATTAAACGAACAAATTGCTCCGCTGCATATTGGAAAATGGACTAATCCAAAGGGTGGATATTTTATATCTTTTGACTCACTTAAAGGCTGTGGCAAAAGAATATATGAACTTTGCAAGCAAGCAGGTGTTATATTGACAAATATAGGAGCAACATATCCATATAAATTAGATCCTAATAACAGTAATATTCGACTTGCTCCTACATTCCCAAATATAGATGAACTTAGCACAGCTATGGACGTTTTTTGCTTGTGTGTTAAAATTGCAAGTGTAGAAAAATTTTTGTCAAAAAATTAAAATAATATAAATTAAAACAATGTAATTTATATTAAACAGACAAAATTTACCATAAATACCATAAATATATTTACAAACGCAATCTTATTTGATATATTTAAGTGATATATTTTTTTCTAAGTATGTTTAGCATATATGTGCTATTACATAAATAAATTCAATTCATTAAAGGGTGTGAAAATGTATGGAATCAATTTTTAGCGATCCAAAAAAGCAAACTATGCTAAGTGGAGTTCAACCAACAGGTATATTTACACTTGGCAACTACATTGGAGCTATAAAAAACTGGCGTAAGGTACAGAATGATTATAATTGTTTGTATTTCATTGCAAATCTACACTCACTAACTGTTAGAAACGACCCACAAAAATTAAAGAAACTAACTTTAGATTGTGTTGCGCTTCTTCTAGCTTGTGGAATAGATATTGAAAAAAGTATATTATTTATACAGAGTCATGTGCCAGAACATACCGAGCTTTCCTGGGTTTTGCAGTGCTATACTCAATTTGGTGAGTTAACCCGCATGACGCAATTCAAAGACAAAAGTGCAAAAAACGCAGACAATGTTAATGCAGGTTTATTTGGGTATCCTGTTTTAATGGCTGCTGATATTTTAATATATCAATCTGATTTTGTTCCAATTGGTGCAGACCAAAAACAACATCTTGAATTAACAAGAGATATTGCAAATAGATTTAATAATTTATATGGAGAGACTTTTAATTTACCTAATCCTTATATTCCACAATCTGGCGGAAGAGTTATGAGTTTAGCAAATCCTACTTCTAAAATGTCAAAATCGGATAAAAATCTAAATGGATTTATATCTGTTTTAGATCCTCCAGATGTTATAATAAATAAATTCAAAAAAGCTGTAACCGACTCTGAATCAAAAATATACTACAGTGATGAAAAACCCGGAATTTCAAATTTGCTCACAATATATTCCGTTCTTGCAAATCTAGAAATGAGTGAAGTTGAAGAAAAATTTAGAGATAAGGGTTATGGTGAATTCAAACTAGCTGTTGGTGAATTAGTAGCTGAAACATTAAAACCAATTCAAGATAAGTATAACCAGCTATCTAAAGACAAAAAATATTTACAAGAAATTTGTGATCAAGGTGCTAAAAAAGCATCTTCAATAGCACAAAAGACTCTAAAATCAGTTTATGAAAAAATAGGAATTTAGGTTCCTATTTTCAAATGATAAAAATCACATCCTACAAGTTAATTGTAAGATGTGATTTTTTCTTGATATTAAATAACAAACAAATATTTATTCTGATACAAACGAGCATTTAAAATTATAATTAGGTAATGCTAATGTTTTTAGCAAACCACTCTCTCTATCAATAATCGCAGTATAATTCCCATATTCAGTTACTCCTTCAATGTTTTCTCCAGGTTTAGCCAAACTGTCTTCTATTGCTTTTGAAAGTATTTCCGGCAAAACAGCTTTTAACAATTGTCCGTTTTCCTCATTTATGTCCAATCCCATATATGAAACTTTCTGTTTTTCCGAATCAAAAACAAAACATAAGTCTTTTATATTTTCTGGAGAAACATATGCAAATCGAGTCTGATTTCCCACTTTTTTAATACTCAAAGTATACTCCATTTCATTTTGTTTACAGTTAGCTAGCATACTAAAATCCTGCTTTTTTTCAAAATAGTCATTATTCATTTTACTAGAAGATTCACATCCAGTTAAAAACAAAATAAACAAAAAACAAATAAAACATAGTAATAACTTTTTCAATTTAATTATCCTCCTAAATAACGATACGTAATAAAATCTAAAATTATTACTATAATTTTGTTATCAATTAAAATTTAAAAGTTTATTTGATTTTTCAATCATAGTTTCAGCAAAAACACCATATCCTCTTGTTGGATCATTAACAAAAACATGAGTTACTGCCCCAATTAATTTTCCATTTTGTATTATAGGACTCCCGCTCATTCCTTGAACAATTCCACCAGTTTTTTTCAAAAGTTTTTGATCTGTAATTCTAATCACGAAATTTCTATTGTTCTGTTTAAAATCTATTGATTCAATTTCAATATCATAACTTTGAGGAACATCACCAAATATGGTACTATATATACTTGCTTTTCCTATTTTCGCTTCCTGTTTAAGACCTATTAAAACAGGTTCATGTATATCAATAGGCTTAATCAATCTACCAAACAACCCACACTCATCGTTAATTTTTACATTCCCTATCGCCTCACTATTGGAAAATATTCCACATAATTCTCCAGGCAAACCAGATGTGCCATGTTTAACATCATTTATATATGCACTAACAATTTCGCCACGCCCAAGCGGAAGAATATTTCCAGTATCAACATCACATATTGGATGTCCTAGTCCTCCAAAGATTCCATTTTCAGTGCAAAAAGTTATTGTGCCTATTCCTGCCGAACTATCTCTAACCCAAAGTCCAGCCAACCATTTTTCTTCTTTCAAAGAATATGCAGGCTTTAATTTGGTTTCATATTCTTCAAAATTCCGCTTATATTTTAGTCTCAATAATCTACCTTCACTCGTTGAAACTAATTCTTTTAGTTCATTATTACTACTTACCTTATTGCCGTCAACAGATGTTATGACATCTCCAACTTTTAATCCAGCCTCCTTAGCTGGAAATCTATTTCCTTCATTACAGGATACATCTTTAATATCTATAACCATAACACCATCTGTCAAAAGTTTCACTCCAAACGGTGTTCCACATGGCGTTACTTTTATTTTATTCAATTCTCTAACTTGAATCTTTTTAATAGGTATAATTCCAAATAAAGAAACTTTATATTCTTTATTGCATTTTTCATCAGCACTAATTATCATATCACTTTTTATCTCTGAAAAATCCACTCCCAGCCAACTTGACTTTATTTTTTGATCACTATAAATCATATAAGTATCCTGAATAATGTAAGAATAGTAGCTAACCACCCCCATAATTCCGGTAACCACAATAATTATAGAAATAATAATTGATCGTATAAATTTATTCAAATTAAATAACACCCTCTATTATTTTAAAATATTCTATAACTATAATATGTCAAATATTTCAAAATACATACCTACATTTTAAAAACAAAAAAAGCTCTCACTCGAGAGCTAAATAAAAAAATTTAAACAAAGCTAACATTTAAGATTCTTATAATTATCTTTAATCCAACTTATCATTTCATTTAATCCATCATCTGATAATCTAAAAATTTTATCAAACAATGCCTCACTAGCATCTAAACAATTCTGCCCCTGCCAAATTATAACTTTAATTTTACAATCATCAATATCAGGAAATATTTTAAAATTAAAATTATCCAAACTACTCGAAAAAATATTACCAAATTTCAAATATTCCAAAGTAGGAAAATGAAAACTTTGACTCATAAACAAACCACCAACATATAAAATTTATATAACAGCATTCATATTTTAACCAAGTTTAAGAATTTTTTCAAGTTTAGGTGCAAAAACTGCTACAAACGCTATCTTTATAGCATCACCAATCAAGAAAGGAAGAACACATACCACAAATGCACTATATATATCAACTGAACTATAAATCATATACCATAATAATCCACATAAATAGCACACAAATGTACCTAAAATCATAGCCAATACTAATCCAAATATTTTAGTAGAATTTTTATCAAACTTATTTTTAAAGTAACAGTATACTAAACCAATAACCGACGCCATCGGAACATACCCTATCAAAAATCCTGCTGTTGGACCTACAAAAACAGCCACTCCTCCAACCAACTTAGAAGTAAATGGTAAACCAACTAAAACCAAAATCAAATAAACTAATTGACTTATTGCACCATATTTAGGACCCATAATAACTCCTGAAATATATACAGCAACTGTTGCCATAGTAATTGGTATAGGTTGGATTGGAATTGAAATCATAGATAAAATACAAGTTAAAGCACAGCAAAAAGCACACAATACTATTGTTTTTATTTGAATCTTAGACAAACAAATCTCCCTCCTCTTAAATTAAACATTTATAATTAAAATCTGACAGCATTTTATCACACAAAACGTTTAAAAGTCAATATATAAATAAAAAATACTAATATATTAAAATTGAGAATATACATTGTTAATAAGCAATTTAAATACAATTTTATATTAAATTTTTTTATTTTCTATTTATTAGAAGTATTTTTGACTAAAAATGCAAAATTTCTTGATTTATACGCATATTTAATGTATAATTGGTATCAAATGTTTGATTTTTTTAATTTATAAGGAGTATTGATTTTGTTGAGAGACACAAATTTTAAAATTGGATTAGATGTTGGCTCAACCACGATAAAATGCGTGGTCTTTAAAGAACAGAACATAGTTTTTAAATCTTATGAACGACACAAAGCTATGATAAAAGAAAAAGCAATAGAACTCTTGTCATATATTAATAAAAACATATTAAAAAACGCTCCGGCTTACATTTCTGTAACAGGATCATCCGGGTTAGGACTATCTCAAGATGCTAATATAAAATTTGTGCAGGAAGTTTATGCAACGAAAATTGCAGCCAGAAAACATTATCCTGAAATTGATGTTATTATTGAACTCGGTGGAGAAGATGCCAAAATTCTTTTTTTATCTGGAGCACCAGAAGTAAGAATGAACGGATCTTGTGCTGGTGGAACAGGTGCATTTATAGATCAAATGGCTGTTTTGCTTGGAATTGATTTAAAAGAATTTGATGAGCTCTCTCTAAACTATAATAAACTATATACAATTGCTTCTAGATGCGGCGTATTTGCAAAATCGGATATTCAGCCATTAATAAATCAAGGTGCTCAAAAAAATGATTTAACAGCTAGTATTTTTCAAGCTGTCGTTAATCAATCTATAGGTGGATTAGCTCAGGGTAGAGAAATAAAAGGCAAAGTTATGTTTTTAGGAGGGCCTTTAACTTTTTTCTCAGGATTGCGTGAAAGATTTATAGACTCTCTTAATTTATCTAAAGATAATGCTATTTTCCCTGAAAACAGCCAATATTTCGTTGCTTTAGGGGCAGCAGAATATGCCACAGAAGCAACTACCCCTATAGGTTTATCTTCGATCATTAATTCACTGAAAAAAGAAAAAAATTCTAACAATAAAGCAACTTTACCACCTTTATTTGATAACGAAGATGAATATGAAGAATTTTTATCAAGACAAAACAAAATTGCTATTAATTTTAAAGACATATCCCAATATACCGGAAATGCATATTTAGGAATAGATGCTGGCTCAACAACTATAAAAATTGTTCTCATATCAGAAAATAATGAAATACTTTATTCAAAATATCTTTCAAACGGAGGAGAAGTTCTTGGCATTGTAATAGAGTCTTTAAAAGAAATATATGATAAAATACTGTCTTGTAACGGCAAAGTTAAAATAGCAGGAAGTGCTGTTACTGGATATGGAGAAAGTTTGATAAAAACTGCTTTTTCACTAGATCACGGAATTGTTGAAACAATTGCTCATTTTACTTCAGCAAGACATTTCCTTCCAAATGTCGATTTTATAATAGATATTGGTGGGCAAGATATTAAATGTTTCAAACTAAAAATGGGAGCTATAGATTCAATAATGTTAAATGAAGCGTGTTCCTCAGGTTGCGGCTCCTTTTTAGAAACTTTTGCAACAGCACTTGGATATACTGCCCCTGAATTTGCAAAAAAAGGCCTTTTTGCTAAATCACCTGTTGATTTAGGATCACGTTGCACAGTGTTTATGAATTCATCCGTTAAACAAGCTCAAAAAGAAGGAGCAACTATTGAAGATATATCTGCAGGTCTTTCAATATCCATAGTTAAAAATGCTATATATAAAGTCATCAGAGCACAAAGTCCAAACGATTTAGGAACAAATATAGTTGTTCAAGGTGGAACGTTTTTAAATGACGCCGTTTTGAGAGCCTTTGAAAAAGAAATAGGTATTAATGTTATTAGAACACCTATTTCGGGATTAATGGGAGCATATGGTTGTGCTTTATATGCAAAAAATAACGTTTCACAAACTTCTTCGATCATAACTCCGGAAGATTTAAAAAAATTCTCACACTCTGTAACATCTACAACATGTAAAAATTGTCCAAATAATTGTAGATTAACTATAAACAAATTTGGCAACAAAAATATTTTTATATCGGGTAACAAGTGCAATAAATACAATAATATAGCCGAGTCAGTTAAGTACAATGTGGTTGAATATACATACAACAAATTAATCGATCTTCCAAATCATAAAGGTAAACGTGGCAAAATAGGTATTCCTATGGTTTTAAATATGTTTGAAAATTTACCATTTTGGGTTGCTTTTTTTGAGTCTTTGGATTTTGAAGTCATTATTTCTCCAAGGTCAAGCAGAGAATTATATGTAAGTGGTCAACACACAATTCCTTCAGACACTGTTTGCTATCCTGCCAAACTAGTTCATGGCCATATTAATTCATTAATAAATGAAAATGTTGATTTTATATTTTATCCATGCATGACATATAACTTCGATGAACATTCCGGAGACAATAACTACAATTGTCCTGTTGTTGCATATTATCCAGAAATAATAAAATCCAACATCATATTTAAAAACAATCAAAAATTTATAATGGATTATGTAGGCATCGATAAACCAAAATACTTTGAAAAATTTGCATTTAAAATATTTTCTAAATATTTTAGTGTAGAAAAAAAAGAAATCAAAAGTGCAACATATAAAGCATATGTAGCATATAAAAACTATAAACAAGATCTAAAGAATTATGCATCTGAAGCTATTGATTATGCAAATCAGAACAACAAAAAAATAATTGTTTTAGCCTGTAGACCATATCATATAGATCCTGAAATCAATCATGGAATAGATCGACTTCTTTCAAGCTATGAAACTGTTGTTTTAACTTCAGACGCTATAGCATATCAATCTGATTATAGAGTAAAAACAAACGTTTTAAATCAATGGACATATCATGCAAGATTATACACTGCTGCAAAAGAAGTAACAAAACACGAAAACATGAATTTAATTCAACTAGTGTCTTTTGGTTGCGGTGTTGATGCTATAACAACAGATGAAATCAGAGACATTTTGGAATCTAATAATAAACTATATACTCAAATTAAAATTGATGAAATAAATAATCTGGGAGCGACAAAAATACGAATTCGAAGTTTATTAGCAGCCATTGAAGAACGCAATAATCACTATAAATAAGAGGAGTTTTTAATTTATGGGTATAAACTATGATAAATCGGGACGCGTTATATTTACCAAACAAATGAAAAAAACATACAAATTACTCATACCGAATATGCTTCCAATACACTTCGAATTAATAAAAAATATTCTCCAACAAAGAGGCTACGATTGCGACTTATTGAAATCTAACAATACAAATATTGTAAAAATGGGACTACAAAATATCCATAACGATACATGTTATCCGTGTCTTTTAGTCGTTGGTCAATTTATTGACGCACTAAAAAGTGGAAAATATGATCCAAATAAAACCGCTCTTTTTATTACTCAAACAGGTGGCGGATGTAGGGCATCTAACTACATTCATTTACTTAGAAAAGCCCTTAAAAAAGCCGGATATCCACACGTTCCAGTTGTATCTGTAAATTTAGCCGGTCTTGAAAAAAATCCAGGATTCAAAATGAGTTTATCGCTAATTAAACAGCTAGTTTCAGCTCTAATATACGGTGATATGTTAATGCTATTAGAAAATCAAACCAAACCGTATGAAGTAATTAAAGGAACTACAGAACAAACAACTAAACATTGGGTTGAAAAATTAGCATGTCAATATAAAAGTTCAAATGAGTTTGGTAAAAAAGTCATGACTCAAAATTTCAACAATATTGTAAGCGACTACGCAAATATACAAATAAATAAAACACCTAAAGTTAAAGTTGGAATTGTTGGAGAAATATATGTAAAATACTCACCTTTAGCCAATAACAACTTAAGTGATTTTTTACATAATGAAAATGTAGAAGTAGTTATTCCCGGCATAATGGACTTTATAATATTTAAAGTAGATAATCGAATTGTAGATATAGACATATATGGTGGCAGTAAATTAAAAAGGTTAATCTGCTATAAATTCAAAAAATATCTGGAAGGCATACAAAATATATTTATCGACTCAATAAAAAAATCAAATAAATTTTCTCCTCCTAGCTCATTTGAAACAATTAAAAAAAATGTTAAATCATATATAGGTTATGGTGCTAAAATGGGAGAAGGCTGGCTACTAACTGCTGAAATGATTGAATTAATTAAAGATGGTGCTGAAAATATTGTATGCGCACAACCATTTGGTTGCTTACCAAACCACATAGTAGGAAAAGGTATGGTGAGACAAATAACAAATAAAAATCCAATGGCCAATATAGTATGCGTAGATTATGATCCTGGGGCAACAAAAGTGAATCAAGAAAACAGAATAAAATTAATGCTCGCTACTGCCAAAGAACGTTTTAACAACAAAAACAACACTATTTAGTAATTCTTATATAACTTTTACTATTTCAAAAATGCAAAAACAAGAGTGTCTTTATCGTATAGCACTCTTGTTTTTTTATAAAAATTTACTATTTAATTTTTATGCGTTTCCCTTAAAATATTCCTTCTTATTTTTCCTGATATTGTTTTAGGCAATCTATCCATAAATTCAATTACTCTAGGGTATTTATATGGTGCGGTTTTACTTTTTACGAAGTTTTGCAGTTCTTTCGCTAATTCCGAAGATGGCTTATATGCACTTGTCAAAACCACATTTGCCTTTACCAATTGTCCTCTAACTTCATCCGGAACCCCAATTACTCCACATTCCAAAACAGCAGGATGTTCCATAAGAACACTTTCAATTTCAAACGGACCAATTCTATATCCACTAGACTTTATAACATCATCTATGCGACCAACATACCAAAAATAGCCATCTTTATCACGAATAGCAGTATCTCCAGTATGATATAGTCCTCCTCGTCTTACAAAATCATTTAATTCTTCATTATCATAATATTGTTTAAAAATTCCCACCTGGTGTTTTTCAGGATAAAGTTTAACACATATCTCTCCCACTTTATCAACACCAACATCATTACCATATTCATCCACTAAAACAACATCATACATAGGAGAAGGTCTACCTAAAGAACCGCTATGTTCGGCTCCAATTTGATTTATAAGTATAGCCGTAGTTTCAGTTTGTCCAAAACCTTCCATTATTTGAAGACCAGTTTTTTCTTTAAATTGCTTAATAATCTCATAATTTAAAGCTTCACCAGCTGTGGTTACATGCTCCAAACAAGAAATATCATGATTTCCAAGGCCTTCCTTCATAAAAAACCTGTATATAGTTGGAGGGGCACAAAAAGTATTTACCTTATATTTTTCAATAACATTCAATAAATCATTTGCAACAAACTTATCAAAATCATAAACCAACACAGTTGCTCCAACTAACCATTGACCATATAATTTACCCCATGCAGCCTTTCCCCATCCAGTATCAGACACTGTCAAATGCAAGCCATTTGGTTTCACATTCTGCCAATATTTAGCGGTAATTATATGTCCCAAAGGATATGAATAGCAATGCTCAACAAGTTTAGGATGACCTGTTGTCCCAGAAGTAAAATATGCGAGCATTGGGTCATTAACACTTGTTGGTATTCTATCCAATTCATCAGAATAATTTTCCAATTCTTTGGATATGTTCAAACATCCTTCTATGTCTTGACGAACAGAAAACAAATTACATAGTTCTGGACACAATTTATGAACATCTAAAATTTTGTCAGGAATATCTCCTTGGGGCGTAAAAACAATTGACTTTATTTTAGCCGACTTTACTCTATATTCTAAATCATCACGAGTTAACATATATGTACCCGGTACAGCAATGGCACCTATTTTATGAAGTGCGTTAATAACATACCAATACTCATAGTTACGTTTCAATATTAGCATAACAAAATCTCCACGCTTGATTCCATTAGCCATAAAAAGATTAGCAGCCCTATTTGATAGTTTGCTCATTTCTTCGAAAGTAATTTTTCGTTCATTACCATGCACATCACACCACAAAAGAGCCAAGTCAGATGGAGATTCTTGAGCGATTTTGTCTAAAACATCATATCCAAAATTAAAATTATCTGGGACTTTAATATTTATATCTTTTAATGCTCCCCTCTCATCAAAAAATTCCTCACAATATTTTTTGTAAATTTCCTGCATTATTAAAAAACCTCCAGAATTTTCTGATAAACCAATTTATAAAAAACAACTTACCAGAAAATTTTAAATACAACATATGCCCAAAACAATATAAAAATTTATCAGTATTATTAAAAACTTCTGTCTATTCAAAAAAAGCTTCATGAATCACATTTACTGCGCGTACACTATCTTTTTTATCTACTAAAACAGATATTTTTATTTCACTAGTCGATATCATATTTATATTTATTCCTACACTATATAAAGCCTCAAACATTTTAGCTGCAACACCCGGATTAGTTTGCATTCCCGCACCAACTATAGACACTTTAGAAACTGAATCAGTTGCTATAACATCTCCTATTCCAATAGAGTCCTTACGCTCAGTAAGAATTTTTTGTGCTAATTCCATATCTTTCATTGGAACAGTAAAACTTATATCTTTCATATCACTACGTCCAATAGATTGAACTATTATATCAACATTTATATTATATTTACTCATAAGGGCAAATATTTGATATGCAAATCCAGGCCTATCTGGCACATTTAATAACGCAATCCTAGAAGTGTCATCATCTTTTGTAACTCCTCTGATAAGCAATTTTTCCATAGTAACTTTCTCCTTTACTTTTGTTCCTGAAGTGTTTGTGAGACTAGATAAAACTTCCAAATTAACATTATATTTCTTTGCCATTTCCACTGATCTATTATGTAAAACTTGTGCACCCAAGGTTGCTAGTTCTAGCATTTCATCAAAGCTAATTTCTTCTAATTTAACAGCATTTTTTACCAATCTTGGGTCTGCCGTATATACCCCATCAACATCAGTATATATCTGACACAAATCGGCATTTAAAGCGGCGGCTATCGCAACAGCACTAGTATCAGATCCTCCTCTACCAAGTGTTGTTATATCATCATACTTATCTATTCCTTGAAATCCAGCAACAATGACTATCTTATTTGAATTTAATTCATGTTCAAGTCTTGAAGTATCAATCTTTTTTATTCTGGCATTACAATGATCTGATTTTGTTTTAAAACCTGCCTGCCAACCAGTCAATGAAATAACCGGAAAGCCCAATTTTTCAATTGCCATAGCCAACAAAGCCATAGAAATTTGCTCACCACTAGATAATAAAACATCCATTTCTCTACTAGAGGGATTTTCATTAAGTTCCTTAGCTTTCATTTCGAATTCATCTGTTGTGTCTCCTTGAGCAGATACAACAACTACTACTTGATTTCCTTTTTTCTTGGTATCCGTAACAATTCTTGCAACATTCTTTAAACGTTCTGTATTTGCAACAGAAGTTCCACCAAATTTCTGAACAATTAAGCTCATACAGCTTTTCCTCCAAAATTATTATTTACACAAAAATAATTATATAACCTCCACACTAGCCCCCTCATTATCTACATTAAGATCTAAAACCCTCCACTTATTACAATTCATTCTATTTAATTCATTCCTGATCTTCTTAAAGAATGACTTATTGTTCTTATCACAAATCGCAATAATTGTTGGACCAGAACCACTTAAATAAACTGCATATGCTCCAAACCTGTAAGCAATATCAAAAATTTCATTTGATCTATCAATTAATTTTAACCTATAAGGCTGATGCAGCCTGTCGTTAACTGCAATACTCAAATTTTCAAATTTTCCAGTAATGATAGAAGAAACAAACAATGTGGATCTAGCCACATTAAAAACAGCATCTTCATGAGAAACAACACTAGGCAAACTTAACCGTGATTGATTAGTAGACATCTTAAAGTTTGGTACAATAGCAATAAATTTTAGTTTTGAACTGATATTATGTTTAACATAATAAACTTCACCATCATTATATACAGAATCAACCATTCCTCCAAAGATAGCTGGTGCTACATTATCAGGGTGTCCTTCAAGTTCAGTAGCTAATTTCAAAATATCCTTATCATTTAAAGGTACTCCTAATAATCTATTAGCTCCCATCAAGCCGGCAACTATACATGCCGAACTACTTCCCAATCCTCTAGTAATTGGTATATTACTAGTTTGGTGAATTTTTAAATCAAACGGCAACTTCTCTCCACACATTTCAAACAATCTAGCAGCAGATTTATACATAAGATTATTATTATCTCTAAGCATCTTCGTACCTTTAAGACAATCAGATTCACAATAAGACTTCCCACTAAAATAAACATAGTTATAAAGAGAAAGCGCTATTCCCAAAGTATCAAATCCTGCACCCAAATTAGCAGTTGTTGCCGGCACTTTTACTTTTATAATCATACATGCTCTCCATTAGTCTATAATGCGCAACTTAGACAATTGCTTAAATCCTCTATTTTGAAGCTCCTCAGTTAATTTCTTAACTTTGTCTTCTAGCATAAAGTCAGTTTTAAAAGCAATCTCATCGTCCGGCTGATTTAATCTTGAAAGTATTACTGGAGATTCATAGTTCTCAAAAATAAATTCCTTTGCTTTTTCGATATTATCAACCTTTAATCTTAAATAAAACCGCATAATATCTTCTCTATAATTAGAAACAACCGTACCATCTGACGGATTCCAATATTGAGATATGCTTGTATGTTCGGCCTTAACAGCATCGACAACATCGGCTACAACAGCACTAGCAGTTGGCATCTTTCCAGCTCCAGCACCAACAAATAAAACCTCACCAACAGCGTTACCTTTAACAACTACGGCATTATATACATCATCTATTTTGGCCAATTTGCTTGAAACTGGTAAAAAAACAGGACAAACCATTATAGACACTTTTCCATTTTCCAATTGAGTTGCTCTTCCAATCAGTTTTATTACACATCCCATAGATTTAGCAAAATCTACATCAGCTAACGTTACATCCTCTATTCCATATTGATGCACCTCATGAGGATATATATGCTTTCCATAAGCCAAACTTGCAAGAATACATATTTTTCTATTCGCATCTGCTCCACCAATGTCAGCTGTCGGATCTTTTTCAGCATATCCTTTCTGCTGTGCCAATTCCAATGCTTTATCAAAAGAAATATTATCTTTAATCATCTTTGTTATTATAAAATTAGTTGTTCCATTTAAAATTCCTTGTATACATTCTATTTTATTAGCAGCAAGACAAGAATGAATTGGCCTAATTATAGGTATTCCTCCGCCAACACTAGCTTCAAACAAATAGTTAACATTGTTTTCCTTGGCTAAAGCCAACAGTTTGTCTCCTTTTTGAGCAACCAATTCTTTGTTAGAAGACACTACACTTTTTCCCGCTTTTAATAAAGCTTTTGTAAATTCGTAACTAGGCTCTAAACCTCCCATAGCTTCAACAACAATAGAAATACTATCGTCATTTAATATATCATTAAAATCTTTAGTAAATAAATTCGAATAAGGCAAATCATTAAATTCACGTAAATCTAAAATTCTAGCAACTTTAATTTGTTGTCCTGCTCTCGCACATATATTATCACTATTTAAATTTAAAACCTCTACAACTCCAGATCCTACAACACCATGCCCCATTATGGCAATATTAACCATTTTATTTCCTCCCAAAACATACATTAAGCCGAAAAACATAAATAAATCCTTCTAAACGAATATATACGAGTAGCAAGAATTTCTAAATTGAGCAAAATTTATTAAATATGTTAAAAAAGCAACAGTTTATGAATTGCTATCTGTGGATATATATTGTGGAAAAAACTCGCCCATAATATATTTAACAAATTTGAAAGCACAAAAAGATGTTAACAAAGATAAAATTATCCAAAACAAAACTTTAAAAAACATTTTCATATTTTCAGCGCTCCTTCCAACCAGAAATTATAATTCATAATTTCTGAATTTACAGATAATTATAACATAATATCAGCATCAATTCAATAACATTAAACTCAAAAATATTGAATTAACATTTAGAAGACCTTCTATGTTATCTTATATTCTTGACTAAAACACATTCGACCAAGTATAATTATTTTAATTGTAAAATTAATTATATTTTATATCACTTGGAGGTATTTAATTTATGAAAAATAAAATTACAGATAATATATTTAATGTTGGCGTTTTAAATCCAAATATTAGAGTTGCAGATATTGTAGTAAAAACTAATAATGGAACTAGTTATAATTCGTATATAGTCAAAGGTTCTGATAAAACTGCTCTAATAGAAACAGCTCATAAAGATTATTTTGAAAATTATTTAAAAAATATACAAGAAATAATAAACATAGAACAAATTGACTACATAATAATGAATCATAATGAACCAGATCACTCTGGATCTATTTCAAAGCTTCTTGAATTAAATCCTAATTTAACAGTTGTAACAAGCCCAGCAGGAGCAATATATCTCAAAAACATTACGAATAAAACAGATTTAAATATAAAAATTGTAAAAGATGGTGATTCTTTAAATCTTGGAAATAAAACTCTAAAATTTATATCAGCACCATTTTTACACTGGCCTGATTCTATGTTTACTTGGCTTGTTGAAGAAAAAGTCTTATTTTCTTGTGATTTTCTAGGATGCCATTACTGCGAACCATATATATTAGACACTAATATTACTGACAAAGAAGCCTATTTATCTAGTTTACAAATCTACTACAATGCAATATTTTCTCCTTTTAAAAAATACGTTTTAAATGGATTATCTAAAATTAATAATTTAAAAATATCTTTTGTTTGTCCAAGTCATGGGCCAGTTTTAACAAAAAACGGCATTCTATTAGAAATTATTGACAAATATAAAACTTGGAGTGATTACAACAAGAATTCAACTCCAACAATCCCAATTTTTTACTGTTCCGCATATGGAAACACTGAACGTATAGCCAAAGCAATATCTAAAGGCATAAAAAATCAAATGCCAAACATAAATGTTCCGCTATATAATGTAATTAAACATAACATAGCTGATTTAACAAATGAATTAAATTTATCTGATGCATTTTTAATTGGTTCACCAACTATAAATAAAAATTCAGTATCTCCTATATGGAATCTTCTATCAACAATAGATGTTATAAACAACACAAAAAAATCTGTAGCAACTTTCGGCTCTTTTGGTTGGAGCGGAGAAGCAACAGAACAAATTTCAAACTATATGTCTTCAATGAAACTATCTGTATTCGAAGAAAAATTTAAAGTGTGTTTTGTACCAACAGAACAAGATATCAAAAATGCTATTTCATTCGGAGAAAAATTCGCTAAATCGCTTAATCTAACACAAAAATAATATAATTGAATATTTTTTCCTTTATTTCAAATAATAGAAATTAAAGGAGCGTGGTTTAAAGTGAATACAAATAATAACAAAAACAAAAAAAAATCAAATGCACCTACAACCATATATTCCACCAATAATAAAAATAAACCTTCAAAAAAAGAAGCTTGCACAAACGCACGTACTAAAATATATACACCAAACACCAAAAATTTTAACGATAATTAAAAGTGTGCATAAATAACAAATAAAAATATCAGGAAGCAACAATCAATTTTAGCTTCCTGATATTTTTTATTAAACCGTTAAAGGCACTTTATCTGGATTACTCAATGAAAGCACAACCTTATTGTCTTTAACAGAAATAGATATTTTTTCCAAAACATCTTCAGAATCAATAATCAAATTTGCAATTAAATCTTCAACTTTTTTTCTAATCTCTTTTCTCAAATCACGAGCACCATATTTCCCATTTTTCAACGGATCTATTAAATAATTAACTAATTTAGCATCATAGTCAAACTCAATTCCACGCTCTAACAAAACTTCCTTTGTTTCATCCAACATCAAACAAGCAATAGATTTTAAATTATCTTCAGTTAACTTATTAAATACAACTATTTCATCAACACGAGCAATAAATTCAGGTCTCAAAAATTTCTCCAAAGCTTTTTTTGCTTTTTCACTAGCCATTTGATTATATGTTTTGTCAAATCCAACAACACCAGTTTTATCAGTACTTCCAGCGTTTGATGTCATAACTATTATAGTATTTTCAAAATTAACTGATCTGCCATGAGAATCCTTAACTCTTCCTTCATCAAGAATTTGCAATAACAAATTCATAACATCTGGATGTGCTTTTTCAATCTCATCAAACAATATAACCGAATATGGTCTCCTTCTCACTTGCTCAGTTAACTGTCCAGCATCATCATATCCAACATACCCCGGAGGAGAACCTGTCAATTTAGAAACAGCATGCTTTTCCATGTATTCAGACATGTCTAAACGTATTAACGTATCAACTCCATTAAATAACGTATTAGACAAAACTTTAACCAATTCTGTTTTTCCAACTCCAGTAGGACCAACAAATATAAACGATGCCGGCCTGCGGCGCTTTGAAATTTGAACTCTATGACGACGAACTGCCATAGCAATCAAATCAACAGCTGCATCCTGCCCTACTATCTTGGTCTTTAATTCTTTATCCAAATTTTTCAGCTTTTCATTTTCACTTTGTTCTATCTTAGATGCAGGTATACCAGTCCAAAGCTCAATAACTCTAGCTAAATCTCTGTTTTCAACAAATATTGTATCAACTTCTCTGCTTGCATCTTCAATTTCCTGATCAACCTTACTTATTTCAGATTTTATCTCAGCAATTTCCTGATAATTTGGTTCACTTGTCTCAGTTTCTAATTCCTCTTGTTTCTTCTTTAATTTTTCTTGATTATCCAACAATTTTTCGTAGTGGGTTATTTCCTTGCTACGCAAAGACCTACAAGCACATGCCTCATCTAAAAGGTCAATTGCTTTATCTGGTAAATACCTATCATTTATATATCTTTCTGACAAAACAACACAGTCAAATAATGTTTGAGGTTTTATTTTAACATTATGGTGTTTCTCATAATAAGTTTTTATTCCTTTAAGTATTTTTACACTATCTTCAATGGTAGGTTCCTCTACAGTAACCGGCTGAAAACGTCTCTCCAACGCAGGATCTTCTTCAATATACTTTCTATACTCATTGAACGTAGTAGCACCAATAAGTTGAATTTCTCCTCTAGATAGCGCCGGTTTCAATATATTTGCAGCACTCATAGATCCTTCAGAATCGCCTGTTCCAATAAGAGTGTGTATTTCATCTATAAATAATATAATATTTCCTGCTTGTTTAACCTCTGATATTAATCCTTTAACTCTGCTCTCAAATTGACCTCTAAACTGAGTTCCTGCAACCAAAGCAGTCATATCAATTAAATATATTTCTTTGTGTAATAACTTATACGGAACATCTCCCATAGCAATTTTTTGAGCTATTCCCTCAGCTATCGCAGTTTTACCAACCCCAGGCTCACCTATTAAACAAGGGTTATTCTTAGTTCTCCTTGATAAAATTTGAATAACTCTATATATCTCTTTATCTCGTCCAATTATTCTGTCTAGCTTATTATATCTAGCTTTTTTTGTTAAGTTCACCCCAAAATTATTCAAATACTTATATTTAGGTCTTTCTTTTTTCTTTTTAGCTTCCGCCGTTTCACTATTTTTAGTCGTTTCTTCATTGGTATGTTCTTTGTTAGTAAAACCGGATATAAAAGGATTTAATAATCCTGCACCACCATGTTCAAAATCCTCTCCTCCAAGCATTCCCATAATTTGATTACTAACATTTTCCAAATCTTCTATGCCAATCTTATCTGCAATCTCATTAATTTGTGGTATATTTAATTCTTTAGCACATTGAAAGCAAAGTCCCTCGGAAACCGGTTTCCCATCAACTTCTTTGCTAACAAATATAACTGCCATTCTTTTCTTACATCTACTACAGAGCATATATGTTCTCCTTTAATAAGTTTAAATTCTGTTAAATTTTTATAACACTATATAAAAACACTTAATATAATTATGCAACATTATTAAATTTTTTTCAAGAGCAATCTATAAACAAATTGATAACAATACTTAACAAAAAGTTTCAAATTATACTGATATAAATTTTACTTGATAAAAGGAATAAATTTATAAAACATAAAAAACAAATGTGTATCATTTATTATGCCCGTATTTATCCAACTCATTTCATTTTTAGTAATTAATATTATAACAAAAGCAATTATCGCAATAATAAACAACAAAATAGCCGCCTTTATTACTCCACATAATCCACCTAACAGTCCATTAACAGTTCCAATTACAGGCATTCTCTCTACCACACTAGTTAACATATATATATATCTAAATAAAATTTTAGCAGCCGCAAACAAAACAAAAAATGATATTATAGATATAATCATTATTATATACGGCCTAAAAATTTGGTTTGCTATAGCACTAGACGCTGCACTCAAATCATTTTTAGCAATAAATCCCCCAGCCACATTATCTATCGTTTTTTCTCCTATTAAAGACGATGTTAACCAGTCCGGTATAACACTAGAGATTTTATTAACACCACTCATCATATTACCAGAATTCAAAGAATTATTTAATGTGTTAAAAATATCATTTTCAATATTAGAACGTATAAAATTATCAAAAATTATTTGAGAAACAAATCTTCCTAAAAAATTTGCAATAAAAAAACTAACAGAGTAACTAACAACAGATAATATACTACGCAAAAACCCTATTTTATATGAAAATATAACACTAGATATTATTACAAAAACAACAATAGCATCATATATAATTGGCATAAACAAATGCATAAACCTCTCCTTTTATTGTAGTGCAAACTTATGCACACGACCCATAGATATATCGTAGACAAATGAATCTATACAAATAATTCTATCAACATTTTGTTTGTTGCTTATAGTGTTTAAAATTTTCAATTGCATATCACAACAAACAACAGAATTATCCGTTAAAACCACAACATTTCTACCATCACTATCAATATTTCTTATTTTTTCTTTAAGTTCAGTTTGTGACACCTCTTCCCCCAAACTATCATACACAACTAACTTCGCAATAGATTTTGACTCGTCAGAAAACAGCATAACAATATAATTATTTTGTGTTAAAACATATTTCAATAATTTATCTACATATAATTTTTCCTTCAAAACACTTCCCTTATCATCAACAACAACAAGTTTATTTTCGCAAATAATATTAGCATGTCCTTTATCAAGTTTTATAGCAAGCGGCATACAATCTCCAATAACAGTTTTAAACATTTCTTTGTTATTAGAAAAATTAAGTCCATACACAGTTCCTTTGGTAACACCATCTTTAGCACCCATAGTTGCAACTACACAACCATCACCACTATCAGTAAAACAAAAATCAGTAATTATATTTTCAGCTGAATTCCATCTAAAAATCTGATTAGATGAACTATCATATATCACTAAACTACATGCATATTTTTCATCTTCAGTTACTAAAGCAACATTTCCATTTTTAGCAACTTTTCCTAATATTATTTTATCTTCAATTGTATTTTTGATTATTGTTGAATTTCCTTTTTCTAAACTATATCCTGTTCCACCTTGTTCATATAAAAGAGTCTTATCACCACAGCTATTAATTACTGGCAAAGTAGCAGTATTATTTACAGTTCGTAATTTTATCCCGCTTAATGAATAAAAATCAAGCTGCTTATTAGTAAGAACCGCAAATCCTGTTTCATTTTTTTGAAAATCTATCACCGAATCACCTGAAAGTGAAATAGGAAAATTAGAAGTATCCTGACTACACATTCTTTGATTTATAAAAAAATTCCAGATTAAAGCAAAAAAAGATAACACCAAAACAGCGATAATAGCATACTTACAGTATTTGTAAAAATTTTTTCTGCGTCTTTTTTTTCTATATGTGTCTATATTTAAATTCTCACGCATTTTAACTTTTCCTCCACACAAAAACACAAAATTGTTTAAAATTTTACAAATTAATAAAACACATTGTTCAAATACAATCCACTAGGCGGTGCTGTTTTCCCAGCTGCTTGTCTATTTTTCTTATCAATTATGTCGCGAATATCTGATGGATCAATTAATCCTTCTGAAACATTCACTAATGTTCCAACAATTATCCTAACCATATTATGTAAGAAGCCATTACCAACCAATTTAAAACTAACCATGCTATCATTTTTTAACACTTCAATGTCATATAAAGATCTCACCTTGTTTTCTACATCAGATTTAATCGAACAAAATGACGTAAAATCATATTCACCAATTAATTCTTTAGCAGCTAACTTTATTTTTACTAAATCTAAGGGTCTATCATAATGCCAAACAAGATTCTCAAGAAAAGGATTTCTTATTCTAGAATTCCAAATTTTGTATATATATTCTTTAGATCTTGCAGAATAACGTGCATGAAACGACGAATTCACCTCAGATACAGACTTGATTTCAATATTTAAAGGCAAATAACTACTAACTGCTCTTCTCATATTATGCGGTGTTATATTTAAATCACTATCCATGTGAAAGAAAAAATTGTTAGCATGAACACCCGCATCGGTCCTCGAACAAGCAACAATATCATTTCTCCAACCTGTAACTTTTTCAATAGCATCTTGCACAACCTTTTGAACAGTTAAACTGTTTTTTTGAACCTGCCAACCATGATATGCACTGCCATTATAACTAATACAAAAAAGTAATCTCTTCATATATCCCCTAACATTACATTACTTAAAATCATAAAAATAAATTTACTAGCATTAAAACAACAACAATTGCCACAAATCCACCCAAAAAAATCAAATCCAAATGACAAAATTGTAATTTTTTATATCTAGTACGATTTTCACCCACCCTATAGCAACGAGATTCCATTGCCATAGCAAGTTCGTCAGCACGCCTAAAAGCAGAAACAAAAAGAGGTATTAATATCGGGATCATACACTTAACTTTTTTCACAATATTGCCACTTTCCATATCTACTCCTCTAGATTTTTGAGCAGAAATTATTTTTTCGGTTTCCGAAACTAACGTTGGAACAAATCGGATTGCTATAGAAATCATCATGGAAATCTCATCTACTGGAAATTTTAGCTTAGATAAAGGCTTTAAAATTCTTTCCATTCCATAAGTTAAATCTATAGGCAGTGTAGTATATGTCAAAAGAGAAGAAGAAAAAATTAATAAAACAATCCTTAAAAAAATCATTGAAATAAATAATATTGATCTATCGGTAATGGAAAAAATCCAAACACTAAAAATAACCTCACCATCTTTTATTGTAAATAAATTTATAACTGAAGTAAAAATCAATATTGGCACAACAGGTTTTATGTTATTTAACATCATTTTTAATGATATTTTACACCGACTGTAGAGAGCAAATATAACCAAAAAATTAATGGCATAACACAAAAAATTATCAAATAAAAACAATACCAAAATATAAACAACTGTAGATAAAATTTTAGTTCTCGGATCAATTTTATGCAATATAGAATTTCCTGCAAAATACTGTCCTAAAGTTATATCACGTATCATTGCCTTTCCTTTTCTATTAATATATTCTTTACAATATCAACAGCATCTTCAACGGTGTAGATATTAGAAGGTATATTAAACCCTTTCTTTCTTAATTTAAAAAACACCTTTGTTATTTGAGGAATATCCAGGCCAATATTTTTGAGCACATCCACATCTTTAAAGGTATTTTCAACGGAATCATAGCTCACAACTTCTCCACTATTCATAATTAAAATCTTATCGGCATATTTTGCAATATCCTCCATGCTATGAGTTACATGTATCACTGTTCTTTTTTCATATTTATGATAGTGTTCTATAATTTTTAATATTTTTTCTTTACCTATTGGGTCCAACCCAGCTGCAGGCTCATCTAAAACCAATATATCGGGTTCCATTGCCAAAATTCCAGCAATTGCTACTCGCCTTTTCTCTCCTCCCGAAATTTCAAACGGACTTTTAGAAAGCAAATTTCTATCTATATCAACCATTTGAGCAGCTCTCACAACTCTTATTTCTGTTTCCTCCTTACTCAGTCCTAAATTTTTAGGTCCAAAAGCAATATCTTTTTCAACAGTTTCCTCAAAAAGTTGATATTCTGGATATTGAAAAACTAATCCAACTTTTCTTCTAATTTTAGATAAAGCTTTTTTATTTGCCCAAACATCAACACCATCTATATAAACTTTACCATAGGTTGGCCTTAAAATGCAATTCAAATGTTTTATTAAAGTAGACTTTCCTGACCCAGTATGTCCTATAACTCCAACATATTCCCCTTTTTCTACCGAAAAAGACACATTTCTAATAGCTCTACTTTCCAAATTATTAGTTCCATCATAAAAATAAGTAACATCCTTTAACTCAATAATTGGCAAAATATTATCCTCCTAACAAATCCGATAAAGCATCAACACATTCATCAACATCTAAAACTGTTTTATCATCAATATTACACTGATCACACAACAAATTAAAAAAATCTGTAACCTGCGGAACAGATAAGTTAGCTTTGTTCAATACTTCTTTATCTGAAAATATATCTCTAGGCGTACCCTCTTTTAAAAATCTCCCATCTTTCAGAACAATAACTCTATCAGCCAAAACAACTTCTTCCATATAATGTGTTATATTAATTACTGTTGCTTTATTTTCACAATTCAGCTTTTTCATTATATCAAGTACTTCTTTCCTTCCAATAGGATCCAACATCGATGTAGATTCATCAAAAACAATACATTTCGGTTTCATCGCCAAAATCCCAGCAATAGCCACTCTCTGTTTTTGTCCTCCAGATAATTTAGAAACTACGCTCTTTTTTGATTCATACATTCCAACCATTTTCAATGTGTCATCTATTGTTTTACCTATCTCACTAGTAGGAACACATAAGTTTTCTAATGCAAACGCAACATCTTCATCAACAAGAGTAGCAACAAGTTGATTATCTGGATTTTGAAAAACCATTCCAATCTTTTTTCTCACTTCAAAAACAGTTTGTCCATCCTCAACACAAACACCATCCACAATTATGGTTCCAGATGTTGGAACAAATATTGCATTAAGCAATTTTGCCAATGTAGATTTACCACTTCCGTTATGTCCAACTATTGCGATAAAATCTCCTTGTTTAACCGAAAAATTCAAATCATGTAAAATATCTATATTTTTACCTTCTCTTGAATATGAAAAACATAAATTGCTAGCATCAATTAACGATTGCATATAACACATATTCCTTTTCTTAAAGTTTTAATTCCACGCAAGCGCAGTATTACCACATGGCAATTCAAAATCTGTTTGAGAAACTTTTAAACCAACCTCATCACAAGATAAATTATCAAAAGAATCAGCAATTGTAACTCCAACCAAATATTTCATAGTCTCTGGTGATAACCCAGACGTATATGAATTCAAAGCAAAAAACAAAGGTTTTTCCGATAAAAGTTGTTTCAACATAGTTAATAAACCATATATCTTATTCTCTATTTTCCAAACTTCTCCATTAGGCCCTCTTCCGTAAGAAGGCGGATCTAAAATAATAGCATCGTATTTTCTTCCTCTACGAATTTCACGAGCAACAAATTTTTCACAATCATCAACAATCCAACGTATTGGTGCCTTTTCTAAAGAAGATAGTTTTGCATTTTCTCTTGCCCAACTAACCATTCCTTTAGATGCATCAACATGACAAACTGATGCACCCGCTTTAGCACAAGCTAAAGTCGCCCCACCGGTATAGGCAAACAAATTAATAACAGATATAGGCCTTTTTGTTTCTTCTATCTTATTAATAAAAAATTCCCAATTAGCAGCCTGTTCAGGGAAAAGTCCCATATGCTTAAATCCAGTAGGCTCAACCTTAAACGTCAAATCCTTCCAATGAATATTCTGCCTTGATATCTCTCCATGAAAATATTTCCAACTTCCTCCACCACTCGATGAACGATAATATCTTGCATCAACATTATCCCAATGCGAATTTACTTTATCCGTATTCCATATAATCTGTGGATCTGGCCTAATTAATATCTTTTCTCCCCATCTTTCAAGTCTATTTCCATCAGATGTGTCTATAAGCTCATAATCTCTCCAACTAACCGCAGCTCTCATGCACAAACAACCTCAACTATCTTTTCCGCAATTTCACTTGATATTTCTTTAATTAAATTTTGATTTTTGCCTTCAATCATTACACGTATTATTGGTTCAGTTCCCGAACATCTAACCAATATTCTGCCATTTTCTCCCAACAATTGTTCTTTTTGATGTATGTAATCTTCAATCTCTGTACTATTCAAATAAATTTCCTTTTGCTCATTATTAGCCTTAACATTAACTAAAATTTGAGGAAATTTATTCATAACACTTGCTAATTCAGAAAAAGACTTTCCACTGTTTTTTATACAATCTAATAATTGAATCGCTGTTAGCTGCCCATCACCAGTATTAGCAAAATCTTTAAAAATAATATGTCCAGACTGCTCTCCACCTATCTTATGACCATTAGTCAACATGTTTTCTAGAACATACCTATCTCCAACTTTTGTTACTTCTAAATTTATATTGTTTTCCTTAGCAAAATGAAAGAATCCCAAATTAGACATAACTGTAACTACTACAGTATTACCATCAAGGCATTCATTTTTCTGCATATATTTAGCGAATATTGCAATCAATTGATCTCCATCAATTAAATTTCCAGTTTCATCAACAGCCAAACATCTATCTGCATCACCATCAAAAGCAACTCCAACATCATACTTGCCCTCTTTAACATAGCTAGCGAGCTTATCAACATGAGTTGAACCACACTCATAATTAATGTTAAAACCATTTGGATCATTATTTATAAAATCTGCATTCACGTTTAATTTTTTAAATATACTTTGCGCCGTCGCAGATGCACTTCCATTAGCACAATCTACTATAACTTTTATTCCAGACAAATCACTACATTTGGTCGTTGCACACACATAATCAACATAATCCTTAGCAGCATCCTTACACAAAAAATTTCTTCCAGGTTCTCTATCACTATGTAAAGGCATTTTTTTATCACAATTTAAAATAAAATCCTCAATTTCCAATTCTAATTCATCGGAAAGCTTTAAGCCTTCACCATTAAATATTTTTATACCATTAAATTCTGCTGGATTATGTGATGCAGATATCATTATTCCAGCATCACATTTGTATTTTTTTGCTAATAAAGAAATTGCCGGCGTAGGAACAACTTCTGCCAAAAGACAATCCGCTCCAGCAGAACAAATTCCAGCAACCAAAGCTGCTTCCAACATTTGTCCCGATATTCGCGTATCACGTCCAATAATTATGTTTGGTTTGTTTTTATTATGTTTAGCCAAAACGTAAGCAGCAGCTTTTCCAACTTTCATTGCCAATTCACAAGAAAGTTCCGCTCCAACAATACCTCTTATTCCATCTGTTCCAAAAAGTCTTCCCATATTAAATATATCTCCTCAAAAATAATAACATCAAACAAATTAATCTATAGTTTGTTGCCCCAATTTTTCTATTTTCAAATATTCATATGCCTTCGTAGTAACACATCTACCACGCGGTGTTCTTGTTAAAAAACCTAGCTGCATTAAATATGGTTCATACACATCTTCAATAGTAACCGATTCTTCTCCCAATAATGCTGCTATAGTTTCCAGTCCAACTGGTCCACCAGAATAATTACTTATCATAGTTTTTAACATTTTAATATCTAGTGGCTCTAACCCTTTTTCATCAATTCCCAATCTATTAAGAGATGTTTGAACTATTTCATAATTGATTATATCATCTCCAAGTACCTGAGCAAAATCTCTAGATCTTTTTAAAAGTCTATTTGCAATTCTTGGAGTCCCTCTAGATCTTTTTCCGAGCTCGTAGGCCCCATCCGGCTCACATTTAATATTCAACAATTTTGCACTTCGCATAATTATAGTCTTTAATTCTTCAGGATTATAAAGTTCTAAACGCAAAATCACACCAAACCTATCCCTTAATGGTGCAGAAAGCTGACCTGCCCTAGTTGTAGCACCAACTAGAGTAAATTTAGGTAAATCCAAACGTATAGAACGAGCAGATGGTCCTTTCCCTATTATAATATCTATGGCATTATCTTCCATCGCTGGATATAACACTTCTTCTACTTGACGTGGAAGTCTGTGAATCTCATCAATAAACAAAACATCATTTTCATTTAAACTTGAAAGAAGCGCTGCTAAATCTCCTGGCTTTTCAATTGCAGGACCAGATGTTATACGTATGTTAACTCCTAATTCATTAGATATTATTATAGACAAAGTAGTTTTACCTAAACCAGGCGGTCCATAAAGCAAAACATGATCTAATGCATCCCCACGTCTACGAGCAGCTTCTATATATATTGAAAGATTTTCCTTAACTTTATCCTGTCCAACATATTCTTTCATAGTTTTAGGCCTGAGAGTAAATTCAAAATCAACATCTTCTTGTTTAAATTCCGGTTCTGTTAATCTACATTCAAAATCCACATCTTTATCAAACAAGTTTATTCACCTCAAAATCTAATTATTACTAAACCATTTAATTAGCAGCCAAAATTTTCAAAGCATCCTTTATTAACTGCTCAACCGATCTATCTTTAGATTGTCCCATTACAGCCTTAGTTGCATCACTCTTACTATAACCCAACACAACTAAAGCACTTATAGCTTCCTCAAAATTACTTAGTATTTCATTACTTACCGGCATCAACTCACTAGCAGTAATATTAGTTGAAATACTTCCAATCTTATCTTTAAGTTCCAAAATAATTCTTTTTGCAGTTTTAGATCCTATTCCTTTACATTGAGTTAATGTCTTACTGTCTCCAGATGCAACGCAAGCAACAAGTTGTCCTGTTGATATACAAGACAAAATAGATAAAGCGAAACTCGGACCAACTCCTGAAACAGAGGTTAACATTCTAAAACTTTTTCTCTCATCTTGGTCATAAAACCCAAAAATATCAATAGCGTTCTCTCTACTCACAAAATGAGTATATAATTTTACTTTTTCTCCTACTTTTGGACACATAGCAGCAGTTGCTGCTGTAATCTTAAGTTCAAACGCAATTCCACTATCACACTCAATAGCTGCGTGATATATATTATCTATTTGCTCTAAATAAATCAAAACACCATTTAAACTATATATCATTTTATCTCCTTTAATTTTAGAAGTCTCGAAGAATAACTATGAGCATGTGCTATAGCAATAGCTAATGCATCTGCAGTATCATCCAATTTTGGCATTTTATTAAGATTTAAAAGTCTTTTTGTCATAGCCATAACTTGTTTCTTTTCTGCTCGACCATATCCAACAACACTCTGTTTTACTTGAATAGGCGTATATTCACTAACACTCAACCCGTTATGTTTCGCAGACAATAATATAACTCCTCTAGCTTGAGCAACATCTATTCCAGTTTTTTTATTCGATGAAAAAAACAATTTTTCTATTGCCATTTCATCTGGTTTATAGGCGTTCAAAATTTCACTCAATTGCTCATAAATCATACAAATTCTTGATGAAAAATCAATGTTCGGTGGCGTAACTATAGCTCCGTAATTAATAGTAACAAATCTTGTATTACTATAATCTATAACACCCCAACCAACAATGGCATATCCCGGATCTATACCAATTATTTTCAATATAAACACCTCATACCACAAAGAAGATAATTAATTATATCACACTGTGAAAAATTTATCAAGAAACTACTGCCTTAAATAACGAAAAAATCAACTTTCCAGAATTTTCGTTTTCGACTTTTTTAGACAAATTTGTAACAAAAACACTATAATATTTCCTTTTAAAAATTTTATACTTTTTAATAGATGTGTTTACACGCTTAGTGTTTAAATGCTGGCCAGATGTAAAATTTTTAAGGAGTGATGTTTAATGATAAAGAAAAAACGTAAAAAAATAATTTTATTGAAAACACTGTGCTTGTCATTGTCCACTTTGATGATAATTTTTTGTGCTAGTATTGGAAGTACAGTATCTGCTGCAAACGGCACAATAGTAATAGATCCTGGCCATGATAACAACGACCCCGGATGTCAACATTTTGGAGTTAACGAATCAGATGTTAATGCACAATTATCTCGCAAATTAGGAGACAAACTTGAAAGTCTAGGATATACGGTATACTATACACATGACACACACGGAATATTAGCAGGAAAAAACATTATATTACCTCCTATGAATAGAAAATATCCGATATTAGAATCTGAAGGAGGAGCGAATAGCTTGTGTGGCGCTATAAACAAAATTAACCCAGACGCAGCTATATGCGTTCACCACAACTCCTTTGATAGAGATGGCCCTCAAGGTTTAGAAATATACTGGCGAAACAATGGAAATTCTGCTGAAATAATGCAAAAATCCCAACATTTAGCTAATTTGTTGTACAATAGCTGTCAAAACATATACAGCCGTGGAAGAGGCGTTAAAATAGGCAATTATAAAATTTGTTTAGCACATTCCCCAACAGTTCTATTTGAGACTGGATTTTTATCAACAAGGGTTGAATTTAATAAGATTGTAGATCAAAACCAACAACATCGCATGGCTGACGCAATGGCTCAAGCTATTGCACAGTTTGTTGGGATAAGACCCCAAGCACAACCTCAGCCACAACCTCAGCCACAACCTCAGCCACAACCTCAATTCACACCTATAATGGGTGGTTCACAAACAACTCCTGAAAAAATGGCAAGATTTTATCAAAGTAATTCTCCAATTCCATTTCCTTCATTTTATGCAAACCACGGACTAGATTTAAATAAGTTTTGTCAATTATATTATGATGTTGCCAATTCAGAAGGTGTTCGTGCAGAAATTGCTTTTTGTCAAGCCATCAACGAAACAGGTTGGTTAAGATTTAATGGTAGTGTTGATATAAGTCAATTGAACTTTGGTGGATTGGGAGCCACTGGTAATGGAGTAAAAGGAAATAGTTTTAGCTCAGTTCGCGAAGGAATATTAGCTCAAATTCAACATCTTAAAGCATATGCTTCAACACAAAATTTAAATAATGCCTGTGTTGATCCCAGATATAAGTATGTTAATAAAGGGTGTTCTCCATACTTAGAATGGCTCGGAATTAAAGAAAATCCTAAAGGATGTGGATGGGCTGCTTCAAAAGAATATAAATAAAAAATTTATTAAATAAATTATTAAATACATAATTTATTAGTTAATAAAAAAGCTTACTCAAACATTTCGAGTAAGCTTTTTTATTTGCATTTAGTTTACTTTAACTTATTAATTAATTTCTGTTCATCTAAAAACAACTTTGCAGAATTCTCATTTTCGACCTTTTTAGACAAATTTATAACAAAAACACTATAATATTTCCTCTTAAAATTTTACACTTCTAGATAGGTGTGTTTGCACATTTCGTGTTCAAATACTGCCCAGATGTAAAATTTTTAAGGAGTGATGTTTAATGATAGTGAAAAAAAGTATAAAACTAACTTCATTGAAAACACTGTGCTTGTCATTGTCCACTTTAATTATCATATTTTGCGCTACAGTAGCTGCTGTAAACGGTACAATGATAATAGATCCTGATAATGATAATAATGACCCCGGATGTCAGCATTTGGGGGTTAATGAATCAGATGTTAATGAACAATTAGCTAAATTAGGAGACAACCTTGAAAGTCTAGGACATAATGGAAATTCTGCTGAAATAATGCAAAAATCCCAAAATTTACCTAATTTGTTGCACAATAGCTGTCAAAACATAAACAGTTGTGGAAAAGGCGTTAAATTTGTTGGAGTAAGGCCACAGCTACAGTCACAACCACGGTCACAGTCAAAGCCACAATCACAACCACGGTCACAGTCAAAGCCACAATCACAGCCACGGTCACAATCACAGCCACGGTCACAATCACAACCTCAGCCACAATTCACACCTATAATGGGTGGTTCACAAACAACTCCTGAAAAAATGGTAAGATTTTATCAAAATAATTCTCCAATTCCATTTCCTTCATTCTATGCAAACCACGGAGTAAATTTAAATGTATTCTGTCAATTATATTATGATATTGCTAATTCAGAAGGTGTTCGTGCAGAAATTGCTTTTTGTCAAGCTATCAATGAAACAGGTTGGTTAAGATTTAATGGTTGTGTCGATATAGGTCAGTTTAACTTCGGCGGATTGGGAGCAACTGGTAATGGAGTAAAAGGGAATGCTTTCAGTTCAGTTCGTGAAGGAATATTGGCTCAAGTTCAACACCTTAAAGCATATGCTTCAACACAAAATTTAAATAGTGCTTGCGTTGATTCTAGATATAAGTATGTTAATAAAGGGTGTTCTCCATACTTAGAATGGCTCGGAATTAAAGAAAATCCTAAAGGATGTGGATGGGCTGCTTCAAAAGAATATGAGTAAGCTTTTTTATTTGCATTTAGTTTACTTTAACTTATTAATTAATTGCTGTTTGTCTAAGAATAACTTTTCAACTGTTTTTCGATTTTCAACCTCAAACAAACCATTTTCTCCAAATTTCTTACCTATTAATATCATATATGGAAAACCTAATAATTTAGCATCTTTTATCTTAGAGCCCAATGTGCCATTTCTGTCGTCTAAAGCAACATCAATTTTGTTCTGTTTCAAAGCACTATATATATTCATGGCTTCTTTTTCATAATCATCAAGATATATAACAACGCATTTGTAAGGAGCAACAGATTCAGGCCAAATTAACCCATTCTCATCACAGTTATTTTCACAAATAGCACCCAAAGTTCTATTAATACCAATTCCATAACATCCCATATAATACGGCTGCTTCTTTCCTTCTGCATTAACATAATACCCATCCATATTTTCCGAATAAAATGTTCCTAACTGAAAAATATGCCCAAGTTCTATACACTGAACTTCTTCTAAATTATGTACATTTATTCCTGGGTTTTTAGCTTCTATGTCTCTAAGCATATCAGGGTATTCCAAAACTTCAGTATTTAAAGCAATAGTTCTATCAGAGTTAACCAACACCTTATCTTCTCCGATAGGAGAAAAACACATGAATTCCTCAGAAACTTTTCCACCCATTTCTGCACTAACTGCTTTAACAGGTATAACATCTAAACCTAATTCAGCAAAAATTTTTATATAGCACTCTCTCATGTCATTATATTCTCTTTCCATATCTTCAACACTCGAGTGAAAACTATATCCGTCCTTCATTACAAATTCTTTGCTTCGTAAAAGTCCACCCCTAACTCTAAGCTCATCTCTATATTTATTTCCCATCTGGAAAACATTAACTGGTAAATCTTTGTATGAAACAATATTTTCTTTTATAAAATCCAAAACAATTTCCTCTCCGGTAGGAGCAATACAATATTCTCCATTTCTGCCATCAAACGTAAACATTTGCTTGCTGTCTACATATGTACTCCATCTACCAGAATTTTCCCAAAGACTTTTAGGTTGAATAATAGGCAAAGAAATTTCAGAACAATCATAATCTTCCAAATTAGTTCTAATTATATTCATTATTTTATTTCTAGCTTTAACTAAAAAACTACCTAATCCATAAATTCCTGCTGCATGACGCTTAAGCTGAGCAGCCTGAAACAATATTTCCTGAGAAATAGCTTCATCATTTCCTCGATTATGTCTGGTCTTTATCCCCATTTTACTCATTCTCATAAAAATCACTCCACTAAATTAATTAATCGCAATTAATTATACCACACTTCACAATTTTTTCATATGCCCACGCCAATAAATTTAAAAAAAATTATAACCAATTTTTTATATTCATCATATGATAGCTATGAAGGGAGTTTGATAAAATTGAATAAATTTTACAACATGCAAAATTGTAAAACCATGCACATGTCTCCGAACAACAACGCATATATTATGAATTCGGACAAAAATAACATGTCTCATTTCCCAATTGGCATGAGCTATGTTCCGTGGCAAAACTGGAATAAAATATACAGAAGTGATATTGCCATCAACCGCGGCACTATATTCCAAGAACTTGATTTACCTTTTTTAGGGCAGGAGGTAATATAGTATGGATGAAAAACAACAATTGATGCAAAAATTACAAACAGCAGATTTTGCCTTGTTTGATACAGTACTCTATCTAGATACGCATCCAACCGATCAATCTGCTCTAAATTATTATGACAAAATCAAACAAGTAAGCGAATCTCTAAGAGAAGAATATATATCAAAATTTGGGCCGTTATTTAACAGTGATGTTGAGAGTTCTAATATGTTTAGTTGGGTAAATAATCCATGGCCTTGGGAGGTAGATGCTTAATGTGGAAATATGATAAAAAATTAGAATATCCTATTTCAATAAAAAATCCAAATCCGGATTTAGCCAAACTAATTACAAGTCAATTTGGTGGACCACATGGAGAATTAGGAGCTTCTTTAAGATATCTCAGTCAACGATTTGCAATGCCATATAAAGAAGCAAAAGCAATTTTAACAGACATAGGAACAGAAGAACTAGCACATATGGAAATGGTAAACACTATAGTTCATCAGTTAACTAAAAATCTAACAGAAAAAGAAATAGAATCTTCTAGTTTTGCACCATATTTTATGGATCATACTGTGGGAATATATCCAGTAGATGCCAGTGGCGTTCCATTTAATGCAATGCAATTTGCTTCAACAGGTGACCCTATAGCCGATTTAATGGAAGATATGGCAGCAGAACAAAAAGCCAGATTAACATATGACAACATATTAAGATTTGCCGATGATCCAGATATTATAGATCCTATAAGATTTTTGCGCGAACGAGAGATTGTTCATTTTCAAAGATTTGGCGAAGCACTACGAATTGTTCAAGATAATCTTAATTCAAAAAATTTCTATGCATTCAATCCTGCTTTTGATAAAAACTCAAATTCAAACAACACAAGCTATTGAAATATGAATAAAAATTAAAATATCGTATTATCTCGCCATCGTTATTAACTATTAACGATGGTTTTTTGTTTTAAATCTGTTTTATTTTTTAAATACATATCTTCAACTCTATTAATAAGATCTATATCAGACAAACCACTAGAAGTATATAAAAGTTTATTTACTATAGCCACTTTTTCAAAATATTTTTTCATATCACCGTTACAAGATAACGCTATTTTATGTTTAATTTCCTTTGAACTCATTAATAATTCTCCCCAAAACACATTTTAAAAACAATTCCAATTATACATTTGCAATATTTCAAAAATGGTAGAATATTGTTAAAATAAAAATTTTAATAATTTTATTTTCCCATTGACAACAGTAATTTGCTATGCTATAATACAAGTCGTGATGTTGCTATTGCGCCAGTAGCTCAGCTGGATAGAGTAACTGGCTACGAACCAGTAGGTCAGGGGTTCGAATCCCTTCTGGCGCACCATTTATTTTACATTTATAATAGTCTCGTTACTGAGGCTTTTTTATTTTAATTATTATTTGTGGGAGAAAAAATGCCTTGGAAATGTTCAACAAAATAAAAGAATTATGTAAAGAACACAATATATCAATTTTTGAATTAGAAAATCAGATAGGAATTTCTAGAGGAGTTTTATATACATGGAAAAAGAGTGCTCCTAGTATAGAAAAAGTTTATAAGGTAGCCAAATACTTTAATGTTTCTATTGACTACTTAGTAAATCACCGTGTAAAAGGTGAAAACATATTGCATATAACAAATAGTGATGATAGAGCACTAGTAAAGAAATATTTGAACCTCAACGATATGGAACATAAAGATAGCATAGAACAACTCATAGATAAATATAAATCTAAAGAATTACAACATATAAATTATGAGAACAAATTGCTAGAATTTATAAATTCGTCTGATTCTATAAAAGAAGACATTAAAAATGGTGAAATAAAATTGCCTGTAAGTTTATTAAATAAATTAAAGAATACAGATGACTTTAGTCAAAATAACATATAAACATTCAAAAAGGACTCTGCTGCATTTTGGCAAAGTCCTTTTTATATTTCATATATAATTTAAGAATATTTACAAAGTAATTATTTTATTATTCATATATTCCAAAAAAGAACCTGAACTTCTAAATATCATCCCACGAGAAGTTAACTTCTGCACTCCTTTTATAGAACTACCATATTTCACATCCCCCACTATTGGATGTCCTATTGACGCTAAATGAGCTCTTATTTGATGAGATCGGCCGGTATGTAAAATAATTTTCAATTTTGTATTATTTTTAAATCGCTGCAAAACAAAATATTCAGTTATTACTTTTTTTGAATCACTGCGTTTTTCGCTGCTAATACTAACTTTATTATTTTTTTTATCTTTACTCCACCAGCCAACTAATACATCATGATCATTCCGCAAATTTCCTTCAACTAAACAAGAATATATCTTTACAATTTTTCTTTCACGTATTAATCTATTAATTTCCTGCAAAGTTTTAAAATTCTTCGCTGCAATAACTAAACCATCAGTATTCCTATCTAACCTATTACATAGAGCTGGTCTAAAGCTCTTCTCCAGTTTATAATCAAACTTCCCATTTTTTACTAAATATCCATTAATTCTATCTATAAGATTATCTTCGCCAGAATAATCAGGTTGAGATTTAAGTCCAACCGGCTTATTTACGATAATCATATTATCGTCCTCATAAACTATATTTAAATCTTTATCAAATAAAACAAATTTATTTTTATCAGTTTGTTTTGACAAAAACTTATCATTTACATATATATCGACAACGTCTCCCGCTAACAAAATGTCTTTGGCATCACAACGTCTTCTATTAACTTTTATGTTTTTCTTCCTAATGGATTTATACATCATAGATTTCGGCAAATTAGGAAATACTTTTTCTAAGAACTTATTCAATCTCTGCCCAGAATCATTTTCAGTTATAATAAGAGATTCCAAAAAAATTCAGCCTCCTTAAAAACTCCCTTGATATATTAATTGAGATAAAATTGCTATATTTGCAATAGACTCAACTACCGGAACTGCTCGAACCACAATACATGCATCGTGCCGTCCTTTGCTTAATATTTTTGTATTTTCTAATGTCTTTAAATTAACAGTTTTTTGTTTTTTCGAAATCGTAGGCGTAGGTTTTATAGCTAAATTAAAAACTATAGGCATTCCCGAGCTTATTCCTCCTAAAATTCCACCATGATTATTGGTTTTAGTTTTAATCACTCCATCTTCAACATAAAACTCATCATTATTTTCCGAGCCCGTCATTAAAGAAGTCTTAAAACCAGCTCCAAATTCTATTCCCTTAACACCAGGAATTCCAAACGCCAGATATGAAATATAATTTTCTACACCATCAAATATTGGAGACCCTATTCCAGCTGGAGTTCCTAACACAACACATTCAATCGTTCCACCTATAGAATCTCCCTGTTTTATTACATCACATATTTTATCTTGAATCTTAGGAATAATCATATCATCCAAAACAGAAATAGATTTGCTCTGCATTTTTTCAAGTTCTTTAATAGTAGTATTATTCAAATCAAATTTCTTATCGTTTATATTGCCGATAGAACTTATATGTGCAAATGACTTTATTCCTTTTGTATGTAATATTTGCTGACATATAGCACCTGCAAAAGTAATTGGTGCTGTAAGTCTTCCCGAAAAATGCCCTCCACCTCTAAAATCATTGCAAAATTTATACCTAACACTTCCTGTAAAATCTGCATGTCCCGGCCTAGCTAAAAACTCAATTTCATTATAATCATGAGATCTATAGTCTCGATTTTTAATAATAGCACATATTGGCGTACCCGTTGTCTTATCCTCAAAAATACCAGAAATAATATTAAAACTATCTGTTTCTCTTCTTTCAGTAGAACCTATTCTACTATTTAAAGGTGCTCGACGAGACATAAAATTTTCTATTTGTCTGTAGTTTATTTCAATACCAGACGGAACGTTATCTATAACAACGCCAACTGCACTTCCATGAGACTCGCCAAATACAGAAATATTCAATCCCTTATTCCAAACAGATGCCATTTACAATTCCTCCTAAAGATTGATAATCTTTGTAAAAATCAGGATAACTTTTATTAACACTATTAGCATTTAATATAGTAATAGGTTTTTTAGAATAAGCTACAGCTATAGACGCAGCCATAGCAATTCTATGGTCATTATAGGTATCAACGATTCCCCCATCAAAAGCTTCAACTCCATCAATCAGCATTCTATCACCTTCTACTACAATTTTCCCACCTATATTTTTAAGCATATTAACTATAGAAATAATCCTATCACTTTCCTTGAATTTTAATCTAGAAATCCCCTCAATAACAGATCTTCCCTTACACATGCATGCTAATATAGCGATTGGAGGTGTAAGATCAGGTATGTCTTCAACATTAACGCAAAAACCACAAAGATTTCCCGGAACAACTTTTAACAAACCATTTTCCCATGTAACATTGCCTCCACATCTTTCAATCAACTTCAACATTTGCATATCACCTTGAATAGATTTAAGGTTTAATCCTCCGATAGAAATCGGATTAACACACCCCAAAACCTCAAAAAATGCAGCCTGACTATAATCACCTTCAATTTCATATTGTCCCGGTTTATATTTCTGATTACCGTCTATTATATACTCTCCTTTTCTTTTAAAAATGTCTATTCCGAAAGATTTTAGAACACTTAACGTTAAATCAACATATGGCTTAGAACACAGTTCTGATTTTAATTTTAAAATGCTCTTCCCACATAAATTAGGTAAAGCCATCAAAAAACCTGTCACAAATTGAGAGCTCGTTTTCCCGTCAATAAAATATGTACCTGCTTTAAGTTGTCCTGATATGCATAATTTCTCACTACTAACTCTATCAATAACTATATTTTGTTTATTAAATGAGTCTATATAACAGTCTATCGGTCTACTCAACAACCGACCTTTTCCTTTTATTTCTAAACTTTTCCCAAAAGCAGCAGCAATCGGAATTAAAAATCTTAAAGTAGATCCAGATTCAAAACAATCAACTTCAATTAATTTTTTATTTGGTTTCAAGAGAGTATTCAATCCACCATTTATTTTTAAATTCTTGCCGATCATCTGATAACTTGCGCCCAATTTTTCAATTACATTTAATGTTGCAAGAATGTCATCTGAAACAACAATATTCTTTAAAATGCTACTCCCACAGCACATAGCAGCAGCAAAAATTGCTCTATGCATAAAGCTCTTCGAAGGAGGCACGTTAACCGATCCACAAAAATTAGATGGTGACACAACAACACACATAACTTTACATCCCTATATACAAAATTAACAACTTAAAAAATTTTTATATTCATCTAAACTTAAAGTTAGCAATCTAGATTTTCCTATTTCTGATACTGTAACTATGGTAATATTATCTCCTCTTCTTTTTTTATCACCTAAACTATTAGTAAATATATCTTCCCATGAAATACATGTATTAGTCGGCAATTTAAACTTTTTAAGTATACATTTCAATTTTTCAGTTTCATTTTTTTTGGTAATTCCTAACTTTTCTCCTTGTTGCATAATATAGACCATTCCAATTGAAACAGCTTGTCCATGAGTTATTTTGGTATAATTATTATATTTTTCTATAGCATGACCAACTGTATGGCCAAAATTTAATTTCATTCTATTTTCTAAATCACGCTCGTCTTGTTCCACAATATTTTTTTTACAGTTTATGCAATCACAAATAACTTCTTCTAAAATATCGTAAATATTAGCCTGATTTAATAATTTAATAAAAAGTGACTCTGAAAAAGCAACAGCATATTTTATTACTTCTCCCATTCCATCACAAAACACTCTAGAACTCAACGTACTTAATAAATCCGGATCACAGATCACAAGAGATGGCTGGTGGAAAGCACCGACCAAATTTTTCCCACTCTTTATGTTAACTGCCGTTTTTCCACCAACAGAAGAATCAACTTGAGCAACCAAAGTAGTTGGTATTTGAATAAAAGATATTCCTCTCAAAAAGCTAGCTGCAGCAAACCCAGCTAAATCTCCAACAACTCCGCCTCCCAGTGCAATTATAAAATCATCTCGAGTTATTTCCGACTCACTTAAAAAGTGATAAAGCGACGACAAATTATTTAAGTTTTTTGATTGTTCTCCAGCTTTTAAAACAAAAACACCTACTTTAAATCCTTTTTTTAATAATTTATCTTTAAAAATTTTACCATAAATTTTATAAACCGTCTCATCAGTAACAATTACTGTATTACGTGAATCAAAAAAATTTGCTATAATTTCATCACAATATTCAAAAATACCTTTGTGAACTATTATTTCATAGGGATTATCTGTATTTACAAAAATTTTTCGCATATTGTAATCACCTAACTCGTAAAATAATATCTACTATTTTAATATATGTTTGTCAGTTCGTCAAATAATCAACTTGTTATTATTTCTAATCAATAGTAGTGTTAGATCTTCCCCTAGCAACTACATCATTTTGTAAAGCTCGCCAAGTAACACAACCAACCATTCCGTCAGCATTTAATCCACTATTCTTCTGATATCTTTTAACAGCATTTTGCGTATTAACTCCAAAAATCCCATCCAGCCCACCAGTAGTATAGTTTAAGTTGTTAAGACCATCTTGTAAAATCAAGACATATGTGCTAACACTACCAATTTTTAAAGCAGGATATCCTCCGCTAGAACAAGCTGGTGGGGTTTGTCTTCTATCAAAATGTACCCACGTCGGAGTAAGTCTAGCTGGCTCCACATATACCCAGAGTCCAGAATTTTTAGCACTTGTTCTAAGTTTACTTCTCTGTTCATTTGTCCAACCTTGAGCAACATCAAAAGCAGTCCCTGCATAATGTTGTGATTGTTTTCCATGTCCTCCTTCCCATGGCCTTTTAAATGCATATCCTACCGGAATTGGTCCTCCCCACAGTTCTCTTTGTTTCATAAATGATTCCATAACACGTCTTGTTGTCCAAATTGTTGGACTTTTACTAGAACCTCTAAACTCACCAACTTTTAAATAACCTTTTTTGGTATAAGGCATATTTTCATTTTCATTTCTATAAAACCTTTCCATTCTGTTAGTATTATTATTGTAAACAATTATTTTGGCCATAATAAACACCCCAAAATCACTTTATTATATATTTATATTCAAAAATTAATAAAATTGATATTATTTTGCCAAAATACACGATATGCATTGACATTTTTGGTTATAATTTATATATTTCCTAGTTAGAAACAACCATGATTTTATAGATAATGTAGAAAAAAATTTTTATCGACAAAATCTATTGAAAGTATGATATAATTGGTATCAAATTAAAATTTTTAAGGGGTGTTATCATTGAATAAGGAAAATCTCAATCGAAATCTTAAATCAAGGCATATCCAGATGATTGCAATAGGCGGTTCAATTGGAGTCGGACTATTTAAGGGTGCATCTGGTACGATCCAATTGGCAGGTCCAGCTGTCTTGTTGACGTACATTATTGTGGGATTGATAACTTATATAATTATGAGATCACTCGGTGAAATATCAGTTGAATATCCTATTTCAGGTTCTTTTAGTTCATATGCAAATGAATTTCTAAGTCCATCTATGGGATATATAACTGGTTGGAGTTATTGGTTTTTATGGGCATTTGCATGTATGGCAGAAATAACAGCAGTTGGAGGCTATATGCAATATTGGTTCCCCGATACACCAGGATGGCTTTGGGCGTTAGCTTCTTTAGTTTTGTTAACAGTAATTAATTTATCTAATGTTAAAATGTTTGGTGAAATTGAATTTTGGTTTGCATTAATAAAAGTAATTACAATTATTGCACTTATAGTTGGTGGCCTAGCTATAGTAATTATAAACTTTGTTAATAGTGATTTTCAAGAAATTGGCTTTTCAAATTTATGGTCTCACGGAGGATTTTGTCCAAAAGGTATAGAATCTATTATATTTGCATTGGGTCCTGTTGCCGCATCTTTTGTTGGAGTAGAAACAATAGGTTTAACTGCTGGTGAAGCTGAAAATCCAGAAAAAACTTTACCATCTGCAATAAATAAAGTTATTGTTAGAGTATGTATATTCTACGTTGGTTCTCTGTTCGTTATAATGTCTTTATTCCCTTGGAACCAAATGGATCCAGAAAATAGTGCATTTGTATTAACTTTCGATCAAATAGGCTTAAAATCTGCTGCGGGCGTAATAAACTTTGTTGTTTTAACAGCTGCCTTATCAGCATGTAATAGTGGTATATTTAGTTCTGGCAGAATGCTACATACATTAGCTTCTCAAGACTGTGCACCTAGAGCTTTACAGAAATTAAACAAGAAAAACATTCCTGTTCTTGCAGTTTTATGTTCAACATTCTTCATGTTAATAGGAGTTGGTTTGTTTTTAATTTTCCCAAAAGGTGCATTTAATATGGTTTTAAGTGCTGCTGTAGTTTCAGGTATGTTTATCTGGGCAGTTATACTTATAACTCAAATTAAATTTAGAAAAACTTTGAATAATGAACAATTAAGTAAGTTAAAATATAAATCTATATTTTTCCCATATGCTAATTACATAGCTCTAGCTCTTTTAGTTCTAATTCTTGTTATGTGTGCATTAAACGATGCATTTAGCGCAGGTGTATTTCTCTTCCCAATTTGGGTAGTAATTTTAATGATTGCATACAAAATACAAAAAAGCATAAAAGACAAAATACATCATAAAAACTAAAAAATAAGCAATATAAAATTCTTCCTAGGAAATTATTCTAGGAAGAATTTTTACTTTAATAAAAAATTAATCTTTTACTTTCAACTTTCGCCCTGATAACTTTTTCTTTGAAAAGCCACCAACATTACACTGTTTTCCACGTTCGATACCCAATGCATAACTTGGAACATCTTTTGTTATTGTAGATCCCGCCCCTGTATAAGCATTTTTACCAACAACTACAGGTGCCACAAGATTTGTATTACATCCAATGAATGCTCCATCTTCTATCTTACATCTATGTTTATTAACTCCATCATAATTTATTGTTACAACACCACATCCAAAATTTACGTTCTTTCCAACATCACTATCCCCAACATATGTAAGATGTGAAACAGATGTTCCGGCACCAATTTCGGAATTCTTAACTTCCACGAAATCACCTATTTTAACACTATGACAAATTGTGCTATTAGGTCTTATATGACAAAATGGTCCTATTTTCACATTATGATCAATTTTACTTTGATATACTTGTGTAAAATTTATTACAGAACCGTCTCCAACAACACTATCTTCAATTAAAGAATTAGGTCCTATAATACAATCTTCACCTATAACGGTATTTCCTCTTAATATAGTACCTGGCAAAATTTGTGTTCCCCTGCCTATTACTACATCAGGTGAAATAACTATTCCATCTAAAGATAAAAATTCTACTCCATCATCCATAAATTTTTCAATCAAAACTTTTCTATAAATATCATTTAATTTAAATAAATTTAACTTATCATTAGCCCCCAAAGCAATCAATGAGTTTTTAGATAAATATGCACTTACAGTTTTTCCTCTACTTATAAACAATTTTATCGCATCAGTTAAATAATATTCATTTTGATTATTTAATGGCTTTATATCATCCAAAATTTCAAGCAAATCTTTAACACAAAACCAATATGCTCCAGAATTAATTTCACAAATATTTTTTTCATCTTCTTTAGCATCTTTTTCTTCAACTATAGCCAACATTTTTCCATCTTTTCTAACTATCCTGCCATATCCATATGGATTCTCAATATTGGCAGTTATAACTGTGACAGCAGCTTCAGATTCATTGTGAATATCTAATGCAGTCATAATTGTTTCATCATCCAAAAACGGAGAATCTCCACAACATACAAAAACATTACCATCCATATGCTGCTCTAAAAAAGATTTTGCACATTTAACAGCATGTGCAGTTCCCTTACGCTCATTTTGTAATACTATTTGTGCACTATCACCTACAAAGTCAATAACTTGCTCTGATTTAAATCCAGCAACAACACATCTATCGTTTATTTTTGAATTTTTACATGCATCTATAACCCATCCAAGCATCGGTTTAAATAAAACCTCACAAAGGACCTTAGGCTTATTTGAAGCCATACGCTTACCTTCTCCAGCAGCTAAAATAATCGCACAATTTTTATTCATACAAACCTCCTAAAAACAATCCAGATCTATATATAAGTAATATTCAATAATAAAATTATGTTATTACTCCTTTAACAAAAAAAGACAAACCAAGCAAATACACTTGATTTGTCTTCTACCAAAATCTAACTTTGGTGCCGCTGGCCGGACTTGAACCGGCACGGTATTTAAACTACCGAGGGATTTTAAGTCCCTTGTGTCTGCCTATTCCACCACAGCGGCATAAACAGCTGAAAATCAATCACAAGTAGTATTGTACATCAATTTTCCTTAACTGTCAACTAATATTTTAAAAAAATATTAAAATTCAAAAAAATCCCTAAAATTAAAGCAACAAATCAATTAAATTATCATAAAACAACTAAATTTTAAATCAAAAACGCAACAAATCAACTATTCATTTCTTTCAATTTAGATATTGCATCTTTTCTTGAGAGATTTATTCGTCCTTGAGAATCTATGTCAGTGACCTTAACCAAAATCTGATCTCCCTCACTAACAACATCCGATACATTATTCACTTTATTAAAATCAAGTTTAGATATATGAACTAGTCCTTCTTTTCCAGGAGCAATTTCAACAAATGCTCCAAAATTCATAATCCTAGTCACTTTTCCACGATAAATAGCTCCTACCTCAGGATCAACAACTATAGACTCAATCACATTTCTAGCAGACTTAACACTTTCTCTATCAATTCCTAAAATATATACCTTCCCATCATCTTTTATGTCAATCTTGACATCATAGTCTAAAGTTATTTTTTGAACAACTTTGCCATTAGGTCCTATAACATCTTTTATCTTATCAACAGGAATGACAATTGTTTCCATTTTTGGAGCATATTTGCTAACTTCTTCACGAGGTTTGTCTATAACAGGTTCAATTATATTCTCTATTATATGCATTCTAGCTTTTCTAGTCTTCATAAGTGCTTCTTCTATTATTTCCATAGTAAGTCCATCAACTTTAATATCCACTTGAATTGCTGTAACACCTTTTTTGGTTCCTCCAACTTTAAAATCCATATCTCCAAAAAAGTCTTCCAATCCCTGAATATCCACCATTGTCATAAATCCACCATTATCATCAGTTATGAGTCCACAAGATATTCCTGCAACTGGAGCTTTAATCGGAACTCCAGCATCCATCAAAGCTAATGTAGAACCACAAATAGACGCTTGAGACGTAGATCCGTTAGAAGACAAGATCTCAGACACAACCCTAATCGTATATGGAAACTCCTCCTCAGTTGGCAAAACAGGAACCAGAGCACGTTCAGCCAAGGCCCCATGCCCTATTTCACGTCTACCAGGCCCTCTGCTTGGTCTAGTTTCGCCAACTGAATATGACGGAAAATTATATTGATGGATATATCTTTTTGATTTCTGCTCATTTATTCCATCAATACGTTGTTCCTCAAACAATGCTCCAAGAGTTGCTATAGACATAGCCTGAGTCTGTCCTCTAGTAAACAAACCAGATCCATGTACTCGCGGAATCAACCCGACTGAACAAGAAAGAGGTCTCATTTCATCCATCTTCCTACCATCAACTCTCTTTTGTTCTTTTAAAAGCCAATTTCTAACGATCTCTTTTTGTAATTTATAAATACACTCATCAACTAAATTAACATTGTCGTCCTCAATCTGAGCATCATATTTTTCATGCATTTTTTCAACAATGAGATTTACTTTCTCATCTCGTTCATTTTTGTCATTAGTGTATAAAGCTAACTTAACTTCTTCAGCACAATCATTTTTTATAGAGGCAAAAAGTTCACATGGCACCTCTTTAGATTCGTACACAATCTTTTCTTTACCACACTCAGCAACTATTTCATTAATAAACTCAACTATCTTTTTAATCTCGATATGTGCTTTAGAAATACATTCCAATATAACATCCTCTGCAACTTCGTTAGCACCTGCTTCAATCATAACAATTTTATCAGAACTAGCTGCAACAGTAAGGTCGATGTCTGAATTTTCGCGCTCTTCTTGACTAGGATTAAGCACAATTTTACCGTTAACTAATCCCACTGATACACTAACAATAGGTCCATTCCAAGGTATATCTGAAATAGACAAAGCAACAGCTGTTCCAAGCATAGCACATACCTCAGGACTATTATCTATATCTGTAGACAATACAGTTGAAACGACAGAAACATCATTTCTCATATCCTTTGGAAAAAATGGACGAATAGGTCTATCTATAGCACGAGCAACCAAAACAGCATGATCTGATGGTTTTCCTTCTCTTTTCAAAAACGAACCAGGTATTTTTCCAACAGCATATAATTTTTCCTCATACTCAACAGACAGTGGAAAGAAATCCACTCCTTCTCTCGGTTTATTAGCCATAGTAACATGTGACATAACAACAGTATCTCCATAGCGAACCCAACAAGAACCATTTGCCATACAACTAGTCTTTCCAACTTCAACAGTAATTTTTCTTCCTGCAAAATCTGTAGAATATTTTTTATAATTCATACAATGCTTCTCCATTCCAACATCATTTAATTGATTAAAAACAAAACCATATGTATTATACAACTTTACCATAACATTTTCAAGTTTTTTATAAAACGAAAACTTCCAAGCAAAAAGTATCATATTTTGAATTTGATATTATGCTAAATGTAAAAAAACATCACAAACAATAAAATACATAACACAAAAATTATTAATTAATGTATCTATTTCAACTTTAATAGCATATTTAATAATTATAAAATACCTATATTGCTTTTTAACACCGTAAATGTTATAATAAACACCTAGTGTCAAAAAAAGCAATACAATGTTCTTGAAAGGTGTTTAAAAATGGAAAATCAAAAAGAACTGTTTGAAAACCTAAAATTAAATTCTACATTATCGGAAGTACAATCTTATATAAAAAAGGTGCTACATCTAAGAGGATTATCAAATCAAACAGTCAAAGATAAACTCTTGCTGCTAACCGAAGAAGTTGGAGAACTTACAAAAGCTGTTCGTAAAAATTCATCGGGAGCTTCTGTTGACACTAACAGAATAAATAATTATGATAGCGTTGAAAGCGAAATAGCAGACGTTTTAATCGTTTTAATTTCAGTAGCCAACACTTTAAATATTGACATTTTTAAGAGCTTAAAGGAAAAAGAAGAAATAAATATAAATCGTAAATGGAAGATAAATAGTTAAAATAAATAGCCCTTATAGCTAAAAATTCTATGGAGGTGTTTCAAATTATTTTAAAACGTTTGAAATATAACATTAAAATCATAAAAGAAAAAGACCCAGCCGCAAAGGGCAGTTTGCAAATTTTTTTACTTTATTCTGGACTTCACGCTGTAATGCTTCATCGACCTGCTCATTGGCTATATAATCATAAAATGTTTTTTTTAGCTCGACTATTATCTCAAGTATCTCGATTTTTTACTCACATAGAAATTCACCCAGGTGCTAAGATTGGCTGGGGCCTTTTCATAGATCACGGTAGTAGTGTAGTAATCGGTGAAACAGCCGTTATTGGAAATGATTGCACAATATATCAAGGAGTTACTTTAGGAGGAACGGGTAAAGAAACCGGAAAAAGACACCCAACTCTAGGCGACAATGTAATAGTCGGCTGTGGAGCAAAAATTTTGGGTCCATTTAAAGTGGGTTCAAATTCCAAAATTGCATCAGGAGCTGTTGTTTTAGAAGAAGTCCCTGAAAATTCTACTGCTGTCGGTGTTCCAGCAAAAATAGTAAGAATAAATGGTAAAAAAATATACAATTCTAACAAAAACTTAGATCACATTCATATACCAAATCCAGTTCAAAACCAAATCCAAGCTTTATCCGATCGAATCAGCGAACTAGAAGACAAGTTAAATAATCAAAACACATCTCAATAAAATATTTTTTACTGTTAAAAATTAAGTACCGCATCAAATTCATAGTTGAAATTCATATTTTGCTAACTATATCCACGAAAAACTAGGTAGAGTTTTTGCAAAGACTCTACCTAGTTTTTCGTGCTTAACAAACTCAAAACACCTCAAATAACTAAACACATGTATTAGATTGAATATTTTTTACACATCTTTTATAGATAATATTCGCTCAATTTATCGATAATTTCCGAAGCAACAACACTCTTTTTCTTGCGCTTTGTCATAGCATATTGTCCAAGATAATAGTGTGCCTCGTTTTCAGTCATATTTTTATACTCCATAAGCATAAATTTTGCTTTATCAATCACTTTAATTTCACCAATTCGCTCTTCAAGTCGCATTTTTTCACGATAAAGTTTCAACGAACGATTTACAGCAATATTAACAGTCTTTATAACCTGATAAAGCAGCGTTTTATCAAACGGTTTTCCAATTAAAATTATGCCAAGTTTTTCTGCTGGCTCGCTTATCTTTTCGAAAATCTCCTGCTTTACCAAAAGAATGCAATTTGCAGTAGTTTTTTCAATTATATTTTGTGCAAAATTAATTCCTACTTCATCCATAAGCGGAGTGTTAATAATAACAAGTTCATAATCAAAATTTGATTCAAGTCGCATTTTTGCTTGATAAGCAGATTCAACAACCTTTGGCAATATCCTAAACGAATCACGCAATATATTTACAAGTACTTCAGAAGTTTTTTGGTCACTTGAAACTACAAGAATCTTTTCCAAAACATACCTCCATTAAAGGCTGCAAAAATATTTATGTTCTTCAAATGTTTGTTTATCGTTAGAATCACTATATTTTTGCCACTCGTTTTCATTTTTTGCGATTAGTGTTTTAAGAATATTATCCGGTATATATTTCTTTACAAATTTCGAATTATTGGCACATTCACAGGCTTCTTTTAAAGTAGTCGGAAGTTTACCACAAACAGCGTTTTCTTCCGGAAGTTGCAAATTTTCTTCAATACCGCAAAGAGAAGCATAGATCATGAGGCCAAATTCAAAATATGGGTTGCAAACGCAATCTGCTGACCTTAGTTCAACAGGGAAAACACTATTTTCATCATCCATTCTTATTAGCTGCGAACCCTCTTCTTTTGCCCAAACTATTTCAATTGGAGCAAAAAAACTGCCAAGCCTTTCATAAGAATTTACGGTTGAGTTAGTGAAAAGAGTAAACTCACGAATATATTTCATAATTCCAGCAGCCGCATTTTTTAAAACTGCGTTTTCAGCATATTTGTTCTCTTCAAGTAAGTCTTTTTGGGAAAAAATATTCAAACTTATACTCATACCATTTCCGTAATCATTTGGAATAGGCTTTGGCATAAAACTTGCATGAACATCATGAGTTTCCGCTATTGATTTGACAGCCGATTTGAAACTTAAAAAAGTATCTGCAGCTTTAAGGGCGGTTGAAGCATTAAAGTCAATTTCGTGCTGACCATGGCCACTTTCGTGACGGGAAGAAATTGGGTGAATTCCCATTTCTTCAAGTGCGAGACAAACATCTCGTCTTATATTTTCTCCCTTGTCATCAGGTGCAATATCACAATAACTTGCTAAATCATGAGGAACTTTTGTTGGAAATCCCATACTATCTTTTTTAAATAGCGTAAATTCACACGAAGTCGAAAATCTAAAACAGTATCCTTTACTTATAGCCGCTTTCATAGCATTTTTCAGAAAACATCTTCCATCACCTTCAAAATCCGAACCATCAGCATAGCGAATATAACAAAACATTCTCATAACTCTGCCTTGCTGAGGACGCCATGGCAAAATTGTCATTGTTTGAAGATCGGGAAATAAAAACAAATCTTTTCCACCTGCAACATTAAAACCAAAAATTTTGTTAGGTGAAATTCGTATACCATTTTCAAAAACCTGTGCAAGTTCCGATGATAAGATTGAAATATTTTTCAATTTTCCCGATAAATCGCAAAACGTAAGTTTTACAAATTTTAAGTCATTTTCTTCAATATATTGTAAAATTTCATTTTCTGAATAAACCATATTTTCCTCCGTCATTTTAAGTTTGTATATCCCATCAAATACTCATCAACTTCGGCGGCAACATCTCTGCCTTCTCTAATTGCTCTAACTACAAGCGATTGACCTATACGCATATCACCTGCAGTAAACACTTTTTCTACATTGGTAGAGTGACTACCAACAGCAGTTTTAACGTTTGTACGCTCATTAAGTTCAATACCAAAAGCATCAACTACATACTGCTGACAACCTAAAAATCCCGCAGCAATAAGACAAAGTGAGCAAGGTAAAATTTTCTCGCTACCCTCAATTTCTTTTGGGATTCTCTTGCCTGTTTTTTCATCAATTACCAATTCAAGTTTTACCGTTTTAACAGCACAAAGATCACCATTTTCATCTTTAATAAATTCCTTGACGGTGGTTTCATATATACGTGGATCACATCCAAAAACTGCTATTGATTCCTCTTGACCATAATCAGTTTTGTTAACTCTTGGCCACATCGGCCATGGATTATTCTCAGCTCTTTTATCAGGAAGTTTTGGCTTAATTTCAATTTGTTTAACCGATTTCGCTCCATGACGAATTGCAGTGCCAACACAGTCATTACCTGTATCACCGCCACCTATTATTATAACATCTTTACCTTTTGCGGAAACATATTTTTTGTCGGTTAATTTTGAATCAAGAAGACTTTTTGTAGTCATCTTCAAAAAATCAACTGCAAAGTAAATGCCTTTTGCATCCCGGTTTTTTACATTAACATCTCTAGGATTTGAAGAACCACAAGCAAGAATAACTGCATCGTATCTATCAAGGATACTTTCAGCTGACATATTATTTCCTATATCAGCATTAAGCACAAACTCAACACCTTCTTTTTTCATAAGGTTGATTCTTCTATCAACAATAGATTTGTCAAGTTTCATATTCGGAATGCCATACATCAACAATCCACCAGCTCTATCTGAGCGCTCAAAAACAGTGACAGTATGCCCACGTTTATTTAGCATATCTGCAGCGGCAAGTCCGGATGGTCCCGAGCCAATTACTGCTACCAATTTACCACTTCTTACTTTCGGAATTTGCGGTAAGATTAGCCCCTTTTCAAAACCAAATTCAATAATCGCATTTTCATTTTCCCTTACTGTTACAGCATCACCATTAAGAGAACATGTGCAAGCTTTTTCACAAAGCGCAGGGCAAACTCTTGAAGTAAATTCAGGAAAATTGTTAGTCATTAAAAGTCGCGTCAAAGCAGCCTGCATCTTTCCTTGATAAACTAAATCATTAAATTCAGGTATCAAGTTGTTTAAAGGACACCCCGAAATCATACCGCATAGCATTTGACCGTTTTGACAAAACGGAACACCGCAATCCATGCATCTTGCCGCCTGAATTTTACGATCATCATTAGTAAGCGGTAAATGAAATTCATTAAAATTTTTAATGCGTTCCAACGGTGAAATAACTGTATTTTGAGTTCTTTTATATTCAAGAAATCCTGTCGGTTTACCCATAACTACACCTCCTTTTTTAAAGCATTAAATGCTTTAATTTGAGCATCTTCATCAGACATTCCTTTTTCTTTAAAGGAAACTATGCTCTTTTGAATTTTTTCATAATCATAAGGGATGATTTTCTTAACTGAAGAAATATACTCATCAAAATTATCAAGAATCATCTTCGCTTTTTCAGAATTTGTAGAATCAAAATACTCTTCTAAAATTTCTTTAAATTCTACGATATCCTCTTTTTCTGATAGAGTTTGCATACTAACAAGTGACTTGTTTAAACGCATATGCAAGTCTCTTTCCACGTCAAGAACATAAGCAATACCACCAGACATACCAGCAGCAAAATTCTTGCCCGTTCTTCCTAAAACAATTACTCTACCACCTGTCATATATTCGCAGCCATGGTCGCCCACTCCTTCACAAACTACAACAGCACCAGAGTTTCTAACACAGAAACGCTCCCCTGCAATACCTCTTATAAAAGCTTTACCTGATGTTGCTCCATAAAGAGCAACATTTCCAACGATAATGTTTTCATCCGCTTTAAAACCAGCATTTTGGGGTGGACATAGAATTAATTTACCTCCTGAAAGGCCTTTTCCAAAATAGTCATTAGCATCACCACATAAATTCAAAGTAAGCCCTTTAGGAATAAATGCACCGAAGCTTTGTCCACCACTACCGAAACAATCTATTGTAAACATATCTTCATCGAGCACGTTCTCACCATAAATTCTTGTTATTTCCGAACCGAAAATTGTACCCACCGAGCGGTCAGTGTTTTTAATATTTATTGAAAGATGTGCTTTTGTTTTATTCTTTAATGCACTGCTTAATTTTTTTATTATAACACGGCGGTCTATGGTCTTTTCAAGTTCAAAATCATAAACATCTTCAGGCATAAAATGCTGCTTATCTGATTCAATACCACTAGAAAAAATATTGCCAAAGTCAATTTTTTCCGCTACCTTTATATCCTTTTTATAAAGCAAATCAACTCTACCAACAAGTTCATCAACAGTTCTAATACCAAGTTTTGCCATATATTCACGCAGTTCTTCGGCAACAAAATGCATAAAGTTAATAATATACTCAGGTTTGCCTTTAAAACGCTTTCTAAGTTCGGGATTTTGAGTTGCAATGCCCATAGGACAAGTATCCATATTGCAAACACGCATCATAACGCACCCCATAGTAACTAAAGGCGCAGTAGCAAATCCAAATTCTTCTGCTCCCAAAAGTGCCGCAACAAGAACATCTCTACCTGTCATAAGTTTACCATCAGTTTCAATAACAACTTTCGAACGAAGTCCATTTAACATAAGTGTTTGATGTGTTTCGCTTAGTCCAAGTTCCCAAGGCAATCCTGCATTATAAATAGAACTTTTCGGAGCAGCACCTGTTCCTCCATCATAACCAGAAATTAAAATAACCCCTGCTCCTGCTTTTGCCACTCCTGCAGCAACCGTACCAACACCCGCTTCAGAAACGAGTTTAACCGAAATTCGAGCCTTATCATTAGCATTTTTAAGGTCATAAATAAGTTCAGCCAAATCTTCTATCGAATAAATATCATGGTGTGGCGGAGGAGAAATAAGTCCAACACCCGCAGTTGAATGACGAGTCTTTGCAATCCATGGATAAACCTTGCTCGCTGGTAAATGTCCACCTTCACCGGGTTTTGCACCTTGCGCCATTTTGATTTGAATTTCCTTTGCAGAAACAAGATATTCGCTTGTTACACCAAATCTTCCTGAAGCTACTTGCTTTATTGCCGAGCATTTATCGGAATTAAATCTCTCAGGTCTTTCGCCACCTTCCCCCGAATTTGATTTACCCCCGATGCTGTTCATTGCAACAGCCAAACATTCATGTGCCTCCTGCGAAATCGAACCATAAGACATAGCTCCCGTTTTAAAACGGCGACAAATGCTTTCCACAGATTCAACTTCGTTTATTGGGATTCCTCCATTTTCATCAAATTTAAAATCAAGAAGACTGCGTAAATTAAGATTAAAATCTTCCCTATTAATCGCCTCGGAATATTTTTTATATGTATTATAATCACCCATTCTTGTAGCCTCTTGTAGAAGATATATCGTTTCAGGCGAATATAAATGCTCATTTTTCCCACTACGCAATTTGTGCAATCCCATACTATCAATTCCCTTTAAAACTGTAAGTCCCAAAGGATCATAAGCCTTTTTGTGAAGTAATTCTGTGCGCTTTGAAACATCACCTAAAGTAATGCCTCCAATACGACTCACTGTACCGGTAAAATATTTATCTATAAGTTTTTCTCCAATACCTACTGCCTCAAAAAGTTTACTACCTTGATATGACTGCAGTGTTGAAATTCCCATTTTAGATGCAATTTTAACAATACCATGTAAAACTGCGTTATTATAATTGTCCTGTGCAGTCTCAAAGTCTTTATCAATCATTCCCATATCAACTAAACTTCGTATAGTTTCCTGTGCTAAATATGGATTCACCGCACATACGCCATATCCGAGAAGTGTTGCAAAATGATGAACTTCTCTTGGCTCTGCACTTTCCAAAATCATAGAAACCGCAGTCCACTTTTTAGTAGAAACAAGATGTTGTTGCAAAGCAGAAACCGCGAGCAATGATGGAATAGCAACATAAAGCTCATCAACATCTCTGTCTGACAAAATAAGAATATTAGCTCCATCACTATATGCCTTATCAGCATCAAAAAACATTCTTTCAATAGCCTCGTCCAGTGAAGTACCGATTTTGTAGGTTATCGAAATAACCGCCGATTTAAGACCATTATAATTCATATTCTTAATCTTCAACAGATCAATTTGGGTTAAAATTGGATTTTCAATTTTTAAAACTCGACAGTTTTCAGGTTTTTCTTCTAAAATATTACCTTTCTTACCTATATAAATGCTCGCATCGGTTACGATTTCCTCTCTTATTGCATCAAAAGGTGGATTTGTAACCTGCGCAAAGAGTTGACGAAAATAATTGAAAAGCGGAGGACATTTACTATCAAGCGGAGGCAGTAAAATATCACTTCCCATTGATGCTATAGGTTCCGAACCACTTTTTGCCATAGACAAAATACTGTCTTTAATGTCTTCGTAGGAATATCCAAATACTTTTTGACGTTTTTCGAGTTCATCATTTGAATAAACTGGAAAATCCTTATTCGAAATATGTAAATCATTAAGTTTAACAAGATTACTTTGAATCCATTCACCATAAGGCTGACAAGCGGCATACGTACTTTTTATTTCATCGTCCTCTATTATTCTACCTTCTTTAGTGTCCGCAATAAGCATTTTACCAGGACGAAGTCTGTCTTTCTTAACAATCTTTTCAGGAGGAACTTCAATACAACCTGTTTCGGACGAAAGAATTAAAAATCCATCACTCGTAATACAATATCGTGAAGGACGAAGACCATTCCTATCAAGCACTGCACCCATAATTTCGCCATCTGAAAACAGAATTGAAGCAGGTCCGTCCCAAGGTTCCATCATAGTAGCGTAGTATTGATAAAAGTTACGCTTTACATTTGAAATTGTGTTGTCATTTTTCCAAGGCTCAGGTATTGTAATCATAACGGCAAGAGGAAGCGATAAACCGGACATTACCATAAATTCAAGAGCATTATCAAACCTAGCCGAGTCTGACCCAGTAGGGTCAATAGTAGGAAAAACTTTATGCATATCATCCTTTAAAATTTTACAGGTCATCGATTCTTCCCTTGAAAGCATTTTATCAACATTACCTGTTATAGTATTAATTTCACCGTTATGAACAATAAATCGATTGGGATGTGCTTTGGGCCAGGAAGGAATGGTATTAGTAGAAAAACGAGAATGAACGGTAGCGATGGCCGAAATAAATTCTTCACTTTGCAAATCAAAATAAAATTTTCTAAGTTGGTCAACTAAAAACATACCCTTGTAAACAATGGTGCGACTTGAAAGTGAGCATACATACGTATCGTTATTTGCATGCTCAAATTCTCGTCTTGCAATATAAAGTTTTCTGTCAAAATCAATACCACGTTTGCAATCATCAGGACGCTTAACAAAAACTTGATAAATTGACGGCATACTATCGCGAGCCTTTTTGCCGAGAATATCTTTATTACAAGGGACCTCACGCCAACCTATAAGAGTAAGTCCTTCTTTACTAAGTATAGTTTCAAAAATTTTCTTTGCTTGATTACGCTTTGACTCACTTTGAGGAAAGAAAAACATTCCAACACCAAAATCCCCATTTTCACCCAAACTATATTCAAGTTTCTTTGCAACAGTTCTAAAAAATTCATAAGGCATTTGTACAAGGATTCCGACACCATCACCTGTTTTACCTTCAGAATCTTTACCAGCTCTATGTTCAAGTCTTTCGACAATTTGAAGTGCGTTTTCAACAACAATTCTTGACTGTTCCCCTTTAATATTTACAACAGCACCGATACCACAGTTATCGTGCTCAAATTTTGAATTATAAAGCCCATGCTTCATACATAGGCTTTCCAATTTGAAGTTATCCATATTTTCCGCCTTCCCGAGATTATATAAAATAAAAAGGCGCTCAAAACGGGCAAATTCCCGCATTGAACTCCTTTGTCCTAAGAAAATTTTATCATTTTAAAGCACAAATGTCAAGTGTTTTTTGAAATTTTTAAATTAAAAAATTTCAAAAAACACTTGACAAACGATTTTATCAGGACTATAATAACACTCGTGAACAGCAATGGCGCTGCGGATGAAAATCTGCGGCGCCTTCTTTTTTAAGCGCTTATTTAATACACATCATTTAACCTTTTGCTGTTAGAGGAGGCAATTTTATGGATTCACAAACAATTTTAAATCAAGTGGCTCAAAGCACAAACACAACAATATTTGCTGTGTGGTTTTTAGTCGGCGCATCATTTGTATTTTTTATGCAGGCTGGCTTTGCAATGGTCGAAACGGGTTTTACAAGAGCAAAAAACGCTGGCAATATTATAATGAAAAACCTAATGGACTTTTGTATTGGCACTGTAGTTTTCATTTCTATCGGTTTCGGTCTTCTTTTTGGTGAAGACTTATTAGGAATTATCGGCAAACCAAGTTTCGATATTTTCACAAACTACGGTAATTTTAATTGGTCACTCTTCATATTTAACTTAGTATTCTGTGCAACAACCGCAACAATCATTTCAGGTTCCATGGCTGAACGCTGTAAGTTTATTTCATACTGCGTTTATTCGGCAATAATAAGTGCAATAGTTTATCCTATTGAAGCACACTGGGGCTGGGGCGGCGGCTGGTTAAGTAACCTTGGCTTTCATGATTTTGCAGGCTCAGCACATATTCACATGGTGGGCGGTATAGCGGCTCTTGTTGGCGCAACAATATTAGGCCCAAGAATCGGAAAATTCACCAAAACAAAATCAGGCAAAATTAAAGTAAATGCAATCCCTGGTCATAACTTAACAATCGGCGCACTCGGTTGTTTTATCTTATGGTTTGGATGGTACGGCTTTAACGGCGCTGCCTGCACTTCTGTTAACCAACTCGGTTCGGTATTTTTAACAACTACAGTCGCCCCCGCAATAGCAACAATAACATGTATGATTTTCACTTGGCTTAAATATGGTAAGCCCGATGTTTCAATGTGTCTTAATGCATCTCTTGCAGGACTTGTAGGAATTACAGCCGGTTGTGATGTTTGCGATGCACTCGGCTCAGTTTGTATAGGTATTGTTTCAGGATTTCTTGTTTGCTTTGGTGTATGGTTTCTTGATTATATACTTCATGTTGACGATCCTGTAGGTGCGGTTGCAGTACATATGATGAATGGTATTTGGGGAACTATTGCTGTCGGACTTTTTGCTAATCCTACCATTCCAGGATATGCGCTTAAAGATGCAAGTGGTAATCAACTTGCAGGTTTGTTCTACGGTGGCGGATTTGAACTTTTCGGAAAACAACTTATTGGCATTGTTTCAATAGCATCATTTTCAGCCATTTCAATGGCACTTGTTTTTATAATCATTAAAAAAACTATCGGCCTTAGAGCAAGCGAACAAGAAGAAATCATCGGTCTCGACGTTACCGAACACGGACTTGTTTCTTCTTACGCAGACTTTGCTCCTGCTTCAAGCGAGATCTCAACCAAAGAATACACAAAAAATAATATAAAAAGCACTGTTAAAGTGCCTATAAATGAAGCAGTTAAAGTTGAAAACTACTCTGTACCAAGAATTGACGGCAAACCCAAAATGACAAAGATTGTTGTAATCTTCAAACAGCAAAAACTTCAAACGTTTATTGAGGCTATGGAGGCTATTGATGTAAAGGGTATCACAGTTACCAATGTGCTTGGTTGCGGTATGCAAAGTGGTCAACTGAATTACTATCGCGGAACAAGCGTTGAAATGAACTTATTACCGAAAGTTAAAGCTGAAATAGCAGTTTGTGCAGTTCCCGTTGATAAAGTTATTGACGCCGCAAGGTCGGCCCTATACACAGGTAATTACGGTGACGGAAAAATATTTATTTATGATATAGAAAATGTTATTAAAATTCGTACAGGCGAAGAAAACTATAATGCTCTTCAAGATTCTGATGAGTGGGATCGTTCATAAATAACTTAATACCAAGTTTTCATCAAAAAGAAATTGATTAAAACTACAAAAAGAAAAATAAAATTAAAATTTAACTATTATGTATTTATACAATTAGTTAAACATATAAAACCACGTCAACATCTTACAACTAAAAAACAATTATGGTTTTCAAACCATAAAAATAGGAGGCAATTATTATGGAAAAAGTTACAGATTATTTCGGAAGTATGGTATTTGATGACAGAGTAATGAAAGCAAAATTATCGGAAAGTGTTTACAAATCGCTGAAAAACACTATTGACAGAAGTACACCGCTTGATATTTCAGTTGCTAATGCGGTTGCTGCAGCTATGAAAGATTGGGCAATTGAAAAAGGTGCAACACATTATACGCACTGGTTTCAGCCCATGACAGGTGTAACCGCTGAAAAACACGACAGTTTTATTTCTCCGGCTCCCGACGGCAGAGTAATTATGGAATTTTCAGGCAAAGAACTTGTTAAAGGTGAGCCCGACGCATCAAGTTTCCCATCAGGCGGCCTTAGAGCAACATTTGAAGCACGCGGATACACCGCATGGGATCCAACTTCTTACGCGTTTATTAAGGATGGAACACTTTATATTCCAACCGCTTTTTGTTCATACACAGGCGAAGCGCTTGATAAGAAAGTTCCTCTTCTTCGCTCAATGGAATCATTAAATAAACAAGCACTTCGTATCTTAAGACTTTTTGGAAATACAGAAGTTCAAAGTGTTCGCACCTCCGTGGGTCCTGAACAGGAATATTTCCTTGTTGACAGGGATTTGTGGAAACAAAGAAAAGATCTTATTATGACAGGAAGAACTCTTTTCGGAGCTATGCCACCAAAAGGACAGGAAATGGATGACCATTATTTCAGTTCAATTAAACCTCGAGTTACCGCATATATGGCCGATCTTGATAAAGAACTTTGGAAACTTGGTATTCTTGCTAAAACTAAACATAACGAAGTTGCTCCTGCTCAACATGAACTCGCTCCAATTTATACCACAACTAACATCGCAGTAGACCATAATCAACTTACAATGGAAATTATGCAAAAAGTAGCACTACGTCATAATCTTGTTTGTCTTCTTCACGAAAAACCTTTTGAAGGTGTAAACGGAAGCGGTAAGCACAATAACTGGTCTATTTCAACCAACCAAGGCGAAAATTTGTTGTCTCCAGGCAAAACTCCCGCCGAAAATGCACAATTCTTACTTTTCTTGGTTGCAGTAATTAAAGCAGTTGACGAATATCAAGATTTATTAAGACTCTCAGTAGCAACTGCAGGCAACGACCACAGACTTGGTGCACACGAAGCACCTCCAGCAGTTATTTCTATTTTCCTTGGTGACGAACTAACAAGTATTCTCAATGCTATCGAAGAAGGTAGAGCCTACGACGGAACAATAAAAGAAAAAATGCACCTCGGAGTTGACGTCTTTCCTAAATTCAATAAAGACACAACCGACAGAAACAGAACCTCGCCTTTTGCATTTACCGGCAACAAATTTGAATTTCGCATGCTCGGTTCATCAAACAGCATTTCCTGCACTAACATTCATTTAAATGCCGCAGTAGCCGAAATTCTAAAGCAGTTTGCTGATAAACTTGAAAATGCTGCTGATTTTGACATAACACTTCACGAACTCATTAAAACAACAATAAAGACACATAAACGAATTATATTTAACGGTAACGGCTATGACGATAATTGGATTGCTGAAGCTGAAAAACGCGGATTGTCAAATCTTAAGACTACTGCTGATGCCATGCCCAAAATCTGCGATGAAAAAAACGTGGATATGCTTACCTCACAAGGAATCTTCACCAAATCAGAAATTCGTTCTCGTTGTGATATTATACTTGAAAACTATGTTAAAACAGTTAATATCGAAGCAATGACAATGATCAATATAACAAGAAAAGAAATATTACCCGCAATTATGAAATTTTCAGCAGATATAGCAAACGGCATAAGTTTAAAATCAAGCGTTTCAGGTGCTGCTTGTAAATATGAAAAGAGCCTTGTGCTTATTCTTTCCGAACTCATTGACAAAATCGACAGAGAAGCAATAGAGCTAGAAAATACAATCAAAAAATTGAAAGAAATTTCTGAAATCATTCCTGCATCAGAATTTGTAAGAGACACAATGCTATCCAAAATGAAAGAACTACGTTCATCGGTTGATAGAGCAGAAACAATGACTTCAAAAGAATACTGGCCTATGCCAACGTATGATCAACTTCTTTTTGGAATATAATAGTCTGACCAAATTAAAGCACAAAAATATCTCTGCATAAAATAAGTCAACAATTAACATATACCATATAATGTGAGCTAAAAGATTCTTAGGTTATTATTTTAATTAACCTAAGAATCTTTTTAATGTTTTTATAATTAGAAAAACTCCTATCACTTAAGCTCAAATGTCTATATTTTATTGTTTTTTCGGCACAAACTTTATTGTATTCATTATTTCATCAAATTTCCCAATAAACTCTCTGATGTTTCAACCTGAAGGTTAAAAAGTTCATATCAAAAATCATTATCAAAATTTGAAACTATTTTAACTATTCCTTTCACTTATTAGCAAATTTGCTCATAACAGCCATAGCAACTTTGATTCCATCAACAGCAGCACTCATAATTCCACCAGCATATCCCGCACCTTCACCGCAAGGAAACAATCCTTCATATGATGTAGACATAAAACCACTATTTCTTAAAATTCTTATAGGGGAACTAGTTCTTGTTTCAGGCGCAGTTATTATCGCATCTTTAGATGCAAAACCGTTTAACTTTGTATCAAATTTCCTTATACCAACTTTCAACATATTATTTATAAAATGTGGAAATATATTCTCAATGTTAGAAATCTTTGTCCCACACCTATATGTTGGAATAACTTTTCCTTCTTTGTAAGGCATCCCTTGTAAATATGTTCCAACATTAGTCATAGGAGCTGCATATGATCGATTTTCCATTTCAAATGCTAACTTTTCTATGTGTCTTTGAAAATACATTCCACTCAAAGGATTAGATCCAAAATCATCTCTGGACACACTAACAACCAAAGCAGCATTTGCATTCTCGCCATTACGAGCATATTCACTCATTCCGTTTGTTACCACGCCACCTAGTTCAGATGCAGCAGGAACAACCACTCCTCCTGGACACATACAAAAAGTATATACACACCTACCATCAACCTTGTAGGAATATGCATATTCTCCTCTTGGCAAAGCAGGATGTCCTGCAAATCTACCATATAAAGCCCTATCCACATTTTTTTGCAAATGTTCTATTCTAACCCCAACAGAAAATGCCTTAGATTCAATATTGACATTATTTTTTAGAAGCATTTCAAAAGTGTCTCTCGCACTATGCCCAATGGCCAATATTACAGCATTCGTTTTTATTTCATCCTTATTCGTTACAACAGAAGCTATTCTATTACACTTAAATTTAATATTTTCCAGTTTTTCCGTAAATCTGATTTCTGCACCTAATGAAATAATCTCACTTCTAATTGACTTTATAATTTTTCTAAGAATATCTGTTCCAATATGAGGTTTAGCTTTTATTTTTATATCATAAGGTGCTCCATGTTTAATGAATAAATCAGTCACAGTTTCACAAAGAGGATCACTTATTCGGGTAATAAGCTTACCATCAGAGAATGTTCCTGCTCCACCTTCACCAAACTGAACATTGCTATTTTCATCTAAAACGCCCTCTTCCCAAAATTTTTCAACTCTATCTACCCTACTATCAACATCTTCTCCTCTTTCAATAACTATTGGTCTATATCCATTTTTAGCCAACATATACGAAGCTAATATACCAGCAGGTCCAAATCCAACAATCACCGGCCTGCCTTCTAATCTTTCATTTCCATAATCAACTTCCATTTTTTTAGAACATCTAAAAATAACTCTGGGATTATTTTTAGAAATTATTCTTTCTTGTTCTAAACTTTTCAATTCAATACAAACGGTATACACTAATTTTATACGCTGCCTGTGCCGTGCATCAACAGATTTTTTAGCAATGCTAACCATTTTTATATCACTTCTATTTAATTTTAACATTTTTATAGCTTTTAAAATTGCTACATCATCATCCATATCTAAATCAACACAAACTTGCGGCACAAAAATTGGCATTATTTTCCATTACCCCATCTTTCTTAAATAATACAAAAAACTACTTTTTATTTGCAGTAATTGAGCATTTATATTCCCCGACTGCCCAAACGCCATCTTTATTTATAGTTTCCACTATAACTGGAACAATCTGTTTTCCTTCCTTGAGAGATACACTTGTCAAATCCACTGTTGCAGTTATATCAGATGCATTAAGATTATCTATAGCATCCACAAATCCAACAAATTTCACATCTTTAATTACTGATGAATTTATATTTACATCGTAGTCACTAGGAACGTTGCTTAATTTTACATCGCTCACTGAAAAATTTCTAGACTTCCAATTACTAAAATCAAAAGACACAGTAGCAGCATCAATTTTATCTATATTCTTGTATCCTGAAGGTACCTTAACACTAAATATAAACGACTTCCCGATATCCAGCTCTCTCATATCAATGTATCCCAAATTTAATTCACTAATACTGTCTATTACATCCGGTGCTCCAGCAATATTAATATGATCAGGTGATATTATTGCATTTAATAAATTGGTATTAAAGTGATTTGATGAATTTTTATACATAAACTTTAATGGGATTTGTTTTTCTTTATATACAGGCACATTTACTTTAAACTTTATATCTTCATTATATTTAAATGAGGTGGAATCCATTTCAAATCCATCAACAGATATAAATTTTGGTGTTGCTTCAAATGTTTTAGATGCGCTCAAATTTGCGGATGTATCCACTACTAATTTAACATAATCCAACTTATCTATGCTTTGTTTTGGTCCACTAACAAACAACTTTTCGGGCTGACACACCGCTTGATCACCAACATATCCGGGATCCACCTTTATATTAGGTGTTTCTGCAACTAATGTTACCGTCTTTGTTGAAATAGAGTCAAAAGAAAAACTCGCAAATTGAGGCTCAATTTCATCAATATAGACATCACGCTGAGGTTGCTTTAAATTTGCAACAAGATTTATTTCATATGTTCCTTCGCTCGTTACATTAATCATAGAAGTTGGAGATACAACAATATCTTTACTAGATATTAAACCTATTTTATATTTAGGTCCTCGTACTGTAACTGCTACGGTTTTCGGCTCTATATCCACAATTTCCAAACTCAATTGTTCCGCCTGCGTATTTTTAGTATCACAAATTATTGGAACATTATATATTGTCACAACCCCACTACTATCATTTACCATTACCGTAATAAACCAAGCAATAACAGCTGTAACCACAGATATAATTATAGTAAATTTCTTGTTAGAAAAAATCTCATCTAAATCAAATTTTTTCATTTTATTTACACCTTTCTAGATTAAATATTTCTTATTTCAAACCATTTTGTAAATAAGAAATAACATCTGTTCTACTTAAATTACGCTTGAGTTTTCCATCCTCTGCAATCGAAATAAACCCTGTCTCTTCAGAAACAACCACAACAATAGCGTCCGAATTCTCACTCATTCCAATTGCCGCTCTATGCCTAGAACCTAAAACTCTAGATATATATTCTTCCTTTGATGGTTTTGGCAAAAAACATGAGGCAGCTATAATCTTAGTGTTTCTTATAACAACTGCTCCATCGTGCAGCGGTGAATTTTTAAAAAACAAATTTTGTATAAGATCTTCACTTATATTTGCATTTATCTCCACACCTGTTTCAATGATATCTCCCAATTTTGTTTTTCTTTCGAAAATAATTATAGCTCCAGTTCGCGACTTAGCCATACTTTCACACGCATTCGCTACCTTATATATAACAACTCTATCAAATTCAGCATTTTCATTTTCGCTATTTCCACTATATAAAAAATTTTTAAAACGACCACTCATTTTAGCTCTTCCAACATGTTCCAATACGCGCCTCAACTCATTTTGAAACAACACAACAATTGCAAGTGGTCCCCACAGAAGAATGTTTGAAGTCATAACCGCTAAAGTTTTTAAATTCAAAATTTTTGCAAAAAAAGCAATAAACAACAAAAAGAGCAACCCTTTAACTAACTGAACTGCCCTAGTTTCTCTAAGAATCTGAATAATCTTATAAATTATATATGAAATTGCAAGTATATCCAACAAATCCGTAAATTCAAACGACAAAACAATACCCCAAAGCATGTTAAAAAAAGCGACTAACTGATTCATATATTTTTAGTCCTCTCTAATAAATCAAAAAGCTCATTAAACAACATATACTACAAATATTTTATCACAAAGCCATAAGTATTACAACTTATACTACAATATATAATTCATATTTATTGATCACTAAACACTCTAGAAATAACCGATTTTATATTGTTTGCAGGTATAATTTCAATACAATCAGGAATTTTTTTTATCTTTTTCATACAGTTGCTAGGGATTATTATCTTGTTAAATCCTAATTTCTTTGCTTCAATAACAATTTTATCAACTCCAGCAACCGATCTTATCTCACCCGCTAAACCAATCTCACCAAACGCAATTAATTTTTCATCCAACGGTTTATCTCTCAAACTAGAAATTAGTGATAATGCAATAGCCAAATCTGCAGCCGGATCATCTAACCTAATTCCTCCAACAACATTTATATAGCAATCTAACGTACCAAAAAAATATCCAGCTCTTTTTTCTAATACCGCAATTATTAAAGACATTCTATTATAGTCAAATCCTTTACACATGCGTCTAGGCATTCCAAAGCCAGATTTAGTAACCAACGATTGAACCTCTGCCAAAATAGGCCTTGTCCCCTCCATAATAGAACAAACACAACTTCCCGATACACCACTAGGTCTTTCATTTAATAAAACAGCAGATGGGTTATTTACAGGCTTGAGTCCTTCTTTTAACATCTCAAAAACCGCTATCTCATTAGTAGAACCAAAACGATTTTTAACAACACGCAATATTCTAAAGGCGAACTTAGTTTCACCCTCAAAATATAAAACAACATCAACAATGTGCTCTAATATCTTTGGTCCTGCAATATTTCCTTCTTTGTTAACATGTCCTACCAATATTATTGATATATCCTTCTCTTTAGCAATTTTTTGTAATACATATGTGCACTCTCTAACCTGTGTAACACTTCCAGAAGCAGATGAAATTTCAGCCAAATTCATAGTTTGTATTGAATCAATCATTACAATATCGGGATTAACATTTTTTATTGAACTAACTATAGAGTCCATATCAGACTCAGGTAATATCAATAAATTGTCATTATCAACCTTAAGCCTATTCGCTCTTAACTTTAATTGTTTTGCACTCTCTTCTCCTGAAACATAAAGAATTTTGTTGTTGTTAGCCAAATTACTGCAAATTTGAAGTAATAATGTGGATTTTCCTATACCAGGATCTCCACCAATCAAAGAAATAGACCCTTTAACAATTCCTCCCCCAAAAAGCACATTTAACTCATCAATGCCCGTATCATATCTCAGCTCAGAATCAAAATCTATTTCTTTTAATGCTTTAGGTTGAATAAACTCGATAAAAGATTTTGTTTTGCTAACTTTATCAACCACTGCTTCATCAAATGTGTTCCAATTTCCACATTCTGGACAACATCCCGTCCATTTTAAAGAAGCATATCCACACTCTCTACAAACAAACTCCATCTTATTTTTAGCCATATTTTTTCAACATTCCTTTCCTAAAGAAACCATTGTTTAACACAAAAACTGCTATGAATTCACAATATAACAAAATTTTAAGAATTATAAAACTTTAAAATACCCGCATATATGGAGAATGCCATTTTCTTTTGATAACTTTCATCTTTAAGCAATAACATCTCATCCTTATTAGACATAAACCCACATTCACATAAAACAGCCGGAGTTTTAGCATTATAAATTAAATATACATTATCTTGAACAGGTTTGATATTCCTTTTATTGTTAGGCTGCAACGTTTTTACTATTGTGTTTTGTAGTTGTTCTGCCAATTCTTTACTATATTCATTTTGAGATCCGTAAAAAACCTGTGCTCCCCAATATTGAGATTGTGGAAACTTATTTTGATGAACGGAAACAAAAATAGCATTTTCATTTTCGTTAGCAATTTTTAATCTATTAATCAAATCGGAACTCTTCTTTTTTCTAAGACTATCTGCTCCCTTATCATATATGGAAATATCTTCTGTTCTAGTCATAATCGTTTCAAACCCAGATACATCTAACAAATCCTTCAATATCTTTGCAATTTTCAAATTAATATCTTTTTCAAATACATCACCAACAACTGCTCCTCCATCTTCTCCACCATGTCCAGGATCAATAACAATTTGCCGAGATGTTTTATTTTTTACAAACACCGGAACATAACTACCTGTATTAATAATATATATAATCGAGATAAAGGCTGCAAAAAATATTAAAACAATCATTGCTGTCACAGATTTTTTAGTCATAATTCAGGATGCCCCCACCTTATTATTTTCCAATCAAATATTTTAGCATCCTTAATTTTTCACACTTTCTATAAACATACTATAATGTATATTCCCAATCAACAAAAAATATGTATTTTAATAACAATCATATTTAAACTAATTTTGCTCTCTAAACATTATACATATATCATTTAAGCCTTGCAGCGACAGTTTTTTATCAACAATATTAATGGAGTCTGTATAACTAGCAATCAACCCAGAAAGTCCTCCCGTAGCAACAACATATGCATCACAACCCATTTCTTTTTTCAAACACTTTATTGTATGTACAGTCGCACCAACAAATCCACATATTGCCCCAGATTGCATACTAGTTACAGTATCCTTTCCAATTATAACTTCTGGTGCTGATATTTCTACTCTTGGCAATTTAGCCGCATATCTGTTCAAAGCTTCCATAGATATTTTGATTCCAGGGAAAATGCATCCTCCTTCATAACATCCATCTTTTGAAACAACATCAAAAGTAGTAGCCGTACCAAAATCAACCACAATAAGAGCTCTAGAATATATTTTATATGCACAAAAAGCATTAACTAATCTATCAACTCCAACTTCTTTCTTTATCTTATAATTATTTTTTATCGGAACATCACAGTTCTCTCCAACAATTATTGGAACTTTCTCTAAATATTTTTTTATTGCGTTGTTCATAGCAAACATTATCTGAGGAACAACAGAAGCTATAACAACATCCTCAATATCGCTGGTATTAATTCCACGCACTCTAAAAAATTGCAACATCATTAATCCAATCTCATCGGATGTAGTATTTCTGTCTGTAACTAACCTAAAATTATTAATTAATTTACTATTTTTAAATAACCCAAATTCCATATTAGTATTTCCAATATCAATAGCAAGAATCAATAATATAACCTCCATCTATATTACATAAGTGGTGCAAAAGGTCTTAACACAAAACCTAATAATTTCTGAATCCAACTTCTCTGTTTACATTTTTCAAGTGTAATCTCTTGGGATTCTCCAATTACACGTTTAAAATCACAATATATTTGTTGTAATGACGCTGTCTTATATAAAAATACACTACATTCAAAATGTAAATATAAACTCCTAAAATCAAAATTAGCAGTCCCAACAACAGCAACTGAATCATCAGCCACTATGAGTTTTGAATGTATAAAACCTGGAGTGAATTCATATATTTTAACGCCAGCTTTTATTAATTTTTTATAAGAACTTCTTGTCAGAGCATGAACATAAGCTTTATCAGGTATATGAGGAGTAATAATAACAACTTCAACTCCACTCTCAGCAGCAAAAATAAGCGCAGCCGTTAGTTCATAATCCATAACAAGATATGGTGTTTCAATATAAACGTATTTTTTCGCACAAGTAATTATCTTTAAATACGTAGAATCATGCAAATTATGGTCTCTAATTGGGTTATCTCCAAATGGAACAACAACTCCCGAAGCCTTTAATTTTACAGTTGGCATATAATTTTGGTAATAACTTTTTTCTCCAGATAAATAATGCCACATTCTTAAAAACAGAATGGTAAAACTAGCAGTTGCATCTCCTTCTAATCTAATACCACAATCTTGCCAATAACCAAAACGCTCTATTTCATTGATATATTCATCTGCTAAATTTATTCCTCCGGTATAAGAAATATTTCCATCAATCACAACAATCTTTCTATGATCACGATTATTCATAAAAGCATCTAATCGAGGCTTTACTATATTAAACACCTTAGTTCTTATTCCTAATTTTTTCATATATTCGGGATAATCGACAGGTAAAGATGCTATGGTTCCAAAATCATCATATATTAACCTTACATCTACACCTTCTTTAACCTTAGCCACCAAAATATCAACCACTTCATTCCACATTTTACCAGGACATATTATAAAAAACTCCATAAAAATAGTCTTTTTCGCCAATTTCAAATCTTGAATTAATCTTTTAAAATAAACATCCCCCGGACTTAAAAACTCGGTTAAAGTATTTGTATATGCGGTTTGTTTAGAAACATTCCACATCCAATCAATTATCTGCTTACAGTTAAAATCAACATCCAGATTCTTAACGTTATTTTCCATGTTACTCATGCATTCTCTACCATGTGCATCAATATAGTTAAACTTTTTTTTCATGTTTTTAGTTGTGTGTTTTTTACCAAAAATAATATATAATACAGAACCTGCAAATGGTATTAAAATTATACTAGTTATCCAAGAAATTTTGTAAGCCGGATTGCCCATATCATTAACAACAAAAAGTATTGTTATTAAACTTACAATATACAGTCCAATTCCAAAAAAAATAAATAATCTTCCTAAAATAACCATCATAAATATTAAAAGCACTATCTCAACAATCAACAAAATTGTCGCAACAAATGCTTTTTTTGTTATAACATTCCAAACACGTTTCATGTTTCCTCCTAAAATAAGCAAACAATTCCAAACAGAAATATTTTTGTTCATTATATCATAATTGCTCTATTGTAACAAGCAAACAAGACATACTTAATATAAATTTTTTCCAGTTTTTCATTTATTAAACATCATCCAAATAAAAATGAGCGTGCACAAAAACACAGCCCATTTTTAATTTAAAATTTGTTAGTCTTTATCTACACCACCAACAATCCTATAATAAACCTTAGAAGTTACTTTATACATTATACAATACAATAACGATAATACTATAAAGCTAATAAATATCATAAAAGCAAAAGAAATATAATCATGATATGCAGTAGTAAACATCATTTTACAAAGCATAATTGTGGAAAATATTGTATGCAACCCTGTCAAAATTAGCGGTGCAGCAAAAGTTACTAGCAACTGGGAATTCACACTTTTCTTAATTTCTTTTTTAGATATACCCACTTTTTTCATAATATCAAATCTGTTAGCATCTTCATATCCTTCAGAAACTTGCTTATAATACATAATTAATATTACAACTATTGTGAATAATATTATAAAGAATATGCTTACAAATAAAAATTCTCTAAGGTCCTTAAAATCTATATACCTTGATTGATAATAATTATTTGATAAAATTCCCTTTAATTGTAAACTATCAGCAATCTCGTATGTCTTCTCTCGAAAACTCTTAAAAAAACCTTTTACTCTATCATTAGAACAATCAATATCAAATCTTAATTGAATTCCATATGCAAGAATATCCTGACTGTTTCCACCACCAGATAAAATGATATTTTCAATTTCTTTAATTTCATTAATATCGGATATAAAAATGACAAGTTTAGGATTATACCAAGACCTATCTATTTTCATCGATTCCAATTGCTTATCAACAAATTTAAAGGTCTTTTCTTGCTTATCGCCCCAAGTAAAGGTTATGCTATCTTTATTATATTCTCCTCCAAAAACATTAACAACTGCCTCACCACGATTCAAAGTTTCATTGGTTCCCATATTTTTATTGTACTCATCAATTGGAATAAAATCAATTTGAAAGAATTTGCCTTTGTTTTCTTCAGAATATGAGGTTAATCTTTGGCTTATATCAACTTTGTTATCATCCACATAAATGCCCATTTCTCTAAAATGCACATCTCGATATTCTAAGTAGTTTTTCAAATTAACATTATTTTCGCTAGCAAAATTTGAAAGTTCTTTTTTTATTTTTAAATTATCATCACTAAATAACCTATCAATATTTTCTTCAGTAACCCGTACGTGTGTATTTTGTTGTGGATATTGACACTTCAACATATCATCAGCAAGCCACTGTACATATATATATGTCGACATTATAAATTGAACCATAGTTAACAAAACACAAATAGAAGCAAGTCCTGCTCCATTTCTTTTCATTCTATACATCATGGAAGAAATGGATATAAAATGACTTGATTTATAGTAATAGCGCTTATTATTTTTTAAAACTCTGCAAATGAATACCGAACTTGATATCATTATAATATAGGTTGAAATAATAACCAAAATAACCCCAATAAAAAACCACCAAGTTGCCGCAGAACCAGACACATTAAGAGTCGCAATATATGCACCTATAAGTAACAGCAATCCTATTATTCCAACAAATATATTACTCTTCGGAGGTTTTTCTCCAAAACTCTCACTTTTAATTAAAGAAATAGCATTCGAAAAACCAATTTGACGCAATGAATTTAAAAATATCAACGCAAAAACAACACAAAAAGCAATAATTGTCCAAACACTTGCATCTGAAGATATAACTATATTGTAATCAATGTCTCCCCCAAGCATACTTAATAACAAAGTTTCTGCCAATTTGTAAAGTAAAAATCCACCAACAAGTCCTAATATTATAACAATTACTAAGGTTATCACAGTCTCAAAAAACAAGATTTTTGAAATGTTACGTTTATTCATTCCTAAAACATTATATAGTCCAAATTCTTTTTTTCTTCTTTTAATCAAAAACGAATTAGTATAAAACAACACTAATCCTGAAAAAAATGCAAAAATCCAAGGAAAAACACCTGTGTTAATAAAAACACTAACTTTGGAAACTGATTCACTATCATTCAAAAAACAAATTATGTAGCACATTGCAAACATTACTGAACATGTTAAAATATACGGTATGTAAAGTTTTTTATTCTTTTTTATTCCATCTATTGCAAATTTTAAATAAAAACCCAATCTCATTACGATTCACCACCAGATGCTAACAACGTTATTGTATCCGATATTTTCTCATAAAATTTAAAATCAGTATCGTTACCTTTATATATCTGATGAAAAATTTTTCCGTCTCTAATAAATAAAACTCTATCTGCAAAACTAGCTGATTTAACTGAGTGAGTAACCATTAAAATTGTTTGTCCTAATCTATTTATTTTTGCAAACAATCTTAAAAGTTCATCTGCAGATTTTGAATCTAAAGCCCCAGTCGGTTCATCTGCAAAAACAAGTTTTGGATCTGTTATTATTGCACGTGCAACAGCAGCTCTTTGTTTTTGACCACCTGAAACCTCATATGGATATTTTTTTAATATATCTTCTATTTTCAATTCTTTAGCTATAGGTTTTAGTTTATCCTTCATATCTTTATATTTTTTTCCACTTAAAACCAAAGGCAAAAATATATTATCTTCCAAAGTAAATGTATCTAAAAGATTAAAATCCTGAAAAACAAATCCAATATTATTTCTCCTAAAATTAGCCATTTTCGATTCGCTAATTTGAGAAATATTTCTTCCATCCAAAATAACACTTCCGCTAGTTGGTTTATCCAAAGCTGCCAAAATGTTTAATAGTGTTGTTTTCCCAGAACCAGATTCACCCATTATAGCAATATATTCACCTTCTTCAACGTTAAAATTAACATCTGTCAAAGCTTCAACTTGATTTCCTCCAAATCGAGTTGAATATATTTTTTTTAATTGACTGACCTCCAAAATACTCATTTAATTTTTCCTCCTAAACTCCATCAAACACTATATATAAATCTTAACAAACCATTAAACCAATTTCTATATTATCGTCTTACATTATTTTATATTTTATTACAATTTTGTAAGAATTACAAACACATGTAAATTGCTAATTTTAAAAATTCATGATATAATTTTACTAATATTTCATTACCTATTAACCCTATATTAAAGTGTTTGTGAGGTTTCTATGTATAAAATCTTAATCGTAGAAGATGATCTTGGAATAGCTAATGCAATTAAGCTCCAAGCAGAAACTTGGAATTTTGATGTTAAAATTATAGAAGACTTTAACAATGTTTTAACTGAATTTTCTGAATTCGAGCCACATATTGTTTTAATGGACATATCATTACCTTTTTTTGATGGCTATTATTGGTGCAAAAAAATAAGAAATATATCTAAAGTTCCAATTATATTCATATCTTCAGCCAACGATAAAATGAATATTATAATGACTATAAATATGGGAGCAGATGATTTTATATCAAAACCATTTGATATGAATGTGCTAATAGCAAAAATACAAGCTTTATTGAGAAGAACCTATGATTTTACGAGCACAAATTCTATTTTAGAGCATAACGGCGCCTTTTTGAATACCGAAGACAACACATTAACATTTAACGATAAAAAAATAGAGTTAACTAAAAATGACTACAAAATTTTATTATGTCTAATGACAAACAAAGGCAAAGTTGTGAGCAGAGACGAACTAATGGAACAATTATGGGAAACCGATGTCTTCATAGATGAAAACACACTAACTGTAAATGTTAATAGATTAAGAAAAAAGCTTGACAATGTGGGCCTGAAAAATTTTATATCTACTAAATTTGGCATTGGATATATAATCAAATAAAATTAAGCCGCTATAAACAAATGAAAGGAATATTAAATGGAATTTTTTAAACGATATATATTAAAAAACATTAAGTTAATTTGTTTTTCAGTACTTTCTTTTACAATATTTGCCATAATGTTCTTTTTGTATGAAATACCAATTGGAGCCATCACATATCCTACAATATTATGTCTCTTTATTGCGTTGGTTTTTATAATATTCGACTATATAAAAAAGCTTCACATTCATAATAAACTACTAGAGATCCAAAAATTAGAGCCTAAATTAATTTCAAATATGCCAAAAACCGATAATATTTTAGAACATGATTATCAAATAATAATTAAAAATTTAAAGCAAAACATATATAATCTAGAAACAACAAAAAACAAACAATATAGTGACATGATTGATTATTATACTTTGTGGGCACATCAAATAAAAACACCCATAACATCAATGAAACTAACATTAAAAAATCCATCTGACACTTCAAAAAGCCAATTTCAAACAGATTTACATAGAATTGAACAATATGTAGACATGGTTTTAGCTTTTATGCGCCTTAATTCCGAATACAGCGATTATATTTTTAAAGAATATCCCCTAGATGAGATAATAAAAACATCGATAAAGAAATTTTCGCATGATTTTATTTCTAAAAAAATAAAATTGGATTATTTTCCATTAAATAAATTAATTATCACTGACAAAAAATGGTTTTCTCTAATTATTGAACAACTTTTATCGAATGCCCTAAAATATACTCAAACTGGTAGCATAAAAATATATTGTCCTCATGATCAAACACTCTGCATAAGAGACACTGGCATAGGAATTAAATCAGAAGATATCCCTAGAATTTTTGATAAAGGATATACTGGATATAACGGACATAATGCTAGGCACTCCAGCGGAATAGGTTTATATATTTGTAAACGAATATCTAGTAACCTAAAAATCAAAATCAAAGTCGCATCAGAATATAACAAAGGTACATCTGTATATTTAACTTTTGATCAACAAGAAATTACTCCCATTTAAAAAACAAATAAGAGTTCGATTAAACCGAACTCTTATTTGTTTTTTATTTTAGTATAATTTTTTAATCATCAAACATTGGCGTCGATAAATACCTTTCGCCCGTATCTGGTAATATGACTACAATAACCTTATCCTTATTTTCGATACGTTTGGCAATCTGCATTGCTGCATAAACAGCTGCTCCAGAGGATATTCCCACAAGTATTCCTTCTGTTTTTGCCAAAAAATTTCCAGTTTCAAAAGCACAGGTATCTTCAACAGTAATTATTTCATCATAAATCGAAGTATCCAATACATCAGGTACAAAACCCGCTCCAATTCCTTGAATCTTATGGGCACCCAAAATACCTTTTGAAAGAACAGGTGAACCATAAGGCTCAACTGCTACAACCTGCATGTCTGATTTTTTCTCTTTAAGATATTTCCCTGTTCCCGATATTGTTCCACCTGTTCCAACACCAGCAACTAAAATATCAACTTTTCCGTCTGTATCTCTCCAAATTTCAGGACCGGTTGTCAACCTATGAGCAATCGGATTAAACTTATTTGAAAACTGACTTGGCACAAAAGAGTCTGGAATTTGTCTTGCTAATTCATCAGCTTTTTCAATAGCACCCTTCATTCCTTTAGATCCTTCAGTTAAAACGATCTGAGCTCCATATGCTTTTAACAATTTCCTTCGCTCAACACTCATAGTCTCTGGCATAGTTAAAACAAGCTTATATCCTTTAGCAGCAGCGATAGCAGCCAATCCAATCCCAGTATTCCCACTAGTTGGCTCAATAATAACCGAATTCGGCCTTAATTTTCCACTTTCTTCAGCAGCAAATATCATTTCTTTTGCAATACGGTCTTTAACACTTCCCGCAGGATTAAAGTATTCTAACTTTCCATAAAGTTGTGCACACAAGCCATTTTCTTTCTCACAAACATTTAACCTCAAAAGAGGCGTATTACCAACAAGATCTGTTATTCTATTATAATATTTCATAAAATCTTTCTCCCTACCAATTTAATCATATGAAATATTCGTTAGAAAGTTTCTTACACTATAAATCCTATAAATTAGCGACAAACATACACCTAAGTCTACTTTTCCTCCATTTGCTCCGCAACAGCAGTGAAAGTAACATCTGAACTAGAGTTCAGTGCTGTTTCAACCGAATCTTGAATTACACCAATTATAAAGCCAACAGCAACCATTTGCATAGAAACATCTGACGAAATACCAAGGAACGAACATGCCATCGGAATCAATAACAAAGATCCACCTGCAACACCCGATGTACCACATGCCCCTAAAGTTGAAATTACTGCCAACAAAATCGCAATAGTAATTGGAACATAAACTCCCAATGTATTAGCAAGTGTCAGTGCCATAATTGTTATAACAACAGCAGCACCGTTCATATTTATTGTTGATCCAAGTGGTATTGAAACCGAATAGAAATTTTTGTCTAAGCCAAGCTTCTCACAAAGTGCCATATTTACAGGAATATTTGCAGCAGAACTTCTGGTAAAAAACGCTGGAACCGCACTTTCACGAATACATCTAAGTACAAGTGGAAATGGATTCTTCCTTGTACACACGAATATAATAAAAGGATTAGATACCAACATAACAAACAACATTGTCAAAACCAATTCTAATATTAATTTTCCATAGGATGTAAAAATAGATATTCCATTAGTAGAAACTGTAGTGAACACAATTCCCATAACACCAAAAGGTGCACATTGTATTATCCATCCAACAACCTTTGAAATTGCATCAGACAAATTTCTTACCACTGTTATAGTTGTTGGATTGGCAACTTTCTTCAATCCAAAACCAATTATAATTGCCCAAAACAAAATTCCTAAATAATTTCCTCCTAGCAATGCACTAATCGGATTTTCAACAATACCTTTTAATAAATTTTCAAAAATTTCTGTAAGTGACTTTGTATCTTCTGTTTTCGTATACGCTTCACTCAATTGTACAGTTAATGGGAAAATATAGCTTACACATACCGCAACAATTGCACTCACTAAAGTACTAATCATATAAAGAAATACAATATTTCTAAATTTCGATTCAATTCCTGCTCCTGCCTGTGAAATTGAACTCATTACAAGAACGAATACAAGAATTGGTGCAACAGCCTTTAAAGCACTAACAAATAAAATACCAAAATATCCAATTGCTGTAGCCTGTGGAATAGTAATTCCTAATATCGACCCAATTATAATCCCACAAAGTATTTTCAAAATCAAATTTGTTTTATTCCAGGTTTCAACTATCACTTTCAATTTTTATTTCCCTCCTGTTTTACTGCACATTATTTTCATTATTATATTTATAATATATTTCCCTAAGCTATACCAAGCCTAAAACACAAATTCAACAATACTTAATACCACAAAAAGAAACATATATTATCTTTAATATAGGTTTATTCTAATTCTTGATAAAATTTGTCAATCCGTCAATATCCAAACACACAAAAAAATGTCGAAAATCCACAATAAGAACTTATATAAAAAAAGCACACTAAATTTATGTAATCTATTATTATAGATATCCATTCATAAATAGTTTCACTGTTAACTTATCTCCGTCTTAAATTGCAGATATCTCTCCCAAACAGTTTCAACAATTTCATCTTTCATTTGCTCTAATTCTTGTTTATTTACCCATCTAGCATCCACAACTTCCTCTGGTTGCAGCGTAATAGATATTTCCGAATCCACATATCCCAAAAACGTATGCATAATACAACGTCTATCTTTCATGACTGTCTTTCCTAAATACTTTAATTTATCTTCAGACAATGTAATTCCTATTTCCTCTCGAAGTTCTCTCTGAACTCCCTCTATAACGCTCTCTCCCGCCAAAACAGATCCTCCACTACATTCCCATTTAAGCCCCCATGTTTTATTAGGATGCCTTTTAGTCAAAAGTATATTCCCTCTTGGGTCTTTAATCCATACACTAACAGCCACATGAAATAACCCATCTGGTATTTTCAAATTCGAACCTCGTTCCCACGTTAGTCCTACTTCATTCTCATTTATGTCAACAATAGTCCATTTCTCACTCATCATTACTGCTCCTACAGTTGATTTTAAATCTAAAAATTTCTACTCCCATTCAATTGTAGCAGGTGGCTTTGTTGTTATATCATATACAACTCTATTTATATGATTAACCTCATTAACAATCCTAACTGAAATTTTTTCCAGCAATTCATACGGAATTCTAGCAAAATCAGCAGTCATAAAATCTGTTGTTGTAACTCCTCTTAGTGCAAGTGTATAGTCGTATGTTCTAAAGTCTCCCATAACTCCAACCGAGCGAACAGACGTTAAAACTGCAAAATATTGGTTTATGCTTCTGTCTAAACCAGCATTAGCTATTTCTTCTCTAAATATGTAATCTGCATCTCGCAAAATATCCAACTTATCTCTCGTTATGTCGCCAATTATTCTTATAGCAAGACCAGGTCCTGGAAACGGCTGTCTATGAACCAAAACATCAGCCAAACCAAGTTCTGCACCCAACTGTCTAACCTCATCTTTAAAAAGCATCCTGAGAGGCTCAACTATCTCTTTAAAATCAACACAATCTGGCAATCCTCCAACATTATGATGACTTTTTATAACAGATGCATCACCGAGCCCAGATTCAATTATATCTGGATATATTGTTCCCTGTGCTAAAAAATCAACTTTTCCTATCTTTTGAGCTTCCTCCTCAAAAACACGTATAAATTCTTCACCAATTATCTTTCGTTTTTGTTCTGGATCAATAATGCCAGATAGTCTGTCGAGAAAACGTTCACTCGAATCAACTCTCACAAAATTCATATCCCAATCTTTAAAACTTTCCTCTATTTCATCGCCTTCATTTTTTCTCATAAAACCATGATCCACAAAAACAGCCGTCAACTGATTTCCAATTGCCTTTGATAACAAAGCTGCCAAAACGGATGAATCTACACCACCTGAAAGTGCCAATAAAACTTTTCCGTCTTTAACTCTATCTCTAATTTCAGTAATTGCTGTGTCTAAATAACTTTTCATAGTCCAGTCGCAGTTACAATGACAAGCACTAACCAAAAAATTCTTTATAATTTCTTTTCCATATATTGTATGACTAACTTCTGGATGGAACTGAACTGCAAATAAGTTTTTATTTCTATTTTCCACAGCAGCAACAGGAGCCCCTTTACTGCTAGCAATAATTTCAAAGCCATCTGGAACATCAACTATGTAATCAGTATGACTCATCCATGTTATACTTTCACTTGAAAGTCCTTCAAATAATAAACTATCGGAATTAAATTTAGTATTAGTTTTTCCATATTCTCTAATGTCTGCAGCTTTAACTTGTCCTCCAAGCATATGAACCATCATCTGAGCACCATAACATATTCCTAAAATTGGTATGTTCATTTCAAAAATGCTAGCATCAATTTTAGGAGCATCTTCACAATATACACTATTAGGACCTCCAGTGAAAATTATCCCGTCAGGTTTCTTTTCACTAATAATATCCAAAGCTTTTGTGTAGGAATAAACTTCACAATATACACCTAACTCTCTAACACGTCTAGCAATAACCTGATTGTATTGCCCTCCAAAATCCAATATTAACACAAATTGATGTTTCATAAAATTCTCCTCAATTTTAAAGTATAGTATAAAACAATATACTTTAGAAGTATATATCAAAAAATCATATTTTTCAAGTACTACAAAATATAAAAACAGCCTTAATTTACCTAAATTATTTTATTTTAATTCATTATGGTTTAGGATTAAATACAAAATTTTAATACTAAATTAAATAATGATTAATTGAAAAACACTATTTTTTTATTGTAATTTTAAATTTATATGATAAAATGTAAGGTATATTCGTTACTTTGCCACTTAATTCATATATAGTATAGGAGTGTGAAATTTTTATGGTTGTTAAACCAAAAATTCGCGGATTTATTTGTACAACAGCTCACCCAGAGGGATGTGCAGAAAATGTAAAACGACAGATAAATTTTATACAAAGTAAACCTAAATTTAATTGTAAAAAAAACATACTTATCATAGGCTGCTCTACAGGATATGGCCTAGCATCTAGAATTACTTGTGCTTTTGGAGGAGATTCTTCAACTCTTGGCGTTATGTTCGAACATCCTGCAACTAGCAAAAGAACAGCTACTTCGGGTTGGTATAATACAGCTGCTTTTGAAAAGATGGCTATGAGTCATAATCTTTATGCTAAAACCATAAATGGAGATGCCTTTTCTCAAAAAATTAAAGATCAAGTTATTAATGTCATTAAATCTGATCTAGGTAAAGTAGATATGGTTATATACAGTTTGGCTGCTCCCAGAAGGACTATGCCTGACTCAACTAAAGTGTCATCCGTTTTAAAAACAGTTGATAAGGATTATACTAATAAAACAATCAATTTAAATAACAATACATTAAGCAAAGTAACAATACCATGTGCAAACGAACAAGAAATTGAAAACACAATTAAAGTTATGGGCGGAGAGGATTGGAAAAACTGGATAATATCTTTAAAAAAAGCAGATGCAATTACAGACGATGCTATCACAGTAGCATATTCATATGTTGGCCCAGAAATCACATTTCCAATTTATGCCGAAGGAACAATTGGTATGGCTAAAAACCACCTACTAAAAACAGCTAATGAAATAACTAATTCTATGGGCGGAATTAAAGCATATATTTCAGTAAATAAAGCTTTGGTAACTCAATCTAGTGCTGCTATTCCTATCGTGCCACTATATATTACTATTCTCTACAAAGTAATGAAAGAGCGTGGTGTACACGAAGGTTGTATTGAACAAATGTACAGACTTTTCGGTGAAAAATTCGGGTCTAATCTCAATTTTGATGAGAAAGGCCGCATAAGGCTAGATGATTATGAAATGAAAATAGACATTCAACAAAAAGTTTTAGACGTTTGGAAAACCATAAACAATGACAATATCAAAGAATTAACAGATATAGATGGATATTGGGAAGAATTCTATAAAATGTTTGGTTTTAATTTTCCAAATATAGACTACGACAAAGACGTTAATATCGAAGTTAATGTTCCAAGCATAGATTAATTAAAAGTGTATATAAACGCATACAGTGTTATGAACATACTGTATGCGTTTTATTTTTTAGTAACTATAAAATATAAAAAAACATATAGTTATATTAAGAGTGATTTTTTAGAGGTGGTAAGTTTGTTATTTGATTTTTCAATAATTGGTGGAGACGATAGGCTATCATACATGGCTAACAATTTAAGTGATATGAACTTTAGTGTTGTAACATACAAAACCACATCCAAAATTAATGATCAAAAAATCAAACAAGCAACTTCTATAAAAGATGCAGTTATAACCTCAAAAAATATCATATGCCCAATTCCACTAACAAGAGACGGTATATCAATTACAAATAAATTGAAAATTTGCAATTTATCTATACTAGAATTGCAAAATAATTTAAATTCTAGTCAAAACTTTTTTGCTGGATGTATTCCAAAAGAATTTGTAAAATTTACAAATGAAAAAAACATATTTATATATGACTACATGCAAAACAATAGCTTTTCTATTTACAATTCAATAGCAACTGCAGAAGCGGCTATTGCCGAAGCAATATTAAACAATTCAATAAATATGCATTCCAGCAACTGTTTAGTTTTAGGTTTTGGAAAATGTGGAAAATTAATTGCTCACAAATTAAAAAATTTATGTAAAACCGTAACAATATGTGCAAGAAATGAAAATGATAGAGCTTTTGCAAACGCATACGGATATGAGTCTTTCAATTTAAACAAATTAAAAACTAATATCAATAATTTTGAATATATTTTTAACACTATTCCAGCAATGATATTAAATAAAGAAATTATCGGTAATATATCTAAAAATTCATTTATATTAGATATTACCCCTATTGGTACTGACATAAACGCTTGCAAAGAAAAATCAATTAATGCAAAAATTAGTCTAGCCATTCCCGGCAAATTCAAAGCAAAATCTTCTGCAGAAGCTTTAATAAACATAACCTTAAAAATTCTAAAGAAAACTAAAAAAATATAAAAAGGAGTGTTAGTATGTCTTTAACAGGCAAAAAAATTGGCATTGCCTTTACTGGATCATTTTGCACACTGAACAAAGCTTTTAATGAACTAAGTAAAATAGCAGATACAGGTGCCGAAATTCAAACAATATTTTCATTTAACTCTCAAAAAATAAACAGTCGCTTTGGAGAAGCAAGTGAGTTTATAGAAAAAGCAGAAAAAATAACAAAAAACAAACCTATTTTAACAATCGAAGATTCTGAACCTATTGGTCCTAAAAATTCCTTAGATATTTTAGTAATAATGCCCTGTACTGGAAACACTATAGCTAAGCTCGCAAACGCAATAACCGATACTCCAACTCTCATGGCTGCCAAAGCTCATCTTAGAAACCAAAAGCCACTCTTACTCGCTATTTCCACTAACGATGCATTAGGATTAAGCATGAAAAATATAGGTTTGCTTCTAAATTCAAAAAATATATATTTTATTCCATTTGGCCAAGATGATCCAAAAAACAAGCCAAATTCTATGACAGCTCACTTAAATCTTCTAATTCCTGCCATAGAAGATGCTCTAAATCATAAACAAATACAACCTATCATAAAATAAAGAGGTGTAAATTAATGTGTGGAATAGCAGGCTTTTGCAATCCTAATATCAATTATCTAGAAAATGAACAAAAATGGAAACATATTCTAGACAATATGAATAATATTCAAAAACATAGAGGTCCCGATGAACAAAATACTTTTATCACAAATGGATGTACTTTTGCACATGCAAGACTATCAATTATAGATTTAAAAAATGGTTCTCAACCAATGACTAGATGTTTTAACAATAAAAAATATACAATAGTCTATAATGGAGAAATATATAATTCGCAAGAACTAAGAGATGATCTAGAAAAAAATAATGCCATTTTTTCAACAACCTCAGATACAGAAATTATTTTATTTGGACATTTAATTTATGGACAGGATTTTGTAAAAAAATTAAATGGAATTTTTGCTTACGCAATTTGGGATGAAAACAATAAAACAATTTTCCTATACCGAGATCACATAGGAATTAAACCTTTGTTTTATACATTTAATGAAAACAATTTAATATTTTCATCAGAAATAAAGGGACTTCTCCAACATCCTAAAATTGAAGCCAAATTAGATTACAAAGGATTATGTGAGATATTTGGACTAGGCCCTGCTAAAACATGCGGAAATGGCGTTTTTAAAAATATATTCGAGGTACTTCCAGGCCACTTTATAAAAATGTCAAAATCTGAATTTTATCAAACAGAATATTGGAAACTCAAAAGCAAACACCATACTGATACATTTGAAGAAACCGTAGAAAAAACCTCCTTTTTAATACATGATAGCATTAAAAGGCAAATGATTTCAGATATCCCTATATGCACCTTTCTATCAGGAGGTGTTGACAGCAGCATAGTTACTGCAATATGTGCTAAAGAATTAAATGCTGTTGGATCTCAACTAAATACATTCTCTTTTGATTTTAAAGATAACGATATATTTTTTAAATCTAATAGCTTTCAACCGTCTCAAGATCGTCCATGGGTAGACATAATGGTAAATCATTCAAATACCAATCACACATACCTGGAATGCAATACTAACGATCTTGTTTCAAATCTTTTTAACGCCGTAGACGCAAGAGATCTACCATGCATGGCAGACGTTGAATCTTCACTTCTATATTTTTGTTCCAAGGTTTCTTTAAAAAACAAAGTTGCTTTAACAGGAGAATGTGCAGATGAGATTTTTGGAGGATATCCGTGGTTCTACAATCAAGAAATGTTCAATGCTACAACATTTCCTTGGTCCATGGACATTTCACACAGAAAAATTTTACTGTCAGATCAAGCAATTAACAGCCTTCCTCTAGATGAATATATTCAATCAGCGTATGAATCAACAATATCATCAACACCAAAACTATATGGTGAATCCGCTCAAGAATCACGTCGCAGAGAAATGGCATATTTAAATCTAAAATGGTTTATGCAAAACTTATTAGATCGTTTAGATAGAACCAGCATGCATAGCGGCCTCGAAGCTAGAGTCCCATTTGCTGACCATAGAATAATTGAATATATCTGGAACGTTCCATGGAATATGAAATGCAACGATGGTATTATTAAAGGTCTTTTAAGAAAAGCGAGTGAAAAATATCTACCAAAACAAGTATTATATAGAAAGAAAAGTCCATACCCCAAAACATATAATCCAGCGTATGAAAAGACACTAAAAAATATGACAATGGACATGATTTCTAACAATAATTCTCCCATTTTAAATTTTATAAGTAGATCAAAAGTGAAACAATTTATAAAAACTCCATCTAACTATACAAAACCATGGTATGGTCAACTAATGGCTGGTCCCCAAATGCTAGCGTATATTTTACAAATTAATTATTGGCTTCAAAAATACAAAATTTATATTATATAAAAACAAAAAGCAATGATTATTTTAATCTCTTAATCATTGCTTTTTATAAATATTATTTTTACATTTTTGTTGGCAATTCTCTAATTTCTTTAACCAACTTAGTTGCCAAACCATTCCCTCCTAACTGATGATAACTTTCATAAACATCATTCACCAAATTAACAGAATATACCGAACAAAAACCACTTTCTTTACATTTAGCATGTTCTTTAATTATTTCAGATCTTAATAATGCCAAAACTCCTAATTTTAAATTCTTTTCAATATTTTTTTCTCTTAAATAATTATTCCAAAACAATCCAAACAAAAAAGATATTAAAGCAGATGATGCCCATACTCCTATCTGCTGTATATAATCATTCAAAAAAAACCTTTCCTTTCATATGCAATTTACTCTATAAATAAATATGTTACTTAAAAATTTTTCATAAGTTCTTTTAAAAAGATTTATTATCATAGATATCACCCTCCCAATAATAGTCAATAAAGAAAAAAAGTTGTATCAAAACATGCAACTTTATTGAATTTAATTGAAAAATAAATATATATATGATAAAATTATAGCAAAATTATAATTATATTTAGGTACTGAAGAACTATGAATAAAAAAATATATACTTCTCACGATTCTGTGAAAATAGGATTAATATTAAGTATGGTAGGTGGAATATTAGACTCCCATACGTTCATATTTAGAGATGGCGTTTTTGCAAACACTCAAACAGGAAATATCGTTTTCTTGGCCCTTTCTATTTTAAATGATAATTTGGAAAAAACATTACAGTTTATTCTACCTATGATAGCATTTGCTGTCGGTGCTGCTTTAACTGAATTAATAAAAAATTTTTTACCACCTACATCAAACTTCAAATGGGTTCATATAATACTTTTAATAGAAATTCTATTTTTATTTCTTATAGGGTTTGTCCCTAAAGATTGTTACAATAATCTTGTAATTACATTTATATCGTTTGTATGTTCATTACAAGCAAGCGGTTTTAAAAGTTTAAAGGGCAGTCCATATGCAACTACTATGTGTACAGGAAACTTACGTAGTGCATCAACAAACTTTGCCAATTTTATTTTTAAAAAAGATAAAAAAGCTGGTATTATTTGTTTAAGATATCTCATAATAATATTATCATTTTTCACAGGTGCATTAATAGGCATTTTGCTAACTCAATTAATGGGTGAACATACCTTATGGATATGCTCAGCCTTGTTACTAGTTGCATTTGCTTTAATAAATTCTAATGAATAAAAAACAAAAAGTGCTGTAACTGATTTTCTTTAAAGAAACGTTACAGCACTTTTTACTACTTACGGAGTCCTAACTTAGCAATCAAACTACGATATCTCTCAACATCAACACCCTTAAGATATTTAAGCAAACTTCTTCTCTTACCAACCATCTTTAACAATCCACGATAAGAACTTTTATCTTTTTTATGAATTTTCAAGTGTTCATTTAATGAATTTATTCTAGTAGTTAACAAAGCAACCTGAACTTCAACTGATCCAGTATCATTTTCACTCCTAGAAAATTCTTTAATTATTTTTGTCTTTTCATCTTTTAACATAGTAAAAACCACCTTATTTAATAAAATTCCTAAATTCCAAGTAAAACCCCTAAGGCATATTTAACGGCCAAACCCAGAACAGGATATAATATATTATAACACATATATCTGTTTTTGCAAACACAATTAAATTTTAACATTTTACAGCATGTAAAACAACTCTATAATTATTATTATCAGCACAAGTAGAAAGCGTTAGTATTTGATTTTTATTTTCAACATTCACATTAAAATCTTTAGCACTCCTGGCCTTTAATTTATTAATAAAATTACTAAAACTCCCGCCATTAAAATTTGTTGTAATATAATAATTTTCAGCTTCTATTTGATACACTGAAAACACCTTATAAATTGAATACTCACGTTCAGTAACAAAAGTAACATACATGTTTTCTTCAACGTCCTGCCATTCTTTAGTTAAAATGTTTTTAAGATTTGAGAACATACTTCCATTTTTCATATTATGCCCATATATGATTATATTGTTATCCGTGCCATCCAATCGATTCCTAAAATCTGCAAATATCCAGCCCGCTTGATTATATTTCTTATTAAAATTGTGTGATAAATAATAATCATTATCTTTAGCTTGAACCACAATATCCTGTATATTAATCCCATTTACTTTTAAATACCCTACCGTATCTGGATTCATTGCTTTTAGAGAAGCAAAATCTACACTCACCTTATCATCGTGTTTTTGATTATTTTCAGATGTGTTATTATTATCCTCCTCTTGGATATTTTCAATTACCTCATCCATTATTTTTACATTTTCGTTAATGTCATTAATATAATTTATTATTTGAATTGCTGAAAATATAAATATTGCTACAAATATAAACATTATAATTAACATGATGATTTTTTTTAATGTGCTCATCGTCATCTCTACTCTCTATCATTACTCAATTTATACATAATACAAGTCTTCAACACCTAACCACATAAATTAAGTGATAACTAAAAATATATACTTTTTTAGCTATCACCAATTATTTTAAGTCAAATGATTTGATACCAAATATACCCCTTTAAAAAATTATTTTTGTGATTCAACCTTCGCCACAGCCAATAATATTCCATTATCACAAACAGTATAGGCTGTTGGTGGTTTACCATTTATTAAAACATTTATCCTGCCTGATAAATCATATGGAGTGTCAACATTAATACATACCAATGCCTCATATTCTTTGTTTTCTTCAAACTTTCCTATAAATGCAGAATTGTTATCAATATCCCATAAATTGCCAGAATGTTCTTTCTTAAGCCACATGGAATCATAATTTCCATTAATTCCTTTAGTGTTTATTTTGACTATTGGACGTCCATCAGGATTTTCATTATCACTATCATCATCATAAATATTCAAATTAATTTCTGTTCCTACAACTGGACGGGCTATAGATATATTAATATCAGGCATCTTATTTGGTAATTTTACAGTTGCCGAAGTAGACACTACTCTTACTATTGTTCTATCTATATCAAAAACCTTTACATCATGATTTACATTTTTATAATTCAATTTCTCATTTAAAGTTTTTTTACTATTATTTAAAATCCAATTCTTTGATTTACTTTCCGTTAAAGTATCTACCATAAAGCTATCGCTATCATTCAAGTCAACATTTCCATTAAATATAAAATGTTTAAAAACAGCATTTTTCTCTTTTTTATCCCCTAATATTTCCAATTTGTTTTGTTTTTCTTGTTCACATTCTTGCCTATTTTCTCTACGTAATTTATTTAGAGTTGCTTTATAATACAATGACTTATCACAATATTCTACTTTTTCTACTTTAGCTTCTCCATAACGCCGAACTGCAATATCATAAGCATTTTTCCAATTACCAATAGTCATATCCGCACCAAAATTATTAACTAAAATTTGTCCTGGTTGATTTGGAAGTAAGTTTTTATAGTCAATAGTTAATATATCTCTAATTTTATTTAAGGTTTGCTCATTAACCTCTTTGTCAGTATATAAATATCTTTCATGTTTGCACCCATGATTTATTGATATATTACCAATATACAATGTCACTTCATTAGGTTTTACATTGTATTGATATAATTCATTTTTAGAAGCATTAGGATTAGCAATTCCTTCACCTAAACTATAATTTGATGCACTAACTAATGCAGGCACAAGCAAACTAAAAATCATCGCAAATATCACTGCTAAACTGGTTGTTTTATTTAATTTTTTCTTCATGTAACTATCCCCCTTCACAATTTTAAATTAAGATAAAATGAACAGGACACAAAACGTGTTGCATTTAAATAATAGTCAAGCTTCAAATTTTTGTCAATAAAATTTTCAACAATTTTTTCATATATTCTTCATTAAACTCACCAATTTCCTTATAAAACGACAAAAAAAGACAACAGCATAAACATGCTATCGTCTAAATATATGTTGTTTTTATTATAACAACAACTCTCCTATTTTAGTTTTTTCTTAATACTATACTAACAGCAACTAACCCTCCAAATACGATTAATAAAAAACTGCATAATATTAAATTTATTTTATCCCCAGTTTTAGGGTTTTCAACGTTATTTTCTGGAGACTTCTTATTCTCAGGAAAAACAATATCTTTTTTATTTACAAACTTTGCCTTTAATTCTATACCTGATGTTATTATACCAGTGTCATTTTCTTTTAATGTAACATATCCCTCTGATAAATAATCATCTTCAACAACAGTATACCTTATGCCAGAAGGAAGTCTGGTCGCCGTCTTGCTCTCACCATGTTTCAACGTAAATGTAGCCACTCCGTCTACAAACGTCATATTACCATATTGTCCATTAACAGATGTGTCGCTTAATGTTACCTTGAATTTAAATTTTTTATTCATATCAGCAGCATTTCCAACAACTGTCTTAGAGACTGTCAAACTTCCAAAATTATCTTCTGGATAAATTACTGGTCCTGTAAAATCGGTTCTATGTGTTTCAGCGGAAGCAATAATATTTTCAGCAATAACAGTACCATTTAAATTTGATGTTATATCTATTGTTGCTTGTGGAGCTATAATATGTCCTGCTGTTTCACTTTTAGTAGTTAGTGTTCCTCTATACAATCCCTCTGGGTCAGAAGAATCCCAGAAATTCCATACTATATTTCCGCCTTGCCAAACTGTAACTTCCCCTGTTGGTGCTTTTGTACCATCCGTATAGCAAATATCAGAACTAGGAAAAGAAAAAGAAGATTTTCCATTTAAATCAACATTAATTACTAAAGTACCCTTTTCACCTTTTACAAATCCTTTTGCTGCAACTGTTGGAATTGATTGTAATGAATCTGCTTCTAAATTACAATAATTAACACCATATGGATTTGCGATATTTATATATGAATTATTTATATCTTCAAGATGCACATCCACTCCAATATTTCCATAACTACGTAATTTTTGGTTAACTAAAACCATTTCTTGTTTAACATTATCTATGTCTACAAATTTCACATTTGTGTCTTGCCATAAGTTATTGGGAAAATCTTTTCTGGAAGGAGCGTTTACTTTTCCACCGTCTAAAGTCCACGAATCACCACCATCAGTCGTACTAACTGCAACTGCATCACCTACTACTAAAACAGACGCAATTCCACCGTATGTTGAACTAAACCCGTCTACAGGATGATCCAAGTTTTGAAAGTAACTGACTTCTTTAACTCCATTTGTTCCAAAATTGCTTCCATATTTTAAAGTTTTAGTTAAAATATTTCCATTTACATGCGTTTTATTTTCAACACTATTAAAACCCACAAGATGAAAATTACCCGCTATTCCTAATGGATTTTCTCTGTAAAACTCAGTTTTTGTTAGTAAATTTGCTTCAGTTACTGGTATAGCCTCCCCATCAGCAAAAACCGTTTGAGGCATAAGTGCTAGTAATAATATCACAGACAAAAAAAGTGCTAGAGTTTTTTTACTAATTTCATTTTTTGTTCCTTTCTTTTCACTATGATTTTACAATGTAATAATAAAAATTTTAAAAAACAAACATACTTTATAATTTACTATAAACAAATTTTTATAAATTATTACACACATTTTGAGTATATCATATATAAATACAAAAATCTACTTTTTATTGCATAAATATCCATAAAAACCAAAGAAAATCTTTTATATGATGTTTTCTATAATTTTGCGCATAATTTCTAACATATTCAATAAATAAACAATTTCAAACATCTTATCAACAGATATTCATGTAATTGCATCATTTATATTTTAAATATAATATAAACACAAATATAATAAGTGTCTTATATCTTCAAATGATAACGTATTCCTATTGTAACTTTCAATAGTAGAACAGCAATAATTGAAACATTTCACAATATCTATAAACTTAACACTTTTTATTTATCTTTCGATTGAACAGTTATATAAATTAACAATATTTTAGTGCTTGTATAACTTTTATTTTTTCACAAAATTCATATTTTATGCAAACAGTTAAAATAATCTACAAATTTTGTTATAAAACGACAAAAAAGACAACAGCATAAACATGCTATTGTCTAAATACATACTCTTATTATTTTTCTTTCTTCAACAATTTAACTACATCTGAAGTTCCTAAAGCTGAAACCGACATAAAACCAATCCATATTATTATTCCAATATCGCCTGTCTTTGGATTATGTAAATATAAATCATTTGAAAACGGTCTCTTATCTTTAATCTTAACATCTTTTTTCCCTTTACCATTATTAAAAATGTCTATATTTTCGGATAAAAATCTCGATATGTTATTTATATTTTTCGGTTTTGCATTTTCCAATCTCCTGAATCTCGCTATGGAGTTTCTAGGTTTCACAGGAGGTGATGAAACATTTCTATTTATTTGAAAAAGCTTAGTAATATCATTGTTTTCTATAGATGGTATTAAGTTTTTTGATATTTTCATTTTAAATATTTGCTCGTTCTTAATCCATTTTGCGTATACTGTAAAATTTCTCAAGACCGGATCATTAAAATTATAAGGTTTTTCACTGCAATCTTTATCATAATACCAACCACCAAACGTATATCCGTCCCTTTCTGGATCAGCAATTTGTTTAGTCACATCGCCTGTTTTTACTATTTGTTGATCATATATATAAGTATCATCGCTTAAATTCAAACTAAATTTTATAACATGATCTCTTCTATAAAGATCTTCTTTACTAAAATTTTCCTCATCATATGCATTACTCTCGTCTTCTTTATGCCTCTGCTCATTCAAATCCTTATTTATGTCCATTTTATCAATATTTTCATTACTCATTTTTTTATTATTATCTACATTCTTAGCATCTTTATTATTGTATTCATCATCATTTTCATCATCCGTTGTATCTTCATCATCTGTTATATTTTCATCATCATTCGAATTATTTGAATCAGTTTCATTTTTGTCTAATATTGCATATAATTTCATGTTTCCAAGTACTGAATTATCACGAATCCTGCTATTTAAATTTCTCTTCCATATATAGCTATCTATATCACTATGTTGATAAGCTCTCGCACTATTTTTTTGACCCACTTGTTCCTGTGAATCAATCTTAGTTTGCTTAAGTGCTAAATCACCACAAACCTTGCTATTTGAATCATTCTTTTTTTGACCCACTTGTTCCTGTGAATTAATCTTAGTTTCCTTAAGTGCTGAATCACCACAAACCTTGCTATTTAAAATTTCCCCCCACCCATAGTCTTCAATAATATCTATATAACTCTTTTCATGATAGTTCGCACTAACGATTGTAGGTACAAAAAAACTAAAAACCATAACAAATGTTAACACTAAACTATATTTCTTAGCTAATTTAAATTTCAAACTAATATCTCCTCCGTCACTTGGACTCCTAAAACATAAAAAACAACTTTTCAACACATAGCGTGCCCTATAAAAATATCAATATTTACACGATTTGTCAATATAATTTTAAATATTTTATAATTTTTATCTACAAAATAAAAATCAGTAGTTAAAAATACTACTGTATAAAACACAATTACTCTATCTTATTTTTTTATATTTTAATTATTCCTACATTTACCTATTGTTGAAGTCGCCATAAAGTCCTTTTCACCAGAATACACAAATATAAATTCATAAATTTTCCATAACTAATTTCTAATTAACATTTATTTTGTCAAAAGTAATTTAACCACAAAAACAATCTGCACCAATTGCAATATATTCTTAAAAAACAAAAAAGTCCTGCTAAATCAATTAACAGAACTTCTCTAATATTTTGGTTGCGGAGGCCGGATTTGAACCAGCGACCTTCGGGTTATGAGCCCGACGAGCTACCGAACTGCTCCACTCCGCGATATAAACTATATACTCAACAACAAGCTTAAATCAAGCTGCTTATTGAGTATATCATACTTTAAATACAAATGCAAGTAATTTTTTTATTTTTTTTCAGATTCTAAAATTTTATCCTTCTCTTCAAAGTCAGATTCTTCAGATATTTCACTTTCAACTAAGGAATCATCATAATCATCATATAGTTCTAAATCATCACAGCAACAGTCATCACAATGACATTTTCTTTTTTGAATAAAAGAAACTATTGCTATTGCAGCACCAACACACGCAACTAAAATGGCAACTAAGCCCATAATTAGACTCTTTTTCAAAATAATTACCTCCTCATAAATCTAACAAAATAAATCCAATACTATTATATACACATATTGTTAATAATTCAATACTTACATTCATAAATTTTTTGTTTTATACATTAATATACTTAACACACACACCGGTGCTGTCTCACACCTGAGTATTCTATTGCCTAAACTTCCAATTATCAACCCCTCTTTTTTAGCAAAGTTAACTTCATCTATTTCAAAACCACCCTCGCTTCCAATCATAAAATTTATATTCTTATTATTGTCCATATCTATATTATTCAACTTTTCTCCTCCACATTCATAAAATAAAATATTAATGTGAGATTTTTTCATATCTAAAATAGCTTCTTCAAATGACAACATAGGATAAACTATTGGAATTATTCCACGTCCACTTTGTTTTGCGGCTTGCTCCGCAATTTTATTATATCTAATAATTTTATTTTTAATACTTTTTGCATTCGGCCTAGATATACACCTTTTTGTTAAAACCGGTGTTATTCCTGTAACACCAAGTTCAACAGATTTCTGAATAATATATTCAAATTTGCTTCCCTTGGGCATTGCTTGATACAAATGTATATTTTTATTTGGCTCATTTATATTATTAACACATTCATCAACTTTTAAAACAACTGTGTTTGGATATATATCAGTTATAGTACACAAATAATCATTGGATTTTCCGTCACATATGGTAATGCTATCTCCAACATTCATTCTTAATGAATGTATTATGTGATTTGCACTCTCTCCTTGCAACTCTATTTTTTCCTTATCGGGATTTTCAACAAAAAAACGTGGCATATTTTAACCTCCTTGAAATATTGAAAACAAAATTTGACAAAAATCAAATTAAGTAATAACATTAAATTTATAATTCCATTAAAAATGTTTAAAATTAATATATTAATACAATTAAGGACTGATGATAAATCATGAATATACTAATAATAGGATGCGGTCAATTGGGCGCTAGACTTGCAAATGTCTTAGATAGTCAAGATCATAATATTTCAGTAATTGGTCACGAACAAGCTCTTATAGATAACCTAGATGAAAATTTTTCTGGTCTATCTATTCCAGGAAATCCAATAGATATAGATACTATGAAATCTGCAGGTGTAGAAGGTTGCGATTATGTAATTTGCGTAACTGAAAATGATAATGCAAATATAATGGCAGCACAAATAATAAAAAACACTTTTAAGATTGATAATATATTAGTCAGAATTTTAGATCCTGTCAAATGTCGTGTATATACCCAAATGAATATGTCAACAATATCGCCCACTTCTCTAGCTTTTGAATCTATATGTTCTAAAATTTTTCATAGTTGTAACAATAAAATAGTAGATTGTGGCAAGTCATCAGTAACGCTAACAACAACTTCATATGAAAAATGGATGCGAAATAAAAAACTTTCTGAAATAGAATTTGTAGCAAAATATAAACTAATTGGCTTTTTAGACGAAAACGATAAACTAGTTATGTTCAATCACAAGAATGATAGAAAAGTTGAAAAAACAGATAGACTGGTTTATACGTCTATAGTTAACTAAAGAAAGGAACTATTAATAATGAACATAATAGTCGTTGGCGCCGGAAACATAGGATATTATTTAACATACTCTCTAATATCCACAACAAATCATGAAGTAACGCTAATAGAAAAAGATCACTCAAGATCTATGCTTACTGCAAACAAATTGAATGTTCCAATAATCCATGGCGATGGATCTAGCATTTCTACATTAGAAAAAGCCGATGCGGCTCATGCAGACATATTGGTAGCACTAACTGGAAAAGATGAAGACAATTTTATATGTTGTCAGTTGGCAAAGCAAAGATTTCACACTAAAACCACAATTGCTAAGGTTAACAATCCAAAAAACGTAGAAACAATAAAAGCTTTGGCTGCCGATATTGTAGTATCTAGCGTAAATATGCTATCTCAGATAATAGAACAACAGGTTAATGCAATAGACTATCATTTTATAACTAGAATGACAATGGGTGATACATCAATTTTTGAATTTATTGTACCACAAAGTGATAAAATATGTAACAAAAAACTTTCGGATATAAGTTGGCCAAAAGACACACTAGTTATTGCAATATCCAGAAATCAAAAATCAATTGTTCCAAATGGAGATTCAATTCTTGAAGCTGGAGACAACGTTGTAATATCCACAAAAGATTATAACAAAAAACATTTAAAAAAGCTATTTAACTAGAGATATTTAATCAGGGGGAAGTTTTTTGAAAAAAACCGTTGTAATAACTGGTGCAGGGAGAGGAATAGGTGCTGCTTGCGCAAAATTATTTGCAAAAAATGACTATAATGTAGCAATAAATTATTTTAAAAGCAAACATAAAGCAAAACAACTTTCAGACACCATAAATAAAAGTGGCGGATGTTCTGAAATTTTTTATGCTGACGTGTCAAATCCTAGCAACGTAAAACAAATGCACCAAGAAATAAAAAACAAATTAGGCAATCCCCAAGTTTTAATAAACAATGCGGGAATTGCACAACAAAAATTATTTACCGATATTACAATAAATGACTGGGATAATATGCTAAATATAAATACAAAAAGTACTTTTTTGTGTTGCAAAGAGTTTCTACCACATATGATAAATAAAAAAAGCGGCAGAATAATAAATATATCATCAATATGGGGTGTTGTTGGTGGATCTTGCGAAGTACATTATTCTGCATCAAAAGCTGCAATAATAGGACTTTCTAAGGCTTTAGCTAAAGAAGTAGCACTAAGTGGAATAACTGTTAACTGCATTGCTCCAGGAGTTATAGCAACAGATATGACATCTATACACGATAAACAGACAATGGATATTTTGAAGCAGGAAATTGCCTGTGGTAAAATAGGAAATGTTCAAGATGTTGCAAACACCGCTTTATTTTTAGCAAGTGATGAAGCTTCCTATATAACAGGCCAAGTCATAAACGTTGACGGCGGTTTTTAAAGCTAAAATTTTTAAACACTATTTCTAAGTCCACCCAATGTTATTGCATTATATGCCCTTTCAATTTCCCCCCAGGTAGTTGCTCCCACAGAACCCGTTTGAGGCAAACCAAATGCCTTTTGAAAGTCTCTAACTGCAGCCTCAGTAACTTCACCATAATATCCAGTTATTGGAACTGCTTGTAAACTAGTATATGTTCTTCCGATCAACGCTAAATATTTTTGCAAGTCCCTAACGTTTTCGTTTTCCATACCAGGACTTAAGACATACCCAGGATAATATTTTGCTTTTTCACCTTCATATCCTTCTGGAAGTGACTGTATAATTCCACGATATACATCTATCATTTTATTTATTGTTTCCCTGTTTATTATTCCAGTAACTTCAAGTCCATAATATTTTTGAAATTCTTCAACCGCTTTTTTAGTATTGGGACCAAAATTACCATCAATTGTAACTGGATCTAAAGAATATACAAATAATGAAATCACATTTAGATAATATTGTGCATATCTAACTGCAATTCCTTGTGAACCTAATTGTAAAGTATCTGGGTATTTAGGGGTTACTTCTTCAATTGGAATTGCTTCTGCAGAAAGATCTGCCAATTTTCTTACACTATTATATACATATTTTATTTTATACCAAGTTGCCTTACCAATAATTCCATCTTGAACTAAAGAAAAAATTTCTTGAAATTTTACAACAGCGTTTTCTGTAGAATCTTTAAATATACCATCAGCTTCAGATATTTTAGGGATAGCAGGATAATTGTCTGCTATCCTATTTAGTTCAAATTGTATTACTCTAACATCATTCCCAAAATCTCCTAATCTAAGAGGCCTTCCAGGATAAGACTCAATTTTTTCTTCAACAGGCGCATTTTGCACAATTGTAATATCATCACCATAAAAATACTGCAAAATTTGAAATGGCGTATAACCTTTTTTTGCTAATTGAACCGATCCCCATTGAGATAATCCTTGACAAGTTACAGTGGTTCCATTACAAAACTGAGCAAACAAAGGTTGCACTGTATCTTTTCTAATGATGTAATTATTGAATAATTCATCAACCAATCTGCTAATATTTTCAAAAACATCTCTCCCGCTTTTATATGACTGATCATATTGAGTTGTATTAGTTATATCAAAATCATATCCTTGACTTCTATACCACTCACTATATACTCTATTTAACGCAAAAGTAACAATTGCTAAAATGTTAGCTCTCAACGCAGATTCAGGCCAAGACGGCAATAATTCGCTAGACGCAACATTTTTTATGTAATCCACAAAATTCACAGTTACATTTTCAGCACCACTAGCTGGCGTTCCCAAATGAACAGTAATTTCATTTGGAATTTTAGGATATAAATCGGCCATATATTATTTAATCCTCCTGTAAACCTACTTAGCATTATTATTTTGTTCTGAAGCCAGTAGTGGCCTAAGTTGAATAGGTTGCAAAGAAACAACCCCAGGAAAGATAGGTAAGCCTTCGCGTAAAGAAGTTTGAAATCCTTCCTTTGAAACTTCAACATTATAGTTTTCGTATGGTCTCATCCCATCAACAACGAAGGAATGACTAGCATCCGGCGCTGGCAAAGATACCGGTTCTGTTATTCCACTTTCATCTGTAACCATCTCATAAAATATTTTTTGTTGATTATCAAATTCTTTAGATATTACAACTCTTGCATCTTTAAGAGGAAAAGCTCCCTGTGCGGAATATACTTGAACTTTTAAAAAACCATTTGATGTATTTCTAGTCTCAAAATTCATCCAATCTTCCTGTCTTTGCATATTTTCGGATGTGTTAATATCGTTTGTATTAACATTTAAATTGTTATCTATACCTTCATTTTCATTGTTGCTTTGAAACATATTTCCGAAATTTAAATTATTACCTTGTAATTGATCAAAATTCGGAGACAATCTAGAATTATTAAATCCTCCTTCAGCAGATTGATCAATTAATTGACTTTCATTACTGTCTATATTAAATCCATTGTGTTGCGTGTTATCAAACATTAAATTAGACGTTCTATTTCCTTCATTATCGTATTCTATAGGGCTATCTCCTCTTACAGTATGAGGAGAAATATCTTGCCTATACGATGCTGGTGGAAAATCATCACCCAAACGTATTTCATCACTTATCTGCTGAGAAAAATAATTAGTTTCATCATTAACGTCATTTAATCTATCGTTTGAGTTTGCATAATTGTAAAAATTATCCTTGTCATTTTTCACATAATTATTTTCATTGGAATTAACAAGTCTATTTTTTTGTTGATACATCCTAAGCATCTCACTTTTGTATTTTTCAAAATTACCATTACTTGATTGCATATTCATATTAACCTCCTAATTTTAATCACATATTTATGATTTTGCAATGTGAAAATATGCTTTAATATATATATGAATCATATGTTAAAATTATTTTTATAAACTAGACTTAATAATATTTATGTGATATAATTTATAGCCGTATAACTAAATTATTGAATAATTGAAAGTGTGGAAAATATGATAAAATTTAACGTTAGTTTAACAGAAAACGATATAAAAAAATTTATAGTATACAGAATGAATTTAAAAAGCAAAGATACAATTGCCCCTTTTATCACATATATATTAGCCATAATTGTTATAATAGTTGCTAATATATTCACAGATTTAGGCATAGCTGGGTGGTTAGTTGTAGCTTTTTTGTTGCTATTACTTTGTTTTAGAATATATAAAATTTATTCAATATATCAAAAAATATTAGTTAAAAATTTAGACATAATAAATAAGGAAAGAGAAGTTTTTATAGATCAAAGATCTTTAAGCATAATGTGTGATACAAATGAAAATTTTTGTGGTAAATATTCAATATATGATCTACAAAATTATGATGAAACATCAGAGTATTATTACTTAACTTTTCACAATAAAGCATATATAATCATTCCCCGTAGGTGTCTAGAAACATCACAAGATGAAGAATTATTAACCATATTAAAAAACAAATCTTAAATCAATTAATTTATATTTAATTACACATATTTAAATATTGCCAAAACATACAAAAGTTGATATACTGAGTATGTGGTCATATACACAAAATTTGTTTTTATACAAAATCAGTTAGGAGTAATTAAGAAATGTCAAATCGTTATGAACTAAATAAAAATTTAGCTCAAATGCTAAAAGGTGGCGTAATAATGGATGTAACAACTCCAGAACAGGCCAAAATTGCCGAGGCTTCTGGTGCATGTGCTGTTATGGCTCTAGAACGCATCCCAGCCGATATACGTGCTGCTGGTGGCGTGTCAAGAATGAGCGATCCTAAAATGATAAAAGGTATTCAAAACGCTGTTTCAATTCCTGTTATGGCAAAATGCAGAATAGGTCATTTTGTTGAGGCACAAATTTTACAAGCTCTTGAAATAGATTATATAGATGAGAGTGAAGTATTAACTCCTGCCGACAATATAAATCATATAGATAAAACAAAATTTCAAGTTCCATTTGTATGTGGTGCAAGAAATTTAGGAGAAGCTCTCAGAAGAATTGCTGAAGGTGCTTCTATGATAAGATCTAAAGGTGAAGCAGGAACAGGTGATATTGTTCAAGCTGTTTCTCATATGCGTGCCATAAACGGAGATATTAACAAAATTGCAGCTATGCGCGAAGACGAACTTTTTGTTGCAGCCAAAAACATGCAGGTTCCATATGAATTAATAGAATATGTACATAAAAATAAAAAGTTACCTGTTGTTAATTTTTCTGCCGGTGGAGTTGCAACTCCTGCTGACGCCGCTTTGATGGTACATTTAGGCGCAGAAGGCGTTTTCGTAGGGTCTGGAATATTTAAATCCGGAAATCCTGAAAAACGCGCCACAGCTATAGTTAAAGCTGTAACCAATTACAATGATCCTGATATGATTGCAAAATTATCTGAAGATCTGGGCGAAGCAATGGTTGGAATTAATGAAGATGAAATAAAAATTTTAATGGCAGAGCGTGGACAATAATGAAAATAGGCGTTTTAGCTCTTCAAGGTGCGTTCCAAGAACATCAAAACATGTTAGAGAGTCTTGGAGCAGAAACTTTCCAAATTAGGCAGTATAAAGACTTGAATACTAAATTTGATGGTTTAATCTTGCCTGGCGGTGAGAGCACAACAATATATAAACTTCTGTCAGAATTAAATATGCTAGATGATTTACGAAACAAAATACAAAATGGTTTGCCAGTTTTTGGAACATGCGCAGGATTAATATTGCTTTCGAAAAAAATTAAAAATCAAAGCACAACTGCTTTATCAACTATGGATATAGAATGTTCTAGAAACGCATATGGTAGACAACTAGGTAGTTTTAGTGTTAATTCTAATTTTGCGGATATTGGCGAAGTTCCAATGGTGTTTATAAGAGCACCATATATAACTCAAGTAAATGCAAATGATGTAGAAATTTTAGCAAAAATAGATGGAAAAATAGTTGCTGCTAAACAAAAAAATCAACTTGTTACCGCTTTCCATCCCGAACTTACTAATAATATTAAAGTTCATAGCTACTTTTTAAACAACATTATTAACATGTCAAAATAAAAATTTTAATCTTTTGGAGGCTTTAATGAAACATCTTATAGATCTTGATGATTTTTCATTAAATGAAATAAATTCGATAATAGGTAAAGCAATTGAAATAAAAAAGAATCCACATGAGTTTTCAAATGTTATGCATGGAAAAATTATAGGAACACTTTTTTATGAGCCATCTACTAGGACTCAAATGTCTTTTCAAACTGCGATGTTAAAACTAGGTGGACAAGTTATAGGTTTTAATAATCCGCAGAATTCATCTGTAGCAAAAGGTGAAAACTTTAAAGACACTATTAAAATAATAGGTGGATATGCTGATATTATTGCTATTAGACACCCTCTAGAAGGTGCTGCAAAAGCGGCTTCCATCTTTGCAAATTGTCCAATTATTAATGCGGGTGATGGGAGTCACTTACACCCTACTCAAACCTTAACCGATTTGTTAACCATAGCTGAACAAAAAAACACACTAAATGGTTTAACTGTGGGCTTTTGCGGCGATTTAAAGTATGGTAGAACTGTTCATTCGTTGGTAAAAATGATGTTAAAATATAAAAATAATAAATTTATATTTATCTCAACAGAAGAACTTCAAATTCCAGACTACATAAAAAATATAATCATAAGTTCTGGGAATTCTTATGAGGAAGTATTTTCATTAGAGGATTCCATAGATAAGTTGGATATTCTTTATATGACAAGAATTCAAAAAGAAAGATTTACATCTATACAAGATTATAATCTTCAAAAAGATGTTTTCAAATTAACTACAGATAAACTTAAAAATGCTAACCACAATATGATTATATTGCATCCTCTCCCTCGAGTAGACGAAATTGATATTTCTGTTGATGACGATCCTAGAGCATTATATTTTAAACAAGCCTCAAATGGTGTTTTTGTAAGAATGTCTTTAATTTTACATATTTTATCAACAAAAATTGATGAAAATGTTGAAAACTTAACTTTAAATGAATCATGTAACAATAAGTTATGTATAACAAATCACGAAAAATATCTACCTCATTATTTTAAAAAGGATAATAACTCTTATTTTTGTGAATATTGTAGTAGAGAAATTAAGCTATGAAAAACATATTAGTATTATTTGCTTCACCACACAAACAGGGAAAAACAGCTGCTCTTTTAAATATTTATCTGGAACAATATCTGCAAACTTTAAATGATAGCTTCAAAGTTGATATTTTACCAGTTTTTGATCAGCATATTCTTCCCTGCGTTGGATGTAATATATGCATAAAAAGTTGTATTTGTCCACAAAATAAAAAAGATGATGTAAAGAAAATATTTAGCTGTATTTTAAAGTCAAATCACGTAATAATTGCTTCACCTGTTTATTTTTCGGGTTTTCCTTCGCAGCTAAAAGCTTTGATTGACAGAGCTCAACAACTATATAACAAGAAAATAAAAAGCGGTGAAGTAAGAAATTTAAAAATGCGAACAGGCGCACTAGTTGCCACATGTGGTTCTGACAACAAAAACAGTTTTATTCCATTGAGAGAATGTTGCAAACAATTTTTTGATTGTTTAGATGTTGATCTTTCCAGTAAACTATACGCAGTCAACACTGATAATCTCAGTAATATAAAAATATATAATGAAAATTGAAAAGGGAGGTATTTCAAATGAGCGTTTTAACTTGCGATAACAAAAATTTCCATGAGATTGTATTACAATCTGAAATTCCAGTTTTGGTTGATTTCTATGCAGATTGGTGTGGACCATGTAAAATGATGTCACCTATCTTAGAAGAACTTAGTCAAGAATTCGATGGTAAAATTAAAATAGTTAAAATAAATGTAGATAATAATCCAGAACTTGCATCAGAATATGGCGTAATGTCAATTCCTAATATGATAATTTTTGAGAGTGGAAAACAAAAAGAAAATATTGTGGGGGCACGTTCAAAACAAGACTTAATTAAATATTTAGGTCTATAAAAATAAAAGGGTGGCTAAAAAAGTTAGCTACCCTTTTATTTTTTGTTTTAATTTAATTTTCTATCGTTTAAATGTTCTTTTATAGTTTTTATTACAATATTTAGTGCATATATTCTTGAAAACAACTTATCATTAGAAGGAACAATATTCCACGGAGCAAACTCAGTTGAAGTTTTTTCAATCATCTCATTAATAGCCACATTATATTCATCCCACTTTGCTCTATTTCTCCAATCTTCAGGTGTTATTTTCCAATTTTTTGAAGGAGTATTTTCACGTTCTCTAAATCGTTGTAATTGAACATCTTTACTTATCTGAAGCCAAAACTTGACAATAATAATTCCACTTTCATATAGTTCTTGTTCAAAAAAGTTTATTTCATTGTAAGCTCTCTTCCATTCAGTCTCCGGTGTTATTTTTTCTATTCGCTCAACCATTACTCTGCCATACCAACTGCGATCATATATTGAAACATGTCCATTTTTAGGTATTTTTTTCCAAAACCGCCATAAATAATGATGATTCAATTCAATATCAGTTGGAGCCGATATAGGATTAACGTTATATCCTCTAGCATCTAACCCTCCTGCAACACGTTTAATTACTCCACCCTTACCTGCAGCGTCCCAACCTTCAAAAACAATTACCATAGGTATTTTTTTACAATATAGTATGTTCTGTAATCTAAATAATTCTTTTTGTAACTTATTCAATTGACTTTTATAGTTTTCTTTGTCTATACACCCATCTAAATTAACTTCCTCGATTTTATTAATATTTTTTAGATCAAATTTTGCATCTAAAAAAAACTTAGAAGACTGTTTTTTCAATTCTAAAAAATTATTATTAAGTGCATTTTTTACTGAATCAATTATTACATTATATATTGCAACATTTCTATTTCTCTTGTATGTACCATCTACAACATACCATGGTGAAAAAGTATAATTAGTAGTTTCCAAAATATGATCCATTATCTCCATATTCTGCTCATATTTATCATTTTTGTTCCAGTCTTTTTTTGTAACTCTCCAAGCAGTGCTTTCTTCTTTAGATAACTCCTTAAGTCGGCGAAACTGTTCTTTTTTAGAAATATTGATATAAATTTTTATAATCAATGTTCCACTACTAACCAAAAATCTTTCAAAACACTCTATAGTACTTAATTTATCCTTAGCTTTTCTACTTTTAAATAAATTATTACTTTTTTCACATACATTAAATAAATCTTGATACCACGATCTATCCATAAAACATATTTGTCCATTATACGGAGTTTTTACCCAATACCTCCACATATCTGGCATTCTAATTTCAAAATCATTAGGCTTAGTAATTGAATAAGTTGTAAAAAATCTAGGATCTAATGACAATATCGTTTGACTTATGCTCTGCCCCTTACCCGACGTAGATGTTCCTTCAAAAAGTATTATAACAGGCAATTTTTTTTTCTTAATTTCCAACTGCAATAACGACATCTCATTTTTTAGTCTATCAATTTCTTTTGTATATACATCTTTTGAAAGTTGACGCTCGTAATTAAAATTTTTCAACATACCTTAGTACCTCTCTATTCACTAACATACGTTTAAATTCACAATACACTATATAAATTATAAATCTATTTCAAAAAAATTACAATAAATTAAATAAAACAATGCAAATTATACCCAAAAAGCATAATTGCAAAATTAAAATCAATATGATATAATTTGGTTGTGTTTAAATATGGGTAGAAAGGATGATTTTTCATAAAAAAGCTTATTGTTATATTAGCATTTGTTATGTGTATAAATTTAACAGGATGCGCCAAGTTAAATGATAACGAGAAATTGCTTCGTCCCCCAGAACTGTCCGGCGAATATCAAACAATTTATAATACCCTTAAATCATCAACTTCATTGAACACACTTTCGCTACAACCCCCTATATCAGGAGATTATAAGTCATCTATAACGATATATAACAATAATATTGATAATTCAAAATATGCTATTGCTTTTTATAAAAATGAAGTTCAGCAAGTAACTGATAAACGTAATTTAAGAATGGGAATATTAAATAAAACTGCTGACAAAGATTGGCAATGCATTTGGGATATTCCATGCGAAGGTGAAACTATAGACCAAATTATGTTTATGGAAGATAGTAACCAAAATAATATCTACTTAATTGTTGGATATATATCAAAACAAAATGTCCAAAACAAATATTGTATATATAATCTTAGTGTTAAAAATTTCCAAACTATTTATACCGGTGAATATAAATTAATGAAACTATGTGATATAAATTCTGATGGAATTGTTGAACTAATAACGCTGGGAAACTACAACAAAAACGACATAGACACCCAAAGATATAATGTTATTAATAATATCTCCGACTCAAGAGACAATGCAAAAGCTGTTATTAACTCTATATCTAATAATCGTGTTACATTATGGGGAGACACAAGAATAAATTCATATGCTCAAAAATATACCAATATATGTGTGGACGATAAAAGTTTTAGCAAACCATCCATATTCATAGACGACCAAATATCCAGCTCTTTTTATACAACAGAAATATTAACTTTTGAAAATAACCGATTAAAAAACATAACATTAAAAGATACGGCTGAGTCTACATCTAGAGATTTCGCATCATTTTCGTATGATATAGATGGTGACGGAGAAATTGAAATACCAAGGGTGGACCGATTTCCAGGTTACGATAATTATGATCCTGTAGAACAAGTAACATTTCAACCTTTTATTACAACGTGGCATAAATACAAAAACAACAAAATGGTTGCTATATGTGATACATATATAGACTATGTCCATGGATTTGGATTTGTTTTACCAGAAAGTTGGAAAAATAAAGTTAGTATTAACAAAATAAACGAGGATGAAATAGAATTTTTTGTATATCATGATTCATTAAAAAACAATGAAGATACACTATTTAAAATCAAGGTAGACTATCAAAAAAATAAAAATAATATCCCAATGAATTATTTTATTTTAAAATCAGAAGGAGCTCTTTTGTATTTAGTAAGTTTTAATGAGAAAATTCAATCATCCAATTCAGAATTTTCAATTTCATTAGAAGAATTAAAAAATAATTTTTTGGTAATATCCAAATAAAATTATTTAAAATATAAAATCTTATATTTTTTGGAGGAATTTTATGAAGCAAATTTTAGTTTGTGAAGATGAAGACGCAATCCGTGATTTTATAGTAATTAATTTAAAAAGATCTGGCTATAACACTATTGATGTTTCTAACGGTGAAGATGCTCTAAAAGTGTTTAATGATTCTAGTGAAAATTTTGATATAATTCTCCTAGATATAATGATGCCTGGAATGGATGGATTTGAAGTATGTCGACAAATTCGAAAAATTGATGAAAACGTAGGAATCATTATGCTAACAGCTAAAACACAAGAAATGGACAAAGTTAGAGGATTAATGCTTGGGGCAGATGACTATATAGCAAAACCTTTTTCTCCATCTGAACTAATTGCAAGAGTAGATGCAATACATAGAAGAGTTAATATGTTAAGCAATAGTTCAAAAAAAGTTGAAATAATAAGATCAGGGCCATTTGAATTTAATACTAAGAGTAGAGTTTTAACAAAAAATGATAACGTTATTGAATTAACGCAGGTTGAGTATCAATTGATGAATCTTTTCTTAAAAAACCCAGATGTTGCTTTAGAAAGAATGCAAATTTTACATAAAATATGGGGAAAAGATTACTTTGGAGATGTTAAAATCGTTGATGTCAATATTAGACGCCTCAGAATGAAAATAGAAGATGATCCTTCCCTACCCACTTTTATACAAACAGTGTGGGGATATGGATATAAATGGGGTGAAAAATAAGGTAACCTATTCTATATTAATAAAATTGAGGGTTAAGGTGAGTCTACTTGAAAATCAAAAGCATTACACATAGATGGGTTTTTAATACTTTTGGCGTTATTACATTAATTTTATTTATTATAAATGTAGTATTTGTTATTCATATTCAAAGATATTACTATAATTATGCTGAACAAGCACTTGAATTAAGTGCTACTTCTAATGCACACACAATTCAATCTGCATCTAACACTTCTAATGGTCTAAATGTAGAAATTAGAAATTTAATTGAAAACTTTTCTAATTCAGATAAAATAGTAGCGATTGGCTTAGATTTTTACGGCAATGTTATAGCATCTTCTGATGGAATTTTAACAAATTATTCAGAACATTTTTCTAACTACAGTAATGTAATATCATCATTACAAGCCAACACACTAAACACCGAATATTTAAGCAATGGCGAACATATAATGACATACACTAAAGCTATATCTACTACAAACACAGAATTTTCAGCTATAATATATGTGGTATCGCTAAATGAAATAGACTCACTAATAGTAAATTTAATAATAATACTAGTATCAATTAGTTTGATAGCAATCTTTTTTGTTGTGATTTCAGGAACATTTTTCGTTAATTCTTTTGTTAAACCAGTTCGCGAAATTAGCTCAGTAATCAAAAAAATAGCTGCTGGAAACATGAAAGTTAGGATTAATAAAAAATCGAATTACGAAATTGAAGAATTATGCACTTCTATCAATTATATGGCAGATGAGCTATCTAACTCAGAACATATAAAAAATGAGTTTATATCTTCTATTTCACACGAGTTAAGAACTCCGTTAACCGCAATTCAGGGTTGGAGTGAAACAATTTTGAATACTACTTATAGCGACAAGGAAACATTAAACAAAGGAATGATTGTTATATCCAAAGAAACAGCACGACTTTCTGATATGGTGGAAGATCTTTTAGATTTTTCTAGAATCCAAAACGGTCAGTTCCAGTTAACAAAAAATAAAATGGATCTTTTTGCGGAATTAGAAGAAACGATTTTAATATATACTGATGTTGCGGTTCGTGAAGGAAAAAAATTAATATATAATGAACAAACTGCCGTTCCTGCAATATATGGAGATAAAAATCGAATACGACAAGTATTTATAAATATTATAGATAATGCAATAAAATATTCCAATCAAGGAGACACTATCACTGTTGATGCATTTGTAGATGAAGACAATGTAACGATAATCATTAAAGATACTGGTTGTGGTATTGCAAAAGAAGATCTACCTAATATTACTAAAAAATTCTTTAAAGCCAACAACACAAAAAAAGGATCAGGAATAGGGTTATCTGTTGTAGAAGAAATAGTTAATCAACATAATGGTAGTATAAAATTTGATAGCGTTGAAAATGAAGGTACTACAGTCACTATTGTATTTCCGCTACACAAGGAAGACTCTTTATAAAATAAAACTTAAACATAATAAATATGGAGACTTTATGTTATGAATAAAGAAAAAAGAAAAAGTAAAATAGGTGGTCAAGCCTTAATTGAGGGTATAATGATGAGAGGCTTGGATAAAGTTTCTATGGCAGTAAGGCTACCTAATAAGAAAATAGATATTGAAACTTGGCAAGTTGATAGCCTCGTTCACCCAAAATGGTATAGAAAAATACCAATTTTACGAGGAGTAGTAGGCATGGTTTCTTCCCTTATATTAGGATATAAATGCCTAATGAAATCAGCTGAAAAAGCTACTGCTGAAGAACAAGATGACAATGATAATGATAATAATAACAATAATGCATCTGCGTCAAATAGTGCTTTAATTAAAGTAGCAGGAACAATCGGAACAATTCTAGCTTTATTAATTTCGATAGGATTGTTTATGTTCATCCCAGCTTTTACTATAAAGAGTGTAGACTCAGCTTTAAATTTAAATCAATTTGCTAAATCGATTTTAGAAGGTGTCTTTAAAATTGCTATATTTATAGGTTACTTATCAATAGTATCTCTTATGCCCGATATAAGGCGGACATTTCAATATCACGGAGCTGAACACAAAACAATTTCGTGTTACGAGGCGGACTGTGAACTAACAGTAGAAAATGTAAAAAAATTCACAAGATTTCATCCAAGATGCGGAACAAGTTTTCTGCTAATTGTCCTTATAATTTCAATTATTATTTTTTCAGTAATCACATGGGATAGTCTATTGGTTAGAGTTATTTTAAAATTTTCGTTATTGCCATTAGTAACAGGATTTTCCTATGAAATAATACAGCTAGCCGGTAGATATAACAACATTTGCACTAGAATTATATCTGCCCCTGGATTGTGGCTACAAAGACTCACAACTCGTGAACCAGATGAAGATCAAATTGAAGTTGCAATTGCTGCGTTTAATGAGGTAATTCCTAAAAATAAAGAGGAAGATAAATGGTAGTTCAGGACCTTCGCCAAAAATTACATAATATTCTCAAAGAAAAAGAAGATTTTGTTTTTGAATCAGATATCATTATTTCACACGTAACAGGAAAATCAAAACACAGTTGGCTATTACAACATGAAGTGTCAAATAAAATATCTACAGAATGTATAGACCTAGCAAAAAAACGAGCTAGTGGCAAGCCTTTGCAATATTTAATTTCTGAATGGGAATTTTATGGCATACCAATAAAAGTAGGAAAAGGTGTTTTGATTCCAAGAGCAGATACTGAAATTTTAATTGATGTTGCTCTTAAATTAGCAAATTCCAATGCACAAATCATTGATCTATGTACTGGAAGTGGTTGTATATCTGCTGCCATCGCACAAAATTTGCCAAATTCACATATTACATCAATTGAATTATCAGCTCAAGCTATTTCATATGCTAGAACAAATTTATTACCATTTCGAAATAATGTTGAAATATTAAACTATGATGTTTTAAATAAAACAACCCCTGCCAAATTTCAAAATGTTGATATAATTGTTTGTAATCCACCATATCTAACGCTTAAAGATATGTCTAATTTGCAAGATGAAGTAAAATTTGAACCTAGCATAGCTCTTTACGGTGGATCTGATGGATTATTATTTTATAAGCAAATTTCAAAAATATGGAGAAAATCATTAAAAAAAGATGGATGGATTATATTTGAAATAGGTTATACTCAAAAACTAGATGTTTTAAATATACTCAAGCAAAACGGTTTTATAAATACAAAATCAATAAAAGATTTATCGGGTAATGATAGAGTTGTTATAGGTCAAAACCCAACACATTATAATTAAAATTTTTATGGAGGGAGATCAATTATATGGCTAAAAAAACAAGTTTAAAAAAAGAATTTAGTAAAAATGATCTATTGTCGGATAAAAAGAAGGCTCTTCAAACAGCTTTGGATCAAATTGAAAAAAATTTTGGTAAAGGTGCAATAATGTTGCTTGGAAGTAATCAGTCTTTAGACATTGAAGCAATTTCTACTGGCTCCTTAAGTTTAGACATTGCACTCGGTATTGGAGGTGTTCCTCGTGGAAGAATTACTGAAATTTATGGTCCAGAATCTTCCGGTAAGACTACTGTTGCGTTATCAATTGCTGCTCAATCACAAAAAAATGGAGGAACTGTCGCTTTCATAGACGTTGAACATGCTCTAGATCCAAATTATGCTAGCGTTTTAGGTGTTGACATAGATTCTCTTCTAGTTTCACAGCCAAATTCAGGAGAACAAGCTTTAGAAATAGCTGAAACACTAGTTCGTTCCGGTGCTGTTGATGTAATTATATTAGATTCTGTTGCCGCCATGACAACTAAAGCTGAAATCGAAGGAGATATGGGAGATAGCAATATTGGACTTCAAGCTAGGTTGATGTCACAAGCAATGAGAAAATTAACTGGAATTATTAGCAAAACAAATTGTGCAGCAATATTTATTAACCAAATCCGTGAAAAAATAGGCGTAATATACGGTAATCCGGAAACAACTCCAGGAGGAAGAGCCTTAAAATTTTATTCCTCAGTTCGAATGGAAATACGACGTGGAGAACAAATTAAGGATGGTACTAAAGTTATAGGAAATAAAACGAGATGCAAAATTAGTAAGAATAAGGTTGCTCCTCCATTTAAAGAAGCTGAGTTCGATTTGCTATATGGTGTTGGTATATCTCATATGGGAGAAATATTAGATATGGCAGTAAATCTAGACATAGTTAACAAAAGTGGAGCATGGTTTTCTTATAAGCAAGAACGCATAGGTCAAGGACGCGACAACGCTAGAACATATCTAAAAGAACACCCTGAACTTGCAAATGAAATAGAACAACTAGTAAAAGAAAATATTACAAAAATGAATATTACTTCTCAAAAAACTACAAAAGCTGCAGATAAGGCGATAGCTAAAGCTATAAAATCTTCTAGTAAATCATCTACAATTGAAATAAACGAACCCAAACTGGATATCGTTCCAGATGCGGCAGATTTTGAATAATGAATATTATAAATATAGGCAAAAAAAGAGGAAATTATTATAATATATATTTAAATAATAATTTTATAGGACTATTTCATATTGAAACCATTAAGCAATTTCAAATTAAAGATGGAGAATCTTACGATGACTTACACATACAAAATTTTAAGCACGAAGGACAAATAAAATATGCAAAAGATAGAGCATTGTTTCTATTAAGTTATCGTGATTACTCTACAAAAGAATTAATACAAAAATTGCAAAAAAATGTTCCATTAGAAATAGCAGAGCTAACTGCAGAAAGAATGAAAGAGTTAAATTTAATCGATGATAAAAAATTTGCAAAGAATCTAGCTAGTAAATTAATTTTAAATAAAGGCAGAGGTCTAAAAAGGGTATTATATGAAATGCAACTTAAAGGAATTGACAGAGAAGTTGCCTTAGAAGCCATAGGTTCAATAGAATTTAATAGTGTAGATCAGATATCCGAGACTATTCGCAAAAAATATATAGATAAACTAAGTGACTTTAAATCTAAAAATAAAGTAATTGCAGTTTTTTTAAGAAAAGGCCATTCTTACAATGACATAAAAAGTGCCATAAGCATTGTTGAACAAGAAATTGAAAATTAATATTGAATTATAAATATTAGGGAGAACAAATTTAAATGATAATAAAAGTTGGTATGGTATCGTTAGGGTGTCCTAAAAATCAAATAGACGCAGAACATCTTTTAAGTGATATATCTAATAACAAACATTTTAAAATTGTCAATAATCCAGATATTGCCGATGTTGTTGTTATTAATACTTGTGCTTTTATAGAAAGTGCAAAGCAAGAAGCTATTGACACAATTCTGGAATTTGCTCAAAAAAAAGAAGAAAATTTAAAATCCATAATTGTAACAGGTTGTTTGGCTCAACGATATAAAAATGAAATTTTAGAGCAGATTCCAGAAGTAGACGTTGTTTTAGGCTTGGGATCAAACAAAAATTTAGCAGATGCAATAATTGATTCTTTACAAGGTAAAAAAATTGCTCAATTTGGAATTAGTGAATCGCTCTGTTTAGACCATGACAGAATATTAACAACCCCTTCGCATTATGCGTATTTAAAAATTGCTGAGGGATGTGATAATCACTGTACATATTGTGCTATTCCAAAAATAAGAGGAAAATATAGAAGTCGCACAATTGAAAACATCTTAAAAGAAGCAAAATGGCTAGAACAAAAAGGCGTTAAAGAACTAATACTTGTAGCTCAAGACACTACATATTATGGCGTTGATATATATGGTAAATATGCCTTATCTGATTTGCTTAAAGAAATAGCTAAATTAAATTTTAAATGGATACGATTTTTATATGCATATCCTGAAAAAATAGACGAAAAATTGCTAACGGTTATCAAAGAAAACGATAATATACTGCCTTATTTAGATTTACCAATTCAACATATTAACAATGATATTCTCAAAAAAATGAATCGTAAAACAACAAGAGAACAAATTCTTGATAAAATAAAATTGATAAAAACTATTTTGCCAAATTCTATTTTAAGAACAACTTTAATTGTAGGATTTCCAGGAGAAACAGAAAATCAATTTAATGAATTAGTTGAATTTGTTAAAACGTCTAATTTCAACAGAATTGGTTGTTTCCCATATTCTCAAGAGGAAGAAACAGCAGCAGCTCTGCTTCCAAATCAAATATCAAATGAAATCAAAGAGCAACGAGTTCAAACAATAATGATGGAAACAGAGCTTTTGCTTGAAAAATATTGTCAATCTATGATGAATAAAAACATTGAAGTTATTATAGACTATTTTGAAGATAATTATTATATTGGTAGATCTATAGCAGATGCTCCAGATATAGATTGTTGCGTTTATATAAGTTCCAACTGTGAACTCAACTCAGGAGATATGATTAAAGTAAAAATATATAAAACAGAATATGGTAATCTGTTTGGCGAATATACAGAGTAAATAAGGAGAATTTTTATATATGAACGTTCCAAATATGCTAACTATTTTTAGAATTTTGCTTGTTCCAATATTTGTATTTTTTATGTTAATAGATCAAAATGATAGTGTTTACTTAACTATATCTCTAGTTATTTTTATAGTAGCATCAATAACAGATGCAATTGATGGGAAAATTGCTAGAAAATATAATTTAGTTACAAATTTTGGAAAATTCATGGATCCTCTGGCTGATAAAATATTGGTAATGTCTGCTTTACTTTGCCTTTTAAATTTGAAATTAATTGATGTTGCTATTGTTATTGTAATTTTATCCAGAGAATTTTTAGTAACATCGCTTAGATTAATTGCAAGTTCAAATGGTAAAGTAATAGCTGCAAATTCTCTTGGGAAACTAAAAACAATATCACAAATTTTAGCAATAATATCGTGCTTAATATTTAAAATTTATCCGTATAATGACATCTTATTTTTCATTTATCAATGGTTATTCATACTATGTACAATCATAACTATTGTATCAGGTGCAATATATTTATGGGAAAATAAAAACTTCTTACGTGACGCAAAATAGCTCACGTGAGAAGTTTTTTCTTTTTCAAACAACTTTAGATACAAGTACAGTTATATCATCTGTATGTTTAGGATCGGATCGCCTTTTAGCGCTATCTATTATTGTTTTTGCTATTTCATTTGCATTTTGGTTGTAAATTAACTTTAACTCACTAGATATCCATTCTGTACCAGAAGACGTTGCTCCATCGGTTACCATAACAATAACATCTCCTTTAGATAACTTTAATTCTTTGCTGTCAAAATTTATACCTTGAATTATACCTATTGGTAAACTTGTACATCCAAATTCAGTAACCTTCCCTCTTCTAATAACATAAGACGATGTTGCGCCCGCTTTAATAAACTTAGTTTGGCCTGTATATAAATCAATTGTACAAGTATCTATTGTTGCTAAAGATTCTTCTTTAGACTTTATAGCAAAAGATAAATTTAAGAGTTTTAATGTAGAATTAAAGCCAAATCCCGTTTGAATAAGTCTCCGCATGGTAGAGCAAGTCATCAAGCTATCAACAGCAGCCCTACTTCCATTACCCATACCATCACTCAATAACATATGTGCAAATCCCTTACCATCCATAAAAAAGTCATAACTATCTCCGCAACATGAATTACCATTAGGCAATGTTTGCATAACTGCAAAATCCACGCTTAAAGACGCAATTTCAAAGAATGATATTTTATAACTTTTGTTGGCTTTTATTATTGTTGGCAATTCAATTTGTCTACCTATATATTCACTTATAGTTTCAACCATTGCACGTATTTCATTTTTTGATGGCAATTCGTCTAAATATAAATCAATCGTAAGGTGATCAAATTTATCTAAAATGCAAGATATTCCACTGTATTCAATTCCCCTATCTTTCAAGATGTTCTGAACTATGTTGGTTGTTTCACTATCAATTTTTTCAAAATCTGAAAGTTCCTTGCTCATTTCCATCAATAAATCAGACATTCCCGTAAATTGCTCGGTTGCTATAGATCTTGCTTCATTAATTCTTCTTGAGGTTTGTTCTTTACATATAAAATCCCGATATCCTAAATTAATAGATTGAATTAAACTATCTAACTTACAACACTTTTGCTTTAAAAATATAGGCAAATTTTCTTGAACGATTTTTCCATTTTGTCTCAATATATTAGACACTTTATTTAATGACCTCATTGTCTCGTTGTATGACGTTATCCAGCAAAATGTCCTCAAACCACAATTCTTGCATACATCATTTGCCGTTTTCACATATATATCCGAAATATCTTTATAACTCATTTTGTCCATCTTTTTGGCACATTCTTGAATATTATTTTGTAAATCTAACAAAGCTTTAGCTGTAAACTGCAATTTTAAAGCCATATCACCATTAATTGTAAAATTAAAATTTTTTATACCATTTTTTTCAATAATACCTTGAAAAATATCAATAGGCACTAAATAAGCTATACAAGATGCTATAAAAACTTCAATAAAACTGTTTATACTAAGTCCCCCAAAAAAACCACAACCTAACAAATATGTTCCAATAAAAGCTATAGCTTGTATGGCTTTTCCAACAGGCTTAAATATTCCGGCCATAAAACCCGAAACAGTAACTATTGCTCCAATTATTGCAAAATCTTTAGTAAATAAAGCAAGCCCTATAGTTCCTATAATTCCAACAGCTGCTCCTCCAGTAACACCAATCAAAATTGCAGCTTGAATTACTAAAACAGCTGCTAAAAATCTACCAAAATTAAAATTAGCAAAATTCAAATTACAAAAAGAAATTAAAACAGCAATTACAATAATAGATAATCCTATTAAATCGGACGTTTTTCTTATCTTAATATTCATGTTTTTTAAACTAAATTTAAATAAAACAGTAAAACTTCCAATCAATATTGTTTCTGAATATATCATTATAATTGTACCAAATCCTACAGGGTGTATGAGCATAGAAATAATATTCGGTATTCCAAAAGAAATTATAGAAAAAATAGCATTCCAAAAGGTAGATTTAAAATCAAAAAATATTTTTAAAATCATACCTATTGTCAATGCACAAATATATACTTCTCCATTAAAACTATTAAAACAAACTATTACTCCAAATATTCCCCCTAAAAACGAAAACATAGACCATTTTTTAGGTAAAGACATAGAAAAAGAAATACAAAATGGTGAAAACATTCCCGCTATTTTAGCAAAACTCATAACAAATCCAATAACAAAAAAACAAATCCTTTCTATAATTTGTGCCAAATTTTCAGTTCCAGTATATTTTAATATTTTCTCCTTCATTTCCACCATCCTCTTAAATAAATTATAATTCAAATATTTTTTATAATAATACACCTGGTTTTAAAAAAATCATGTCAATGTTTGCAAACAAAAAAGTTAGCACATTTTTAGTTCTTATGTGCTAACTTTTTTAATTTAAATATTTTATTCCTATATTCTTTCATCCAATATTGAAACATACTGCTCTCTAAATTGATCAAAAGTTGCCATAGATATGGCATCTCGAATTTTTTCCATAAGAGTATTATAAAAATATAAATTATGCATAACACAAAGTCTTGCAGCAAGACCTTCTTTTGCCTTAAGCAAATGCCTTAAATATGCACGAGAATATCTTTTGCATACTGGACAATCACAATTAATATCTATTGGATTTGAATCAGTTTCATATTTCACATTTAATAGATTTCTAACTCCACTCCAAGTGTTCACATGCCCATGTCTAGCATTTCTAGATGGCATAACACAGTCAAACATATCAACACCACGATAAACAGCTTCAATAATATTACCAGGCTTTCCAACACCCATAAGATATCTAGGTTTATTTTCAGGCATAAATGGTTCAATATGTTCTATAACTTCATACATTTCTTCCTTCGTTTCACCAACCGCTAACCCTCCAATAGCATATCCATCACAATTTAATTCTGCTATTTGCTTCATATTCTTTTTTCTTATATCTGCAAATGTTGATCCCTGATTAATTCCAAATAAGAGCTGATTAGGATTAATTGTTCCTTCTTTAGAATTTAACATTTGCATCTCTTTGAGACATCTTTCAAGCCACCTAACAGTTCTATCGCAAGATGCTTCTGTATAGCTCCTTGTTGACGGATTTTCAATGCATTCGTCAAACGCCATGGCTATTGTAGAACCTAAATTCGACTGAATTTGCATACTCTGTTCTGGTCCCATAAAAATTTTCCTTCCATCTATATGAGAAGAAAAATATACTCCCTCTTCTTCAATACGACGAATTTTGGCCAAAGAAAAAACTTGAAATCCTCCACTGTCTGTTAAAATAGGTTTATCCCATACCATAAACTTATGTAATCCGCCCATTTTTCTAATTACTTCATCACCCGGTCTAACATGTAAATGATATGTATTACATAGCTCAACTTGACATTTTATATTCATCAAGTCAAAAGAAGAAAGACCACCTTTAATTGCAGCTGAAGTTCCAACATTCATAAAACATGGTGTCTTAAAAACTCCATGAACAGTACTAACCTCTCCTAATCGTGCAGTATTTTCCTTTTTTATTAATTTAAATATGCTCATATTATATCTCCCAACAACAATTTTTAACTAAAAACTAAACAATTACCATTGCATCGCCAAAACTAAAGAACCTATACTTTTGGTTAACCGCAACTTCATATGCCCTCATAGTATTCTCATAACCAGCAAAAGCACTTACAAGCATTATAAGTGTGCTTTCAGGAAGATGAAAATTTGTTACCAAACAATCAACAACATTAAACTTAAATCCTGGATATATGAATATATCGGTTGACCCACTATCTTCACACACACACTTATTTTTAACATAAACACTTTCTAACGTCCTGCAACTAGTTGTTCCAACACAAAAAACTCTCTTGCCATTTTTTTTAGTTGCATTTATTAAATCAGCAGTTTCTTTCGGCACATAATAATTTTCAGAATGCATCTTGTGTTCTGTTATTTCATCAACTTTAACTGGTCTAAATGTTCCTAATCCAACATGTAAAGTAACATATCCAATATTAATCCCTTTATTTTTTAATTTTTCTAACATATCCTGCGTAAAATGTAGTCCCGCAGTTGGCGCAGCAGCCGAACCAACTTCACGTGAATATATAGTTTGATATCGTTCATTATCATCTAACTTTTCTACAATATAAGGCGGTAAAGGCATACTACCTATTTCATCCAATATAGAATAAAAATTTCCATCGTAATAAAACTTTACTAATTTTTTCCCGTCTCCCAATTCCTCTAAAATTTCTGACTTAAGTTTATCTGAAAAATTAAAAACCGTCCCTACTTTTGCTTTACGCGCTGGTTTACATATAATCTCCCAAATATCTTTTTGTCTTTGATTTAACAAAAGATATTCTATAGCTCCTCCTGTTTTATCTCTTTTACCATATAGTCTAGCAGGCAAAACTCTAGAATCATTTAAAATTAAACAGTCACCTTCCTCTAATATATCACACAAATCATAAAACTTTAAATGCGATATTTTTCCTGTCGCTCTATCTAACCTAAGCAATTTAGAATGATCCCTTTTTTCAGCAGGATGTTGTGCAATTTGATCCTTTGGCAATTCAAAATAAAAGTCCTTTGTTTTCATAAAAATTATCCTTTACAATATTTAGATTATTTTCGTTTTAAAACCTAATTCATATAACATTATAGTTTATTCAATTAATTTTGTAAAACCATATTATTTTACACTAATTTTCACCAAAACACCTTAAAAAATCACAGCTTGACATTATCACTAACAAATGATAACATGAAGTGTAATTGATTACTTTATAGACAGTGTTTTGATTTAGCACACGCAGACTGGTTTATTATTTGATTTTTATTTATTAAATTTACGACATATAACAATATTTCGCTAAAAATCATATAAAACTAATATGGAGGTTCGTTATATGAAAACTTTTAACGTTGGAATAATAGGCGCTACAGGTATGGTAGGTCAGCGCTTTTTAGTATTATTAGAAAATCATCCTTGGTTTAATGTAAAGATACTTGCCGCTTCTGGTAATAGTGCAGGGAAAAAATATGAGGAAATCATGAATAATAGGTGGAAATTAAATCAACCTATTCCAGAATTCGCAAAAAATATTGTAATTTTAGATGCTCAAAAAGATATTAAAAAAATTACTAGTGAAGTTGATTTTGTATTTTGTGCAGTAAATATGAAAAAAGAACAAATAAAATCTTTAGAAGAAGCATATGCTTTAGCTGAATGTCCTGTAATTTCCAACAATTCAGCTAATAGAAATACTCCCGATGTTCCAATGATAATTCCAGAAATAAATCCAGATCACGCTAATATTATACCATTTCAACGTAAACGACTTGGAACAAAAAGAGGTTTTATTGCTGTTAAATCCAACTGCTCAATACAAAGCTATGTTCCTGCAATATCTCCACTTTTAAAATACCATCCAACAAAAATATTAGCTTGTACATATCAAGCTATATCTGGAGCCGGAAAAACTTTTGATAGTTGGCCTGAAATGAACGATAATGTTATTCCTTATATTGGAGGAGAAGAAGAAAAATCTGAATTAGAGCCATTGAAAGTTTGGGGTAACTTAGAAAACGGTAAAATTAATCCAACAAACGCTGTTTCAATAACAACACAGTGTATAAGAGTTCCTGTATCTGATGGTCATACAGCGGCTGTTTTTGTTAGTTTCAAAAACAAACCTGAAATTGAAGAAATAAAGCAACTTTGGAATAATTTTATGGGTAAGCCACAGTTACTAAAATTACCAAGTGCTCCTAAAAAATTTTTAAATTATTTCGAAGAAAATGATAGACCTCAAGCTAAGTTAGATAGAGATCTAGAAAAAGGAATGGCAATAAGCATTGGTAGATTAAGACCAGATATACAGTATGACTACAAATTTGTATGCTTATCACATAATACTATTCGTGGAGCAGCTGGTGGCGCTGTTTTAATGGCAGAACTATTAGCTGATCAAGGATATTTTGAATAAGATATAAATATCAGTTTAGATAATATTTAATGAAATGAGGAGTTTACATGAAAAATTGTTTATTCACAGGTGCTGGAGTCGCGCTAGTAACTCCTATGCATGAAGATGGATCGGTTAACTATGAAAAATTAAAAGAACTGGTAAATTGGCAAATTGATAATAAAACAGACGCAATTATAGCTTGTGGCACAACAGGCGAATCTTCTACATTAGATGACAAAGAACATCGCAAGGTTATAGAAGAAGTTGTAAAGGAAACAAACGGCAAAGTGCCTGTAATTGCTGGAACCGGTAGTAATAATACACAATATGCTATAGAATTATCAAAAGAAGCTGAAAATTTGGGTGCAGACGGTGTTTTAATTGTTAGTCCTTATTACAATAAAACTTCTCAGCTTGGTCTTGTAAAACACTATTCTGCAATTGCAGATAACATAAATATTCCTTTAATTATATATGATATTCCACCAAGGACAGGATGTAAAATAAGCATAGACACCTTTAAAATATTAGCTGACCATGATAATATTGTTGGCGTTAAAGCAGCATCTGGTGTAATATCCGACGTTGCAACTTTGGCTGCTGAGTGCGGAGATAGATTAGACATATACTCTGGCAATGATGATCAAATTGTTCCTATAATGTCTCTCGGTGGAAAGGGTGTTATATCTGTTATTTCAAATGTTTTTCCTAAAGAGACACACGATATTTGTCAACTATATTTAGACGGAGAATGTCACAAAAGCACAAAAATGCAACTTGATTTTATTGATCTTGTTCATACATTATTTATAGACGTAAACCCTATTCCAGTAAAAGATGCTATGAATATGATGGGAATGGAAGTTGGTCCTTGTAGACTTCCACTATGCTCACTAGATAAAAATAAAATGGAAATATTGAAATCTTGCTTAAAAAAATACAAATTAATATAATTTAAACTTTTAAATACTAACACAAAGGAGAAAAGAATCTTGGTTTCAGTTATTTTAAGTGGCGCTAATGGGAAGATGGGCCATGTGGTGGCAGATCTTATTTTAAATAATGAAGATTGTAAAATTGTCGCCGGCGTAGATATTAATGGAAAGAGCGAGTGTGATTTTCCAGTTTATAAAAGCTTCGATGATGTGACAGGAGATGTGATCATAGACTTTTCTAATCCTAGCGCTTTAGATAATATATTAAGTTTTGCTATAAAAAATAAAACAGGTGTTGTCTTAGCAACAACAGGCTATAGCAAAGAACATATAGACAAAATAAAAGAAGCTTCAAAATTAATTCCTATTTTTTTCACGTTCAATATGTCTTTGGGAATAAATTTATTGGTAAATTTAGCCAAAAAGGCATATTCAGTATTAGGTGAAAGTTTTGACATAGAAATTATAGAAAAACATCATAATCAAAAAATTGATGCACCTAGTGGTACAGCAATAATGTTAGCAGAAGCTATAAATGAAGAAGCTAATAATGCATATGATTTTGTGTTTGACAGACATAATGTTAGACATGCAAGAAATAACAAAGAACTAGGTATACATACTGTTAGAGGTGGAACAATAGTTGGCGAACATGAAGTAATATTTGCCGGTAAAGACGAAATCGTTACACTAGCTCACAGTGCAAGAAGTAAAGATATTTTTGCGGTAGGCTCAATTAAGGCTGCTTGCTTTATTAAGGGTAAACCACCCGGATTATACAATATGGCTCACTTAATATCTGAATAAATAAATTAAAAATAGACACCAAACAATGTGATGTCTATTTTTAATTTGCATTTTAAATTGTATCTGGTTCGAGATATTCTTCTCCAAATGTTTCTACTGTAACTTTAGTCATTCTTTGCGGTTTAATTGGCTTATCTCTAGAATCTCTTTCTTGATTAACAATATTATCAGCCTCATCTAATCCACTGATTACCTTTCCAAATGAAGCATAGCTTCCGTCCAAATGTGGAGCATCATCTACCATTATGAAAAATTGTGAACTAGCACTATTTAAATCATATGCCCTTGCCATAGATATAACACCTCTAGTGTGTTTTAGGTTATTGTTAAATCCATTAATACTAAATTCACCAAAAATATTTTTACCAGATCCTCCCATTCCAGTTCCTTCAGGATCTCCCCCTTGAATCATAAAACCCGGGATTACTCTATGAAAAATTGTGCCATCATAAAAACCACTCTCTACCAAATTCACGAAATTTCTGACTGTATTAGGGGCTATTTGCGGATAAAGTTCAATTTTTATCTCGCTTCCGTTTTCCATTTGAATTGTAACAATAGGATTTTTCATTACACTACCTCCAAATTTAATACATACTCAATCCAAATTTTATCACGAACAAGTAAATATATCAACACAAACTTTTAAGTTAAAAAAGCTAAAAGGAGTAGCTTAAATTGTCAAAAATAAAAAATCATAAAAAATTAATACCGTTATACATTCTAAATATTCTAAGAAAATACACCGATCAAAACCACCACATTCGTCAAAAAGACATTGTACAATTACTAAAAGATTCCTTCAATATTGACTGTGAACGAAAATCAATAGCCAGAAATATTAATTATCTAATAGATGCAGGCTTTGATATTCGCAATGAAAAAGGATATTATATAGTAGATCAACAATTCAATGACTGCGAAATAAGTTTAATCATTAACAATATACTATATGCAAAATATATACCAAAAATTCACCGTAACTCGCTAATTGATAAATTATCATCCTTAGCCAGCAAATCATTCCAGTCTCATTTAAACCACAGTAAACCTATAAAAAATTCTTATTGCCAAAACAAACAAATTTTTTACACAATCGAAATTTTAAATCAAGCAATTATGGAAAAGAAAAAAGTGAAATTTCATTATAACTCATATAAATGTGATAAAAAACTACACCCCTTAACTGAAGAAAAATATACTATCATGCCATATCAAATAATAATGTCTAATGGTTGGCCATATGTAATTAGCAGTAATAATTTATCATTTAGAATAGATCACATAACAAATATTGAACTAATTGAACAAAAAAATAAGGAAAATATATACTCCAATACAGTCTCTTATTCTCATGAAAATTTAAACACTAATTCAAAAAATAATGAAGTTGTAAAATTTAGAGCTAAAAAGTCAATAATAAATGATATAGTAGATCAATTTGACAACTTTGAATTTACAGGTGAATACAATGATTATTGCTATGTTAAAGCAAATATAGACATTAACACTATGTTTTATTGGAGTTTACAGCACGGTGCAGATATAAAAATAATCTCACCATCAATATTAAAACACAAAATTAAATATACAGCTCAACGTGTCGCAAATCAATATAAAGAATATGATAAAACTACATCTGCATTAATTTTAAATTCACTAAAAAAACTAAGACTATATCCCAATTCATAATTTACTAAAAATTGATTCTTGATTATTGTATTAAAATGTTGTACAATATAGACAAGTGATTATTTTAGTTTGAGGGGACGGTTCCCGTGCAGGAAAAAAAGGTTTTTGTTTCAGCAAGTTTAAGTTTCCACGGGATTTTTGCAACCTTTTTTACACGTTAACAATATATTAATTAAAAGCTGCAAGTCAATTGCAGTTTTTTGTCTTTCAAACAAATAATTAAAACAAAAATATTTTTCTTGTAGCGGAGGTTTAAAATGCAAAAAAAGAAAGTTGCAATTATTATGGGAAGTGATAGCGATTTACCCGTTGTAAAAAAAGCTATAGACAAATTAAACTCGCTTAACATACAAACAGAAGTACATATAATGAGTGCTCATAGAACTCCAGATTTAGCCGCAGATTTTGCCAAAAATGCAATTTCTAATGACATTGGAGTAATAATAGCTGCCGCCGGAATGGCAGCACATTTGGCAGGAGTAATTGCTGCACACACTACCCTTCCAATAATTGGTTTACCAATAAAATCAACTCTAGAAGGTTTAGACGCGTTGCTATCAACAGTTCAAATGCCTCCTGGTGTACCTGTCGCAACAGTAGGAATAAATAATGCTGAAAACGCAGCTATTTTGGCAGCACAAATGTTAGCAATAGCTGATAATAATATCAGTTTAAAATTATCTGAAATGAAAGAAAATATGCGGAATCGCGTAATTGAAAAAAACAAGAATTTAAAATAAAAAATATATAAAAATTCATCTCTCAGGAGGACTATTATGGAAAAATTAAATCAATTGTATGAAGGAAAAGCAAAAAAAGTATACTCAACTAATGACGATAATTATGTTATTGTTTCTTACAAAGATGATGCTACAGCATTTAACGGTGAGAAAAAAGGAACTATATTGGGTAAAGGTGTTATAAATAACAGATTAACAAATCATTTTATGAAGATGCTAGAAGAAAATAACATTCCAACACATTTTGTTAAAGAAATTTCTGATAGAGAAACTATTGTTAAAAAAGTTGAAATAATTCCACTAGAAGTTATTGTTAGAAATACTGCAGCAGGCTCTTTTTCAAAAAGATATGGAGTTGAGGAAGGTACTATTTTAAATCAACCATCGTTAGAATTTTCACTTAAAAACGATGATTTAGGTGACCCTTTAATAAATACATACCATGTGCTATCGATAGGAATTGCTACTCAAAAAGAAATAGACACTATTGAAGAATATGCGTTAAAAATAAACTCGCTATTAAAGGAATATTTGTTAAAATTTAACGTCGAATTAATAGATTTCAAACTTGAATTTGGAAAAACTTCAGATAACACAATCGTTTTGGCTGATGAAATATCACCAGATACATGTCGTTTTTGGGATGTAGATACTCATGAAAAATTAGATAAAGATCGTTTTAGAAGAAACTTAGGAAACGAAGAACACGCATATCAAGAAATGCTAAAAAGAATAATTGGAGAATAAAAATTTAAAATACAGAAAAAGGATAAGTTAGATTATGAAAAATTCTTTACACGAAGAATGTGGCGTATTTGGAATATGGACAAAAGAAAGATCGTTAGATCCCGTTAGGGATGCCTATTTTGCGTTGTATGCATTGCAACACAGAGGTCAAGAAAGCTGCGGAATAGCTGTAAACGACAGAGGTGTTATTTCACATCATCGCGATCTTGGTCTTGTTTCTGAAGTTTTTAATGAACAACGTATAAATTCTCTTGGAGAAGGAAATATGGCAATTGGTCATGTTAGATATTCTACCTCAGGCGTTTTAAATTGTTCTAATGCACAGCCGCTTTGTATTCAGCATATTAAAGGTCCATTAGCCATAGCTCACAATGGAAATATTACCAACGCATATGAACTAAGAAGAAAATTTGAACTAGATGGTGCAATTTTTCACGGAACTAGTGATACTGAAGTTATTGCCTATGCCATTACTTCCAATAGACTAAAAACATCATCAATAGAAGATGCCGTAAAAGAGACTATTAAAATGCTCAAAGGCTCGTTTAGTATCGTAGTTATGTCAGCTCAAAAACTAATTGCAGCCCGTGACCCTATAGGTTTTAGACCGTTATGTTTAGGCAAAAAAGATGATGGATCAATATTGTTTGCATCAGAAAGTTGTGCTCTTGCTACAATCAACGGCAAATTTATTAGAGACATTAAACCAGGAGAAATGGTAATAGTTGAAAAAGGAAATATGCGGTCTGATACTTCTTTATGTAAAAAAAGAGGAAATATGTGCGTATTTGAATATGTTTATTTTGCGAGACCAGATAGCATCATAGAAGGAGCTAGCGTTTACGAAGCTAGACTTCAAGCAGGAAAGTTTCTTGCAATGGAACATCCTGTGGATGCAGATGTTGTAATAGGTGTTCCAGATTCTGGCCTTATTGCCGCAAAAGGATTTTCTATGCAAAGCAATATAGTTTATTGTGATGGCTTTGTTAAAAACAAATATATTGGCAGAAGTTTTATACAACCCACTCAAAGCATGCGTGAAAATGTAGTTAAAATCAAATTAAACGTAATAAAATCTACAGTTCAAGGCAAAAGAGTGGTTATGGTAGATGATTCTATAGTTAGAGGAACAACCAGCAAAAGAATAGTAAAGATGCTAAGAGATGCTGGAGCTAAAGAGGTTCACATGAGAGTGTCCTGCCCTCCTTTTAAAAATCCTTGTTACTTTGGAACAGATATAGACAGTCGTGACAACTTAATTGCTTGCAAAATGAGTATTGGCGAAATTGCTAAACACATAGGTGTTGACAGCTTAGGATACCTTAGCATAGAAAGCGTTAAAAAAATTGCTAGTTCAGCAGAAACTGATTTTTGTGTTGGATGTTTTAGTGGAGAATATCCTTCAGAACCTCCGAAAGAAAAAAGCAAAAATAAATTTGAACAAAAAATTACTGATATGTAAATAAATACATTTGATGAAAGGTGTAAAATGGATAGTTATAGCAATAGTTACAAAAAAGCCGGCGTTGATGTTACCGCTGGATATAAGTCAGTTGAACTGATGAAATCACATATATCAAGAACTAATATTCCCGGTGTTTTTAGCGATATTGGTGGATTTGGAGGAATGTTCTCTCCAGATCTTTCAAAAATGTCGCAACCTGTTTTTGTTTCCGGTACCGATGGTGTTGGAACTAAAATAAAAATCGCTATGTTATTAAATAAGCACAATACTATCGGTATAGACTGTGTAGCTATGTGTGTAAATGACATAATTTGTAGTGGTGCTAAGCCTCTATTTTTTCTAGATTATATTGCGTGTGGAAAAAATTATCCAGAAAAAATTGCAACTATAGTTTCTGGAATAGCAGAAGGCTGCGTTCAGTCTGGAGCTGCATTAATTGGTGGAGAAACAGCAGAACACCCTGGAATGATGCCTGAAGATGACTATGATTTGGCAGGATTTGCTGTTGGAGTTGTTGACAAAGATAAAATCATTTCAAACCAGTCTCAAAAACCTGGAGATGTTTTAATTGCTCTTCCGTCTTCTGGAGTTCACTCAAACGGTTTCTCTCTAGTAAGAAAAGTGTTTGACATCGAAAATGCTGACCTTGAAAATAACTTTGGAATGTTGGAAAAAAGTTTAGGAGAAACCCTTATAGAACCTACCATAATATATGTTAAACCTATCTTAAGCCTTATAAATCAAATTGATGTTAAATCTGTTTGTCATATAACTGGTGGTGGTTTTTATGAAAATATACCAAGAACTTTACCCGAAAACGTTAACGCTAAAATATTTAGTTCTAACTTAATAGTTCCAAGCATTTTCAACTTGATTATGGAAAAAGGGAAAATTTCAAAACGTGATATGTTCAATACATTTAACATGGGTGTTGGTATGACCTGCACTGTTTCTAAAGATGATGCTGATAAAGCAATAGAAATATTAAAATCAGAAGGAATAAATGCATACATAATTGGAGAACTTCAAAGTGGCGATAAAGGTATTGAAATCATCTAAGTAAAGTTGATTTTTATCAATATATAAACATGGAGGTTCGTTTTGAAAAAAATAACAGTACTGGTTTCAGGCGGAGGCACAAATCTAGGAGCTTTAATATCTGCTTGTCAAAATAAAAAAATACAAAATGGAAAAATTTCATTAGTTATATCATCTAATCCTAATGCATACGCAGTAGAACGAGCTAAAGCAGCTGATATAAAAACTGCTGTTGTAGATAGAAAACAATACAGTGACGTTCAGAAATTCAATGATAGATTACTACAAGAGCTAAAAAAAGAAAATCCTGACATAATAGTCCTTGCTGGTTTTATGTGCATTTTAGATAAAAGAATTATAGAACATTTCGAAAACAAAATAATAAACGTTCATCCTTCACTAATCCCATCATTTTCAGGAAAGGGATTTTATGGATTACGTGTTCATGAAGCTGCATTAAAACGAGGTGTAAAATTTACAGGAGCAACCGTACATTTTGTAAATGAAATACCTGACGGCGGACCAATTATATTACAAAAATGTGTCCCAGTCTACAACAACGACACACCAGAAATTCTTCAAAAACGAGTTATGGAACAAGCAGAGTGGTTAATATTGCCAGAAGCTGTTTCTTTGATTTGCTCAGAAAAAATTAATATTAAAAATAACATTGTAAACATAGAGGTATAAAATGAAAAACATAAGTGAAATTATTTCTTCAAATAGTTACCCCGGTCGTGGAATAATAATCGGTGTTGATGAAAGCCGTTCAAATATTGCAATTGCATATTTTATTATGGGAAGAAGCGAAAATTCGCGCAACAGAATATTCGTTTTAGATAATGAAGATGTTCGAACAAAAGCTTTTGATGAATCTAAAGTAACAGACCCTAGCTTAATAATATACAAACCTGTTCGTGTAATGGGTGGAACTACAATAGTAACAAATGGTGACCAAACAGACACTATTTTTGATGGTTTAAAAAATGGAAAAAGTTTTGAGCAATCATTAAGAACAAGAACATTTGAACCAGATGAACCAAACTTTACCCCCAGAATTTCCGGAATTATAACACTTAATGATACTGATGTAGAATATAAACTATCAATTTTAAAAAGTTGCAATGGAAATAGTAATTCAATCCAAAGATTCTTTTTTGAATATAGCAAACCTTTATCTGGTCAAGGTCATTTTATTCACACTTATATCAAAGATGCTAATCCCCTACCAAGTTTTTGCGGAGAACCTCATTTAGTAAAAATCTCCGGAAATTTGGAACAATTTGGAGATGACATATGGCAATCACTAAACAACGATAATAAAATTAGTTTATTTACCAGATTCATTGATATAAAAACTGGAATTAGCCAAACCAGAATAATAAATAAAAACATTTGAAAGGAAAACAACCCATGAAAGAATTTCAACTCAAGTATGGATGTAATCCAAATCAATCTCCATCAAGAATATATATGAAAAATGGACAAGATTTACCAATTACTATATTGAACGGCAAACCAGGATATATCAATTTATTAGACGCTTTAAATAGTTGGCAATTGGTTCAAGAATTAAAAATTGCTACAGGATTTGCTGCTGCAACATCTTTCAAGCATGTTAGTCCAGCAGGTGCTGCTATAGGTACTCCTATGTCTGATGACCTAAAAAAGGTATGCTATATAGATGACTTAAATATAACATCTGAAGTTGCACTAGCTTATGCTAAAGCCAGAGGCGCAGATAGAATGTCTTCATATGGAGATTGGGTTGCTCTATCAGATACATGTGATGAGCAAACAGCAACGATTTTAAAGAGAGAAGTATCTGACGGAATAATTGCTCCCGGATATACTGAAAAAGCTCTCGAAATATTAAAAACAAAAAAACGTGGAAATTACAATATAATTAAAATCGACGAATCTTATGTTCCTGACGAAATAGAATCGAAAGAAGTATTTGGCGTTACTTTTGAACAAAAGAGAAATAATTTAACAATAACAAAAGATTTATTTAATAATATTGTTACTAAAAATATAGACATTCCTAAAAATGCAATTTTAGATCTAATAATTTCCATGATAACTTTAAAATATACTCAATCTAACTCAGTATGTTACGTTAAAAACGGAATGGCAATAGGAATAGGCGCAGGTCAGCAGTCTCGTGTGCACTGTACAAGACTTGCAGGTAATAAAGCTGATATATTCTGGTTGAGACAACATCCTAAAGTAATGTGTTTGCCATTTTTATCTAATATAGGAAGAGCTCAAAGAGACAATTTTATTGATATATATACATCACAAAATGATACTGAATTTTTAAAAGATGATAACTGGAAACAATTATTTTTAGCTAAACCCGAACCACTAACAATGCAAGAAAAAATTGCTTGGATTTCACAACAAAAAGATGTTGCCCTAGGTTCTGATGCATTTTTCCCATTTGATGACAATATAGAAAGAGCTAAACAATCCGGTGTTAAATATATAGCTCAACCTGGTGGTTCTATTAGAGATGACGATGTAATAGAAGCATGTAATAAATATGGAATCGTAATGGCGTTTACTAAATGTCGCCTATTTCATCATTAAATAAATATCTAATTTTTAAAGGTGGGTTTATTTTTATGAAAATATTAGTAATAGGCAAAGGTGGAAGAGAACACGCTATAATACGTGCTCTTAAAAAATCAAATAAAGTTACAAAAATATTCTGCGCTCCTGGGAATGGTGGAATTTCATGCGATGCAATTAATGTTCCAATAAATGAAATGGACAAAGAAGGCATGAAATCTTTTGCTAAAAATGAAAAAATAGATTTTGTGGTTGTTGCTCCAGACAACCCTCTTGCAGACGGAATGGTTGATGCTCTAGAATCTATTGGAATTCCATGCTTTGGTCCAAACAAAAAGGCTGCTCAAATCGAGTCTAGTAAAGTTTTTTCAAAAAAATTAATGAAAAAATACAACATTCCTACTGGAGATTATGAAGTTTTTGACAATGCCGATAATGCAATAGATTATATCAAAAATCAAAACAAATATCCTACAGTCATCAAAGCAGACGGGTTAGCTCTTGGTAAAGGAGTTATCATTGCCAAAAATTTTGAAGAAGCAAACGAAGCTGTTAAAGATATGATGATAAATCATAAATTTGGTGAAAGTGGAAATAAAATAATTGTTGAAGAATTTTTAAGTGGTCCTGAAGTGTCAGTTCTATGTTTCACTGATGGAAAAACTATAAAACCTATGGTTTCTTCGATGGACCATAAACGAGCATTAGACGGCGACAAAGGTTTAAATACAGGAGGAATGGGTGCAATTGCTCCGAATCCTGCCTACACAAATGAAATAGAACAAGAATGCATGAAAAATATATTCATACCAACAATAGAAGCTATGGAAAAAGAAGGTTGTCCTTTTAGCGGATGTTTATATTTTGGATTAATGTTAACAGACGATGGTCCAAAAGTTATTGAATATAATTGCAGATTCGGAGATCCAGAAACTCAGGTTGTTTTGCCACTACTAGAAACAGATTTATTCACCATAATGGAAGCTATTAGTAAAAAAGAATTAGAAAAAGTAGAAGTGAAATTTACAAATAAATATTCTGCATGTGTTGTTCTAGCATCACCAGGCTATCCTGAATCTTATCCAAAAGGAATTACTATAAATGGGTTAAACAAAGACGGACAAACAGACGATGTAACTATATATCATGCAGGCACTATTTTAGAAAATGGTGAATTTAAAACATCTGGTGGACGCGTGCTATGTACATCAGCAACAGGTTCAACCCTGAATGAAGCTATAGCAAAAGCATATTCTGGATTCAATAAAGTTAATTTCAATAATGCCCATTACCGTAAAGACATTGGCAAAAAAGCGTTAGAAATTCTTAATGACAAATAAATTCAAGTAAATTATGCATAAAAAACAATCGCACGGCTGTTATCTTCGTGCGATTGTTTTTGTTTTTTTCTATTCACCCAATGTTGCTTCAACCATCATTGTTTTACCATCACGATAAATTTCTATAGATATCTTTTCTCCAACATTTATATTGTTTTTTATTACACTACCTAAAACTTCAGCGCTAGGTGTTGCTTTGCCAGCTACCTTCGTTATTATATCTCCACGCTCAATTCCAGCTTTCTCTGCAGGTGAGCCTTCGTTAACGCTGTCTACAACAACACCAGTAGGCATTCCATAACTGGTTAATATCTCTGGAGTGTATCTAAGGTCCATTTTAATTCCTAATGTGGGTTTTGATGTATCTTTACGAGAAATAAGAAAATCAGCCAAAGACTTAACTGCATTAGCCGGTATTGCAAATCCCATACCTTCTAAACGAGTATCAACTAATTTAGAATTAACGATACCCATTAACTTCCCAGTTCCATCAACCATTGCTCCCCCTGAATTTCCAGGATTAACAGCAGCATCAGTTTGAATCAAAGTCATCTCAACGCCATTTTCTAATTTTATTTTTCTATTAAGTCCACTAATGATTCCCTTACTAACAGAACCTGCGAAATCTAGTCCAGCAGGATTACCTATAACTACCGCAGTCTGACCAACTCTAACGGCATCAGAATTTGCAAACTCCATAGGCGTTAAACCTTCAGCATCTATTTTTATAATAGCAATATCGGCCCCTGCATCATATCCCACAATCTTAGCAGTTTTTGCATTTTCATAATCTGAATAAGTAAATACGTCTATAATAGCATCATCACTCAAAATAGCACTCTTAACAACATGATAATTAGTGATAATATACCCATCAGCTGTATATACAACACCAGACCCTTCAGAAACTGCTTCTGAATCATTTGGCAACTTCAACCAAGGATACCTAGATGATTTGCTAGATTTAGCCTTTATCTGTATTCCAACAACAGAAGGAGAACTTTTATCTGCAATTGCTTCAATATTTGATTTGTAAGAATCATCTATTTTGAGATCAGGATTATAAGATTTGACTATACTATGACTACTAAATATACCACTTATATTGGTAATTACCGAGCCCACTATTCCTCCCAAAATTGAACAGCCAAGTCCGACAGCAATCAATACAATCAAAAATATAAAACCTTTATTTTTACTATTATTAGAAGTATTAGTATTGGTAGTAGCATTATTACTACCATAATTATTATTACTTCTTTTATAAGAATGTATATTGTATGCTTTATTCATATTTTCTTTATTATCCACTTAAAACGTTCCACCTTTCAATATATTTATACACTAAACTTAAAAAAGTATTACAGTAATTTCTTGACAACAGCTGTTTTTAAATTAATTTCAAATATTTTTAAATTTCCCTAAAAAATACAGATAATTCAATTATAATAAATAAACAAATATTTAACAATTACGCCCAATATTATATCATAAGGTGACATATTTGTCCAATTTCAAAATTTATATAGATTTTTAAAAAAAAGTGTGCTAGAATTAAAGAAATAAATCTACCATATACTGTAAATATAAAAAATAGAAGGTGTTATATATGGCAAAAGATGCTCTTGATAAAATAATTCAGGTTGAAAAGAATTCTAAAGAGCTAATAGAAAAATCCCAACAAGAATTTGATATAAAACTTCAAAATGCAAAAACATCTGCAAAAAATATAATTGAAAAGCAGATAGAAGAAAACAAACAACATTATAAAAACAAAATAGAAAACTATCTTGAGCAGTCAGAAAAAACAAAAAAAGACTTTGAAGAGATAGTTAATTCGCAGTGCTGTGAATTGGATGAAAAGTTTGATGTCAATTCACAAAAAGCTGTAGATGCAGTTATACACCAACTTATACAAAATGTTGAGGTATGAAAGGAATAATTTAAAATGGCAATTTTAAGAATGAAACCATTTTTTCTCATCGATGTTTTAAAAAATAGAAAAAAAATCTTAGAAACACTGCAAAAATTGGAATGTGTTCAGGTAGAACCAATAACCAATCTAAAAAAAATAAGTCCACATCAAACCATATCACAAATAGATTCTATGATACATGATGCGGATAAGGCAGTGGAGATTATTGAAAAATATTCCACTAAAAAAGATTCTTTCCTAAAGTCACCCAATTTTAAATCAGCTGAAAAATTAAATGTAGACATTGCAAAATCAAATGAACTTCATAAAAAGGTAAAGTCTATTTTGAGTTCAATGGCAGAAATCGAAAAAATTCAAAGTAAAATTAATAAACTTGAAAATGAATCTCTTCTTTTGTACTACTATCTATCTTTGGATCTACCAACTGATGTACAAAACACTAAATATACAAATATTCTAATAGGAAATATTCCTGGATTTTGGAGCGATGAAAGCCTTTTGAATAAACTTGGTGAAAGTGTATATTTTGAAATAATAGACGCTAACAAACTACAAACGTCTGTGTTTTTTATAATACCCAAAAATATAAATGACAAAGTTAGAAAAATTTTACTAGATATTGGATTTTCACAGCCTCCTTTCTCGTCCACTAAAAAAAGCCCAAAAGAAAAATCAACTGCAAATAAAGAAAAAATTGCTCAATTAAACAAAGAAATTCTAGAATATGAAAACAAAATTAAAAGCATGCAAAATGAATATCAAAATATTCAAGATTTTTCAGACTGTTTAAGGCTTCGTAAAGAAAAATATGAGACATTATGTAAGATTGGTTTAACAGATAATACTTTTGTTTTAAAAGGGTTTGTAAATCCAAGGTTTGAATCTAAAATCATAGAAAAAATAGAAAATGAAATAGGTGCATACATTGAAATATCTGAACCGGATGAAAATTCTCCTGTTGATTTTTCTAACAATTTCTTCGTTGCTCCAGTGGAAAACATTACTCAAACATATTCTATGCCATCGTATGATGATATAGATCCAAACCCTATCATGTCACTTTTTTACTACATATTTTTCGGTATGATGTTTTCCGATGCGGGCTATGGACTCGTTCTATCAATTGCTTGCGGGTGGTTAGCTTTTTTCAAAAAGTTTGAGAAAAGAAAAAAAGATCTATTTAGAATGTTTTTCTTTTGCGGATTATCCACAACTTTTTGGGGATTCATGTATGGCAGTTTTTTTGGAAATGCAATAGATACTGTAGCCAAAGTATTCTTTAATTCAGATTTTTCTCTGGCACCACTGTGGATAAACACTGTTACCGAGCCACTAACTCTTCTTATTTTTAGTATTGTTATAGGTTTAATTCAGATAATAATTGGACTATCAATAAAGTTTTATACCTTGGTCAGAAGAAAGAAATTTATGGAAGCTATTGCAACGGTTTTAGACTGGATATTAATTTTACTGGGTATTGGAATTTTTGCAACAGGAAAAACAGTTAACAGTGATATTATTTCTTTAGTTGGTTTAATTTTATCCATATTAGGAACAAGTTTAGTTGTCTTATTAGGTGGATATAAAAATAAAGGTGCGATGAAAATTTTCGGTGGAATAATCAGTCTTTATGATATTACTTCATATATAAGCGATGCTCTATCATACTCTCGCCTTATGGCATTAGGTATTGCTACAGGAGTTATTGCGAATGTTGTAAATATATTAGGTAGTATGGCAGGTAATGGTATACTAGGATTTATTGTGTTTGTAATAATTTCTATAGTAGGGCATGCTATGAACTTTGGAATTAACATATTAGGAGCATATGTTCATACAAACAGATTACAATATGTTGAGTTCTTTAGTAAGTTTTATGAAGGAGGCGGAAAGAAGTTTATCCCATTCGGAATGAATACAAGATACATAAAATTTTTAAATAAAATAAAATAAAATTACATGGAGGAATTAATTATGTCATTATTTTTTGCTTTATTAGGAGCTGCAATTGCTGTTGCTTTTGCTGGTATAGGATCTGCTAAAGGAGTTGGTGTGGCAAGTGAATCTGCTACAGGAATTGTTGTCGACGATCCTAGTAAGTTTGGAAAGTTGTTAGTTTTGCAACTTCTTCCAGGAACTCAAGGATTATATGGATTTATCGTAGCAGTTATGGTTCTTTTAAATACTGGTATTCTTGGTGGAAAAGCCCCAACTGATATTATGACAGGTCTTTTATACTTAGCTGCTTGTTTACCAATAGCAATAGGTGGTCTTTTCTCAGCTATGGCTCAAGGAAGAGTTTGTTCTTCAGGAGTAAATATAATTGCTAAAAAGCCATCTGAAAGTTCCAAAGCAATCGTTTCCGCATCATTAGTTGAGCTATATGCACTTTTAGCATTCATAGTTTCTTTCCTAATGGTTATAAATATAAAATAGTAAAGGGAGTGTATATAAACATGGACGCTCTACAAAATATAATAAAATCTATTGAAAAAGATACTAATGAAAAAATAAACGCACTTAAGGAAAAAAACGATATAGAATGTCAAAAAATTATATCAGATGCTGAGGCTATCGCAAAAAAAGAATATGAAAAAAATGAAGAGAATATTACACGCAAAAAAGAACAAATTATATCTCAGACTGAAACTGCAAATGTAATATTTAAAAATAAATCTATTTTAGAAAAAAAGCACAAATTAATTGATAAAATTCTTAACATGTCAATGACTTATTTTTGCAATATGGATAGCGAAAAATATTTTATATTTTTTGGTAAATTAATTAATAAAAATCTACCAAATGAAAAATTTAAATTAGTCGTAGGCAGTGAAGATTTTTCCAGAATTCCTAATGATTTTTTAAACGATAATAATTTAGAAATAGAATATGAAAAGTCAGATGCATTTAGCCATGGTTTTCAAATTGTCTCATCAAAGTCTATAATAGATTTAAGTATAAAATCCATATTTGCTGACAATAAAGACTTGTTGAGATCTATTGCATCTAATGCTCTTAATTTAGGAGAAATAAAATGAAAGATACATCTTATGCATTTGCTGTGGGATATATACGCTCATTGGAAACTCATTTGCTAAACAAAACAACTTACGCTAATTTTAAGGAATCCTTAAGTTTGGAAGAGCTATCAAACAAGCTACAGTCAATAGGATATCCTGTTGAACACTTTGATTCACTAGAAACATTAAGCCTACAACTACAAAGGCATTTTGTTGACAATTGCGAATACATTAGAAAAGCTTGTCCATCTGAAGCACCATTTAAATGGTTATGGCTAAAAAATGATGCAGCTAATTATAAGGCTGTTCTTAAATCGGTTTTTTCTAATAGTTCTTGGTTGGATTTAATTTCATATCCAAATTCAATTGATCCAAATCTTATGGAAAAATGTATAAAGTCAAAGAATTTTGATAATATGCCAGATTTTTTTCGCCAAACATCGTTTGATGCTTTTGAAATTATGTCTAAAACCTTAAACACAAAAAAAACAGAAACTTACATCGATCAAAGTTTATACAAAATCATGCTAAATTTAGCACACAAAGATGAATTTCTGTTAAATAGAACCAAATTAGAAATTACTTTAAAAAATCTTAATATAGCACTAAGATACTTAATGTTTAACCAAGATTTAAAATATCTTAGTGAAACATTAATTGAAGGTGGACTTATTGATTTAGATAAAATTGTAAAAGCTACCGAAGATGGTCTTAAAAATGTTGCCACATTATTTGAAAGAATCAATGTAAAAAATATGCAAAATATTATTTCTAAAGACCCTCTTTTTATTGAGCAAATATCTAGCGATATAATAAACAACTTCGATGAAACATATAAATCATCAGCGTTTGGATTTGCTCCAATTGTTGCATATATTAAAGCTTTAAAGGATGAGCACACTGTCTTAAAATCAATTGCTGTAAGTTTGCTTTGGAACAATACTAATAATAACATATGAAAGGAATAAGGATTAATGCACAGAATTGGAATTATTGGAACAAGTGACAATATTAAAGCTTTTTCAATGTGTGGAATAGATGCTTTTTTAGTGGAAGATAAATCTGAAGCCATAAAAGTTATAGATAGGCTAGCAAGTCAAAAATTTGCAATAATATTTGTCACAGAATCTATAGTAAAACAAATTCCAGAAACTATTTTAAAATATAAGCATAGCATTACGCCTACAATAACACCAATACCCGATCAAATTCCAGTTCAGGGTCCTAGTTTTGCTAGTGAATCTTTAGCAATTGATGTTAAAAAAGCAACAGGCAGTGACATTTCTATAAATGATACGGAGGATTAAATATGACTCAAACCAAAGGTACTATAGTTAAAGTATCGGGGCCATTGATAGTAGCAGAAAATATGAAAAACACTAACCTATTTGACATTGTTAGAGTTGGTAAATTAGGTCTAATAGGTGAGATTATCGAAATGCACGGAGATAAGGCTTCAATACAGGTATATGAAGAAACTTCAGGCGTTGGTCCAGGAGAAGATGTTATTTCCACTAATTATCCCCTTTCAATCGAATTAGGGCCAGGACTAATCGGCGGAATATATGACGGAATAGGAAGACCGCTAGTTTTATTGAAAGAGAAAGCTGGTGAAAGATTAACAAGAGGAATTGATGTTCCAACTTTGGATAGAGAAAAAGCTTGGACTTTTACTCCTAGCGTGAAAGTAGGAGATGAACTTTTTGCTGGAGCCATATTTGGATACGTTCAAGAAACATCGGCAATTACTCACCACGTTATGCTCCCTCCCAACATATCAGGAACAGTTATTTCGATAAATGAAGGTGATTTTAAAGTTGACGATGAAATAGGAAAAATAAAGCTGCAAGACGGTTCGGAGTATTCCTTAACACTGATGCAACGTTCTCCTGTTAGAAAACATCGTCCAGTTAAAAAGAAACTTCCTCCAAATACCCCATTAGTAACTGGTCAAAGAGTAATAGACACTCTATTTCCTATTGCAAAAGGAGGAGTTGCTGCTGTTCCTGGACCATTTGGTAGTGGAAAAACTATCGTTCAGCATCAGCTTGCAAAATGGGCAGATGCAGATATAATAGTTTATATTGGTTGTGGTGAACGCGGAAACGAAATGACGGACGTTTTAAATGAGTTCCCTGAAATTCAGGATCCAAAAACTGGAAAAACTTTAATGGAACGTACTGTTTTAATCGCTAACACATCAGATATGCCTGTTGCTGCACGTGAAGCTTCTGTATATACTGGAATAACCATAGCTGAATACTTTAGAGATATGGGCTATTCTGTTGCTCTTATGGCAGATTCTACTTCAAGATGGGCTGAAGCTTTAAGAGAAATGTCAGGAAGATTACAAGAAATGCCTGGAGAAGAAGGATATCCTGCATATTTAGGAAGCCGACTAGCTGAATTTTATGAACGTGCTGGAAGAATTGTCACATTAAATGGAAAAGAAACTGCGCTTTCAGTAATTGGTGCTGTATCTCCTCCTGGTGGAGACATTTCGGAACCTGTGTCTCAGGCTACTTTGCGCATTGTTAAAGTTTTCTGGAACTTAGATTCACAGTTGGCATATAAACGTCATTTTCCTGCGATAAACTGGTTAAAGTCTTACTCTCTCTATTGGGATAAGATAAAGGATTGGTTTAGCGATAATATTTCTAGCAGTTGGAGTGTCCTCAGAACAAAAATGATTGAACTTTTACAAGAAGAAGCCAAACTTGAAGAAATCGTTAAATTAGTAGGAATAAACGCAATCAGCAATGCCGATAGAATGAAGATGGAAGCAGCTAAATGTATTAGAGAAGATTTTTTGCATCAAAATGCATTTCATAAAACAGATACATATACCTCGTTACAAAAGCAATTTTATATGATGAGTCTCATTATGGAATACTACGAGCTAGCCGCAGATGCTATATCAAATGGAGCAACATCAAGTGAATTGACTTCAATTCCAGTAAAAGAACAAATTGGACGTTTTAAATACTTTGATGACAGCGAAGTTGAGAAAAAATATGAAGAAATTTCGGAGCAAATGCAAATAGAAATTGGAAAATTAAAAAATGGAGGCGATGAATAATGGCAAAAGAATACCGTACTATAGATGAGGTTGCAGGGCCATTAATGCTTGTTAGAGATGTTGAACATGCCTCTTATAACGAATTAGGCGAAATAATATTAAGTAATGGTGAAAAGAGACTGTGCAAAGTTCTAGAAATTGATGGATCTAATGCACTTGTTCAGCTGTTTGAATCTGGTGCTGGAATTAACTTAGAGAATAGTAGAGTTAAGTTTCTAGGGCACGGAATGGAATTAGGTGTTTCTCGTGATCTGTTGGGAAGAGTTTTCGATGGAATGGGCAGACCTATAGACGATGGTCCTGAAATTTTACCAGACAAAAAAATGCCTGCAGACGGCGTAGCAATGAACCCAGCTTCTAGAAACTATCCTGAAGAATTTGTTCAAACAGGTATATCTGCAATTGACGGATTAAATACTCTCGTTAGAGGTCAGAAATTACCTATCTTTTCTGCTAGTGGTCTTCCCCATGCAAATCTTGCTGCACAAATTGCTAGACAAGCAAAAGTTTTAGGAAAATCTGAAAATTTTGCTGTTGTTTTTGCAGCTATAGGAATAACATTTGAAGAAGCTAACTTTTTTATAGAAGACTTCAAGAAAAATGGTTCGTTGGAGCGTACAGTTCTGTTCATAAATCTAGCTAACGACCCAGCAATAGAAAGAATAGCTACTCCTAGAATGGCTTTAACTACTGCTGAATATCTCGCATTTGATTTAAACATGCACGTTTTAGTAATACTAACTGATATTACAAACTACGCCGATGCTTTAAGAGAAGTTTCAGCAGCTAAGAGAGAAATTCCTAGTAGACGTGGATATCCTGGATACATGTATACAGACCTTGCTTCACTATATGAAAGAGCAGGTAGATTAAAGGGTAAAGACGGTAGTGTAACAATGATTCCTATTTTGACAATGCCTGAAGATGATAAAACTCACCCTATCCCTGACTTGACAGGATATATAACCGAAGGTCAAATAATTTTGAGCAGAGAACTATATAGAAAAGATATCGTTCCTCCAATAGATGTTCTTCCTTCTCTATCAAGATTAAAGGATAAAGGTATTGGAGAAGAAAAAACCAGAGCCGATCATGCTGACGTTATGAACCAACTATTTTCAGCATACGCGATAGGAAAAGATGCTAAAGAGTTGATGACTATCTTGGGAGAAGATGCTATATCAGAAATTGATCGCATTTACGTAAAATTTGCTGACGAATTTGAAAAGAAATATTTGTCTCAAGGATTTTATACCGATAGAAGCATTCAGGAAACTCTAGAAGTTGGCTGGGAACTCTTATCACTACTTCCAAAAAGCGAGCTCAAAAGAATTGACTATGAGTTCATAGATAAGTATTATAAAGGAAGTGATTAATATGGCTGTTTTAGACATTAATCCAACTAGAATGGAATTAAATAAACTTAAAGATCGTCTATTAACAGCTAGAAGAGGTCACAAACTTTTAAAAGATAAGCGCGATGGGCTAATGAGAAAATTTTTGGAAACTGCTAAAAAAGCAGCCAAATTTCGAATTCAAATTGAAAAAGATATATTAAACGCTAATTTGCAATTTGAGCTTTCAAAAGTTAATACATCCCCTCAACTTGTAAATACTGCAGTAATTATGTCTAGACAAGACTTAACTGTTGATATCTCAACATCAAATATAATGGGAGTTTGCACTCCATCTTTTTCAATAAATAAGCGTCACAATTCATCGGAAAATATTTCTTATTCGTTGTCACAAAATAGTGCTCATTTAGATAACTCTATTCATTTATACGATGATATCATATCTAAGCTTATAACATTATCAGAACTAGAAAAAACAATTTCTATACTATCTGACGAAATAAATCAAACTAGACGTAAAGTAAATGCATTGGAACATTTAATTATACCAAACTATCAAGATACAATACGTTTTATTACCTTAAAATTAGATGAAAATGAAAGAAGTAATATAGCTCGTCTGAGTCGTGCTAAATAAGTATAAAAAAAATACCCACCATTGAAATTGGTGGGTATTTTTTTTTATACACTAAAAATTCTAACATTCATCAGAACTATTTGACTCTTCTTTATTATCATTTGGTTTATCTATATTCTCAACATATTCCATAGTAATCTCATCAGTCATTATCTTCTTAAAATCATCTCCAGAGATTGTTTCCGATTTAATAAGATATTGAGCAACTACATGAACATAATTTATATTTTCTGTTAAAATATTATGACACTTTGAATAAGCAGTATCAATAATCTTTCTAATTTCCTTATCAATTTCAGTTGCAGTCGTCTCCGAATAGTTTTTATTATTATTGAAATCACGTCCTAAGAAAACTTCATGTTCTCCAGTGCCATATACTATAGGACCCATATCCTCGGTGAAACCATATTTTGTTACCATATTTCTAGCTGTATCAGTAGCACGTTCAATATCATTAGAAGCACCGGTTGAAATATCACCCAAAACTATAGACTCAGCTACGCGCCCACCCAATAAAACAATCAAAGATTCTTCCATTTTAGTTTTCAAAATATAGCTTTTATCCCTCTCTGGCAATGACATAGTATATCCACCAGCCATTCCACGCGGAATAATACTAATTTCATGAACTGGATCCTGAGTTGGACAAAAATAAGTTGCTACAGCATGCCCAGCTTCATGGTAAGCCGTTAAACGTTTTTCATCTTCATATATAACTCTCGATTTCTTTTCAGGTCCTGCTATAACTTTCATTGTAGCCTCTTGAATATCGGCAGAAGTTATAGCTTTATGACTCTTTTTAGCCGCTAACAAAGCTGCTTCGTTCATTAAGCTCTCGAGATCTGCACCTGTAAACCCAACTGTCGATTTAGCAACAACAGACAAATCAACATCAAATCCCAAAGGCTTATCTTTAGAATGGACCTTAAGTATTCCCTCTCTCCCCTTAACATCAGGATATCCAACAATAACCTGTCTGTCAAAGCGTCCTGAACGAAGCAAAGCAGGATCTAAAATATCTCTTCTGTTGGTTGCAGCAATGATAATGATACCTGTATTTGCACCAAATCCATCCATCTCAACAAGCAACTGATTTAAAGTTTGTTCACGCTCATCATGACCTCCACCTAAACCAGCTCCTCTTTGCCTTCCAACAGCATCTATCTCATCGATAAATATGATAGCAGGAGAATTTTTCTTAGCTTGATCAAACAAATCTCTAACTCTCGATGCACCAACACCAACATACATTTCCACAAAATCCGAACCAGATATAGAAAAAAACGGAACATTAGCTTCTCCAGCAACAGCTCTAGCCAACAAGGTTTTACCCGTACCTGGAGGGCCAATTAACAAAACTCCCTTAGGAACTCTTGCACCTATATCACTAAACTTTTTAGGATTTTTTAAAAATTCAACAATCTCCGCCAACTCTTCTTTTTCTTCGTCAGCTCCAGCAACCTGATCAAATGTAGTTGTTCTACCCTTTTCAGCAACATGTCTAAAATTATTCTTACCAAACTGCCCAATCTTTCCGGCTCCAGCACCTGAAAATTTAAACATAAACACAGATAAACCTATCAACATAAACATAATTAAAAAGGTCGGCAACAATGATATCATCCAAGAATAATCGTTTCCTGAGACATAGTTAATTACATTTGATGACTCTTTCAAATTATCCTTATGTTGTTCTAACATAATCTTGTTGACAGTATCAACAAAACGCCTAACATCCGGTACCTTATATACATATTTTTTTGATGTATCTGACTTTAATGTATATTCCAAATTACCACTAATGCCATTGCTATACTCCAATGTGGATTCTGAAATCTCATCTTTTTCATAATAATCAATAATTTGATAATATTTAGAATCGTTTTCTAAACTATTGGAGTGATTCAGCATAAAAATGCTCATAAAAGCAATACACGCAACAACAATTAGCGGAAAAATTATACCACCATTTCCTCTTTTATCGTTCAAAGTCCAATCCTCCTTGATCAAAAAATTCAAATAACAACTAAACTTAAAACAAAAAACACGTTTTCATAATAAATTTTAAAATTTGTTGGTATTAATATCCAAATATTAATAAAACTCTCTCTGTATTATTATCAACCAAAACCCTATTATCCAATCCAAAACCACTAACCCAAAATGCTCCTATCTCATCAGACATAACAACCATTTTACTACGCTCCAAAAAAGAAACTCTTTTTTCTTGCATTAACACCTTTAATTTTTTAGTAGGACGATTTAAAAGTTTTAATTTGTCTCCTGGAATTCTATTTCTAATATGAATATCACCTAATATTTTATCATAATCTACAGTAAAAAGAAACGAATGTTTGATTTTATTAACAAAATAGTCAAACTGCTCAATATGACACTTGATAATATGTAAATTTTTATACAAAAATTCCATATCATCCGTCAAAATAATATCAAAATCTTCAACCACAAAAATTTTTTCAATAAATAATATTCCCTTCCTAATAACAGCCATATTGTCTTTAGGCAAACTTTGCTGACCTTTTCCCATCTCACAAAGTTTCAAAACCCTAATTAAAATCTCATAACTAGGAGAAATATTATTTCTTTTTAAAAATAAGTCAATGACTCTAATTTTAATTGAATATTCTAATTTAATAACAGATTTTAATTCTAATCCATTACTTATAGTATGCTTATTTAATTCATTCTTAGCAACATTACTTAAATATTCTTCATCTTTTGTCAATCCATCTAACAAATATAAAACATGTTTTTCAAATTTATTATTTATATTTTTAAGTTCACTTACAACATGATGTCTTATTCTATTTCTAGTATATTCATCCATAAAATTAGTAGTATCATTTCTATATTTTAAACCATGCTCTCTGCAATAATTTTCAATCTCATCTCGGGTAAACGACAAAAGAGGTCTAACAATTTTCCCTCTAACATTCGGAATAGAACACAATCCTTTTAATCCAGTTCCTCTCGAAATGTTAAATAACATTGTTTCAACACGATCAGACAAAGTATGTGCTGTCGCAATTCTTCCTCCAATCTCATCAAAAAATTTATATCGCTCATTTCTTCCACTAAGTTCTATTGAGGTTTTTGTGTTTTCAGATATTTTAATAATGTCTACATTTTTACAAATAAATCGTATCGAATGTTTCTTACACCAATCTTCAACAAATTTTTGATCATCATCACTTTCTTGTCCCCTAAGATTATGATTTACATGTGCAACAATCAGTTGAAAATTCTTTTTTGAACTATATAAACAATGTAAAAGTGTCATAGAATCTGCTCCACCAGAAACCCCAACTACAATTTGCTCACCATAATCAAAAAATGATGATACAACTGACACCATATTACTCATTGTGATACCTATCCAATCCCATAAATCTAGTAAATTTCCCATCCCATCCAAGTTCGATGGTTCCTGTTTCACCATGTCTATTTTTTGCCACTATACATTCCGCAACTCCCGGTTTTGCATCTTCGGGATTATAATATTCATCTCTATATAAAAACATGACTATATCCGCATCTTGCTCTATAGATCCAGATTCACGTAAATCTGATAAAATAGGTCTATGATCCTGACGAGCCTCAGGTCCACGTGCCAACTGTGACAATGTTATAACCGGAACTTCCAATTCTTTTGCCATAATCTTCAACATTCTAGTAATTTCAGAAATTTCCTGAACCCTATTACCATCACGTCTACCACTAGACATAAGCTGTAAATAATCAATTATAACCAAACCTAAATCTGAAAATCTTCTTAATTTAGCTTTCATTTCAATTGCAGACAAATTAGGAGTATCGTCAAAAAATATTTTACACTGAGAAAGTTCTTGAGCACCAGATGCTAAAAGCGCCCACTCATCACTTTCTAACATACCAGAGTGCAATTTTGTTGATAGTATCGAACATTCACTAGACAACATTCTCTCAACCAACTGCTGACTAGACATCTCGAGCGAAAAAATAACTACCTGCTTTTTGCTTTGCTTCGCTGCTCTAGAAGCAATATTAAGTGCAAAACTAGTTTTACCCATAGCTGGCCTTGCTGCTAAAACTATCAAATCAGACGCATTTAATCCTGTAAGAATTGCATCTAAAGCCGAATATCCAGAAGATATTCCAACTCTACTCTCGCCACTGGCTATTTTATCTAAATGATCAAATTCCTGACTAATTACTTCATCTATAGGAACTATATTAGCAGATACTTTATCTTGCCTTATCTCAAATATTTTTTGTTCCGCCGAATCTAAAATAGTTTCAGCATCAAAATCAGCATTAGTTGCCAAATCAACAATACTTCTAGCAGCGCCTATCAAGCTACGTAAATAGTATTTTTCCTTAACTATTTTGCAGTAGCTATTAAAATTTGTAATAGACGGAACCATATCCATAAGCTGAGTCAAATATACCTTGGCGCTTTGTTCAGACTCAAAAATATTATCCAACATGACAGCATCTAAAACAGTAATAAAATCTATAGGCAATCCCGATGTAAATAGTCTAGTTAATACTGAAAATATTTTTTTATGCTTTTCACTATAAAAACTTGCTTGTGATATGTATGAAAAAGACTCTCCTATACAATTAGGATCCAACAACAAAGCCCCTAATACACTCTGTTCAGCCTCTAAAGAATATGGTAACTGTTCATAATCCAAATTTCCCTGCAATTAAAATCACCACCAAAACAAAAAACAAACTATCTGCTATTTCTTTAAATTACTTATTCTACTACCGAAGCAATCATATTTGCAATTACACCCGTCATTATTTTTACTTTAAAATCAAACTTACCAAAAGCTTTAATTTCTGGCACTTCAATTTTACGTTTATCTACACTTACATTGTATTTCACCTTAACAGCGTTAGCTATTTCTTTAGCTGTTATAGAACCAAAAAGTCTTCCATCATTTCCAGCCTTAGCCTTTAGTTCAACAGACTGCCCTTCTAAACGACTAGCAACCTTCTTTGCAGCCAACAATTCTTGTTCTTTATGATAAGCCACAGACTCATCTTTAGTCTTTTTCTCAGAAAGCACTTTTGCATTTACTTCAACTGCCATTTTTTGGGGAAATAAAAAATTTCTAGCATATCCATCACTAACATTAATTATATCGCCTTTTTTCCCTTTACTTTTTACATCTTGTAATAAATAAACTTTCATAATAAAATCCTCCAAAACCTACTCTATTTTTTCATTCACAAAACTCGTCAATAGCCTTCAAAAGCATCTGACGCACATCTTCAATATTCGAGTCTTTAATCTGACATGCAGCTTGAGATTGATGTCCTCCGCCACCAAGTCGTTCCATTACCATTTGAACATTAAAACCACCCAATGATCTTGCAGTTACATTAACCATATCATCAGTCTTATATATAACAAAAGAAGCATCTACATTGGTAATATTAAGCAACTCATCAGCAGCCTGTGGACAAATAACTCTAATATCCGTAGTCTGAAAATCACCAACTGAGATAGCACAATTTTTATATATTTCCGATTTTGCAACAATATCTGCCTTTTTTTTGTATGATTCAATTGTGCTTGAAAATAATTTCTTGACAGCAATTGTATCAGCACCTAGTCTCTTTAAATAAGCTGCTGCTTCAAAAGTTCGAACACCAACTTTTACAACAAAGTTTTTCGTATCCAACATAATTCCCGACAACATAGCCTCTGCTTCAATCTTGCCTAATTCACAATCATCTCCAAAGTATTGTATAAGTTCACACACTAATTCAGAAGTTGAAGATGCATATGGCTCATGATAAAAAATTACTGCATCATCTATAAATTCAACCGCTTTTCTATGATGATCTATAACGACAACATCATTACAACGTTCAAAAATTTCTTTAGATTCCACAAGAGCAGAATTATGTGTATCTACCACAACTAATAAAGTTTTAGATGATATCAAATTTATAGCACGATCAACATCAACAATTAAACTAGCTAAATCAGATTTTTTTATTTTATCAATCAAGACGGATGCCATATTTTTTGTCGGATCAACAACAACAAAACTGTCTTTTCCATACTTTCTTATTGCAGAAGCCAAACCAATCGCAGAACCAACACTATCTAAATCTCCAAACCTATGTCCCATTATTATAACATTATCAGATTCTTCAACAAGTTCTAATAAAGCACTAGCAACTATCCTCGTTTTTACACGCGTTCTTTTTTCAACATCATTAGCTCTGCCTCCATAAAAATCAAAGGAGGTAGATGTTTTTATTGCAATTTGATCTCCTCCTCGGCCCAAAGCCATATCTAATGCCTGTCGAGCAAATTTTTGATTTTCATTTAAAGTATCTCCTATACTAGAAATACCAACAGAAAGAGTCAAACCATTTTTTTCATCATATGAAGCATCACTAAAATTTTTTAACGTGGAAAATTTATTATTAATCATCTCGTCTAAATGTCTTTTTTCCATAACAATCAAAAATTCATCATCTTCAATTCTCTGTAAAAAACCAGTAGACTCTTCAACAAATTTTTCGATAACATCATCAATTTTACCAACTATATTGGATTTTTCACTTTCCTTCTTTTCCGACAAAACTTCATCATAATTATCAATTTTAACATAAGCAACAGTAGGCTTAGATATAACATATTCTTTAGCAAAAGAAATTAAACTGGTGTTTTCTTCAAAGTACAATATATACATTCCTGAGTTATCCGAATAAGTTGCATGCACTTTAAAATCTTTACCCCACAGCTTTACTTGGACTCCACTTCTACTGCAAAAATCATCCAAAGGCTCTTTAACCATATCAAAAAAATTTAAACCTACACAAGAACTATTGTCTAAGCATATTGTATCTTTAAAGCAACGATTCGTCCATAATATTACTCCATCATCTGAACATGCTAACACTGGCATAGGAAAATTTTCAAAGTCATATTCACTGCCAGTAACAAACTCACCAATTAATCTTTCTACTAATAAGCCTTGTTCTTTTTTATAATTTATTAAAATAAAAACGCTATATATGCTAAATAGTACTACCAACGGTGAAATAACTAAAAAAATTAAAAAATTATAAAAAGCTAAAAACAAACTAAAAACAAACAAAACACAAACGGACAATATTAAACAAAACTGAGTTGTAAAACAAAACTTTAAAAAAATATTCTTTTCTGATTTATGTTTATTTTTATTATACATAGGTCATTTTCTCCTACTATAAAAATATATTAAATAGCACTATATATAAACAACTACACTTCCATTATTATCGGTAGAATCATAGGAGTTCTACGCGTTTTTCTAAATATAAAGCTTGATAGTTCGTCTTTAACACATGTCTTATATACTGTCCATTCACGAACATTTTCATTTGAGCATCTATCAAAAATTTTTCTAACTAATTGCCTTGCTTCATCTAACAATTGCTCAGATTCCCTTACATATACAAATCCTCTTGAAACTAAATCAGGGCCACTAACTAACTGTCCAGAACTTCTTTCAATTGCAGCAACCACAACAATCAAACCATCTTGTGATAATATCTTTCTATCTCTTAAAACTATAGATCCAACGTCACCAACACCCAGTCCATCTACAAAAACACAACCAGCCGGAACTGTTCCACCAGAACGTATTCCTTTTCCATTTATTTCAACTACATGCCCAATGTCTCCTATTACTATATTTCTTGCCGGTATTCCCATAGACATTGCTAATTCAGCATGAGCCTTTAAATGTTTATATTCTCCATGAACTGGCATAAAATACTTAGGTTTTGTGAGTGATAACATCATTTTTAATTCATCTTGACACGCATGCCCAGAAGTATGAACTTCATACATTTTTTCATATATAACTTTAGACCCTAATCTCATTAAATCGTTAACCACATTTGTAACTAACTTTTCATTTCCAGGTATAGGTGATGCAGAAATAATAATAAAATCTTCACTCGTAACCGAAACACTTTTGTGAGTTCCATTTGCCATTCTAGACAAAGCACTCATTGGCTCTCCCTGACTACCCGTAGTTACAATTATTACCTTATTCCTAGGATATCTGGAAATCGAATCCATAGATATCAATATTCCATCAGGCACTTTTAAATATCCTAATTCTATTGCTTTGCCCACAACATTTTCCATGCTACGTCCAGAAACTACCACATGTCTCTTATATTTTATCGCATTATCAATTATCTGCTGAATTCTATGAATGTTAGACGAGAACGAAGCAACTATTATTCTTCTATCTCCCGCTTCATTAAACAACTTTTGAAAAGACTCTCCAACCTTCCTCTCTGGCATAGTATAGCCAGGACGCTCTGCGTTGGTTGAATCGGACATAAATAGCAATACACCTTTACTACCAAGTTCAGAAAAACGAGCAAGATCTATCACTTCTCCCTCAATGGGATTATAATCTATTTTAAAATCTCCTGTATGAACAATCAACCCAGTCGGTGTATATATTGCAAGACCAACAGCATCAGGGATGGAATGATTAACACAAATCATTTCAACAGACATACATCCAAACTTAATCATTTGCCCAGGAGAACATATATTCAATTTAGCATTTTTCAACAAACCATGTTCTTTTAATTTTTCTTCTATTAAACCAATGGTCAATCGAGTTCCATATACCGGAACATTATATTTTTTCAAGAAAAAAGGAACTCCCCCAATATGATCTTCATGTCCATGAGTTATAACAATTCCACGCAATTTTTCAATATTCTGTTCAACATAAGTATAATCTGGCAAAACCAAATCAACCCCAAGCATCTCTGGATCTGGAAATCCCATTCCACAGTCCACTATAAACATGTCTTTTCCACAATCAAAGCATGTCATGTTTTTGCCAATCTCATTCAACCCACCAAGTGGAACAATTTTAATCGGAGTGCGCTTAAAAGTTTTACCACTATTAGTCTTTCTCCTTACTGGTTTTCCTTTTGTAGTTTTAGCAACACGTTTTTTACTAGAACTATTTTCACTTTCTACACTATTTTTATTAATTGTTTTGTCTTTTTCTTGATTCACAACTATTTTCCTTTCTACAAACTTAATAATTTATTTTTAAAATCTCAAATACGAGTAATTTACAATAACAACATTTTTTATATAAAACTATATAAACAACGTATATTTAAATATACAAACAACAAGACATATCCTTAAAACAATAAGGACACACCCAATAAAAATTACTATCTAATTTATAAATATATATACACTTACAATAATATCCGAAATTTATATTACTAAAGTCACTAACAATATATAAAAATATAAAAACAAATTTATAAACAAAATCGCCTATAAACTAAAATGAATCATCGCATGTTCTTACAAGAAAAAGTAAAAAAACACTACTCAAAGCGTATAAAACACTTCAAGTCTAAAAAAGCCAAAGCACAAACTTGCACATCAGCAAAACTTTCATATAACCGAACCAAATATCTATACTAAGTATACCGTTTATAGTAATGATTGTCAAGTATACATGTAAAACGAAAAATATTTTAATTGACAAAATTCCATACATCTGATAGAATACTATCATGTTTGAAAATGTTGTACGCGAGTGTGCTGGAACCGGCAGACAGGCACGTTTGAGGGGCGTGTGTCAATCGACGTATGGGTTCAAGTCCCATCACTCGCACCAAATAGTTAAAATTTTTGAATAATTATAGTAAAAACAACGATTTGAAAAATCGTTGTTTTTTTGTTGTTTTAATCCATAAAAAATAATCTACAAAATGTAGATAAAATATCACATCAATAATGTTATAATTATTTCGAAGTGATTATAATATGGACATAGGTAAAAGATTAAATAAGTTAAGAAAGACAAAAAACATTACGCAGTTGGAATTAGCTGATATATTGTTTGTAACCGATAAAACTATATCAAGTTGGGAATCAAATAGAGCTACTCCCAGCTTAGAAATGCTAGTTAAACTCTCAGAAATATTAAATTACAATATCGGATATTTAATATATGGTGATAATTTTAAAAATGATATAGAGACAGAAATAAAAATAAAAATAACAGATAAAAAATATAATGAATTAATAACTTTTTTTAAAAATAATGCAAAATTTCTAACAAAGAACAAACAATTAGACACCTACTATCAACCTACTTATAGAAAATTTTTAAATGATAAAGAAGTAAATGAATGGCTAAGAATTGGAGAACGCGGAAACAAAAAAATATTAAATTATAAAAATTGGCACAATCATATGTATTGCGATGAATACGAAGTAGAAATTGATAACAGTGATAATTTAGATAAAATATTTAATATTTTAGGCTTAGAAAAAATTGCTGTTGTTGATAAACAAAGAAAAACCTATTTATATTTAAATAAATATGAAATAGCATTAGATTATGTAAAACACTTAGGATATTTTGTAGAAATTGAAGTCAAAAACTATTCTAAAGATCCAATTGATGAATATAATGAATTATTAAAACTAGCAAAAAAATTAAAATTAAATTTGAACAATATTGATAAAAAAGGATACCCATTTCACATTATCTATGAAAACCAAAAATAAAAATTTAACATACTTGTTATTTTAAAACACAAAATTTCAAGCACGTATCATTCACTTTGAATGGTACGTGCTTTTCTACTTTATATTTTTAAGTCATATCATAAATAATTGAATCTAAACAATCAACAAACTGCTTGTCGTGAGTAACTATTACTATTGTATATTTTTCAGCATTTAATTCATTTATTAGTTTAACTATTTCTCCTCTATTATCCTTATCTAAAGCAGATGTTGGTTCATCAAAAAATATTATTTTAGGATTTAACATCATAGCTCTAATAATTGCTAGCCGTTGTTTTTGTCCACCTGAAATATTAGCAGGATATGCATCTTTTCTATCGTATAATCCAAATCGTTTTAACAACATATCTATTTTTTTACTATCGTTATTAACAATTTCTAAATTTTGTCTAACGGTTAAATTGGGAAACAAATTATAATTTTGAAATACCATTCCCACTTCTGACAAAATTTCAGATTGCTTCTTAGAATTAACATATATCCCATCTTTGACCAATATTTTTCCATCAATTTCAATAGTTCCAGAATCAATATTTTCTAAACCTATCAAACATCTTAATAGTGTTGATTTTCCTTTTCCAGATGGTCCAACAACTGTAACTACTTCTCCCTTTTTTACTTTAAAATTTAAATTATCAAAAACAGTATTATTACCGAATTTTTTTCCTATATTTATAGCATTTATAATGTCCATATATTATTCCTCCAAATTTATTCAAACTTTAACTTGTTTTCCCAAATTTTAAAAATCAAATTTACTAAAGAACATATTAGTAAATATATCCCCGCAGCAATGATGTATGCTAAAATATCAGCGTTTGTATTAACCAGATTTTTTGCAGTTGTTAATAACTCAATAACTCCTACAGAAAAAATCAAGGCAGTGTCTTTAACTAACGCAACAGACTCGTTACAAATTGATGGTAAACAAACACGAAGCATTTGTGGAATAATTATTCTAAACATAGCCTTTATTTTCGGTATTTTTAGTACTTTTATGCTCTCAAATTGTCCTTTATCAACATTTTTAATTCCTCCACGGAAAATTTCTGCAAAATATGCAACATAGTTTAATACAAATGCAATAACTCCAACTAAAAATCTGTCATTCATCTGCAAATTTGGGAACATTAAAGGTAGTCCATAAAACAAGAAAAATATTTGTAGCAAAAGTGGAGTTCCTCTCATAATCCATATATACACATCAATTATGATCTTAACAAATTTCAATCTCACTCTACGCAAAAAACATAGTATTAATCCAAGTGGAATTGACATCACCCAACAAATTGCAAACAATTTTAATGTCACTAAAAGTCCTTGAAACAATTCTGAAAAAACATTAACATTTTTATTATCCATCGCAGATTCTTTTTCTTTAATTGCACTAAAAGTTATAACATTACTTCCAACCCACTTTTTAGAAATTTCACCTGCTCGGCCATCTTCAACAACCACTTTTAATGCTTTTTCAATTTTATTTTTTAACTCCAAATTATCTTTTCTAACAGCTATAACATAGTCTTCTGTCTCAAGCTCTTGATCCAAAATTTTAAAGTCATTTTGAAGCGAATTTTTAGTAAAATAATATCTAACAACAACCTCATCTACTACAGTTGCTTCAGATTTACCTAATCTAACTTCATTTAAGCAGTCAACCATATTATCAAGCTCTGTTATTGTTTTAGCATTTTTCCCAACAGCACTATTTTTGAGTGAAGTTATCCCTGTAGACCCCTTTTGTCCACATATATTTTTTTGTTTTAAATCATCTAAATTAGAAATATTAGCATCTTTCTTAACAACCAAAACCTGTCTATTTTGCATATACGCACTAGTCAATAGCATATTCTGATCTCTTTCCGGAGTATATGACATACCATTCCATATTGCGTCTATTTTATTGGTGTTTAATTCCAATTCTTTTGCATCCCAATCAATAGGTTGCACTTTTAACTTTTTCCCCATTACTTTACATACTTCTCTAGCAAGGTCTATATCTAGTCCAACAACATCTCCATTTTCCCCAAGAAAACCCATAGGTGGCACATTAACATCAACACCTATAACAAATTCATCATTTTCCGCGCTACACAATCCAGAAAACAAAAAATTAAAACAAAGTACAAACACAGTCAAAAACACAAAAATTTTGCTTTTCATAAAAAATCCTCCAAATTCTAATAAATACTAGCTATTAATTGCGAAAACCATATTTCTGACAAATAAAAAAACTTGATTCTATGAAAAAACTTCTTTCACGAACCAAGCTGAATTCATTAATATATCAACAACAAAACCAGCCATCATAGATCCTCGCAACAACGAAACACGAGATTATATCTACAACAGCCGAATAAAATCAAAACTTAATTATAGATATAATCTCCACCCATGATGGCTTAAATGCATATCACAAAAATATAAAGTCAACATAGTGGACATCCTCCTTAAAATTCAATATTATGCTCTCAATTTTATCAAATATACTAGAATTTGTCAATAACAAATTTATAATTTAAATTTGTAAATATAAATCAATAGTGATATAATTTTTACATGTTATTACTTTTTAAGGATGTTGAATATGATAAAAAAGAATCAAACTTTATATTTGATAAAAAAAATTATCCCTTACTTTAAAAAACATAAAAAAATTTTTATTTTAGATTTATTCTTCGCATTGATGACTACAACATGCGAATTAGTCTATCCTGTCTTACTTAGACACATAACAAATACAATATCCTTTTCTCCAGAATTACTAACCATAAATGCAATAATATTTATTGGTCTTATATTTTTGCTCGTATCCATTATTGAAATTATTGGTATACAATACATGACATCAGTAGGCCATATAATGGGAGCAAAAATTGAAACCGAAATGAGAAAAGATTTGTTTGATCATATACAAAAGCTACACATTTCATATCATGACAATAATAAAATTGGACAACTTATGTCTCGTTTAACAACAGATTTATTTGAAATTACTGAGTTTACCCACCACTGCCCTGAAGAATTTTTAATAGCTGGCGTAAAAATTATAGTATCATTTATAATTCTGTCTTATTTCAACATATACTTAACGTTAATTATATATGCCACACTACCTTTTGTAGTAATATTTTCAGCTCATTACAACAAAAAAATGCAAAAAGCTTTAAAACAAAACAGAATCCAGGTTGGAGAACTAAATTCTCAAGCTGAAGATAGTTTGTTGGGAATTCGAGTTATTAAATCATTTGCGGGAGAAGACATAGAAAGAGAAAAATTTAATGATAGTAACGTAAAAACGCTAAAAACAAAGCAAATATTTTACAAAATAATGGGAAAATTTCGAGCAATAGAAATGTCATTTACTAATTTTATGTACCTACTTTTAATTATAGTTGGTTCAATATTTTTAACATTAGGACATATATCACCAGGAGACCTAGTTGCGTATGCTGCTTATATTTCCGTTTTGATAGTATCAATATCAAAAATTTTGGAATTCACAGAACAATTTCAAAAAGGAATAACAGGAATTGGTAGATTTGTTGAAGTTATGGAAACTGATATAGACATCAAAGACACAAATAAATCAATTACTCTACCTAATGTAACAGGAAAAATTGATTTCAAAAATGTATGGTTTAAATATTCTGAATCAAAAAAATCCATACTAAAGGGAATAAATGTTTCAATAAACCCTAACGAAAATATAGCTTTAGTCGGTCCTTCTGGTGCCGGAAAAACAACAATGTGCACATTAATCGAAAGATTTTATGATGTAACAGACGGACAAATTTTAATAGATAATGTAAATATAAAAAACATAAAATTAAATCAACTCCATAGAATTGTAGGATCAGTTCACCAAAATGTTCATTTATTTACTGGTTCAATATATGATAATATTTGCTATGGAGATAAAGATGCAACTCTTAATGATATTATTATAGCAGCAAAAAAAGCTGGGATTCACAATTTTATAAATTCTCTTCCAGATAAATATGACACATATATCGGCGAACGCGGAGTTAAACTATCTGGCGGACAAAAACAACGTATAAGCATAGCCAGAGTTTTTCTAAAAAATCCACCAATCCTCATATTAGACGAAGCCACTTCTGCACTAGATAGTGAAAGTGAAAAAATCATTCAAGAATCGTTAGAAAAACTTTCTCAAGGAAGAACAACAATAACCATAGCACACAGATTAACCTCAATTAAAAGAGCAGATAAGATATATGTAATAAACGATGGAAAAGTTATAGAGCAAGGGACTCACAAAGAATTACTTTCAAACAGTAGTTTATATAAAAATCTCTATCAAAATTATATAAACTAAAACAAAAAACACATTGTTAAAAATGACAATGTGTTTTTTTATTTTAATCTTCAGATGAATTGGTCGTATACATGTCTTCAAGCTTTTTCAAATATTTATACTTATTATTAGATTCTTCCTCAGATTTCTCAAACAAACATTCAGCTTTTTCAGGATTTTTCCTAAACAATGAATTATATCTAACTTCTCCCATTAAAAAATCACGATAATTTGCAGTCGGTTCTTTGCTGTCTATTGTCAACTTTTTGTTGTTATTATCAGGATTAAATCTAAATAAATGCCAATATCCAGCTGCAACTGCATTTTTTTCCTCTGTTTGAGCTTTGCCCATTCCTGCCTTAATTCCATGGTTTATACATGGTGCATAACAAATAATAATCGATGGTCCATCATATGCTTCAGCTTCCGATATTGCCTTTATGCATTGGTTATAGTTTGCGCCCATAGCAACCTGAGCAACATATACATATCCATAGCTAATAGCAATGCTAGCCAAATCTTTCTTCTTAATATTCTTGCCCCCTGCTGCAAACTTTGCAACTGCTCCAGTTGGTGTAGATTTAGAGGACTGCCCACCAGTGTTAGAATATACCTCAGTATCAAAAACCATAATATTAACATTTTCTCCTGAAGCTATAACATGATCTAACCCACCATATCCAATATCGTATGCCCAGCCATCTCCACCAAATATCCAAACAGATTTTTTATTAAGATAGTCTTTATATTTTAAAATATCCTTTCCAACATTCTCTTCAGTTAAAACTTCAATTAAATTATCAGTAGCAATTTTATTGGTCTTACTATTATTTTTCGTTTGCATATATTTTTCTATAGCACTGCCTACTTTTTCGTTAGAATTCTTAGACAAGTCTTCCAATTTACCTATTAAGCGATTACGCAAAGTTTCCTGAGCAAAATTAATTCCAAATCCAAATTCAGCATTATCTTCAAATAAAGAATTTGCCCAAGCCGGACCGCGTCCGTTTCTATCCGTTGTATATGGAGTAGAAGGAGCAGAACCTCCCCAAATAGACGAACACCCCGTTGCATTAGCAATATACATTCTATCTCCAAATAATTGAGTTACCAGCTTAGCATATGGGGTTTCTCCACATCCCGCACAAGCTCCAGAAAATTCCAACAAAGGCTTTTTAAATTGGCTACCTTTTACAGTAGTTTCTTTAAATTTATCCAATATCTCAGTTTTTTCCGATAAGCTTTGTCCATAAACAAATCCTTTTTGTTTTTCAAGCTGCGAATTTAATGGTTTCATAGATAAAGCCTTGTTCCCTTTTTTTCCAGGACACACATTAACACAAGAGCCACAACCCGTACAATCCAAAACAGAAACCGTAACAGCAAACTTATAATCGGAATTCCCAATCATTTGATCTGTGTCTTGTCCTTCAGGAACTTTTGCAGCCTCTTCTTCGGTCATAACTGCAGGACGTATTACTGCATGAGGACAAACATACGAACAAAAATTACACTGAATACAATTTTCTTTATTCCAACATGGAACATCAACAGCAATTCCACGTTTTTCAAAAGATGCTGTTCCTTGAGGAAGAAATCCATTAGCATATTTAGAAAAAGCAGAAACAGGCAAATCATCACCCTTTTGAGCGTTAATAGGTTTTAATACATTATTAACAAAATCAATTAACTGTCCGCCTTCTCCTTCAGTTTTTTCTGATTTTTCATTGTTCGAAATCGTTTTCCAAGAATCAGGAACTTTAACTTCAACAACTGCCTGAACACCCATATCTATAGCATCATGATTCATTTTCACTATTTTTTCGCCTTTTGATGAATAGGACGCAGTTGCCGCATCTTTCATTAATTTTTTTGCCTCATCTAGAGGTATAATCCCAGTTAATTTAAAAAACGCAGCCTGCAACACAGTATTTATACGTCCACCTAAACCAATATCTCTTCCAATTTTAATTCCATCTATTGTATAAAATTTAATGTTATTATTAGCTATATATGCCCTAACGTTATTGGGTATATTTTTCTCTAGTTCATCATCTTTCCAAGAACAATTCAACAAAAACGTTCCACCAGGTTTAATATCCTGAACAATATCATATTTTGATATATATGAAGAATTATGACAAGCAACAAAATCTGCTTTAGATATGAGATATGAAGATTTTATTGGATTTTCCCCAAAACGAAGATGTGATACTGTTACTCCTCCAGATTTCTTCGAATCATAAGCAAAATATGCTTGAGCATACATATCTGTGTTATCTCCAATAATTTTTATGGAATTTTTATTGGCTCCAACCGTTCCGTCTGCTCCTAACCCCCAAAATTTACATGATGTTGTTCCTTTTTGAGATGTTTCAAAATGATCACCTAAAGAAAGTGATAAAAATGTAACATCATCATTTATTCCAATTGTAAAATGAACTTTTTCATTATTATCAAAAACAGCTTTAATCTGAGTTGGACTAGTATCTTTAGAGGCCAATCCATAGCGTCCTCCAAAAACAGGAATATTTTCAAATTTAGTTCCCTTTAATGCTGCGACAACATCTAAAAACAATGGTTCTCCAATAGATCCTGGTTCTTTAGATCGATCCAGAACACTTATTTTCTTTATAGTATCCGGAATAACATCTAATAAATACTTAGCACTAAATGGTCTATATAAACGAACCTTAACTACTCCAACTTTCTCACCATTCTCAACTAGTTTATCCACAGTTTCTTCAATAGTATCGCAAACAGATCCCATAGCTACAATAATATGCGTAGCATCACTAGCTCCATAATAATTAAATGGCTTATAGTTAGTTCCTATTCTTTTATTAATATCATTCATATACTCCATGACAATATCAGGAAGATTATCATAATAGGGATTTCCCGCTTCAAAATTCTGAAAATATATGTCGCCATTTTGTGCTGAGCCATGAAGAACTGGATGATTTGGATTTAAAGCATTTTTGCGAAACTCATCTACTAACTCCATATCCATCATATTTTTTAATTCATCATAATCCCAAACTTCAATTTTCTGTATCTCATGAGATGTTCTAAATCCATCAAAAAAATTCAAAAAAGGTATCTTTCCCTTTAAAGCAGCTAAATGAGCAACAGGTGTTAGGTCCATAACTTCTTGAACCGAACTCTCTGCAAGCATAGCATACCCTGTCTGACGACATGCATACACATCCGAATGATCTCCAAATATTGATAACGCATGTGTGGAAACACACCGAGCCGAAACATTTATAACTCCCGGCAATTTTTCTCCGGCCATTTTATACATATTAGGTATCATAAGCAAAAGACCTTGAGAAGCCGTAAATGTTGTTGTTAACGCCCCTGCAAGTAACGAACCATGCACTGCTCCAGCTGCCCCCGCCTCAGACTGCATCTCGGCAATTTTCACTGGATATCCAAAAACATTCTTTCTTCCAGAAATGGCCCACTGATCAGAAACTTCTGCCATAGTAGATGAAGGTGTTATAGGGTATATAGCCGCAACATCTGTATATGCATAAGAAACATGCGCAGCCGCAGTATTTCCATCCATAGTTTTCTTCTTTCTATTCATACTATATCCTCTCTCCTATATAAACTTTAAACAATATATGCACAATATAAATAGTCAAATATTTACTAAGTAATTTTATCATTATTTTTAATGATTGTAAACATACAATAAGTGACATATATACACACATAACAAAAATATAAATTTCAACTATAACTATACTAATTTGTATTAAACTTTAACTTTAAACCCTTGATTTTTTATTATTAGTAGTTTATACTAATAATTAGCACTCACACAAATACAGTGCTAAACATTTTTAAGAGGTGAAAATATACTTATGAAAACTCAATTTAAAGCAGAATCTAAAAAATTATTAGATTTAATGATTAATTCTATTTATACACATAAAGAAATTTTTTTACGCGAATTATTATCTAACGCCAGTGATGCTATCGATAAGCTCCACTTCAAATCTTTAACTGACTCCTCTATTGAAAGTGACTTTTCTATAGAAATAAACATAGATAAAGAAAACCGCACACTATCTATATCGGATACTGGAATTGGCATGACTAAGGATGAACTTGAATCTAACTTGGGGACAATTGCTAAAAGTGGTTCTTTAGATTTCAAAACAGCAAATAAAAACGATGCATTAGATATAATAGGTCAATTTGGAGTAGGTTTTTACTCAGCATTTATGGTTGCAGATAAAGTAACTGTTGATACAAAATCTTGTGAGTCAGGAGACGCAAACCGTTGGGTATCAGAAGGAGCTGATGGTTATATCATTGAAAAAAGTGATAAACAAAATTTAGGTACCACAGTAACCCTACACATAAAAAAGGACTCAGATGATGAAAAATATAGTGAATTTTTAGATGAGTTTACAATTAAAAGATTGGTTAAAAAACACTCTGACTATCTCCGTTATCCAATAAAAATGGAATGTGAACATTCTAGAAAAAAAGAAGGCGCTAAAGATGATGACGAAAACGCATGGGAAACATATAAAACATTAGATACTCTTAATAGTATGACCCCTATTTGGAAAAAAAATAAGAAAGATTTGTCAGATGAAGAAATTAATCAATTTTACAAAGATAAATTTATGGACTTTGAGAATCCAGCAAAAGTAATTCAATCAAAAACAGAGGGAACCGCAACATATTCATCAATGCTCTTTGTTCCATCTATACCTCCATTTAATTATTACACCAAAGATTTTGAAAAAGGCTTGCAGCTTTACTCATCTGGTGTACTAATCATGGAAAAATGTGCTGAACTTCTACCAGACTATTTCAGCTTTGTAAAAGGACTAGTAGATTCCGAAGACTTGTCATTAAATATATCTCGAGAAACCTTGCAACACGATAGACAACTTAAAATAATTGCTAAAAGTTTAGATAAAAAAATAAAAAATGAATTATCAAGCTGGCTTAAAAACGATAGAGAAAATTACGAAAAGTTTTTCAACAATTTTGGATTGCAGCTTAAATATGGTGTTTATGCATCATATGGAGCTAACAAAGATAAACTAAAAGATTTGTTATTATTTAAATCATCGAATGAAAACAAACTAACAACAATTGCGGAGTATGTTTCAAGAATGAAAGAAAAACAACAAGAAATATACTATGCATGTGGAGACAGTGTTGAAAAAATTTCACGCATGCCTCAAATAGAATCTATCAGAGACGCTGGATATGAAGTATTATATTTAACGGATGATATAGATGAATTTACAATAAAAATGCTAAATGAATATGATGGAAAGAAATTTAAAAATGTTGCATCTGGAGACATTAATTTAGATAGCGATGAAAAAAGCAAAGAAAATGAAGAAAAAATAAAACAACATAGCAATCTATTTGAAATAATGAAAGAGGCATTAAAAGACAAAGTATCTGATGTTAAACTATCAAATAGATTGAAAAACGGCGCTGTTTGTCTTACAACATCCGGTGAAATGTCAATAGAAATGGAAAAAGTTTTAAACTCTATGCCAACAGACCACAAAGTAAAAGCACAAAGAGTTTTGGAAATTAATGGAAATCACGCAATATTCCAAAAATTGTGTGACCTTGAAGAAACAGATCAAGATAAATTAAAAGAATATGCTGAATTACTTTACATACAAGCAGCATTAATCGAAGGAATTAGTCCTGAAGATCCAGTAGATTTTGGAAATAAAATTTCACAAATTATGGCAAAATAAAAACTAATGTTTTAAAATAAAAAGCACTTAATCCACAATATGCGATAAAAGTGCTTTTTATTTTTATAAAAAATATATATTATATACAAATATGACAAAAAATATGTTATAATAAAATTAATATTTTTAAATTTTTGTGGTGATTAAAATGCCAAAGTGTAAAAATGAAGAACGAATCAAATCTTGCCAAGATACATTGTATACTCAAAACAGAGAAATATCTTGGCTTAGATTTAATGAACGTGTTTTAGATGAAGCTTCAGATAAAAACGTTCCGCTATATGAGAGGTTGAAATTCATATCAATATTTACAAGTAATTTAGATGAATTTTTTATGGTTAGGGTAGGAAGTCTAACAGATCTTTCACTATTAAAGCAAGCCCCTATAGACAGTAAAACAGGTAAAACTCCAACAGAACAACTAAATGATATATTTAAAATTGTGCCAAGTTTATATGAAAAACGATATAAAACATACTGTCAAGTGGAGCAAAATTTTAGGCAACATAATATATATAATTTAAATTATGATGAGTTGTCTAAAAAAGAAAAAGATTTTGTAAAAAAGTACTACAATGAATTTATTAAACCAGTTTTGTCTCCACAAATTATAGATTTTCGTCATCCATTTCCTCACTTAATAAATAACAAGCTATACATTGTAGCACAGTTAAATAATAAATCTAAAAATACACTTTATGGAATAGTTCCTGTTCCAACCATGCTATCTAAGACTGTTACACTATCTCAGATCAATTCTTTAAGATATATGCTAACAGAAAACATAATGTTGCAATTTATAGATCAAGAATTTCCTATGTATGAAATAATAGACAAATCTATAATTAGAGTAACAAGAAATGCGGATATTAATCCAGATGACGAACAATATGATGTAGATGATGATTACAGACACCACGTTAAAAAAGTCTTAAAAACAAGGGGTAGATTATGTCCTGTTAGATTGGAATTTTACAATAATATTTCAAATGACATTTTAACCTTTTTATGTGATAATTTAAAATTAAAAAAACAAAGAGTATTTAAATCCAAATCTCCCCTATCTATGAGCTACGCTTTCTCTATAGGAAATAAAATGCCTAAATCTACAAGGAAAGCTATATCATATGAACCATTTTCTCCTATAACTCCTACAACTATAAATTCCAATGAAAACATGATAAAACAAATAATTAAAAATGATATTATGTTGTTTTATCCATACCACAAAATGGACAACTTTCTTGATTTAATTAAAGATGCAGCCTTAGACCCAGACGTAATATCCATAAAAATTACAATATACCGTTTAGCTAACAACTCAAAACTAGTAGACGCCTTAAAGCTAGCAGTTGAAAACAAAAAAGAAGTTGTTGCATTAATAGAACTACGTGCCAGATTCGACGAAGAAAGCAATATAAAATGGAGCAACGAACTTGAAGAATCTGGATGTAAAATTTTATATGGTTTTGAAGGATATAAAGTACATTCTAAAATATGTTTAATTACCAGAAAAGATAAAAATAAAATTCAATATATAACTCAAATAGGAACTGGAAACTATAATGAACAAACCGCTAAAATATACACAGACCTATGTTTAATGACAGCAAACCAATCTATCGGCAAAGATGCTTGTTTATTTTTTCAAAATATGTCAATATCAAACCTTTATGGTAAATATTCTAAGTTACTTGTTTCTCCTAGTAATCTGAAATCTCAAATAATGTTACTGATTGACAAAGAAATAGCCAAAGGGAGTGAAGGTAACATATTTATGAAAATGAACTCCTTAACAGACATAGATATTATTAACAAATTATCTGCAGCATCAAACGCTGGAGTAAATATTAAACTAAATATACGAGGAATTTGTTGCATATTACCTGGCATAAAACGAAAAACTCAAAATATTGAAATAACCAGCATAGTTGGCCGGTTTTTAGAACATCCTAGAATATATTGTTTTGGAAGATCCATAGACGATATAAGAATATATATTGGATCAGCTGATATGATGACAAGAAACACAGAAAAAAGAGTTGAAATTTTAGTTCCAATAGAAAATAAAACAATAAAGAAGCAAATTTTAAATATAATTAATATAATTAATAAAGATACTGTAAAGGCAAGAAAAATAAAATCTAACGGTAAATTAGAAAAGTTTCCTGTTGAAGACAACAAAATAAAGATAGATAGTCAATCGTATTTTCTAAAACTATCAAAATCAAATATTCCTAATAAGCAATATCAGAAAACAAATATAATAACATTTATAAAAAATAAACTTTTGAAAAAATTTAAAAACTCACAATAATTTAATCCATAAAAAATCACATCCTATTTTTAATAAAATTTTTATTAAGTTAGGGTGTGATTTTATGTTACTTTCTCATTTTAAAAAATCGGTTAAGTTTCCCTCTAAACAGAAACCAATTCAAATGGAACTTAATATGACTGAACATAATCTGCAAAAACAAAACCAACCCCAAAAGGCGTCTGAACTGCATACCAATCCCCATGCCGTCCCAAAATCATAATTTGTTGCTGATTTGCAAGCAAACCAATAATTGGTGCTTGTGTTGTAGGTTTATCTCTCAAATTCAATCCACCATTTCTTATATTAACAACTCCAGGATATGCCGCCGTCTTTCCTATAAACGACATACCAAAATAATTAGTAAGTGCTTCCACAATAGCTTTAGCTATATTATCCAAATTGTCTTTTATCCACTGTGCATCTTCAGGATTATCATGATATGCAGTTTCTATTAGTACTCCAGGCGCGCGAGTTTTTCCAACCTCTCCCAAATTTGTTGTTGATAAAGCACGCACTAAATTAGGATCTGGATAAATTCTTTTTAAGTATTCAACTAAAATATCTGCTATTTGCTTTCCTTGTTCACTATAAGGAGAATAATATACTTCTACTCCTTTCACCTGTCCCGATCTTTGTTCTGGAGCAGCATTTGAATGAAGTGCTAGATGTAAGTCATAATTTCCTTCATTCGACTGTCGAATTGAAGAAGCTGCTGTCATTTGAGGTGTATTTCTTTCATATCTAATTCCATTAGAATTTAAATACTCAGCAACAAAATCCGCCAATTGATTCATAATTTCTTCTTCTGTCCCGCCGTTAATATATAAATTAGCTTCTTGTGTTGATGGGCTTAAATAAATATTAGGCACAATCATACCCCCCGATAATTAAATTTCTAATTTATTATATTAAAAATTTAAAATATTGTTCTTTAAATAAACAATATATTTTCACATATCATTGATATTTGTTTCATATTATGATATAATCTCTTATTGTCAGAATTAATAAATATTAATTTTTTATTTATTAATTTAAACATTATTTATCGGGGGAACTTCTATATGAAAAATTTGGGTTATTATAATGGCAAAATTATGCCTATAGACGAATTAAAAATTCCAGTAACAGATAGATCCATATACTTTGGAGATGGTTTATATGATGTTGTTCATGCAGTAAATCAAAAAATATTCGCTTTAGACGATCACTTAGATCGCTTTTATGATAGTTGTACACTTTTAGATATACTTTTTGATATACCAAAAGCAGAATTAAAAAATATAATAGAAAATTTAGCTAAAGAAGAAGGCAGCAAAAATCAAAAAATATATTGGCAAGTTTCTAGAGGATCTGCTTTAAGAAACCATACATTCCCTGAAAAAGTTAAACCAAATTTATTAATTATGATTACAGACGATCCTTTAAAAGATATGAATAATATGAAATATGATCTTATATTAGTTGAAGATACAAGATTTTTTCATTGCAATATAAAAACATTAAACCTAATCCCAACTGTTTTAGCATCTGAAAAAGCAAAACAAGCTGGTTGTCATGAAGCTGTTTTCCACCGTGGAGAGTATGTAACGGAGTGCGCTCATTCAAACATAGCAATACTTAAAGACGGTAAACTAAAAACAGCTCCTCTAAACAATTTAATTTTACCTGGTATAACACGTGCTCATTTAATAAAAATTTGTCATCAGCTAAATGTTCCTGTAATTGAAGAAGCCTTTACAATAACTGAATTGATGAATTGTGATGAAGTTATAGTTTGTGCAAGCGGTTCATTATTTATGGGAGTTAATAAAATAGAAAATCAAAAAGTTGGTGGAAAAGATCCAGAACTACTAAAAAAATTACAAAAAACCTATGAAAAACAAATAATAGATGTTTGCGGAAGTATTATTGCATAAATATAACAATTTGTTTTTAAAAGAAAAATACAATTAAAAATCTTCAGTTTATAAAAACTGAAGATTTTTTATTTTTTGGTATAAAAATTATTTATTGCGAAACAATAAAATTAATCTAAAATATAAGGAGAGTTTTTTGTGATAATTTCTTTAATAAGAGCCATTATACTATACACTTTAATTATCTTTGCAATACGACTAATGGGTAAAAGACAAATTGGCGAACTCCAACCCGGAGAGCTAGCAATAACCATATTAATTTCAAATATAGCCGTATTACCCATTGAAGATATAAATGTTCCTCTAGCTTTGGGAGCAGTCCCCATACTAACTCTAGTGTGTTTTGAACTATTAATATCAATATTAAATATGAAAAGTTCTAAATTAAGAACTATTTTATCAGGCAAACCTATGTTTGTAATACAAAACGGAAAAATTAATCAAAAAGCAATTAAAGCACTTAGATTCACTATAGATGACCTAATGGAAGGCCTTAGAAGCTGCGAAGTTTTTGATATATCTCAAGTCGCATATGCAATAGTAGAAACAAATGGATCTATGAGTGTTATTAAAAAATTTCAATCTCAAAATGTAACAGCACAAATGCTAGAATTAAAAGACCAACCAACCACAATCCCATTAGTTATAGTTTCAGATGGTAAAATAGTGGATGACAATCTAAAAGAGATGGGTTTAACAAAAAAATGGCTACTAAATGAACTACAACAAGAAAATATAAATGAAAAAGATATATTTATAATGACATCAGATCCTAATAAAAATACATTTATTAGTCTCAAGGAGCAAGTTAAATGAAAAGAATAATAACAGTATCAATTATATTTATATTACTTTTATCAGCAGGCATTTTTGCAATATTAGATGCAAACGGCAGATGTTGCCAATTAATTGAACTTGCAGAAAAAACAAAAAACTATGTAGAAAACAATGACATGGAAAATGCAAAAACATATCAAGAAAAATTAGAACTTGTTTGGAAAGAACAAGAAAATATTATGCGACTTTATCTTAGAAGAGACAATCTTGAAGAAATAGATCGCGAAATGGGAAGCCTATCAGAAATTGTAAAACTAGAAGATCAAGTAGAATCTGGAAAATCTTTAGATTCAATAATTCAATATTGCCACGAAATAATTGAAGACGAAAAACCAACACTATGTAATATATTATAGCTATAGTTTTTTTAATTCATCCATAAACTCTTCAACTGATGAAAATTCATAATAAACCGAAGCAAATCTTATATAAGCAACAACATCAACTTTCTTCAATTTTCTCATAGTTATTTCAGCAATTTTATAAGATTGAATTTCTTCTACAAATAAACCCAGTAACTCATTTTCAACCTCAAAAACAATATTTTTTAAAACATCTAAATCCACAGATCTTTTTCCAAAAGCTATAAGCAATCTAGAAATTAATTTATCTCTATTAAATCTTTGTCTTGAATTATCCTTCTTTATAACTAAAATAGGTATAGTCTCTATAGATTCGTATGTTGTAAATCGTCCTAAACATTTCAAGCATTCTCTTCTTCGGCGAATCGATTTTCCATCAGCAGTTGAGCGAGAATCTACAACCTTATTGGCATCACTTTTACAATATGGACATATCATAAAATTTCTCCTTAAAATCTAAAGTAATATCTGGTTAATCCATATATTTTATTTTAAATATAACACAAATTGTCCAACACTTCAACCTTAAGCGTTGGACAATTTAAAACATAAAAATTTTACTGAAATTTAAACAACATAGCAGCACCAATCAAGCCAGCATCGTTTCCTAATTTAGCCGCAACAATTTTACAACGATCTTTTGAATTTCTAGCATAATCTTCTTTATCGAAGATTTCTTTTAGAGGATTAATCAATAAATCTCCAGCTTGACTAACACCTCCACCAATACATAAAACTTGTGGCTGAAAGATATTAACTATATTAGTAATTCCACAAGCAAGATGTGAAACAAATATATTTAAAATTTCCTTAGCAGCAGAATCTCCATCAACAACTGCGCCAAACAAAGCAGTTCCGCTTATATTATGCTTTTCGTTATATACTTTCCATAATTTGCTATCAGGATATTTATTAATAACTTCTGCAGATGTTTTAGCTAGTCCAGTAGCAGAAGCATACGCTTCAAAACATCCATTACGTCCACAATTACAGGGTCTTCCACATTGTTCAATAACTATATGGCCGAGTTCTCCACCACTATAATTAAATCCCCTGTAAAGCTTTTTATTTAAAATAATTCCTCCACCAATACCTGTTCCTAAAGTTATAACTACCATGGTATCTAACCCACAACCAGCTCCACAAACAAATTCTCCCAAAGCAGCGGCATTAGCATCATTTTCAATATATACATCTTTTCCTATTTTTCTTTCTAGTAACTCAGCAAATTTAACATTACTATAGTTAAAATTACAAGAATAAATAATAACCTTATCTTGTGTATTTACAGTCCCCGGAACACCTATACCAACATTCTCAATATCATCAATACTGATACATGATTTTTTCAAAACTTCATCAATAAGGTTAGCTATATCTACACTTAAAACTTCAGGTTCTTTTGGTAAATTAGTCTTGCAAGAGCTTTTATTCAATATTTTTCCATTTTCATCTACCACTGCAGCCACTATATTAGTTCCACCTAAATCAACTCCAACATAGTACTTCATACATATCCTCCAAAATTATAATATTTTCCTAAAATTACCAAACAAATATTAACTATTATATAAAACAACCTGAATTTGTTTTAATTATTTGCCCAAACTATTTAAAAAGAAATTCTTAAAACCAACAAATAGAAAGGGCTAAAACAACAATGTATTTCAATAAAGTTAAAATAAGTGGATTAGACACGACGAGCTTAAAAGTTCTAACTGAAAAAGAAAAAAAAGCTCTACTGACAAAGATAAAAAACAATGATCATCCAGAAAAAGCTAGAGAAAAACTCATAAAAGGCAACCTAAAACTAGTGCTCAGCGTAGTCCAACGTTTCTCAGCTCGTGGAGAAAACATGGACGATTTATTTCAAGTCGGCTGCATAGGCCTAATAAAAGCAATCGATCGATTTGACATAAATCAAAACGTTCGATTTTCAACATATGCCGTTCCAATGATTCAAGGTGAACTCAGAAGATATCTCAGAGATTATTGTAGCATAAAAGTCTCCCGATCACTAAAAGATATTGCATACAAAGCAATGAAAATTAAAGAGTCTTTCATAAACAAAAACAACAGAGAACCAACTTTTGATGAAATTATTGAAGAAATGCAAGAATCAAGTAAAAACGTATTCATGGCATTAGAGTCAATAATAGACCCCGTATCACTATACGAGCCAATATATTCCGATTCCACTAACGACACAATATATGTTATGGATCAAATTGGCAGTCAATCAACAGACAAAAGTTGGCTAAATCAAATGCTTATCAAAAAAACAATCTCAAACTTAACTGATCGCGAAAAAAGAATATTATCTCTAAGATTCTTATCTGGAAAAACACAAGTAGAAGTTGCAGAAGAAATAGGCATATCTCAAGCACAAGTTAGTCGACTAGAAAAAAACGCACTCAACTCAATAAAATCTCAAATTGACTAGAATGTGCTTTTCAAATAATTCAAAAGCCCACCAGCTAAAATAATGTCTCTATCTCTATCTTCAAGATTATATTTAACACCAATCTCAATGCCTTTAGTCTTATTCACCAAAACAATTGGTTCATTATTTCGAATAGCTTCTCTTAAATTTAAAATTTCTAACTTATCGTTCTGATCTATTTTACTATAATCATCTTCATTTACAAAAGTTAACGGCAATATACCCGTGTTTATCAGATTTGCTTCATGTATTCTAGCAAAACTCTTGGTCAAAACAACCTTAATCCCCAAATAAAGCGGAACTAGCGCTGCATGCTCACGAGATGAACCCTGCCCATAGTTTATTCCACCAACTATAACTCCATTTTCCACCTTCTTCGCACGTTCAGCAAATGTAGGATCTACAACTTCAAAGCAAAATTTAGACAAATATGGGATATTTGAACGATATGGTAAAATTTTTGAACCAGCAGGCATAATATGATCAGTAGTTATATTATCATCAACTTTCAAAACAACCTCTGCCTCAATGCTATCTGGAAGTTTATCTGCAACAGGGAACGGTTTTATGTTCGGGCCTCTAAACACTTCAACTTCCGAAGCCTCTTCAACACTTGCTGGAGGTTCAATCATATTATCGTTAACCATAAAAAATTCAGGCATTTTAAAATTAGGCATATTTTCCAATTCTGTCGGATTAGAAAGAACACCGTTCAATGCAGAATATGCTGCAACTTCAGGAGAAATCAAATAAATTTGAGCGTCTTTTGTTCCGCTACGACCAAGGAAATTTCGATTGAAAGTTCTTAAAGAAACTCCCTTGGAATTTGGAGATTGACCCATTCCGATACATGGTCCGCAAGCACTCTCCAAAATTCTTGCTCCTGCATCAATCATATCAGCAAGCATACCGTTTCGTGCCAACATAGTCAAAACCTGTTTAGATCCCGGTGCTATTGACAAAGACACATCAGGATGAACTTTTTTCCCTCTCAATATGTGAGCAACTTTCATCATATCTGTTAATGAAGAATTTGTGCAAGATCCTATACAAACCTGATCCACCTTCAAACTGCCAACTTCATCTACAGATTTTACATTATCAGGCGAATGTGGACAAGCAACCATAGGAACTAACGAATCCAAATCCACATTAATTACCTCATCATAAACAGCATCATTATCCGCCAACAAAGAAACCCAATCTTCTTCTCTTCCCTGAGCTCTTAAAAATTCGTGAGTTACCTCATCAGAAGGGAAAATTGAAGTTGTTGCTCCAAGCTCAGCTCCCATATTAGTTATTGTAGCACGCTCTGGAACAGACAAAGAGCTTACTCCTTCTCCACCATATTCAATTATTTTTCCGACTCCGCCTTTAACTGTCATAATTTGCAAAACTTTCAATATAATATCTTTTGCACTAACCCAAGGCTTCAACGAACCATTCAAATTAACCCTAACCATCTGAGGCATAGTAATATAATATGGCTTACCGGCCATAGCACAAGCAACATCAAATCCGCCCGCACCACATGCAAGCATTCCAATTCCCCCACCAGTTGGTGTATGACTATCTGAACCAATTAAAGTTTTGCCTGGCTTTCCAAAACGCTCCAAATGCACCTGATGACAAATTCCGTTTCCTGGCCTTGAAAAATATATTCCATGTTTTTTTGCAACACTTCCTATATACTTATGATCATCTGCATTCATAAAACCAGACTGCAAAGTATTATGATCTATATACGCAACACTCTTCTCGGTTTTAACTCTATCAACACCCAATGCTTCAAATTGCAAATAAGCCATTGTTCCTGTTGCATCTTGAGTTAATGTTTGATCTATCTTTAAAGCTATCTTAGCTCCGCGTCTCATTTCACCTGAAACAATATGCTTTTTAATGATTTTTTCAGCTATTGTGTAACCCATGATTAAAACCTCTCCCATTATAAAAATACTAAGTGATATTTTATCTCATAAAATCGATTATGTCAAGCTTACCATAGTACACAAAATTCCCCAATTTCCACAACATTATATTTATTTTTATTCTGTGTATATAACATTCATTACAATTATATTTTCAGAATATAAATATAATTAATTTACATATCATATAACAAAAATAGAGGCGGTAGATAAATGGAACAAATAAATTTAAAAAAGCAAAAACAAATACTAATTTATACTGCTTATATTTCAACAATAATTCTAATATTTTTTTTACTGTTAAAATATATTATTCCTTTTTTTATGCCATTTTTAATTGGCTTTTTAATATCAATAATTTTAAAGCCCATATCTAGAGCTATTTGTAAAAAAAGCAATTTAAATTGTAAAATTTGCGGAACCTTAGTTGTAGTAATAGCATACATATTAATAATATTTTTAGTATGTTTAATTGGCAGTAAAATTATTGAAGCTATACAATCTTTTTATGGATCTTCAAATAGCATATATGAAAATTATATTCTACCCTACATATTCAAAATTAATGAACTGACAATTGCAATAGTATCTCAAATCTTACCTAATTTAACAGAACAAACAAATGAAATCATAAAAATTGCTACCAGCGGATTAAATCAAGCCATAGCTACACTATCACATTCAATAATAATTTGGATTGCAAAAATTGGAATTAGCGTTCCTAATTTTTTTGTTGGTTTGATATTTGCAATAATGTCATCAATATTTATTAGCTCAGATTATAATAACATAGCTCTAAATATAACAAAATTTTTGCCAAAAAAACAAAGAACGTTAATATTTCAAACCAAAATGTACACCATCAAAACAATAACAAAATATATTAAAGCTTATCTAATATTAATGTTCTTAACCTTTATAGAATTAATATTTGGCTTTTTAATAATAGGAATAGAAAATCCAATAGGCATAGCAGCATTAATATCAATTTGTGATGCAATTCCTCTAATTGGGTCAGGAATTATTATTCTACCATGGTGTTTAATATTGCTAAGCATAGGAAACATACGGTTAGGTTTAGAACTAATAGTATTAAATTTAATAGTAGGTATTTTACATAGTTTCCTAGAACCAAAAATTCTAGGAAATCAACTTGGTATGCATCCTCTTGTTACATTAATATCAGTATATATAGGAATAAAATTGTTCGGAATTTTAGGAGTAATATTTATTCCAATAATAATTCAAATTGCATTATCCTTATATAAAAATAGAAATCAAGAAAAATTGACATAAAAGCCAAGTTTTTTATCAATTTTCAATAATTTTATATATTTTATACTTGACACAAACAAATTCAACATGTATAATTGCGTAAAATGATGTGTTTTTTTTCATTAATTTCTTAAGAGTCTTAAATTAATTTAATTGTTTGGGGGTCTTAGATAATGAATATTAAAAAGATTATTTCAATTATTTGTTGCTTTCTTACAATTTTATTGTCAACAATATTGACAACGTCTGCAGCTAAGAGTGTAAAATTATCAAAATTAAGTGATCCTCAGGTTTTTATTAAAGTAATGGACTTTAACAACTCAAAATTGATTATGTTAAACTGGTATATTTCACACACAAATCCTTACAATCCTATGGCAAAAAGTTTAATAAATTTATACCACAAATTAGATAATTTAGTAGTTTCTGATATTAGTGTTGCTAACGAATTAAACGAAACTGCTAATAGCGTTAATTCTAACTCAATAGGATGTCAATTGGAAAACCTATTTTTATTTCTTGATACCATAGGCGAAACATTTGGTAGAAACCCATTTGAAAAATCAAATTCAACTTACTTTAGTAGTTATTTTGCGCCAAAGTTAAATATTAAAATCAAAAATCTACTTGAAAGAATAGATCAAGTCAGCAATTTATAAAATTCTAAAAAAGTAAATTTTAAATGAAATTAATAACAAAACTAATCAAACCCACTTAATATTTAAAAATTAAAAACTCAATACACAAATCGACCTTTTTTCGACAAATTTATATACATCTATAGTTGACGTTTACTAGTGTGCATCATACGCTTAGTGTTAATTACTATATACTTTTCGGAGGTTATAATTATGATTATCAAAAAAATTATTTCAACTGTGCTATGTATGCTCATACTTTTATCGTCAACAACACTTCCCATATCCGCTGCTTGGAACGGATGTTGCAGCAATGCTCAAATTAATAACCAAGTGCAATTGTTTAACAAAACAAAACTAAAAAAATTAAATTGGTATATTTTGTGCGGTAGTTTCGACCATTTTATCACAAAAGACTTAATTACTGTATATAAGAAATTAATTGATTTAGAAGTTTCTGATATTAGTGTAGCTAACGAACTAAATAAAACTGCTAATGGCGGTAATTCTAATTCAATAGGTTCTCAATTGGACAACATTTTTTCTTTTATGGATATTGTCAGTGAAAAATATTATACTAACCAATTTGAAAAAACCGATTTAAGGGATTCGAGATGTTATTTTATTGCAAATTTAAATACTAAAATAAGAAACCTAATTGCAAGAATAGATCAGGTTAGTAATTTATAAAACTTTAAGCAAACACTACAAAACATACAGTATAGGATAAAAAATACTGTATGTTTTATTTTTACAAAAAAGATGAGTGACGCGCCATCACTCATCTTCCCACACAGATTCTGTGCTATATATAGCAACGCCAGGCGGAATTTATTATATGGCTATTCGTGGCATTATATTTTTATTTTAAACAAAAATAATGCACCATATTTTTCGATCCGGCGAAAATCGTTGCTAAAATTATATTATGCTACCAATTACAAATATGCGACAAATTACATTAACAAAATTTGTGACAATAGTAAATAAACAAAACATACAAATTTACAAGCTGTGTGTTTTGCTTGTTGCACAATTTTCTCGTTTAAAGTATACTTATATGTGTGTGTTTTGAAAATCGTTTTTAATTCAAAAATACAAATTGCTAATATTGAAAGGAGTTTATATATGAATTACTCACATGAAGTAGAAAATATGTGTGTTGTTAAAAAAGGCCCTAATCATGGTCCCGCACCAATTCCAGAAGAAGGAAAATGGGTTAAAGCCTATCAAATTTCGGATATATCGGGCCTATCTCACGGTATAGGTTGGTGTGCTCCACAACAAGGAGGATGTAAATTAACTTTAAACGTCAAAGATGGAATAATTGAAGAAGCACTAATTGAAACTATAGGTTGCTCTGGAATGACCCATTCTGCAGCTATGGCAGGAGAAATTTTACCTGGAAAAACTATACTTGAAGCACTAAACACTGACTTAGTTTGTGATGCAATTAACGTAGCAATGCGCGAAATATTTAAACAGTTAGTATATGGTCGTACTCAAACTGCTTTTTCTGAAGGCGGATTACCAATAGGTGCTGCTTTAGAAGATCTCGGAAAAGGTCTTAGATCTCAAGTGGGTACAATCTTTGGCACAAAAGCTAAAGGTGTTAGATATCTAGAAATGGCTGAAGGATATATATTAAGTGTAGGATTAAAAGATGATCAGCCAATTGGATATAAATTTGTTCGTGTAGGAAAAATGTTAGAAGACATTCGAAATGGCATAGACCCTAAACAAGCATATGAACAAAACATCTCAACATACGGTCGTTACGATGAAGCGGAAAAATATATAGATCCGCGCAATCAATAATTAAAAAGGAGGATCTTATAATTATGGCTAATTTTGAAAGTAAAGAAAGAAGAATGCCAAAAATTGAGGAATGTCTCAAAAAATATGGCTTTGATTCATTAGAAGCTGCCAACGAATTATGTTTATCTAAAGGAATTAATTGCGAAGAAATAGTAAAAGGAGTTCAGCCAATTGCTTTTGATAATGCTGTATGGGCATATACTTTAGGAACCGCAATCGCATTAACAGAAAATTGTAAAACTGCATCAGAAGCTGCAAAACTAATCGGAATAGGTTTAGAAGCTTTTTGTATTCCCGGTTCAGTTGCTGAAGAAAGACACGTTGGTCTTGGTCATGGTAATTTAGGATCTATGCTTCTTGACGACAACACAAAGTGCTTTTGCTTTTTAGCAGGACACGAATCTTTTGCTGCTGCTGAAGGTGCTATTGGAATTGCTAAAACAGCTAATAAAGCCCGCAAAGTTCCATTAAGAGTTATATTAAACGGACTCGGTAAAGATGCTGCATTTATCATTTCTAGAATAAATGGCTTCACTTATGTGGAAACAAAATTTGACTATTCTACTGATAAATTAACAATAGTTAATGAAACTAAATATTCTGATGGTGAACGTGGTGCTGTAAAATGCTATGGTTCAGATGACGTTAGAGAAGGGGTTGCAATTCTTCGTCACGAATCTGTTGATGTTTCAATAACAGGTAACTCCACAAATCCAACACGTTTTCAACATTTAGTTGCAGGAACATATAAAAAATGGTGTATCGAAAATGGCTTCAAATATTTCTCTGTTGCATCAGGCGGCGGAACAGGAAGAACTTTACATCCAGATAATATGGCTGCTGGTCCCGCTTCATACGGCCTTACTGATTCAATGGGAAGAATGCATGGTGATGCTCAATTTGCAGGATCATCTTCTGTTCCAGCTCACGTAGAAATGATGGGACTAATCGGAATGGGAAATAATCCAATGGTTGGAGCAACAGTTGCATGTGCCGTTGCAGCCTACGAATCTAACAACAAATAAAACCAGTATTTTAAATTTTAACATTATATTTTGTAGCGTTATTTTATTCTTTTTAATAAAAAGTTTGAAATAACGCTATTTCTTACTAAATATCAAGTTACTTAGCGACAATCATAAGGAGAATATATATTGTGATATTGGAAACCAAGCGTCTTATACTACGTCATTGGAAAGAAAGTGACGCAAAAGATTTATACAAATATGCCAGCGATCCCGACGTAGGCCCAATTGCTGGATGGCCACCCCACAAAAGTATTGACGAAAGTTCCTACATTATCCGAACAATGCTTTGCCGTGCGGAAAATTATGCAATATGTATGAAGTCAGATAATAAAGCTATCGGTTCTATTTATCTCAAACTAAATGACCAAACAGATATGACAAATCAAGATGATGAATGTGAACTTGGTTACTGGCTAGGAAAACCTTTTTGGGGTCATGGTTTAATGCCAGAAGCCGCAAAGAAAATACTACAACATGCTTTTGAAAATTTAGCTATGAAAAAGGTTTGGTGTGGTTATTATGATGGAAACAAAAAATCAAAGCGTGTTCAAGAAAAAATAGGATTCAAATACCAATGGACAACAAAAGAAGTGGACGTTCCACTAATGAATGAAAAACGAACGGGTCACGTAAGTTGCATTACAAAAAAAGAATGGGAAGCAAATAAAAACAACAATTAAAAATCATAAAAATTAACTACAGGAGATATAAATTATATGTGTTTAGAATGTTATGCTAATAACAACAGAATAACGCCATTATTAAAACCATTAGACTGTTTAAAAAACCATAAACAATATATTTGTGGTACTTGTGGACGATGCATTTGTATTGAACACGACCCTAAACGCAAATTACAAAGATGGAATTTTCCTTTTAAGTCATTAGAAATTGCCAAACTATACTTACGCACTGCTGATTATACTTGTAAAAAACCATGCGGCATATATGAAATAAAAAATGAAAATAATAGAATTTCATATAAAATTTTTATGAGTAATAAAGATCTACATACATATTTACAAAAAAACAAAAGGAAAACATGCGAAAATATAAAACCTGTTTTTATTGTTCAACCATACAAAGAATATAAAAATACACAAATAAGAAAATTAACTATCGATGAAATAACAAAATATATGTCAGAAAGATATTCTTTACAGAGGAAAATAAAATGACAAACCTATATACAAAACGTTTAAATTTACGACCAATAACAATGAACGATTGTGAACAAATTTTTTCATGTTGGGCAAGCGATAAAGAGGTAACAAAATACTTAACTTGGCATGCTCATAAAAACATAGAAACAACAAAAAATATAGTAAGTAACTGGATCTCTCAGTATAAAAACAATAATTGCTACCGCTGGGGCATTGAGCTCAAAAAAACAAATAACCTAATTGGCATGATAGATGTAGTCAACCATATTAACAATAATCCAGTAATTGGTTACGTTCTTGGAAAAGCATATTGGAACAATGGATATATGACAGAAGCGCTAAAGGCAGTTTTAGATAGATTATTTTGTGATGGATATTCACGCATTCTTATAGAAGCTGATGAAAAAAATATAGGAAGCAATTGTGTAATAAGAAAAAATGGATTTAAATTTATTAAAAAAGAAACAAAACAATGTTCTAAACTAAAAACCAACATTGTAACAACAAACTGGTATATTAAAACTCGCTAATTATTTTTCTACTTTTACTATAAAAAATATTAAAAAGCAAAAATGTCTTGCACAAACCGCACATTCTTTTACGCAAGACATTTTTTATTATAGTTTAATCAACACGCTCACAAACAACAACAAATCTATGCGTGTTTTTTCTATAAGGATAACATGTTAATAAAGTTACAATATCTTTATCTGGTTCGATATCAACAACCGAAGACGCATTTGGCAATACTATTTGTGTTTTTACAACCTTATAATGCAATCTACTCCAAAAATTAGTGACATAAACATCATCATTATTATTAAGCTTCACTATATTATCAAACATTGTTTTGTTTTCCATTCCCGTATGAGCAGCCAAAACAGCATTTGTGTTTTTATCTCCAATTGGAACAGAAGTTTGATATAAGTTTCCGGCTCCCCTTTTCATATTTTCAACACTTGCCCCCAAATATATAGGCAATCTTAAAGAAATAGCTGGTGCCTCAATATAACCAAACGTATCATCTGGTGCACCATAAGACCTTAAATCAAAATGAGGCTTATCAAAAGTATACATATCAGGTAAATAATCTCTACCACGAATAAATAAATCTTCATTATACTTTTTTATGTCACGATATAACCTATCTAAGTCTATGTTATACATATTTCCTGAGTCACTTATAAAATCGTCAAAATCATCCACCATACTACTATCTTCGTAATCTCCAATCCACTTGCTAACTATTGGAAAAACTACAAGCACTACGCCAGTTACAAAAATACATACCGCGAGAACAATGCTAATACGTCTTTTAATTGTCATCATTATCCCTATCCTTAATTTTTTTCTTTTTACGCATAAAAAGCCAAATTAATGTTAACATCAAAACAAGTATAATCAGGATTATTGCTATAATAAAGTATGGCGAACCTATCAAAAACTTCCAAAAATCATTATCATCTTGCAAAATGTCATCGCTAATTAAAGAATCGTCCCTAATTCCTCTAACAATTAGCCTATGGGTGTTAATTCCATACGGAGTACACGTAATCAAAGAAGTATAGTCTTTTCCAGGCTCTATCTTTAATACAGAGGTATCGCTAGGAAGAACTACCTTTATTTGATCTATCCTATATGCATGCACTTCATCTAAAACCATTATATAAAAGACATCATCTATGTTTAATTTTTCCAAATCTGTAAATAACTTCGCAGTAGGAATTGCACTATGTCCCGTCAAAGCACAATGCGTACTTTCTCCACCACTAGGAAATGACGTTCCATTTAAATATCCAACACCTTTAAGCAAAAATTTCTCAGATGTATCTTTATATATTGGTAAATTAACATCTATTGTGGGAATTTTTATAGTCCCTATAATAGAATCTTCAAAACTCAATTTATTTCCAGCACCAGAATCATTATCTTCAGAAAACGGATCTTCTACTTCACGCAAAGCTTCCTCATCTGCCAATTTCTTATTATATTCTTCCATAGCTTTTTGCATTTCGCGCTTACGATCTTCATCCATTTGTCTAACTTTTGCGTTATGTGATTCAACTTCAATTGTCTGTTGTATCTGAGTATAAACACTACCCATAAAAGGATAGCATAAAACAATGACACCTAAAACTAATAATAAAACTATAAGCCATTTACTTACTCTCATCAGCATCACCACACATAAACTTTTATTTAATTTTAACAAAAAAAATATATTTTCGCAACAAAATAAACAAAGACTGAAAACTAAATTTCAGCCTTTATTATAAGTAATATTTCAAATCCTATTAAAAAGATTTTTTACGTTTAGAATTAATTAACAAGTATGCACCTGAACCAATTAACAAGATTCCTACTACTGTGAACAAAATTGTTCCCATTCCACCAGTAAATGGTAGTTCTACTCTAGGATGGTTTGTAACATTAAGTTCTTTAATTAACTCATCCATTGATATGTTTAAAGGTTGCTTAATTATTTCATAGCCATCCGGTGCTTGAGTTTCTCTTAACTGATATTGACGTGAATTTATAGCTAGTCTATCATCGCTGAAGTAAACGTTATGTAAAAGATATTCATTAAGTGCCATATCAAATATTCTAATTTGTTCCGCAGGATTATTGTGAGCCGACACACCTATACCACAATGATGAAGGTAATCGTTCTCTTCTGAAAATCTTACATCATTACCAACAGGAACTACAAAGTATAAATAACCTTCCGCATCAGATGTTCCCTCACCAATTTTTACATTATTACTCATTAAGTCGAATTTTGCGCCAGACAACGGATCTCCCTGATCATTAGTTTTACGTATTTTTAGCAATCCAAACTGACTTTTTACTAAATTTGACACAACCACAATATTATTGTCAAGTTCAATAGTAGCCAAATTATTTACAGATAACTTATGCTGTGCTCGTTCTCTCAATTGAATATTATCGCCACGAAGCAAGTTTCTTCCTATATTTACAAGATCATTTGGAAGTTCCTCTAAATTATCCATAGCCATAGCACCAAGTTGATTGTTTATTTCATTATCATTCAAAGGAGCATCTGGATTTCTTAAATCATTTTGTCCATTCAAAGCCTGCGCATCTAAAACTTTAACTTTAAAATCAATTTCAAAATGTGCTTTATTATTTTCACGATTAGCATACATTAACCCAACAACTGTATCTGAAAATCCTTGATTACCTCTTCTAAAATCTATCTTTATATCCTTACCATTATTATTAACAAACTCAATATTAAAATCTGCCCCCTGCTGTAGCTGATGTCTTCCATTATCATCTACAAAATAAACATTTAAATCATTCGCGTTTGCCTCTCTAGTTACCTTTCTATCTCTAGCTAAATATCCATCATGAATCACAAATTTTTTATATTGCTCATTCAATAAATTTTTAAAAGCGTTATTATCAATATTTGCAGCATTTTGCCCATCAACATAAGGTTTTTCTACCTCTAAGCGATAATTAATATCATCACCTGGATTTACTCCCTTAGCAACATATTTTTGATCGCCATCCATAATAAATTTAGTAATCTGAGGTCTCATTTTATTATCTACATTAACAATTATATCATCATCATTTCCACTAATTGTAAACTCTTTCTTAACCATTTTTTCAAACATATTACCAATTTTAACGTCATTTCCAATCGCATCTTTGCCTACAAGTTTATCATTATTCATAGCAAATTTATCATATAAATTACCTTTGCCTAATTGATCTAGTACATTACGTATGGTTCCATCATGCTCTGAACCCAAAAACTCCGTTTCAACAATTTGATATTCACCATTAGTAAGACCATCTATATTACACATTCCATAATTACCATTTCTACCATCTGTAAACAAATCTCTCTTAATGATTTGCCATTCTCCATTTGGAGCTTTCTTCTTAAGGTTAAATTTCATAACATAGTTACCATGTCTAATATGAGGACCTTGGTTTGGGTTATCCAATTCTAAACCATTAACCAATTTTCTAACAGTTACCTTATGTTCTTTAGCAATAAGCTTTGAATATATATGTACATCATTGTTGATTTCACCATTTTCTTTAGTTGAAGGAACTGAAATAATAACTGGTTCACCTTTCCTACCTTCACCTAACATATCTTCAACTACAACATAATACAATCCATACATATTCTCTGGTAAATCAATGTATCCTTCATTTTGGTGTAATTCTTTTACAATTGGATTACCGTAATAATGTATGCTTTTTCCATCAATATCAATTTCATTTGGTCCATTACCAATAACATCATTTTCGTGATTAACATCATTTTTCGAAGTATTCGCATCAGCAATTCTATACAATGTATATTTAATTCCCTTAGTTTCTTCCCCGGGCACACCATGTTGTAATGTACCATCATAATTAAACCTAGCTTGCTCTACTTGATCCGCCCTCAATAATCTAGGATGAAAATTTATTCTAGCTGTTCCTTCTAAAGCAGACGCTGACAAAGAAAATATAGACAACAGCAAACTAACTATTAACAACAATGCTGATGATTGTTTTAATTTTCTCACTAAAAAAACCCACTTTCTTTCACTACATTAAATTTAGTTAATTCACATACTGTCATCTAATCTACCTTCAATACGCTGGCCAGCGAAAGTACTGAGTTAAAAAGACACGTTGTGTGTAAATAATTAACTAGCCAAGAATATTTTTTGATAACTCAATAATATCTTGGTCACGAATAATATTGTATTTTTTTTATTGGTATATATCAACAAAATCACAAAAAGTTAACAATAAGTTTACATAATAGCAAAATATAAGTGAGAGGTCATAAATTTATATAAATCCTATATAATCAGCAAAAAATTATAAATTATTCAAAAAATGATCAATAAAAACTATTAATAAATTATGTACAAAAAACATTTCAATACTCAATAACATTGTAAAGCTGCATATTTTATGGTATAATCCAAAATGCTATTGAATCATTTCAAGTAAATTGCAATATCTATATAATAAAAATTAAAATAATAATAGTCATAAAACAACCTACTTATGTAATGCAATTTAAAATTACAAACAATTTTGGTTTAATGTTTTTGATTTTGGTATTCTTTTCATGTATAATAAATTACAGTGTAAATAGAAATAAAAATAGATTCTTTTGTTTATACTACATATTTTGGAGGATTATTTTAATGAAAATATATAACACACTTAGTAAAAACCTCGAAGAATTGCATACTATAAAACCTAACACAGTAACAATGTATTCTTGTGGTCCAACGGTATACAACTATATTCATATCGGAAATGCCAGACCAATCATTATATTTGACTGTTTTAGAAGATATCTGGAGTATAGAGGATACAAAGTAAAGTTCGTTCAAAATTTTACCGATATAGATGACAAAATAATCAAAAAAGCAAATGAAGAAAATAAACCAGCAAATTTAATTGCTGAAAAATATATAAAAGAATATGAAAAAGATGCGTTTGGTTTGGGAGTAACCCCCCCATCCATAGCGCCAAAAGTAACAGAATCCATTGACATTATTATAGACATAATAAAAAAATTAGTTGATAATGGTCACGCATATTTATCTGACGGAGATGTATATTTTAAAACTGAATCCTTTAAAGAGTATGGTAAATTATCACATATGCCAATTGATAACTTATTAATTGGAAAAAGAATTGAAGTTAATTCGTCAAAACAAAACCCTCTAGACTTTGTTTTGTGGAAAAAATCTAAACCAGGTGAACCATATTGGTCATCTCCCTGGGGAAACGGTCGTCCTGGTTGGCACATTGAATGTTCTGCTATGGCAATAACCTTCTTGGGCAAAACAATAGATATCCACTGCGGCGGTCAAGATTTAATATTTCCACATCACGAAAATGAAATTGCTCAAAGTGAATGTGCAACAAATGTTCAGTTTGCAAATTATTGGATGCATAATGGTTATATAAACATAGATAATGAAAAAATGTCTAAATCTAAAGGTAACTTTTTTACAGTTAGAGAAGTTGCTGAAAAGCATGGTTACGAACCAATACGATACTTAATGGTTCAAGCTCACTACAGAACACCAATCAATTATACTGAAGAAGTAATAAAGCAGTGCAAATCATCATTGAATAGAATGTATACATTCAAAGAAAACTTATCATTTATAATAAACAATTCTGCAAAAGGTGATGTCTCACACGAAGACCAACAACTCATTCAAAAATATAGAAATGATTTCATTAAAGTTATGGATAATGATTTTAATACAGCTGACGGAATCTCTGTAATTTTTGAATTTATAAGAGATATGAACAAATATGTTTCTGGAACTATTCCAACTTCTAAGGAACATTTGGAGTTAATAAAAAATTTATTTGAAGAATTAACAGGTGTGTTAGGAATCGTAACTCATAAAAATAACAATAATAAAATTTCTCAAGAAGTTTTAGACCTGTTTGAAAAAAGAAAAATTGCAAGAGCAAACAAAGATTTTTCTCTTGCAGATAGTTTGCGTAATGAGATTGAAGAATTAGGATATTTAGTTGAAGAAACAAGACAAGGTAGCCGAATTGTATTAAAAAAATAAATTTAAAAAGTTAGGAGTAATAATTTATGAAAATGTATAAATATGTTTTAATAGGCATTTCAATTTTAATTTGTTTTTCTATTACGGGGTGTTCAAATGCCCAAAAATCTTCGTCTAGTTCTAAATCTTCGGCAAGTTCCAAGGACACAGCAGTGGCCAGTTCTCTAGTTACAGAAGGAAAAATTGAAAATCAACTCGCTTTACCAGAAAAAGGAGAACAAATAGCAATTTTTCATGTAAAAAATTACGGTATAATTAAATGCAGACTATTTCCTCAAGTTGCTCCAAAAGCAGTGCAAAATTTCATAGGTCTCGCTCAAAAAGGAAAGTACAATAACGTACCTTTTCATAGGGTTATAGAAGATTTCATGATTCAAAGTGGTGGAAATAGCGATAGCATATATGGCAGTGGATTTAATGTGGAATTAAACCAGTCCCTTCACCATTACAATGGTGCGTTGTGTGCTGCCAGAACAAATAGTCAAACATCTGGACAATCTAGTCAATTCTATATAGTGTCTAGTGAAAATGGAAAAAAGGCAGATTTTGACAAAATATCTCAAACAGTAAATCAACAATATAAACAAAAAGGTTCAAAAATAACATTAGAATATACCGACAGCGTTAAAAACACCTATAAACAAGTTGGAGGATATCCCGGTCTAGACATGCAGTATACTGTTTTTGGTCAAACATTTGAGGGACAAGATATTGTAAAGAAAATTGCAAGTTGCCCAAAAAGTTCAGAAATGTCTGCAACAGGTGAAAAGTCTACCCCAGATCCTGAAGTGATTTTAGAAAAAGTAGAAATAGTAAACTATTAATATTAAATAAAAATATAAAAAAATACACAATATAATTAGAATAGGATTTATAAATTATGTCTACAAATAGAAAATATAATAATGACAGCATTAAATCTTTAAAGGGCGCAGACAGAGTTAGAAAACGTCCTGGCGTTATTTTTGGATCAGATGGTCTGGAAGGTTGCGAACACTCTGTATTTGAAATTTTATCAAATTCAATAGATGAAGCACGTGAAGGCTTCGGAAATCAAATTAAAATTACTAAATTTGACGATGGATCAATAGAAATAGAAGACTTTGGCCGAGGAATTCCGGTAGATTTTAATAAATCAGAAAACAAATACAACTGGGAACTTATTTTTTGTGAACTATATGCCGGCGGAAAATATAACACAAATAATGCTCAAAATTATGAATATTCATTAGGATTGAACGGTTTAGGTCTTTGTGCGACGCAATATGCTTCGGAATATATGGATGTTGAAATATATAGAGATGGGAAAAAATTTACACTATATTTTGAACATGGAGAAAATATTGGTGGATTAAAATCTGAAGAAACATCTAGAAAACAAACAGGCACTAAGATAAAATGGAAACCAGATATTCAAGTTTTTACAGATATAATGATCCCTTCCGCATATTTTGAAAGTGTATTAAAACGCCAAGCAATTGTAAATAGTGGTCTAACTTTTATATATAAAGATAATGAAAAAACACAAGAATTTTTCTATAAAAACGGAATAAAAGATTATGTTGAAGAAATAGCTGGAGACAATGCTCTTTCTTCGGTCATCTATTGCAACTCTGAACGCAAAGGTCGTGATAGAGCAGATAAACCAGAATATAAAGTTAAACTATCATGCGCATTTGCATTTTCAAATCGTGTAAAACTGATGGAATATTATCACAATTCTAGCTGGTTAGAACATGGAGGATCTCCAGAAAGAGCTGCAAAACAAGCTTTTGTTTCTGAAATTAATAGCTTTTTAAAGAAAAATAATAAATATAATAAAAACGAAAGCAAAATAACATTTTCAGATATTGAAGACTGCCTAATTTTTGTTTCATCATCATTTTCAACACAAACTTCATATGAAAATCAAACTAAAAAATCTATAACAAACAAATTTATATATGAAGCTATGACAGATTTTTTAAAACATCATTTAGAAGTCTATTTTATAGAAAATCCTATAGAGAGCGAAAAAATAGCAAATCAAATTTTAATAAATAAGCGAAGCAGAGAAAAAGCTGAAAAAACTCGATTAAACCTGAAAAAAACTCTTCTCGGAAGTGTGGATATGGTAAACCGTGTTCACAAATTTGTAGATTGCAGAACTAGAGATAAAAGTTTAAGAGAACTATATATTGTTGAGGGAGATTCGGCACTAGGAGCTTGTAAACAAAGTCGAGATGCAAACTTTCAAGCAATAATTCCTGTGCGTGGCAAAATATTAAATTGTCTTAAATCAGATTATGATAAAATATTCAAAAATGATATAATTAGGGACATAATAAAAGTGCTTGGATGCGGCGTTGAGGTAAAATCTAAAGCAAACAAAGAACTTTCATTGTTTAATATTGATGGATTGAAATGGAATAAGATAATAATATGTACAGATGCGGATGTTGATGGATTTCAAATTAGAACGTTAATATTAACCATGATTTATCGTTTAACGCCCACTTTAATTCAAAAAGATTTTGTATATATTGCTCAGTCACCTCTCTTCGAAATAAAAACAAAAAACAAAACATATTTTGCCTACAACGAACAGGAAAAAGTTAATATTTTAAGTAAATTAGATAAAACTAACGAAAAATATGATATAAGCCGATCTAAAGGTCTTGGTGAAAATGAACCTGATATGATGTGGCTAACAACAATGTGTCCTCAAACAAGACGTTTGATTAAAGTAACTCCAGAAGAAGCTGAAAAAACTTCTGATATGTTTAATCTTATGCTTGGAGACAATTTACAAGGCAGAAAAGATTTTATTTCTGAATTTGGAGCAAATTATATAAGTCAAGCAGACATTTCATAACTATTACGTTTTGGAGAAAAATATGAAAAAGAAAAAATTTGAAAATCGTAAATCTGTATCAATGAATAATACATATATTGAAGGTGCGGGTATAGTTGAAAACCAACCAATAACTCAGACATTGGAAAAAAACTATATGCCTTATGCAATGAGTGTTATCCTCTCTAGGGCACTTCCTCAAATTGATGGATTCAAACCATCTCATAGAAAGCTATTATACACTATGTATAAAATGGGCCTTTTAAATGGAAAATTGACAAAGAGTGCAAATATTGTTGGTGCAACAATGAAACTTAACCCTCATGGAGACTCTGCAATATATGAAACTATGGTACGTCTATCTAGAGGATATCAAGCACTGTTACATCCATATGTGGAAAGTAAAGGTAATTTCGGTAGGTTTTATTCCAAAGACATGGCATACGCTGCTTCCAGATACACTGAAGCCAAGCTCGCACCTATTTGTAATGAACTTTTTAATGAAATTGAACAAAATGCTGTCGACCTAGTTCCAAACTATGATAATACAACTACCGAACCTTCTCTTTTGCCAACAAAATTTCCATCGATTCTAGTAAATTCTAATGTTGGAATAGCAGTTTCTATGGCATCGTCCATATGTCCTTTTAACCTTAAAGAAGTCTGTGAAACAACAATCAATTTAATAAAAGATGAAAACTTTGATATATTAGAAACGCTTCAAGGACCAGATTTTCCCGGTGGAGGTTTTTTAATTAAAGATGATTCTGTGTTAAATAAAATATATAATACGGGTAAAGGCTCCATAAAAATACGTAGCCGATATAGCTTTGATAAACAAAATAATTGTATAGATATCACTGAAATACCATATACAACTACTGTTGAAGCAATAATTGAAAAAATAGTTGATCTTATCAAACAAAATAAAATTAAAGAAATTTCTGATATCCGCGACGAAACTGATTTGAATGGTTTAAAACTAACAATAGATTTAAAACGCGGAACAAATCCAGATAAATTAATGCTGAAACTATTTAAATACACTCCTCTTGAAGACTCATATGCATGTAATTTTAATATTCTAGTTAACGGTTCCCCAAAAGTTATGGGAATTAAAGAAATAATTCAAGAATGGAAAAAATTTAGATATAATTGTGTTAAGAGAAGAGTTAAGTTTAAATTAGATAAAAAAGAAAAAAAATTACACCTAATCAAAGGTTTAAACAAAATTTTATTGGATATAGACAAAACAATAAAAATTATTCGTGAAACAGAAGAAGAAAGCGAAGTTGTTCCTAATTTGATGATAGGTTTTGGAATAGATAAAATTCAAGCTGAATATGTTACCGAAATCAAATTACGTAATTTAAACCGTGAATATATATTAAAACGAGTTTACGAAAAAGATGAATTAGAAAACGATATCAAAACATTATCAGATATTTTAAAAAGTGATAATAAAATTAATTCAATAATATGTGATGAATTAAGAGAAATAATCAAAAAATATGGTCAACCTCGTAAAACTATGTTTTTGTATAATGTTGAACAAGATGAAACATTTAATGAAAATGAAATATCCGACCATCCTGTAAACCTATTTTTAACCAAAGATGGATATTTAAAGAAAATATTGCCTAATTCGCTAAGATTAAATAGTGAGCAAAAACTGAAAGAAAATGATAAAATAGTTACTCATCTCAATGTGACAAATAATACGGATTTGTTGTTTTTCAGCGATAAATGTCAAGTATATAAAACAAATTTATCTGCTTTTAAAGACTCTAAAGCTAGTTCGTTGGGCGAATATGTTCCGGCCAAACTTAATTTCGAAAATGACGAAAAAATAATAGGTATGATAGCAACTAAAGACTATTCTGGAAATATTTTGTTTTTCTTTAGAAACGGAAAGCTTGCTAAGATTCCACTATCTTCATATCAAACAAAAACTAACCGAAAAAAACTTGCCAAAGCATATTCTGATATATCGCCAGTATGTAAATTATTTTTTGAACAAACATCCAGTGAGTATTTAATAATATCCAACAACAAAAGATATTTGATTATAGATTCTGCACTAATATCTATAAAGTCAACAAGGACATCACAGGGTGTTAACGTTATAAAATTAAACAAAGACTGTTTTGTTGAAAATGTAAAAACATATAAGGACGGAGATATTTATAACTCTCACAAATTTAGAACCAAAAATCTTCCTGCTCGTGGCGTTACTCCAAAATCAGATGATTTAGAATATCAACTAAAACTTTAAAAATAAAAGTGCTGTTTAGACTTTTTCTAAACAGCAAAGACTCAAATTAATTTTACAAACGCAAAAAAATTAATTTTCATCAGTAATATTTTTATCATATTTTTAACAAATATTCTTTTGTTTTTCTTTAAATATAACTTATACTTTTATTTATATTAATAAATGTCTTGCATTTTTTTTTGTATTATGATATCATTGTAATGTTAATTGGATCGTTTTTTATGGTTTGGAGGTTATGTATATGTCAATATTTGAAATAGTGGGTGGCATTGCTTTAATTATATCGGCTTTCTTTTTGGTAACAGTAGTATTATTACAGGAAGGAAAAGAAAATGGCCTTTCTGGTTCAATACAAGGTGGAAGTTCGGGTTCTTTTTTGAATACTTCAGGTGATAGAACAAAAGATGCTAAATTGAAACGTGCTACAACATTTTTTGCAGTTGTATTTTTTATAATTACGATCTTGGCTAATGTTTTTGAAGCGTTTTTTGCCAATTAATTTTTTAGATTTGTAGATTTCCCGTGAGGCTTTTCACGGGTTTTTTGCTGTTTTATTATAAATATGAAACGGAGATTTTCAATGAAAAAAATGTTAAAAAATAAAATTCTATCCAAACTAAATAAAGAAGCTTTAGATTTTAAAAATTTAAAAACATACACAGGTATAAAAAATAAAAAAGAACTAGAAAAATGCTTACAATTGCTTAAAGAAGAAGGTTTAATTGTTAAACATAAAAACATGTTCTACAATCCGACAACCATAGGCTTATATCGTGCTAAAATAATACAAATTTGCCAAAAATTCGGTTTTGCTCAAAGATTATCTGATGAAGCAAAGATTTTTATACCTGGAAAATTTTTAAAAGGCGCTATGATAGACGATTTGGTTCTTATGCACCCTATTGCACCAAACAAAAACATCTCCGGCAAATCTGAAGAGGGCGCTGTAAAATTAATATATAAAAAAAACAACTGCAAATTCACAGGAATTATTGTCAAAAAGAAGTCAAAATACTACGTTAGTCCAGACAACTTAACATCTGAACTAATGTTAGTTAGCAAAAATAATCAGTGTCCTATTAAAGCAAATGACAAAGTTATAGCTAAAATTTGCAAAAGAGGAAACAAACACAATATGCATATTTGTAATATAATTACAAATTGCGGCAGTTCTCAAAAAGCTTCCGTTTGCGCTAACGCAATAGTTGAATCTAGCGGTGCAAATATAGAATTTCCTAGTAAAATGTTAAATGAAGCTGAAAAAATATCCAAAACCAAAATTACAAAAAAAATTAAACAAAACCGTCTCGATTTAACTAATAAAATAATTTTCACAATAGATAGTGAGGAATCTAAAGATCTAGACGATGCTGTTTCTATTGAAAAATCAAATAATTGTTATCATGTAGGAGTTCACATTGCTGATGTGTCTCACTATATCCCATTTAAAAGTATTCTGGACATTGAAGCATATAAGAGAGGTACATCGATATACTACGCTAATCGTGTTATACCTATGCTTCCACCATCTATTTCTAATGGTATTTGTTCTTTAAACCCTAATGTTGAGCGTTTAACTTTTTCAGCTTTAATTGACGTTGATTTCAACGGAAGAATAATTAATTTTGATTTTAAAAAGACTATAATAAAATCAAAAATTAAAGGGATATATAGAGAAATAAATGAAATATTAGGAAAAAATCAAAATAAAAATTTAACAAAAAAATATAAAGATGTTTTACCATCTATATTACTTATGAAAGAATTATATACAATATTAAAGGCTAATAAAATCAAACGCGGTTCTCCTCAAATTTCAACTACTGAAAGTAAAATAATCTTAGATGAACATGATTTTACCCAAAATATTGAAAAAAGAGTTCAAGGAATATCTGAAGGTATTATCGAAGAATTTATGCTTTTGGCTAACGAAGCAGCAGCAACTTTAGCAAAAGAAGCCAACATACCTTTTGTATACAGAATTCATGAACGCCCAAGTGATGAAAAAGTTCTCGCGTTAAAAGAAATATCAGAAAAATTAGGTTTGGACAGTAAAAACATAAAACCAAAATTAAAACCTAAAGTCATATCTGATCTGCTAGAACAAACTCGAGATACAGATTTATTTCCAATAATGAATATACATATATTGCGATCTATGGCAAAAGCTAGATATTCCCCTTCAGCTGTGGGACACTATGGTCTAGCATTGGACAACTACACACACTTTACATCTCCAATAAGACGATATTCTGATTTAACAATCCATAGAATTTTAACTGATTACTTATACAAAAAAGATTCCTCTAAAATTATAAAAAAACATTACTCGAAGTTCGTTGCTGAAGCGTCAAAGCATATAACCGAAACAGAAAAACGTGCAATGCTGATTGAAAGAAGCACTGCAGATTGCTATAAAGCTGAATATATGAAAAACCATATAGGCAAACAATTTAATGGAGTAATAACTTCAATTATAAAAAATGGCATGTTCGTTACTCTTCCAAATACAATTGAAGGTTTTGTTAGAATTGAAACTTTAAAAGGTAACTATCAGTTCGATCAGTTCACAAAATTGATCGATTTAAAAACTGGCCATAGCTACAAAATAGGTCAAAACGTATCAATTACGTGTACCATGGCAAATGTAAATTCTGGCAAAATTGATTTTGAAATTATATAAAAAATGTGTATTGCTGAATGTTATCAAAAATCATTCTAACAATACACTATTTTTTTATATTTTTTTATTATCTAAGGTTGCTTTAATAAAATCAACAAACAAAGGATGAGGCCTGTTTGGTCTGGACTTAAACTCTGGATGGAATTGAACTCCAACAAACCAAGGATGAGAAGGAAGCTCAACAATTTCAACCAATTTTTCATCAGGAGATATACCAGAAAGCTTCATTCCAGATTCAACCAAAAACTTTCTATAAGCATTATTAACTTCATATCTGTGTCTGTGTCTTTCGTATATCAATTCCTCTCCATAAACATTCCTACAAACACTATCAGGTTGAGTTTTGCAAGGATATACTCCTAAACGCATAGTTCCGCCTTTTTTAGTTATTTCTTTTTGATCTTCCATTATATCTATGACTTTGTTCTCACACTCTTCATCAAACTCAGCTGAATTTGCATCAGAAATCCCACTAACATTTCTTAAATATTCAACAACCATCATTTGCATTCCCAAACAAATTCCAAAGCATGGTATGTTATTTTCACGACAGAATCTAATTGTTTCTATCTTTCCTTCTACTCCACGCTCACCAAATCCACCAGGAATTAAAACACCATCACATCCATCAACAACACTTTCTATCGCATTTTTATCAATATCCTCAGAACTTATGTATTTAATTTTGACATTAACACTATTTTGTATACCCCCATGATGTAAACTTTCAGCAACAGATATATATGCATCTGGAAGCTCTACATATTTTCCAACTAACCCTACTGTTACTTCAGATTTGGCTGATTTTACTTTATTAATCATATCAATCCACTTGGTATGGTCAGGCTCACGATTTTCTATATTTAAATGATGACAAACTCTCTCAGCTAATCCATTATTTTCAAGCATTATAGGCACATCATACAAAGTATCAGCTGTTAAATTTTGTATAACATCTTCAGGTTTAACATTGCAAAATAAACTAATTTTATGTATCATTTCTTCAGGAATCTTATAATCACTTCTACATACTATGATGCTTGGCTTTATTCCCAATGATAGCAACTCTTTAACAGAGTGTTGAGTTGGTTTAGACTTTAGTTCACATGAACCAGGCACAGTTGGCACCAAAGTAACATGTATATACATAACATCTCCGACATTATCAATACCAACTTGACGGATAGCTTCCAAAAACGGTTGACTTTCAATATCTCCAACGGTTCCGCCTATCTCTGTAATAACGATATCACTATTGCTAGACCTACCTACACTATATATTTTGTCCTTTATTTCATTTGTTATATGTGGTATAACCTGCACAGTATTACCTAAGTAATCCCCTCTTCTTTCTTTATTTATAACATTCCAATACAATTTACCAGTGGTGATATTAGAATTAACTGATAAATTTTCATCTATAAATCTCTCATAATGCCCTAAATCCAAGTCTGTTTCTGCTCCATCTTCTGTAACGAAAACCTCTCCATGCTGATATGGACTCATTGTACCTGGATCCAAATTTATATATGGATCAAACTTTTGAATTGTAACCTTATAACCCCTATTTTTCAACAATCTTCCTAAAGAAGCAGCAGTTATTCCTTTTCCCAAACCTGAAACAACCCCGCCAGTAACAAATATATACTTAACTGACATTAAAATATCCTCCTATAAAATTCTTATTAATATCACAAACAAAAAATAAAAACCAACAAAATATAACAAAAAAATTAAGTTATATAAATAGGTTTTTATTTTACACAACCTCTAATGTTTTGAATTGTTTCCCAGAGTAACCATAGTTGAAACCATAGGATCATACTTACCTACTCCGTATTTCACAATATCAGAAGACAAATCCATGGAATCTGAAACAAATTGAACCGGAATCATAATAGACACAACAGTTTTATTTTCTGAAGAATTAAAGCTCAAAGTTCCACCCAACTTACCAATTAATTCATTAGCATATGTAAGTCCCAGTCCACATCCAGCAATATCTCCAGTCAACGGATTATATGAATAAAAAGGCTCAAAAACTCTATCTAAATTTTCAGATGACACCCCACAACCTTTATCAACCAACTGTATTTGAACATACTCATCTTTTACATTATCCATTATAAGTTTTATTTCATTTTTACTAGATGTAAAACAATATGAATTACAAATTAAATGAAACAAAGCAAAACTAAGTTTATGCATATCCACATTGCAAAATAGCTTTTTCTCCGGTATAGACCATGTAAATGATGTTGTAGATTTATTCATTATCGATTTAACAGACGAACAAAGCGCCTCCACTTCATTAAATATATCTACTACTTCTAAGTCTAATTTATTTTTTAATAACAAATTATACTCGTAATATAAATTAGCTGCTCTCAATATTCCATATGTTCCATCTGAAATATTATCAAGATGTTCAAGAACATTATGTTGCTCCAATTGTTCAAAAATATCACTCAAAGAAGCTACCGATTGAAATATTTGATGCGCTGATTTTCTGACAGTATTTTCCATAGATTCAATGCCGCCAATAACTTCATATGCACAAACTGCTGATTTCAAATTTCTTATTTCTATAACTTCAACAAAAAAATCCTCATCACAAGACCGAACCAATAATTTATATTGAAATCCACCACATGTTACATACTGCACTTCTTCTCCATCTGACGGGTTACTAATCTGCATTATACAGTTTCTAAAATTCGCATCTTTAATTAACTCATCGGCAGCAATATTATACCAAACAATATCTCTATCCATACATAAAAAAACCGGCGTCTTAAGTCCGTTATAATATTGTTGTATTGCATATTTAGTTTTTTGCTCTACCATTGATCGCTCCAATCACTCAAAAACCAAAATTATTTACCACAAATTAAAATAATTAAAAAATTTTTTAAGAAATAATTAAAAATAACTCTAGAATATTATATATCAATTAATTTTACTTGTCAAAACAATTTTAATTCTACATCACCTGATTAAATAGACATTATACATCTAAACAAATATTTAAAAAAACTTGTAACTAAAATAAATTTAGTTTATAATGTTAAATATTAGTATAATATTTTGGAGGTTTTTATAATGACTATTAAAGTTGGTATAAATGGCTTTGGCCGAATTGGTCGTTTAGTTTTTCGCGCTGGTTTAAGCAATCCCAACATTGAATTTACTGCAATAAACGATCCTTTCATGACACCTGATTATTGTGCATATATGTTACGCTATGACTCAGTTCATGGAAGATTCAATGGAGAAATTTCACACACTGAAAATTCTATTATCGTTAATGGAAAAGAAGTAAAATTTTTCGACAAAATGGATCCTAAAGATATTCCTTGGGGTTCTTGTAACACAGAATTTGTTGTTGAATCTACTGGTGTTTTCTGCACAACAGAAGCGGCATCTGCTCATCTAAATGGAGGAGCTAAGAAAGTAGTTATTTCTGCCCCTGCTAAAGATAAAGACACTCCTACTTTTGTTTGCGGTGTTAACTTAGATAAATACACTAAAGACATGAAAGTAGTTTCAAATGCTTCATGCACAACTAACTGCCTTGCTCCATTGGTTAAAGTGGTTCATGAGAATTTTGGTATAAAAGAAGGTCTTATGACTACAGTTCACGCAACAACAGGAACTCAAAAAACTGTAGATGGTCCTTCAAAGAAAGACTGGAGAGGTGGTCGTGCTGCTGCAGGTAATATAATTCCTTCATCAACTGGTGCTGCTAAAGCATGTGCTTTAGTTCTTCCTGAAATGAGTGGAAAATTAACAGGTATGTCTATGCGTGTTCCTACATTAGATGTTTCCGTTGTAGATTTAACTGTTAGCTTAGAAAAATCAACAAATTATGATGAAATATGTGCAGCTATTAAAAGTGCTTCTGAAAATGAACTAAAAGGAATTTTAGGATACACAAGTGATATGGTTGTTTCTTCCGACTTTATTGGAGATCCACATACATCAATATTTGATGAAAAAGCAGGTATTATGTTAAATGATCACTTTGTTAAATTAGTATCTTGGTATGACAACGAGTGGGGTTATAGTAACAAAGTTCTTACTTTAATTGAACATATGAACAAAGTAGATAATGAATAATTTGTTTTTTTAAAATTCAAAATTTTAAAATTAAAATATAAAAAACATTCAACATTAAGATAATCTCTTACTTGTTGGATGTTTTTTATATTTTAAGAATTCTAACAACACTTAATTTTTAAATTGTAGTATTGACATTTAATTTTTATCCAGTTAAAATTATACAGAATATACAATAATTTTAAGAGGATATTTTATGAAAATTTTAGTTATTAATGCTGGTAGTTCGTCTTTAAAATATCAGCTAATAGATATGAATAATAATCAAACCTTAGTTAAAGGAATATGTGAAAGAATAGGAATAGACGGATTTGTATCGCATAGAACATGCAACGATCAGCTATTCGAATCTAACATGAAAATAAAGTCACATATAGATGCTTTTCATATCATAGCTGCACTGTTAATTGACAAAAAATATGGAATTATTGAAAATTTAAATGAAATTGATGCCATAGGCCATCGAGTAGTTCAGGGGACCGATCAATTTAAAGAACCTGTTATAATAACAGATGACGTTTTGAAAGAAATTTACCTTCTCTCTCCCCTTGCCCCGCTCCACAATCCTGCTCATGTTCAAGCAATTAAAGCATCTGAAGAAACTTTCGATAATTCAATTCCACAGGTAGCTGTTTTTGATACTTCATTTCACCAAACAATTCCACAAAAAGCATACATGTATGGACTCCCATACGAAACATATGAAAAATACGGCATAAGAAAATATGGGTTTCATGGGATATCTCATAAGTATGTTAGTACAAGATTTGCTGAACTAACAAACAAACCATTACAATCTTTAAAATTAGTTAGTTGTCATTTAGGAAATGGTTCTTCTATTTGTGCAATAGATCAAGGAAAATCTGTGGAAACAACTATGGGATTAACTCCTCTAGATGGTGTATTAATGGGAACAAGATCAGGAAGCATAGATCCTTCTTGTATTACTTTTTTAATGGAAAAGATGAACTACAGTCCTCAAGAAATGTATAAAATATTGAACAAAAAATCAGGATTGTTGGGTATATCTGGGGTTAGCAATGACTATAGAGATATAAAAAATGCTGCAGATTTAGGAAATGAAAGAGCAAAATTAGCAGTAGATATGTTATCTCACAGCATAAGAAAAAATATAGCTAGTTGTGCAGTCGCCATGGATAGTATGGATGCTATAATATTTACTGGTGGTATTGGAGAAAATTGTAATATTTTGCGTAAGTTGGTTTGTGATAATCTGAAAATTTTTGGAATAGATATTAATGATTCTACCAATGCTGAAACCATAAACGGTAAAGAAGGAATTATAAGCTCAAAAAATTCAAAAATTCCTGTATGTGTAATTACAACAAATGAAGAACTTATGATTGCAAAATATACTATGAGCCTAATTCGAAACAACAAATAATAAATTTCCAAATTTAAAAAGGTGATGATACATATGGTTAAAAGAGTAGGAATATTAACAAGTGGTGGAGATTGCCCAGGTTTAAATGCGACAATAAGAGCAATCTCTAAATCATTATATCGCCTATTTAAAAACAAAATAGAAATTGTGGGAATATTAGACGGTTATCATGGACTAATACATGGAAAATATAGAACCATAACAGAAAAAGATTTTGCTGATATTCTAACACTGGGTGGAACTATATTAGGCACTAAAAGAACTCCCTTTAAACTTATGCAAGTTGTTGAAGAAGATAATATAGATAAAGTATCAGAAATGAAAAAAAATTATAATAAAATGAAATTGGATTGTCTGTTTTGTTTAGGTGGTAATGGAACACATAAAACAGCAAATCTACTTTCAGAAGAAGGCTTAAATATCATTGCTTTGCCTAAAACAATAGACAACGACATATGGGGAACAGATATCAGCTTCGGATTCCATACAGCCGTGGATATCGCTACAGATTCTATAGATAGAGCTCATACAACAGCAAAAAGTCACAAAAGAATAATAGTAATAGAATTAATGGGAAATAAATCAGGTTGGCTGACATTATATTCAGGAATCTCGGGTGGAGCAGACGTAATATTAATACCGGAAAATCCTTATGATATAAACAATATTTTATCTCACCTAAACAAACGTTTTAAAAACGGAAAAAATTATTCAATTATCGTGGTAGCCGAAGGTGCATATAGCATAAGTGAAGCAAAAATAAAAAAGAAAAAAAGAATGGAATTAAGAAAAGAATTAGGCGAAAAAACCGCAACAAATATTATAGCAAAAGAAATAGAAAAATTAACAGGCTTTGAAACAAGAACTATTGTACCAGGTCACATACAACGAGGTGGTTCGCCTTCTGCATATGACAGAATTTTAGCAACTCAGTTTGGATCATATGCAGCAACTTTAGCCAAAAATGAACAATTTGGACTCGCAGTAGCAATGGTAAACAATAAGATTACAAGCAATAGGCTAAGTGATGTAGCTGGAAAAGCCAAACTAATTACTTTAGATTGTCCAATGATAACAACCGCTAAGCAAATGGGAATTTGTTTAGGCTGATTTTAAAAATATAAAAAGTGTAAAGAAGGTAATTAATATGTCAAAAAAAGTTAGAACAAGGTTCGCTCCATCTCCAACAGGATATATGCATGTTGGAAATTTAAGAACCGCTCTATATGCGTATTTGTTGGCAAAAAAAAATAATGGTGATTTTATATTAAGAATTGAAGATACAGACCGTGAAAGGACAGTTGAGGGAGCAGTTGACATTATATATAGCACTCTTAAAAAAGCTGGCATTCATTGGGATGAAGGTCCAGATGTAGGAGGAAATTTTGGTCCATACATTCAAAGTGAAAGAATGTCTTTTTTTAAAGACTACGCTTTACAATTGGTAGAAAAAGGCCATGCATATTACTGTTTTTGCAACAAAGAACGTCTAGATGAACTAAAAGATTTGCAAAAAGCTTCTGGAACTCCTCCAAAATATGATGGTCACTGTAGAAACTTAAGTCCTGAAGAAATAAGACAAAATTTAGAAGCAGGCTTGCCTTATGTTATAAGACAAAAAATGCCCAGAGAAGGCTCAACAACATTTAATGATGAAGTTTTTGGTGAAATAACATTTGAAAATTCTGACTTAGATGATCAAATATTAATTAAGTCAGACGGTATGCCAACATATAATTTTGCTAATGTTGTAGACGACCATTTGATGGAAATATCTCATGTAATTAGAGGAAGTGAGTATCTATCGTCGACACCAAAATATAATTTATTGTATGAAGCCTTCGGGTGGGAAAAACCAGTTTATATTCATTGTTCTCCTGTAATGAAAAATGCTGTTGAAAAGCTATCAAAACGAAATGGCGATGCAACATTTGAAGACCTTTTAGAAAAAGGATATTTGCCACAAGCTATAGTTAATTACATAGCCCTTTTAGGCTGGTCCCCAAAAGGAGAAGAAGAAATTTTTAGTTTAGACGAACTAATAGATATTTTCGATGTATCTGGCATTTCAAAATCTCCCGCTATTTTCGATTTACCAAAACTTACTGCTATTAACGCAAAATACATTAGAAATATGTCTGATGAAGATTTTTGGAATCACGCTGAACCATATGTTAAGAGTGTTTGCAAAAAAGAAGTTAACAAGTCTTTACTTTCGCAAATGTTGAAAACAAGAACAGAAAAATTTAAAGACATTCCAGAACAAATTAATTTCATAGATAATTTACCTGAATATACCTGTGATTTATATATTCACAAAAAAATGAAGACAAATGAAGAAAACTCTCTAGAAGTTTTAAGACAAATTTTACCAATATTAGAACAACTCGAAGATTGGAATCAAAATTCAATTCATGACGCTATGTTTAAACTAATTGAAACATTAGGTTTAAAAAATGGACGCGTTTTATGGCCTCTTAGAGTTGCATTGTCCGGTAAATCATTTACTCCTGGTGGCGGTATAGAACTTGCTGCTTTACTTGGAAAAAATGAATCAATATCTAGAATAAAAGAAGGAATTGAAAAATTAGAATCAGATTTAGAACAAAACTAAATTTAAAATATAATTTTTTAATTTATCAACTTTAAAACATTTATAAATATAAGGTGAACATCTAATGATTAAAATTCTTTTTATTGGGGATGTTGTATCAGAACCAGGCTGCAATACCGTTAGAAATCTTTTGCCTAAAATTAAACGTGAAAATAACATAGATTTGGTTATTGCTAATGCCGAAAATTCAGCAAAAGGTAATGGGATTTCTGTAAAATCTGCCAATCATCTATTTGAAAGTGGCTGTGATATTTTAACTGGCGGTAATCACAGCTTAAAACGACGAGAAATATATAATATGCTAAACGAAAATGAATATATTTTAAGACCACATAATATTTCTCGCTTGTGCCCTGGGAAAGGTGTCTGTATTTATGATAAAGGAGAATATTCAATTGCTGTTGTAAACTTGATGGGCCAGACATATTTAGACACTAACTCTTCTCCGTTTGAAACAATAAATAATATATTAAAAAACATAAATACTAAATTCGTAATTGTAGATTTTCATGCCGAAGCTACCGGAGAAAAAGGGGCTCTAGCATATTATCTAGACGGAAAAGTATCTGCAGTTATTGGAACACATACACATGTTCAAACTAATGATGCTAGAATATTAGAAAATGGAACTGGACTACTAACAGATGTTGGAATGGTTGGTCCATATGATTCTATTTTAGGCGTAGATCCAAAATGTATAATTAGACGAATAACAACAAAAATGCCAACACGTTTCGAAGTTCGCGACTGTAAATGTATTTTTAATGCTGCAATAATAGAATTAGATAAGAATACCGGTAAATGCTTAAATATTTCAACAATATCTATTAATTAAAATTATTGTTAAATTATCTATTGTATTATTTTAATCAATAGGTTAAAATATATATTATTAGAGTGTTTCAGTATATATAAATCTAAAATAAAAAGGAGATAGAAAATAGTGAATATTTTAAAAGTATCATCCGGATCTAACCCAAACTCTGTAGCTGGAGCAATTTCTGCATTTATTAAAAATGATAATGAAGTCGAAATTCAGTCCATTGGAGCAGGTGCTATAAACCAAGCTGTTAAATCTATTGCTATTGCAAGAGGTTATATGGCAACAGCTGGTTTAGACTTAGTATGCATTCCCGCCTTTACAAACATTGAAATAAATGGTGTTAAAAGAACAGCAATAAAATTAATTGTTAAAGTAAATTAAAATATGTTTCCTTAAAAAGTAAATCACACATTTAAATAGTGGTTTACTTTTTGTTTTAAAATATGATTCTATAAAAAACAATTTAACACAAAAATTTTCCGACTCATATTGGAAATGTATTTATTTGTGATTATTTTTCTTTTTTTTTTATCATTTGTATGATATAATTATGTGTTGTATAAGTCAAAAATCAAGGAGGCAACATATTATGTTAATAAGCAAAAATTACCTTGGTTCCATTTATATTTCTAAAGAATATATAAAATCATTAATTAAGACAACTATAAATGGTTGTTTTGGCGTTGCAGGTTTTTATACCCATAATACCAAACTAACTCTTTTAAATAAAATGTTAAATAACAAAAGTATTAGAATTAAGTTCAACAAAAAAAATAATACTATAGATTTATATGTTCATGTTTTGGCAATATATGGATCAAACATTTCTGAAGTTATGAAAAACATAAAATCTATGCTTTCAAGAAACATTTTTAATTATACTGGCATACATGTGAACAGTATAAATATTTTTGTTGATTCAATTAAAGAATAACGGAGCGAATAATATGAATGGAATTTTATTAAGAGATGCAATTATTTCTGGTGCAAATCTATTAGTTAACAGAAAAAGCTCAATAGACGAATTAAACGTATATCCTGTTCCAGATGGTGATACGGGAACTAATATGTCGATGACAGCAAGCTCTGCAGCAACTATGTTAAAAGCTCTAACCAATCCAACTGTTAGTGAAGTTGCTAAAACTACCGCTTCTGCTATGCTAAGAGGTGCGAGGGGTAATTCTGGAGTAATATTGTCTTTGTTTTTTAGAGGAATGTCAAACGCACTAAAAGACGAAACAAATTTAACAACTCAACTACTTGCAAAATCACTAGAACAAAGTGTTAAAGAAACCTATGGCGCTGTTATGAAACCAACGGAAGGAACTATCCTTACTGTTGCTAGATTGGCTTCCGAAAAAGCTGCAACTTTAAATACAGAAGATGTATCTGAAGCATTTGCAATAATTTTAGAAACTGCCAAAGACGCTCTTGCTAAAACACCAGATATGTTGCCTATTCTTAAAAAAGCCGGCGTTGTTGATGCAGGTGGCATGGGCCTTGTAACTCTTTTTGAAGGTATGAAATCTGTTTTTGATGGAAATGGAGTAATTGAATTAGAAGGAAATGCACCTAAAGCTAATTTAATTAATCCTGTTGCTGAAACAGAGTCTGATATTAAATTTTCTTACTGTACTGAGTTTATAGTAAACAGAACTAATGATAAAAACCACCTATCTCTACGAGCATATTTGGAATCTATTGGAGATTCTGTAGTTGTTGTAGAAGACGAGTCTATAATAAAAGTGCACGTACACACCAATGAACCAGGTAATGCAATCCAAGAAGGCTTAAAATTTGGTTGGCTAACGAATATGAAAATTGACAATATGCGTCAACAACACGAACAAAAATCTCATTCTGCCGATCAATTCAAAAAAAATCAAACATATGTAGCCGTTGATAACAATGTTCCAGTCGGATTTGTTGCGGTTGCTGCTGGTGAAGGTATTGTAAATTTGTTTGAAGAACTAGGAGCTAATAAAGTTGTTAGTGGTGGTCAAACAATGAACCCAAGTACAGAAGACATATTAAATGCAATTCAATCTGTTGGAGCAAAAAATATTATAGTTTTACCAAATAATAAAAATATCATTATGTCTTCAGAACAAGCTGCCAGAATAGCCGACCGTAACGTTATTGTGCTTCAAACAAAGTCTATTCCTGAAGGTATGTCAGCTATGCTTTCATATGATCCAGACGTTGAATTGGAGGAAAATGTTCTCGCAATGACTTCTGCAATCAGTTCTGTTAAAACTGGATTAGTAACATTTGCTGCAAGAGATTCATTTATGGATGGTAAAAAAATAGGAAAAGATGAAATTTTAGGAATAAAAGACAACAAAATATGCATCATTGATCAAAACATAAATAAAACATGCTTTCGTTTGATCAAAAAAATGACAAATAGTTCTAGTAATGTTATAACTATTTTTTATGGGAAAGACGTCCTAGAACAACAGGCAAATGAATTATACTCTAGTTTATATTCTAAGTATGGTAACAAAATTGAAGTAAATATGTTAAAAGGTAATCAACCAGTTTATTATTATATAATTTCAGTGGAATAATGAATACATTATTGAATCTACCAATTAGTTCACTAAATGGTGTAGGTAAAAAAAGAGCAGCTTTATATAGCAAATTAGGTTTAAATGATATTAATAGTTTGTTACATCACTTTCCAAATAGATATATCAATTGTTCTAACCCATTAAAAATTTCACAAGCTATTATTGGAGAAAAATGCTGCATAAAAGCCACTATATTAAAATCAGAAAAACCATATGTAAAATCTAGAAAAATGATTATATATACTTCACATGGAGCAGATTCTGATAAAAATTGTGTGGCTATAGTTTTTTTTAACAATATATATGCTTTTAAATCGCTTAAAATTGGACATACATATTTATTTTTTGGTAAAATTGAAGGAAACATAATTTCAAAAAAAATTATAAATCCAATGATAATAAATCCCGATGAATCAAGCTTAATTCCAATATATTCCTTAACTTCAGGGTTAACTTCTAAAATGATTTCTACTAACATAAAACAAGCTTTAAACTTAATTGATGGCCAAGAAGATTGTCTTCCTCAAAAATTAATTGACAAGTATGGTCTAATTGCTTTTAATGATGCACTAAAAAATATTCACTTTCCTCAATCTGAGCAACATTTAAATAGAGCTAAGCAGCGTTTGATTTTTGAAGAGTTATTATATTGGCAAATTGGCATTCAACTTATAAAACAGCAAAACACAATAGAAACAACAAAAAAATTAACCTATTTAAATCTTGATTCTTTCTTAAACAATCTTAAATTTGAATTAACAAATGCTCAAAACAATGTAATAAATGAATGTATTTCAGACTGCTTGAAAAATGTTCCAATGAATAGACTAATTCAAGGAGATGTTGGTTGCGGTAAAACTGTTGTTGCTGCTGCTTTGGCGTTTTTATTTGCAAAATCAAAAATGCAAGTTGCTATTATGGCCCCAACAGATATTTTAGCTCGTCAACATTTTAAGTTTTTTGTTAAAACACTAACTCCTCTTGGAATTAATGTAAATATCCTTGTTGGTTCTTTAAGTTCAAAAGAAAAATCTAAAGTACAAAATGAACTTGAATATGGTATGATCGATGTTATTATTGGTACACATTCCCTATTTCAAGAAAAAACCAATTTCAAAAATTTGGGTCTCATAATAACCGATGAGCAACATCGTTTTGGTGTTGAGCAACGAAAAAAGTTAGCAGAAAAAGGCAATGCTCCTCATAAATTGGTTATGTCTGCAACCCCCATACCTAGGACTTTAGCATTAATAATATACGGCGATCTTGATATATCAAACATATATGAACTACCTGCTGGAAGAATTCCTGTTAAAACAGTTCATATTCCTTCCTCTAAAAGATCACGTGCTTTCTCATACATTAAAAATCAATTACAAAAACAGCGTCAAGCTTATATTGTTTGTCCAGCAATTGATGATAGTGAACGAAATATAGCATCAGTGGTAAAATATACACAAAACTTACAACAAAATATTTTTAAAGACTACAGTGTTGAAATGCTACATGGAAAAATGACTGGTTCTGAAAAAGACATTTTAATGCAAAAATTCTTAAATGGTCAAATTGATATTCTAGTTTCAACTACTGTTATAGAAGTTGGTGTAGATGTTCCTAACGCAACAACAATTATGATTGAAAACGCTGAATTTTTTGGACTATCTCAATTACATCAGCTTAGAGGCAGAGTTGGAAGAGGCAATATTGAATCTTTATGTATTTTAGTATCTAATGCAACCAAACCCGAAAGTCAAAAACGACTTAAAATTATGTGTGATACTAACAATGGATTTGAAATTGCAGAAGAAGATTTAAAAATAAGAGGTCCTGGTGATTTTTTTGGAAATAAGCAGCATGGATTGCCAAATTTTAAAATTGCTAATATAATAGAAGATACAAAAATACTTAATGTTTGTAAAAAAGAAGCTGAAAATATATTATCAAACGATCCTAGATTGGAGCTAAAAGAACATGAAAAAATAAAAAATAATGTATTGCACCTTTTTTCGCATGACAAATATATACTATAACAATATAAAAGGAGATTAAAAATTATGGCTAAAATAAATTTAAGGGGCGAAATTCATGAATTTGAAAATGGAATTACAATTGCCGAAATTGCAAATTTTATTAGCAACAGTCTTTATAAGTCTGCATGTTGCGGAAAAATAAATGGAAAATTAGCCGATCTTCGAACTCCAATTACAGAAGATTGTAGTGTTGAAATATGCACATTTGATTCTGCTGAAGGTAAAAAAGCATATTGGCATACAACTGCACATATATTTGCTCAAGCTGTTCAGAGATTATATCCAAATGCTAAATTTGGCATTGGTCCTGCAATTGAAAATGGATTTTATTATGATATTGACGTTGAGCCTAAAATTACTCCTGAAGATCTACCAAAAATAGAAAGTGAAATGAAAAAAATCATAAAAGAAGATATTCCTTTAGAAAAAAAGATCCTTTCTTCCAGTGATGCATTACAATTAATGACAGATTTAAAACAGGATTATAAAATTGAATTAATTAATGAACATGCTGGTAAGGGTGAAGAAATATCTATATTTGAACAAGGCGACTTTTTAGATCTTTGTGCTGGCCCACACCTTCTATCAACAAGCAAAGTTAAAGCATTAAAATTAACAAGCATAACTGGTGCATACTGGCGAGCAGACGCAAATAATAAAATGCTTCAAAGAATTTATGGTATTTCATTTCCAAAAGCAAGCCTTTTAGATAAACACCTAACCATGCTGGAAGAAGCAAAACGCAGAGACCATCGCAAACTGGGAAAAGAATTAGAATTGTTTAGTTTAATGGAAGAAGGCCCAGGATTTCCATTTTTCTTACCAAAAGGAATGATGGTTAAAAATCTTTTAATAGACTATTGGCGTAAAATACATTCCAAGGCAGGTTATCAGGAAATATCCACTCCAATAATATTATCTAGGTCTCTCTGGGAAAAAAGTGGACATTGGTCTCATTACAAAGAAAACATGTATACAACAACTATAGACGAACAAGATTTTGCAATTAAACCTATGAATTGCCCTGGCAGTATCCTAGTTTATAAAACAAAAATGCGTTCATATAAAGATTTTCCATTACGCATGGGTGAATTAGGAATTGTGCATAGACATGAACTATCAGGCGCCCTACATGGTTTAATGAGAGTTAGATGTTTCACTCAAGACGATGCGCATATATTTTTAATGAAAGAACAAATAAAAGATGAAATCAAAAAAATTATTAGTCTAATCGATGATATGTATAGCAAATTTAACTTTGAATATCATCTAGAACTATCAACTATGCCAGACGATCATATTGGCGAGTTAGAAGATTGGGAAATGGCAACAAATTCATTAAAAGATGCAATGAATGAAGCAAATCTTAGTTACAAGATAAATGAAGGCGATGGTGCTTTTTATGGTCCAAAAATTGATTTTCATTTAAAAGATTGCTTAGGTCGAACATGGCAATGCGGAACAATTCAGCTAGATTTCCAATTACCTGAACGTTTTGAATTAGAATATACTGGTAGTGACGGCGTAAAACACAGACCTATTATGATTCATAGAGTTGCTTTTGGTAGCATAGAAAGATTTATTGGAATTTTAATTGAACATTTTGCAGGCGCATTTCCTTTCTGGCTATCACCTGTTCAAATAAGAATATTACCTATATCCGATCATTTTATTGAATATGCCCAAAAAATTCAAAATCAGTTAGTGGCTCACGGTTTTAGAACAGAAATAGACGAAAGAAATGAGAAAGTTGGATATAAAATTCGTGAATCACAAATGCAAAAAATTCCATATACATTAATTGTTGGAGAAAAAGAGCAAAGTTTAAACTCTGTTTCTGTAAGACAATATCAAGAAGGCGATAAAGGTGTAATGGAATTAAGTGCATTTATCGATCAATTGAAAAGTCTTGAAAAATAAAAAATATATCATAAAAAATAACCTTAAAGTGTATGTATAGCACTTTAAGGTTATTTTTATTATATATCAATCCACAAAATAATTAATTTTTTCTAAAGATTTTCTCCTCACAAGTTTTATATTACTATATAGAATTAAACCATAAGTTCAATATTCATTTTAAGATCATCAGAGTAATTTGCTAAAATTGGGTTAACAACATCGCTCAAAAAATCATCTACTTGACTTATACTCATACCTATAAAATTTTCTGGTTTCAATATTGACGAAATCTCATCTCTACTTAATCCAAAAGACTCATCCTGACAAAGTCTTTCAATTAAATCATTTTTCTTTCCTTCCTGTTTTACAACTGCCGCCGCCGCAATAGAATGTTTTCTTAATTTCTCATGAAGTTCTTGCCTATTTCCACCCTTCTTTACTGCAGCCATCATTATATTCTCAGTTGCCATAAATGGCAGTTCATTCATAACACGCTGATTTATAACCTTAGGATATACCACAATTCCATCACAAACATTAAGCATAATATTTAAAATAGAATCTATTCCTAAGAAAGCTTCTGCAACTGATATTCTTTTATTTGCAGAGTCATCTAACGTTCTCTCAAACCACTGCGTTCCAGCAGTAAATGCCGAATTTAAGACATCAACCATAACATATCGAGCAAGAGCTGTTATTCTTTCATTTCTCATTGGATTACGTTTATACGGCATAGCCGATGAACCAATTTGATTCTTTTCAAATGGTTCTTCAATTTCTTTAAAATTTTGCAACAGTCGCATATCATTAGAAAATTTCATTGCAGACTGAGCAATAGCAGCAAGAGCAGAACAAACATAGTAATCTACTTTCCTAGAATATGTTTGCCCTGAAACTGGAACCACCCCATCAAATCCCATTTCGTTTGCTATCTTATTTTCTAGCTCTTTAATTTTATTTTTATCTCCATTAAACAACTCAAAAAAACTAGCTTGAGTTCCAGTAGTTCCTTTTGATCCTAACAATTTTAAGTTTGAAATTAAATTAGTCAAATGCTCGTTATCCATACACAACTCATTTAACCAAAGTGTTGCTCTTTTTCCAACCGTTGTAAGCTGAGCAGGCTGAAGATGCGTATATGCCAAACATGGAACATCTTTATATTTTTCAGCAAACTTAGATAGAAGTGATATAACACCAATCAACTTTTTCTGAACTAACAACAAGCCTTCCTTCATTACAATTACATCAGTGTTATCACCAACATAACAAGATGTAGCTCCCAAATGGATAATTCCAGCAGCATTTGGACACTGTTTACCATAAGCATAAACATGAGCCATTACATCATGTCTAACCAATTTTTCACGTTCCTGAGCAACATCATAATTAATGTCATCAATCTTAGACTCTAATTCTTTTATTTGAGCATCAGTAATAGGCAAGCCTAACTCATGTTCTGCTCGAGCCAAAGCCACCCACAATTTTCTCCAAGTTTTAAATTTTTTATTTGGCGAAAAAATATATTGCATTTCTTTACTAGCATATCTAGTACAAAACGGACTCTCATAAGAATTTTTAACATCGTAACCCATATTGTCACACCTTTTCTATAAAACTAATTCAGTTTATATAGTATCATGAATATCATAAAATTTCAAGAAATTCAAAAATAGACAAATTACTATTTTTAATATTTTTTTATTTTTGTGTTGACAACAATAAACTCTATATGTTATAATACTTGAGCACTTGATATTTTATAAGTTGCTGGTGTAGCTCAGTTGGTAGAGCAGCTGATTTGTAATCAGCAGGTCGGGGGTTCAAGTCCGTCCACCAGCTCCATTTTATATATTGGGGAGATTTCCCGAGCGGCCAAAGGGGGCAGACTGTAAATCTGTTGCTTTATGCTTCGATGGTTCGAATCCATCATCTCCCACCATTATTTATGCTGTAACTTAGTTTTACAGCATTTTTTTATGGAATTATTACATGTTTATCACTTTTATTACATTCTTTGAAATTTATGATTGTTACTAATCTACTAAATATATTAGTTTAATTTAAAAAGGGGGTGTATTTTAAAAATGAAAGATGACTTCATAATTTATTTTGATAGAAAAGAAATAGTAATACAAATTTTGTTTGCGTTGTTTTTTGGCCCCATACTGTTATCTGTTGCAACAGTTATTATACTAAAAATATTAAATGGTGAGTTCGATTTAAAACAAATCATAGTTTTTGTTCCTTTTATTATTGGAATTATTTATGTAGTTTCATATTGGTTATATACTATTGTTTACTTTTTTTTTAAAATTATTTTAAAAAAGAAAAAGAAGCTATAATTATAAATGATAAGGGAATATATCGAAGTAAATGGTATATTTTTTCTAAGCCAATATTCATAGATTGGAATAGTATAGATGTATATACTTCAGTATATCATAATGTAAATCCGAGACGATCAAACAGAAACGGTCCAATTTGGCGAGTTTTTAATAATAATTCAATATGCATAACCCTCAAAAAAGATTTTTATGATAGTCTACCAATTATGGAAAAAATAGCGTGTACATTAACCAGTTTTACATCCAATGGTCATAATTTTCGCATACGATTATTCTTTACTAAACATGATGCTGTAGAAGTCATTGATAAAATGAAAGAATATTCTACTAAAAAATAATATTTAACAAAACAAAATTACTACTCAAACATAAATTTTGTTTTAAATAGGATGTTACAAAAATGAAAGACAGATTTGTTGTTAATTTTAGCATAAAAAAATTGGCCTCGTTAAGCTTAGTATCGGTCCTGTTTACTCTTGGATGTATATATATCGCTACTTTGCCATCAGAAGAAATGCCAGATGCAGCGCGTCTTCCAAGAGGAGGACGAATTAAAAATAAATTTATTATTAGAGTCATTATGATTATTGGTATTGTACTTTTTGGATTTGCTAGTATTTTGTTCACATCCCTTTTAATTAAAATAATTTTAAATAAATTAATTTTTAAAAATGAAGAAAAAGAGCTTCTGGTTATAGACAGTAAAGGTTTATTGATCAATCAGTGGAATATTTTTTCAAAACCAACATTGATAGAATGGAAACATATTGAAGACATATGCGTCTTTAATCCAAAAGACTACCTCTTTTCAAATAATGAGGAACAATTAAAAAATAAAATTATAGCGTTAAAATTATCGCAAGAATTTTATAATAACTCATCATTTTTGGCAAAAATAAAATATAAACTCAATAAAAAATTTTCCAAAGGCTATGAATTTCATATAAATTTAAACTTTTCTAATTTTGATGCAAATGAAATACTTAATGAAATAAACAAATACCGTTTTAAGTAAAAAATTATCCATAAATATTAAAGATACTTTGATTTATATTAATTTATATGATACAATTTAATATGCAGTATAATTTGTTTTATTTTACTTAAAACAGGTTTCAAAATATAAAGAGGAGATAAACATTATGGAAAAAATATCTAACGCAACCAATCATTTTGAAAAATTGATAAAAAATCAACTTGATAGAATCAAAATGATGAAATCACAGAAAGATTTCGTAGATTATAAGAATTTAGATACAATAAAAATAGGAATTTGCGGTGGCGATGGAATAGGCCCTGTAATAACCAAAGAAGCAGAAAGAGTTCTTAAATTTTTATTAGCAGACGCTGTTAGTTCCGGAAAAGTTGAATTCAAAGATATAGATGGCTTAACTATTGAAAATCGTGCTAAAGCTAATAAGGCTATACCCGATGATGTTTTAAATGAGTTAAAAGAATGCGATGTTATATTAAAAGGACCAACAACAACTCCTAGAAAAGGCGATCCTTGGCCAAATATAGAGAGTGCAAATGTTGCAATGAGAAAAGAACTAGATCTATTTGCTAACGTACGTCCCGTTAAAGTCCCTAGCGAAGGCATAGACTGGACATTCTTCCGTGAAAACACTGAAGGCTCTTATGCTTTGGGTTCTTGCGGAATAAATATAGATGAAGATTTAGCTATAGACTTTACAGTAACAACTCATCAGGGTTCAGAGCGTATTGCAAGAATGGCTTTTGAATATGCTAGAAAAAATAATAAAAAGAAAGTTTCAATAATAACTAAAGCAAATGTTATAAAAACAACAGATGGTAATTTTTTACGTGACTGTAAAAAGGTTGCTCAAGAGTTCCCAGAAATTGAAGTAGATGACTGGTATATAGACATAACAACTGCAAAATTGATAGACAAAAATCGTAGAAAAGATTTTTCTGTTTTCATTTTGCCAAACTTATATGGAGACATTATCACAGATGAAGCTGCTGAATTTCAAGGTGGAGTTGGAACTGCTGGTAGCGCAAATCTGGGAAAACGCTATGCAATGTTTGAAGCAATCCACGGCTCTGCTCCTAGAATGGTTGCTGAAGGCAGAGATATGTATGCTGATCCATGTTCAATATTGCGTGCATCTGTTTTATTGCTATCACATATAGGATTCCAAGAACAAGCATATAAATTAGAAAATGCCTTAGATATTTGCATGTTTAAAGAACAAAAATTAAAAATAACTGGTAGAAAAGATGGCGCGACTACAAAAGAATTTGGAAACTATGTTATGAAAACCACTGAAACCCTTTAATAAATTTAATTTGGAGTATAAAACACAATGTCTAAATCAAATGACGTCTCAATGTCTGTTATACGCAGATTGCCACGATATTATCGCTTTTTAGGTAAATTAATTAAAAAAAATATAACTAAAATTTCGTCAAAAAAATTATCTGAGATGCTTGGAATAACTGCTTCTCAAATCAGGCAAGATTTACATTGTTTCGGAGAGTTTGGTCAACAAGGATATGGCTATAATGTTAATGATTTGCACAAAGAAATAGAAGATATATTGGGCATTTCACATCAAACAAACGCAATTTTAATTGGAGCTGGAAATCTCGGGAAAGCCATTTTATCCTATATGAATTTTAACGATAAAGGATTCAATTTAGTTGGTGTTTTCGATCAAAATATTGATATTATAGGTAAAAACATTGCTGGATATGATGTTTTAAATATTAGTGATTTAAAAAGTTTTTGCGAAAAAATCTCTCCTAAAGTTGCAATATTATGTATACCACAAGAAAGTGCTGAAAATTTAGCACAACCACTGGTAGACCTAGGCATAAAAGGCTTTTGGAATTTTAGTCACTATGATTTTGCGATAAATTTTGATAATGTTATTGTAGAGAATGTCCATATTAGCGATAGTTTGTTAACTCTTTGTTTTCAAATGGGCAAATTAAACCAATAGTATAAAAATAGGCCAGGTTATATCTTTGTATCCTGGTCTATTTATTTAGTAATTTCATAGCTATCTTCAATTAATTCTTTAAGTTCATTTATATCGATTTCATTTACAAAAATTGTATTCCAATGCAATTTATTCATATGCCACGCTGGAACTATAGCTTTATTTACCTTTCTAAGAAAATCAGACTTTATTGGATCACATTTTAAATTGATAGCTAATTTATCATTAATCTCCGCAATTAAAGCAAACCATTTCCTGCTTTCTTTATGTCTCGCAACCAAATGATTTCCTCTACTAAATGGGTTGTCTATCGAAATATTTTTAAAACTATTTAATAGATCTATCAATTCAACTTTATCCAATATGAGCCACCCTCTCTATTACATCACACATTTAATTTAAATTATATAAAATTTTTATAAATAAGTAAAATATATAATTTTAAAAAGGAGTTAAATTGTAACCATGAAAAAAGACATTATATCGGGATATCAAAATGCCCCACACAGAGCACTATTTAACGCTCTAGGTTTCACAAAAGAAGAAATGCAAAAGCCTCTGATAGGAATAGTTAGCTCGTATAACGAAATTGTTCCAGGGCATATAAATATAGACAAAATAGTTGATGCTGTAAAAATAGGCATTGCAATGGCAGGTGGAACTCCCGCTGCTTTCCCCGCAATTGCTGTATGTGATGGCATTGCAATGGGTCATAGTGGAATGAAATATTCCCTTGTAACACGCGATTTAATTGCAGATTCTATTGAAGCAATGACGTTAGCCCACGGCTTTGATGCTTTAGTTATGGTTCCAAATTGTGATAAAAATGTACCTGGAATGTTAATGGCTGCAGCTAGGTTAAATATCCCAACAATATTTGTATCTGGGGGTCCAATGCTATCCGGAAAAGTTAATAATTGCCGAGTTAGTTTTTCTGAGATGAGCGAAGCAGTGGGAGCATTTTCAGTAGGTAACATTAATGAAAAACAATTAGAAGACTTTTCTGAAAATTCATGCCCAACTTGTGGCTCATGTGCAGGAATGTTTACAGCCAACTCTATGAACTGTTTAACCGAAGCAATTGGAATGGCTTTACAAGGTAATGGAACTATCCCTGCAGTATATTCCAAGCGAATCCGTTTAGCTAAAAAAACCGGTTTTCAAATTATGAAATTGCTTAAAGAAAACATCCGTCCAAGAGATATAATGACAACTAGCGCATTTGAAAACGCACTAACAATTGACATGGCTCTTGGATGTTCCACAAACAGCATTCTTCATCTTCCTGCTATTGCTAATGAATGCGAAATAAATTTAAATTTAGATATTGTTAATGAAATTAGCGCAAAAACTCCAAATATATGTCATCTTGCCCCTGCTGGACATCATTTCATGGAAAATTTAGATGAAGCCGGCGGAGTTTATGCTGTTATGCACGAAATAAATAAACTCAATCTTTTACATAAAAATGTTATGACATGTACTGGAAAAACACTAGGAGAAAATATTAAAAATTCCATAAACAAAAACACAAATGTAATACGTTCCGCAAATAAACCATACAGTTCTACAGGTGGTATATCAATATTAACAGGAAATTTAGCTCCAGATTCATGTGTTGTAAAAAAATCAGCAGTTTGTGAAAAAATGTTAGTACACGAAGGTCCTGCGAAATGTTTTGATAGTGAGGAAGAAGCACAAAACGCTATAAATACAGGTAAAATTCTACCTGGTGATGTAGTTATCATTCGATATGAAGGACCAAAGGGTGGTCCAGGTATGCGCGAAATGTTAAACCCTACATCTTCAATTGTTGGACGAGGCCTCGGAGACAGTGTTGCACTAATAACAGATGGTCGATTTTCAGGTGCAACAAGGGGCGCTGCAATAGGACATGTCTCTCCAGAAGCGGCTGTGGGTGGCCCAATTGCTTTAATTAAAGATGGAGATATAATTTCTATAAACATTTTAGAAAACAAAATAAATATAAAAGTAGATCCAACTGAGCTAGAACGACGCAAACTCAACTGGAAACCAAAGCCTCCAAAAATAACCAAAGGATATTTGGCAAGATATGCATCTATGGTGACATCAGGAAACACAGGAGCAATATTAAAAAATCCATATAAATAATAAAAAAATCGGAATTGACAAACGTTTTTATTGTGTCAATTCCTTTTATATTTATAAATTAAAATTTATTTTTTCCAATTAAACTCATACAAAATATAACTAATAAAACAGCTAAATGAAGAACAATTATCCCTAAGGATGAAAATTTATAAACCGCATTTGTTGCTATAAATAAAACCAATATTAACATAGAAACTAACATTCCAAAAATAGAAAATGCCATTCCAATCCTGGAAAAGAACCTATACTTTTTAGCTTCAATTATAGCATTGGCAAAAGAAATAAAATTATCACTACAAATCACTGCCGATCCATCTCTTTGCATATCTCTAGTCTGTTTTCTATAACTTTGATGATATTGAGCAGGAAGAATTTTAAACAAATCCTCACAAACATCAAATTTTTCCGCTAATTTCTCTGACTGAACAACAAAATCAACACTTTTAATTACCACAGATATTCCTTCATTTTCTAAGGACTTTAATATAATCTCAACATTACGATCAACACCCATGTCATACATAAACGCAGCGGTTAACTGCCCAGATATTGCAACAAAAATTAGTTCGCAATTATTCTTATTCATTTGATCAATTTCACCAATAGACGGCATAATCACATTATGGTTAATCATCATATCATAATTTCCTATAATTATCCTTCTATCATCAACCCATGCAGATATTCCCAACCCATCCTCATACAATATAGTATCCACTTTCTTCAAGTACTTTTCATTCCCTAAAAGTATATCCATAAACATATCTTTTAAAACACTATTAGAAGCATTTAACACACTGGCTGCACAAATTATAGAATCATCTATTTTATATCCATTAAAAACTCTCATACCAGCTAAATTAACAGTACCTCTTGGAAATAATTCTTTAGCATTTAAAAGAATTGTATCGGTTTTTCCAAATTCAATTGCATCACACCCCAAAAAAGTCGACTTATGTTTAAACAATCTTTTTTGAGCAAAACAAAATGGAAATACTGCAGAAAACAGAAAGGAAAAAGGTGTAATTAAACATAAAGTAACAGAAAAAACAGTTAAAGAAATCCATATATTTCCACAAACTATTGCAGAAATAATTGTAAGCAAAACACTTAAACACAAACCAATGGGTGCCAAAAAATATCCAACAGTATCTGTGATGTTTTCAACAAAAGAATAATAAATAAAATCAGTTAAAAAGCCAACTTTTCTCTTGAAAGCAACCATGGGAGTGCGTTTCCCACTCCTACCTTTAGAAAAAGCAGATAATAAATCTTCATTGGTAGCCATCCCCACAGAACAATAATCCGAATTTTTATCAGAAATAAAATGAAAATTTTTAGAAATATTATTATAAGTAATATAATTAGCTAAACTATGAAAAGTCATGCATCCAATAACTACAGGTGTTAGTAAAAATATGTTCTTGTTGTTTATCATTTCGCTTCCAGAAAAAAACAAAAGTATATTTTGAAAAACATTTCCCAAAACCATAATAGATATTACACTATCGGAATTGGCCTTTATTTTATATAAACTCGAAATTCCCGATTTCAATACATCTAAAAAAACAACTGACGAACCAATTAAAAACACAAGATTTAAAAACAAATATGACAAAGGCTGAGCAACCGTCAAATATGCTGGCAGAGTAAAATAATTAAAAACGCCAAACTGCCAAACTAAGGATATTACAAATAAAATCGTTAACAATAAAGTAGACGTTCCCGTCCTTTTTCTTGCTTTTATCAAATAATTATTGACATTTTCAAAATCTGTTTCATTTCTATATTCAAAACCTCCACTAGCTTCATCAATAGACATATCAGAATCTACTGTAGCCCCATCGTCGCTAACATTATTAACTCCATATAAAGGTCTAACTTCTGCCCCGTGTATAACATTATATTTGTTATTAAATTTTTCTACTTTTTCATCTCGTTGTTTTTGAAATTTATCAAATCTATCAATTTGAGTTTCTGTAATTTTCTGTTTTTCAAATGATTTTGCTAATTCTTGATTAATATTTTTATTTAAAAATTCACCAGTATGAAAAGTGCTAGGTCCTCGGGTTCCACTAGAATCGCTGTATATATTTTGAGTTATAGTGTTAGAACTAGACATAAATTTTTCAAATTTTGCTCTTTTTTCTTCAAGTGTAAATTCATGCACCTTTTTCTGATAGTTCTCCGTTTTTTTAACTATTTCAAAATCCTTTGTAGTATCTAATGGATCTTGTTCGCTTACCTCTGCTTCCAACTCTTCAAAATCCTCAGGTTTTAGTTCGCTAACTTCCGAATCACTATCAACAATTTCTTCTACTTCATTTTTATTTTCATCATCATTAGTTTTAGAGCTTAATGCATCACGCATATCTTCAAGTGTTGATATATTATTATCCTTACTATCATTCTTAATCACTAGTTCTATCTCCCTTCAACTAACTTTTATTTTGATTTCATATTGTTCCTTTGTCTTAAAATTTCATATATAATTATTCCCCCTGCAACAGAAGCATTCAACGAATTGATTTTCCCAAACATAGGCAAAGATATTACACCATCACATTTTTGTTTAACCAAATTTCCTACACCAAATCCTTCAGAACCAACTACTAAACCTACTGCTCCTGACAAATCTGTCTCACACCAACTTTGTCCATCCATATCTGCGCAATATATCCATAAACCCATTTTTTTTAGATACTCTATACAACTAACCAAGTTTGAAACACGAGCCACCACCAACGAATTTACAGCCCCAGCAGAAGTTTTTTCAACAATTGGCGTAACAGATGCACTACGACGTTTTGGTATTACAATTCCATGAGCTCCAGCAGCCTCTGCAGTTCTAATCAATGCCCCTAAATTGTGAGGATCTTCTATCCCATCACACAGTATAATAAAAGGCGGCTCTTCTTTACTTTTAGCAACATTTAGTATATCAACAACATCAACATATTGAATTGGACTAGTAAATGCCACAATACCTTGATGATTATTTCCATACTGATTCAACTTTGAAGAATCGACATATTTAATAACAATACCTGTTTTTTTAGCATTTTCGATTAATTTTTTCACACCTTTAGCTGTTTTAGCTATAAATAATTTATCAATATTACGTTCAGCCTTTACAGCTTCTTCAACAGAATTTCTGCCCAATATAACATAATCCAACAAAACAATCACCATCTCTACAATCGTCTATACGGACATTATACCATGTTATTGTCTTTTTTGCACCTATTCTTAATATTTTTTCAAAAATAGATTAATATCTATTTCCTTCAACTAACAAATACACAAAATTTTATACTCCAATCATATATTTACTAATTTATTTCTTTTACATATAATATTTTCAACATTAAATTTCATAATACTTTTAAAAAATAAACCTTATATTCATGGGAATTGTTCAAGTTTTATACAGAATGTAAATATCCAATTGTTGAAAACTTAGTTGATATCGTGGAAAACTCGATTATTTCGATGTTAAAAACTCTGTTGAAAGTGTTAAAAACTCTTATTATACAAGCACATTTTATTTCCCATAACTTGTTGAAATCTATTATAGATACTATTTGTATATATAATATACCACTAAAATTACAACAAAAAAAGCCCTTACTACAGGACTTTTTTCATACCCAACTATTCATATGATTTTCTTATAATATAAATTTATTCAACATTAAATATTTATTACAAGTTAAAAAAAACAATACTATTACATTTATTACAAAATTATGTCAAATTTATCAAATTTCGACTTAAAAATACAACAATTTAAATGAATAAGAAGGCTAAATTTACAAATTATTATTCAAATGATTTCAATATCACGACTTAATGCGCAGATTGAAATACCTCATATATACCCTCACGTACTGTTTTAACCATTAAATCAATTGTATCATTGTTAACTTTCGCACCACAATTTTCAAACTTATTCTTATCGCGTAGAACATGCTCAACTCTATCCGCTAAATCATTAACACTCTCTGTTAACATAACAGAACGTTTTGAACTAAGCAAATAGTCTACTGAAACACCAAACAATTCAGCTATTTTAATTAACATTCTAGAATCTGGTTCACGTCTTCCTTGTTCATACATTCCTATTGTGCTTGATGAAACATCTAACTTTTTTGCAAGCGCAGCCTGCGTTATGTTCATCTTTCTTCTCATTTTCCTCAAATTTTCATTAAACATTATTAATCCCTCACAAAATTATTAAATATACTCCCAACAAAAACATATTATTCACTTACAAAATAATAATTTCATAAACTAATACGACATTTTTGGGACAAAAATTTTTATTATATTGACATCCCTTTTTTTTAATGATATCTTTTAACCACAACACACATTGCGTGTTGAAATTAATAGAAAAGAGATGATAAAATGAAAAAACTAATGCTAGAATATAAACATACTGCTGAAAACCTCTACATAGCATTAAAAAAATTTAAAAACAATACAAAAAAATATAAGTTACTGTTATCGGAATATCAGCACACATGCTCTGTTCATAATCAAATAACAAAATATTGTAAAGCACGTGGTATTATATGAAAACAGTATCTTTTGATAATTTATTTGAATCTGAAATGCTAAAAACTTCAAAAACAATCGAAAATTCAAATTCAAAAAAAATATCCAATCTAAAAAATATTGTGATGTCAATTATCAAAAACGAATTAAGCGAAAAACAACGAACTGTTTTAGATATGTATTTTGTAAAAAAAATGAACTGTAGTCAAATTGCCAATCAACTAAATGTAAACAAAAGTACAATTTCCAAAACAAAATCTCGTGCATTTCAAACAATTTATAAAATATTAAAATATTATGATTTTAGATAAGCATACTCATTTTTTTGCAACAATTTATTATCAACAATATTACAATCAGACAATTCAACATTTGCCAAATTATGAGCATAAACTAATTGATCATACTTCTCATCATAACCATCTTGGGCAAAATCACAATTTAAACAAAACAATTTGTTTTTCTCACCAATAAAAATAGATTTTCCTTTATCCTCTGATTTATTGTTTATAAATGTACAATTCTTAAATAACAAATCTTCAGAATTTGACTTAAAATATGCTGCTCCACCTTGTGCAAAACTAGATTTATTACCAACAAATTCAGAATCTACACTCTCAAAAATTGCATCCGATCCAACAAAAATCGCACCACCAAATCCACTTGCTGAATTGTTGTTAAACTGACACTTGTTTAATTTTATATTGGAAAATTCACAACCATATATTGCTCCACCACTACAACTAGTATGATTATCTTCAAACACACACATATTGCAATGTAAAAAGCCATTCATCTCAACACATATCGCAGCGCCTTTATCTAAAACTTTTTTCGCCTGCAATATCCCATTTTTTATTTCACATTTTGAACTATCTAATACATTAATAATTCTATTGTTATATGAAACATCGCTTCTTTTGTGCCCAATACTATTGCCATTTAAATTAATAATATACTTCCTATTTTTGTCTGAACACTGTATCTCACCTTTAGCGGAAAATCCCTCTCCTAGGCCAAAAATACCATTTGAGTTAGATGTCCAATCGCCCTTATCTAACACAAATTCTTTTTCTGTTTTATTAGAACTAGCAAAATACTTATTCCATTTATTCTCATAATACTTTCTTATTTTTTCAGTAGAACCTATTGCATTTAATTTAGATGATTCATCGCCATTAATCTTATCAGTATTCAGTCCAAACGACAAAATGCCATTTATGTATTTTCTTAATACTCTAAATCTCATTTTTATTACTTCCTAACTGCATACTTGATATTTACTATTTTACTACACAAATTAACATTGACATATAGATTTAATATATAATTTACAATATGTTCATAATATATTTACAATTTGCTTAAATAAAAAAAACACTAGGAAGTCATATAATTTCTTCCTAGTGTTTTTCTAACAAACATAAATAAACATTTATCTATCATATTTTCCAACATTCAACTTCAATCTATTGACAAAATTTCTAATAACATCATTTTTAAAATGAAAAGATGATACATTAGATATTAAATGAAAATCAACAGGACTAATAGTATCAATAATTTTTAAATCATATTTATTAAGAATATCTTCCGATTTTATAACATCTAAAACAACATCTGCCATATCAATATTTAAGCTAACTTCAGGAACATCATGCATTTTTATTATATCAATATCTCTACATTGTTTCAAAAAATAATTCATGGCAATATTTGGGAATTTCGTAGCTACTCTTAATACACTACCCATATCATCCTCAAAATCCTTCTTTGCCACAATTCCTATATATAGCTGTCCAATATTCAATTTCATCAATTCCAAAATCTTAGGCATATATTCCATTAACATATCCGTACCAACAATACCCACATCAACAGCACCACGCTCAACACATGATACTACATCTAATTGACTAACTGAACATACACATAACTGATTCTTATTGTTTTTTTTAAATTCAAAATTACTATCATAACAAAATCCAGCACAATCTAATATATCAAAAAATGTCTTTTCATAATCACCATATGGTAAGGCTATTTTGACAATATCAGTCAAATCAATTACCTCCCTTTACATCTCACTAAAATTCATAACCACCTTTGATCTTATCGAGCTATCAACATTTCTCCCCGCCAAAACAGTATTTCCTTCATTAATCAAACTGCGAACTCTATCATAAACTGCACCAACATCATCAGTTTCATTGTATAAAACAAAAATATCTATATCATGTTTTACTTTATTTTTCTTTATATTTAGAAGATCTAAATATATTGCAAATCCGACTGCATCAATAGATCTATCAAGACTTTTCATTAATTTATTATATTGGCCCCCCATAATAACATTTTTTGATATATCCTTTACAAATCCTTTAAATATTATGCCATCATAATAATTCATATATCCCATAGTTATAGACATGTCAATTATAATTTTAGTCTCTACTTGCCTCTGTACTGCACTAATAATAAACTCAAGTTCATCTAAAAATCTTAATGCGTTAGAATCTGTTATAGTTTGTTTCAGTTTAGGAATAACAACTTCTACTGGTCCATATGCAGAAACCAAACTCAAAATTTGAACAACAATGTCATCAGGAATTTCCATTATGCCACAAATTGTTTGGATTCCTTTTATATTTTTGCCTTCAATAAATTTAAACAATTCAAATTTTTGCGTTTCTTCAATATCAAAATTTTCCAATAAAGACAAAATAACTCCTAAATGCGAAATGTTTAAAACACTATCCTTAGAAATAATATTCAAAGAATCTGCTGCTAATCCAACAACTTCACACAAATTATATAAGTCTACATTACCAATACATTCCACTCCATACTGCATAATCTTCTCATACAATTTTGTTTTTCTGCATACTCTATAAACATCATCATGATAATATATTTTTTTTTCTTCGTCTAATCCAACTCTCAAACTTTTGGCAATCGAAAATGTATTATCGGGTTTTAATGCTAATAAATCACCATTAATATCCGTAAATGTTATCATACCACTAGAATTTAAAAAATACTTATTATTAATATAAAAATTATATTTTTCAAACTTGCTCATTTTTAATTTAACATAGCCGTATTTTTCATATAATTTCCCCAATTGAAAAAAAACATTTTCTTCACCATTCAAATCATAAGTATTTATACTCATATATAAACCTCCTCTCTTCACTTAATAGTATTAAAATATAATTTAAAATTAAATCCACTTAACCAAAACATTATAAAATACAACAATTTAATATAAAATTGATAAATTCTATGTAATTTTAACAACATCTTAATATATATTACATTTTTTATTTAGTATTGTCAACATATGTACATAATAAAAAAATATACAAGCATAAGCAATAACCTTTATGCTTGTATATTTTTCTGGTTTTATTACAATTTCGTAGTCCACAAATAAACTGTTATCGACACCTTAATAACTCTTCTTCATAAAATCTTTTCACTACACTCTAAACCAAAATATTACCATCAGCATCAGCTGGTTTACATAGTGCAATTATAAACTCAATGAATGATATAAATTCAGGAATAAATGTCCAGCAGAATAAAAGATATACAATTCCTAAACCTGTTTTTCCAGCATAAAATTTATGAACACCTATTCCACCCAAAAAGAATGCTAATAAGCAGTACACAATCTTACTAACCGATCTCATGTTATTCGCAGCATAAACATTTGGTGAACTATTAACATTAATATTTATTCCAGAATTGGCTTTTTCTTCGCTAGTACTCTTCTTTTTCGAAATAATCATAGAATTTTCGTTTTCAAAAACTTCCACTTCATCACCAACAGATGGATCAAAACTTAAATCTGAAATTTTTACTTCCTTAATCTTACCATCATCAGTGCCTATAGAAACTATCTCTCCGTCAATTTTAATTATTTTTGCCATATTTTTCCTCCTAAATTCTACCATCCAATATCTTCATAATAACCACAATTATCTAATTCTTTTACAAAACTGATTATCTCTTTATTGAAATTCACTTAACACATTATTCTAACCTAAAGCAAATAAAAGTGTTATGAGAATTTGACAATCTAAAAATTAATACACAAAAATCCCGAAATATCGTGATTTTTGAAACACATAATATGTAAAACTTCACAAACGTAAAAATTACTAACGTTTTGAAAATTGAGGTGCTCTACGAGCAGCTTTAAGACCATACTTCTTACGTTCTTTCATTCTAGGATCACGTGTTAAGAATCCAGCTTTCTTCAATGCAGAACGAAAATCAGGATTGAAAAGTAATAATGCTCTAGAAACACCGTGACGTATTGCACCAGCCTGACCAGTAACTCCACCGCCACCAACATTACAAACTATATCAAACTTTTCAATTGTTTCAGTCAAACCAAGTGGCTGTCGAACAATAAGCTTCAAAGTTTCCAAACCAAAATACTCATCAATATCTCTACCATTTATAGTGATTTTGCCAGAGCCTTCGTAAAGTCTAACCCTAGCAACAGAACTTTTTCTTCTACCAGTTCCATAATAATAAGGTTTTGAATCATACATAAATTTTAGCCTCCTCCATTAAAATTCGCAAACTTCTGGTTTTTGCGCAATATTATCATGCTCTTCTGTAGCATAAGTCCGCAAACGCTTTGCCATTTTTCTACCAAGCGAATTATGAGGAAGCATTCCCTCTACAGCTAAAGTCATTGCTTTTTCTGGATTTTCTTTCATTAACTTACTGTATTTTATTTCTTTAATTCCACCTATCCATCCAGTATGCCAATAATGAACTTTTTGATCCAACTTTTTACCAGTAAGAACAGCATCTTTGCAATTAATTATTATTATATGATCGCCACAATCAACATGCGGAGTAAAATTAACTTTGTGTTTTCCACGAAGCATAGAAGCAGCTTTAGCGGCAACTCTTCCAAGAGGTTTTCCTGCTGCGTCTATAACAAACCATTTACGCTCCACTGTTTCAGGCTTTGCCATTGTAGTAGACATTATTCATTTCCTCCATAAATTTTTTCTAAAACAGGTTCATTTAAATCCTGTAAATAACAATTACTATGTAATTATACCGTTATTAATAAAAATTGTCAACTATTTTTTAATATTTCTAACACTTATCTCTGTTTTACTCTAGTATTCTGCCATATACTTTGATTTTCAAAAAAATGATTTTAAAATCAGCCTGGTGGCCAGTTCAAACTTCTTCCTGCCAAAACATGAAAATGCAAATGGTCTACTGTTTGCCCACCATCTTTTCCATAATTATTAACAATTCTAAGTCCATCATCTAATTTTAACTGTTCTGCAATAATCTGAATAACCTTAAAAATATGAGATATTATTTCTAATTTATCTGAAGAAATGTCTCTAAAATTCCTAAAATGCTCTTTTGGAATAACCAAAAAATGTACTGGTGCCTGAGGGCTCACATCATAAAATGCTAAAACTTTTTCATCCTCATAAATTTTTTTAGATGGAATTTCACCTTTAACAATTTTACAAAAAATACAATCCATACTTAGCCTCCTTATTAGCTATATAATGTTATCCTGAACAATCTTACAATATTCACTAGATATCAAATCTATAGAATTTGCATTAGGTAAACCTGCCATAGCCAAGTCTTTCTTTCCGCCACCTTTTCCGCCAACTAATGCTGACAATTCTCTAACTATTTTCCCTGCATTTGCACCATTATCTACAGCAGCTTTTCCACAAACAACCATCAATGTTAGTTTATCATCATTCTTAGCACAAATAATTGAAATCATGTCAGAATTTTTAGATTTTATAATATCACCAAATGACCTTAACAACTTAGAACTTAACCCATCTGTTTTAAATAATACACAGTTTACATTGTTAATTTTTTGAGCAGAATTTTCTAAAACTCTGTTATATTCTTTTTCATAGAAGTTCAATTCTAAATCTTCCATCTTTTTCGTCATTTGCTTTAACTCATCGTTCATTTTAGCAACTTTTTCACAAACTTCTAGTTTATTTTTTATTTTAACAGCACTACATGTTTCATCTAAAATATTTTCGAGTAAATGTACATAACTCAATAATCCGAGACCTGTTTTAGCTTCAATTCTTCTTATTCCAGACCCAACAGAAGCTTCAGATATTATTTTGAAAAGTCCTAATTTTGAAGTATTATCTACATGTGTTCCACCACAAAATTCCATAGAAAAATCTCCAATTTTTACAACTCTAACAACATCTCCATATTTTTCACCAAACAGTGCTATAGCTCCAAGCTTCTCTGCACGTTGCTTTTCCATTTCTTCAGTATTAACTACAAGCCCACTCATTATAACGTCATTAACTTTATTCTCAATTTCAGCGATATCTTCTTTAGTCAAAGCCCTAAAATGATTAAAGTCAAATCTAACTCTAGATTCATCAACTAACTGACCGGCTTGATGCACATGCTCTCCTAGAACATTTATTAAAACTTTCTGTAATACGTGTGCAGCAGTATGATTTCTAGAAATAGACATTCTTCTAAGTTTATTCACTAGTAAATTAACAGCCTGTCCCTTTTGAACTTTGCCAGATGTAATCACTGCCTTATGTAAATACTGTCCTGTAGGCAATTTCTGGCAATCAATAATTTGTGCAGAAAATTCTCCAGATTCTGCAAATCCCGTGTCTGCAACCTGTCCACCACTTTGAGCATAAAAAGGAGTTTGATCAAATATAAAACCAACTTCTTGATTTACATTTGCAACATCTATTTCCTCTTCACCTTCAAAAATATTAACTACCTTTGCTTCACTTTCAAAGCAACTATATCCTACAAATTTAGTTGGAGGAAGCGTTAATTCAACACTAGATTTAACCCATCCCACACTATTAGAATTTGCAGCTTTTCTAGCTCTTTCCTGCTGCTGTTTCATCAAATCAAAAAATCCATCTTCATCAATTTCTATATTTTTCTCACAAGCAAAATCTTTTACTATATCAAAAGGCATTCCATGAGTATCACAAAGTTTAAAAATATCTTCAGCCGATATTTTATTACTTTTATCTGAGCGTGCTTGATCAACTAACTCAGATAACATAATCATTCCTCTATCAAGAATTTTTTCAAAATTCAATTCTTCATTAAGCAACAATTGTTTTATGTATGATAAATTTGATGTCAAGTCAGGATACGCTGTTTTATTTTCTGCCGCAACCGTTTCAGCAATATCTCCTAAAAATGGTTCATTTATTCCTAATTTCTTACCATTCCTATATGCTCTACGTATCAATCTACGCAAAACATAACCTCTTCCTTCATTTGATGGAATGACACCATCTGAAATTAAAAACACACTACTTCTTATATGATCCGTTACTACTCTTATTGAAACATCTTTTTCTTCATCTTCACCATATTTAACACTAGCAATTTTGCAAACATGATCCAATATCCTTTTAACAGTGTCTACTTCAAATAAATTATTAACGCCCTGTGCAACACAAGCGATTCGTTCCAATCCCATACCCGTATCGATATTAGGATGTTCCATACGATTATAGTTACCATCACTGTCTTTATCATATTGAGAAAATACAAGATTCCAAAATTCAATAAATCTATCACAATCACATCCCGGACCACAATTTTCGCTACCACAGCCGAATTGTTCTCCTCTATCGTAATATATTTCAGAACATGGTCCACAAGGTCCTGTACCTATTTCCCAAAAATTATCATCTTTCCCCAATTTTGAGACGTGAGATGGTTCAACACCTATTTCTTTTAACCATATATCATAAGTTTCATCATCTTCTTCATAAACAGTAACATATAATTTGTCCTTTGGCATATTTAAAACTTCAGTAACAAACTCCCAAGCCCAGTTTATTGCCTCCCTCTTAAAGTAATCACCAAAAGAAAAATTTCCTAACATCTCGAAAAATGTTCCATGTCTATCGGTTTTTCCAACCAAATCGATATCTGGTGTTCTTATACATTTTTGGCAAGTTACCACTCTTTTACAAGGTGGTATTTCTTTACCCAAAAACCAATTTTTCATAGGTGCCATTCCAGAATTTATCAACAACAAACTATTGTCGTTTTTGGGAATAAGCGGATAACTCCCTAATAGCATATGTTGCTTCTTTTCAAAAAATTGAAAAAAAGAACTTCTCAATTCATTTAATCCCATCCATTTCATTATTTTCTCCCCCAAAATTATATTCAAATAAAAAAAACAAAAAGCACTTCCCAATGTTCAAGACCAGAAGTGCTACAAAATTATTTAAAAATATTCCTACAAAGCAAAATTAACATAATTATAGCAGAATAATATGTTAATTATTTGCCTCAATATATTTTACAATGTCTCCAACAGTCTTCATATTTTCAACTTGATCATCTGGAATTTCAACACCAAACTCTTCTTCTAATGACATAATAAGATCAACAACATCTAAAGAGTCCGCTCCAAGATCGTCGATGATAGAAGCCTCCATTGTTACTTTATCTTTTTCAACATCCAATTGATCTACTAAAATTTCGGCAACTTCATTAAATACCATAATTTATTTCCTCCTAGATAATTTTACAAAAACGTATTCTAAAAATTACGTTATTATATAATATAATGCGAAAATACCCCGCAATTATAAATAAAAACAACACTATTCATTAAACATTCCTATTTTCCTGAACTTATTATACCGATTTTCTAATAAGTTTTCAAGTGATTTTTTACAATTTTTCTTCAACGATTCAAATAAATACTCAACTATATTCTCACAAACCAAGTTAACATCGTTATGTGCACCACCAACAGGCTCAGAAATTATCTTGTCAGCTACTCCTAATTTCATCAAATCTTCCGCAGTAATTTTCATAGTATTAGCAGCTTCTTTTTCTTTGTGAGGATCTCTCCACAATATGTTGGCAGCTCCTCTAGGAGATATTACTGAATATACAGCGTTTTCAAGCATTGCAAGCTCATCACAAACACCTAAACCAAGCGCACCTCCACTACCACCTTCTCCTGTAACTATAGATATTATAGGAGTTTTTAATCTCATAAATTCTTTTAAATTTCTAGCAATAGCCTCTCCCTGACCTCTTTCCTCTGCTTGCACTCCGCAATATGCTCCAGGAGTATCTATCAAACAAATAACAGGTCTTTTAAATTTTTCAGCTTGCTTAGCTAATCTCAACGCTTTTCGATATCCATCAGGATGAGCCATAGAAAAATTCACTTCTTTATTTTGCTCAATATTCTTTCCTCTAACCGTCGCAATAACCGTAACCGGCAATTTTTGAAAAGTTGCTATTCCTCCAGTTATAGCCCTATCGTCACTATATAATCTATCTCCACACATTTCATAATAATGTTCAAACACATTAGATATATAATCATATGCATTAGGCCTTTTGGGATTATGGATTATAGATAATTTCTCCCAAGCAGTTATTTTGTCCAATCTGGTATGGCCTCCTTCTTGTGAAATCTCAACAAACGATATAAAACATGTCTCATACGTTTTCTTTCAACAATCATATCAACAAATCCATGACTTTTTAAAAATTCTGCAGATTGAAATTCATCTGGTAATCTTTGTTTTATAGTTCCTTCAATAACTCTTCTACCAGCAAATCCAACCAAGACCTTAGGTTCAGCTAATATAATATCCCCCAAGGAAGCAAAAGAAGCAGTAACTCCTCCTGTAGTAGGATCCGTAAGAACTGTGCAATAGAACAAGCCGGCTTCTGAATGGAGAGCAACAGCACCCGAAGTTTTAGCCATCTGCATAAGTGACACTATTCCTTCTTGCATCCTAGCACCACCACTAGCTGTAAATAAAATAACCGGTAATTTTTTTTCAATTGCTCTTTCAAATGCTCTAGCAATTTTTTCCCCAACTACAGAACCCATAGAAGCCATCATAAAATGAGAATCCATTATCCCAATAACACAGCGTTCTCCTCTTATCTCACATTCTCCAGTAATTATAGCATCTTTTAGTCCTGTCTTTGTCATTAGAGACTTAACTTTTTCATCATAACCCGGAAAATCTATGGGATTCACGCTGCTAAGATTCGCATCATATTCCACAAAAGTTCCTTTATCAACAGTAATTTCCAAACGTTGATGCGCCGTCAATCTTGAATGATATCCACATCTTGTGCATATACGCCCAGCATTCACAAACTCTTCTTTAAATATTGCCGTCTGACATCTAGGACACTTAAACAACAAATCTGATGGAATATTAACTTTATTCTTTTTGGGACTTTTTATATCTATTTTTACACGGGACTTAACAATCTTAAATAAGTCTTCCATCAACAAAACTCACAACCCTTCAAAAATCAAAACACATTGCTAAACTGTTTATAAAACATTTAAATCGACACATAAAAAACTATGAATAATCTAAAAATCCAAATTAGAATATATCACAACTGCCAAATATAGTCAACAACAAATTTTCAAAACTAATATCCCAATCTAGACAAGAAACCTATATCCACGTTACCCTTTTTAAAATCTTCATTTCTAAGTAACGACAATTGAAAATCTATATTTGTCGATATTCCTCCAACTATAAATTCAGCTAATGCCCACCTCATTTTAGCAATTGCTTCATCTCTTGTTGGAGCATGTGCCATAACCTTAGCAATCATGCTATCATAATGTGGTGTTATAGTATACCCAGAATATACTGCACTATCCACTCTAATTCCATTTCCGCAAGGAACATATAGTTCGCTTATTTTCCCCGGCACAGGCATAAATCCTTTTTCGGGCATTTCCGCATTTATTCTACACTCTATAGCATGACCATTAATTTTAATATCTTCTTGAGAAATGTCTAATTTTTGAGAATTTGCAATTTTAATCTGATTTTTCACAATATCCACACCAGTGACCAATTCAGTTATACCGTGCTCAACTTGAATTCTTGTATTCATCTCCATAAAGTAAAAATTGTTATCTTTATCCAACAAAAACTCAACAGTTCCCGCATTATAATATCCACAAGCTTTCGCAGCAGCAACAGCAGCCATTCCCATTTTTTCTCTAAGAGCATCATTAACAGCAGGACTAGGCGTCTCTTCTATCATTTTTTGATTCCGTCGTTGCATAGAACAGTCTCTCTCGCCAAGATGAACAACATTTCCGTGCTCATCAGCAATAAGTTGTATTTCTACGTGACGAGGATTTTCTATAAACTTTTCAATATACACTCCCGGGTTTCCAAAAAAAGACTTTGCTTCAGTTTGTGCAACAACTATTGCAGCTTCCAATTCCTCTGCAGAATCAACTCTGCGAATTCCTCTTCCTCCACCTCCAGCTGTCGCTTTAACCATAACAGGATATCCAATCTCATCAGCAATTTTCAAAGCTTCTTCTGTATCATTAACTAATCCATCAGAACCAGGAATAACAGGCACTCCAGCCTGTTTCATAGTATTTTTAGCTTTAACCTTATCCCCCAAACTATCCATAGCTTCCGGCGAAGGACCAATAAACTTTATTCCACACATCCCACACATCTTCGCAAATCCGCTATTCTCAGATAAAAAGCCAAATCCTGGATGAACTGCATCGGCTCCTGTAATCTCACAAGCTGCAAGAATAGCCTTAACATTCAGATAACTATCTTGAGTTTTAGCTGGTCCGATACAAACAGCTTCATCTGCAATTTGAACATGTAAGGAACCCTTATCTGCCTCAGAATAAACTGCAACAGTAGAAATGCCAAGTTCTCTACAAGCATGTATTACTCTTACAGCTATTTCTCCTCTGTTTGCAATTAATACTTTACCAAACATTATAATATAACTCCTCCAGATGGTTTTTAAAACTATTTTTCAAGTGCAAACATAATCTCAGCAGAAACCGCTTTCTTACCATCAACAGTTGCAATTGCTTTACCCACTCCAATTGGTCCTTTAATTTTTATTATTTCAACACTAAGTGTAACCACATCTCCAGGCAAAATTTGTCTTTTAAAACGAGCTTTATCTATTCCACCAAAAAAAGCAATCTTTCCCTTATTTTCTGGAACAGATAATATACAAACTGCCCCTGCTTGAGCTAACATCTCAATTGTTAAAACACCTGGTTGAACAGGCTGATTTGGAAAATGTCCTTTAAACCACGCTTCATCTTCTTTTAAATATTTTTTAGCAACAACCCTCTTACCGGGTTCAAGTTCAACAACTTCATCTATCAGCAAAAAAGGATCCCTATGTGGAATAATCGACTTTATTTGTTCTTTGTCCATCAAAGACATTTTATTTTACACCTCTCATTTTCAATACACAAAAAGTTTAAATACACCTAATCTATAACCATTATTGGCTGACCATATTCTACACTTTCACCAGATTCAACCAAAATTTCTTTAACAACTCCAGTAAATTCACTCTTTACCTCATTCATTAACTTCATGGACTCTATTATATATATAACGTCCCCTTTATTAACCTTATCCCCTACTTTAACAAATGGTGGTTTACCTGGCGAAGGAGTACTGTAAAATGTTCCAACAATTGGTGATTTAACAACATTTCCACTTAACACCTCTTCAGGCTTCGTAACATCAGACTGATCTATAACATTATCTAACACACTACTATTTTTAACAGAATTAATTGAATTTTTAAATGGATTAGACTCTATAACAATTTCAAAGTCATCACAAGAAACTTTCAATTTAGTTATCTTTGATTTTTCAACACGATTTATAAGATAATCAATCGTATCAGTTTCAAATTTAAAATCACGCATTATAGCTCTCCTTAGCCCTCAAATTTTTTAAAACACACTGTTGCATTATGCCCACCAAATCCTAGCGAGTTTGATATAGCATATTTAATGTCTTTTTTCCTAGCACCATCAACAACATAATCTAAATCACAATTTTCATCTGGAACTTTATATCCAACAGTTGGCGGAACAATTCCATTTTTCAATGCTAAAACCGTAGCTATAGCCTCAGCAGCTCCTGCAGCACCAAGCATATGTCCTGTCATAGACTTAGTTGAAGACATTATTAATTTTTTCGAATGATCTTTAAAAACAATCTTAGTTGCATTGGTTTCAGTTAAATCATTCGGCCCTGTAGATGTTCCATGTGCATTAATATAATCAATATCTTCCGGTTTTATTCCGGCATCCTGTATTGCGTTAATAAAACATCTAGCTGGACCTTGTGCACTAGGATCAGGCTTTGTTATATGATATGCATCTCCTGTTGCACCATATCCAACAATTTCACCATATATTTTAGCATTTCTAGCCTTTGCCGATTCTAGCTCCTCTAAAACTAAAGCAGCGGCTCCTTCCCCAATAACAAACCCGTTTCTTTCTTTATCAAAAGGAATTGAAGCTCTATCTGGATCATCACTTTTTGTTAGCGCGGTCATATTGCTAAATCCTGCAACAGTTAGCCTACTAATTCCCGACTCAGCTCCTCCTGCAAGGCATGCATCTAAATATCCATCTCTAATTTTTCTAAATGCCTCCCCTATGGCATGATTTGATGAAGCACACGCAGTGACAATATCAAGATTATCACCCTTAAAACCAGATTCAATAGATATCATACCTGCTGCCATATTTGAAATCATCATTGGAACGAAAAACACTGAAACCCTATTTGGCCCTTTTTCAACACACTTAGTATGTTCTTTCTCCATTGTTCCCATTCCGCCTATTCCGCTACTAAAAACAACTCCTACTCTAAAAGGATCATAATATTCAAGCAACTTTTCTCCGTTCAAAGCATCTCTGGCGGCTGCCAAACCTAATTGACAAAATCTATCTGTTCTTCTCAGTTCTTTTTTATCAAAATATTCTAACGGATCAAAATCATAATCATAAGATGCAACCTTAATATCTAATCCTGTCGTATCCATAAACTCGATGGGACGTATTCCATGAATTCCATTTTGCAAATTATTCCAATAGCTAGTTATATCATTTCCTATTGAACTCTTTATTCCCATACCAGTTATAACAACACGTCTCTTATTTATACTTTGCATTCTAAAAACACACCTCACTAAACAATATGTCACCTACATTGATAAACATCCATCTATAAGAATTACCTGACCACTAACATAACTAGAATCCGGTCCACACAAAAAGCTAACAACACTAGCAACTTCTTCAGGTTGACCAAATCTTTTAACTGAAATGTGTTTTTTTATTTCTGTTTTCAAATCATCTGGCAAAACAGCAGTCATATCAGTTTCAATAAAACCAGGCGCTATCGCATTAACTAATATTCCTCTAGCACCTAATTCCTTGGCTGCAGTTTTAGTCATTCCTATAATTCCTGCTTTAGATGCGGCATAATTAAATTGCCCCGCATTTCCGTTAACTCCAGCAACCGAAGAAACATTAACAATCCTTCCACTTTTTTGTCTCATCATAACAGTTCCAACCAGCTTAGTCATGTTAAATACACCTTTGTAATTAACGTTAGTCACAGCATCAAAAGCTTCTTCCGACATTCTAACTAGCAGTCCGTCCTTAGTTATTCCCGCATTATTTACCAAACAGTCTATTGAGCCAAATTTTTCCTTAACACTTGCAACCATATTTTCACACTGATCATATTTCGAAACATCTGCAACAAAACACTCAACCAAAACACCAAATTTTTTGCATTCTTCAGCAACTAAATTGCCCCCATTTTGCATAGAATCTTCATTATAACAATTTATTGCAATATTAAAACCATCTTTAGCCAATCTTTTAGCAACTGCAGCTCCCAATCCTTGAGAAGCTCCTGTAATTAAAGCAGTTTTGTTAGAACTCATATTAAAAAAATCCTCCTCAAATAAACAAAATATTTATTAATAAAAAACACATTTAAATTTAAAAATTAAACTGTTAAGACAATTGCTCCATAAATTAATCCAGCTCCAAACCCAACCATTCCAACTTTATCTCCAGATTTTACTTTTCCTTGCTCAACCAACTGAGTTAAACAAACTGGAATACAAGCCGAAGATATATTACCAGTTTCTTGTATATTCACAAATACCTTATCTATATCAACATTCATCCTTTTTACAGCAGTTTCTATTATCCTAATATTTGCTTGATGTGGTATTATGTAATCTAAATCATTAGGCCTAATTCCTGCTTTTTCACAAGCTTTTTCCATAGCATCCGGCATAGCATTAACTGCAAACTTATAGACCTCTTGTCCATCCATATACATATATCGTCCTGTCTCATTTGGAAAAGCTTTTGCATTTTCAAGTGCAACATTTTCATCTGTGAATCCATTATTAGCAGGATATAGGTGCGAATATAATAATTCAGCACCTGTTCCATCTGCCCCAAGATATGAATATGCCTGATTCTCACTTTTTGTTACAACAACAGCACCAGCTCCATCTCCAAACAAAACACATGTTGATCTATCTGTATAATCTACTGTTTTTGTAACATTCTCTGAAGAAATTACCAAAACAGTTTTTATATTACTATCAGTATCTATATATCTTTGCGCCATATCTAATCCATAAACAAAACCAGCGCAAGCACAGCATATATCTATTCCAAAAGCATTTTTAGCACCCAATTTCCCTTGAATAACATTAGACATAGAAGGATATGCAAAATCAGCCGAAATAGTTGTAACAATTATCATATCAATTTCTAGTAGATCTATCTTAGCATTACTAATTGCATTTTTAGCAGCCTTTAAACCCATAGACCAAGTATATTCTCCTTGTGATATATGACGACGCTTTATTCCCGTCCTTTTTGTTATCCATTCATCTGAAGTATCAACTATTTTAGTAAAATCTTCATTAGTAACAACCTTTTCTGGCAAATACATTCCAGCTCCCAAAAGTCTAATTCCCATTTATAAAATCCTCCTAAAGGAAACAGTTTAAACTCAAGAACAGTTTTTATTATTGTAACAAAAACACATTAAAATTTTTATGACACAAAAAATAATACAAAACCATTTAACACAAACTGTCCTTGCAATATGTTTGTATATTATGTTAAAATCTAATGTAACAAGTATTTTATTCTACTAGATTAAAAACAAAAAAATTAACCACACAAACAAAATTCACTCTATATTATGATAAGGTTATAAATGGATTTTGTCAATGTTTTTAGTCAAAATGAAATGTTTTAATACAATGAAACATCAAAATCACATATATAAATAATATGTGAAAATAAATTAAAAGAGGTTTTATAATGTCCAAAATTTGTTTTTTATTTTCAGGTCAAGGTTCTCAAAAAATTGGAATGGGTAAAAGTCTTTGTGATATAAACTCAAATGCAAAAAAAATATTTGAGTGTGCCAGCGATATTTTAGGATTTGATTTACTAAAAATTTGCTGTGAATCTATCCCAGAAGAACTATCAAAAACTAAATATTCTCAACCAGCAATTATGGCTGTTTCTCTTGCTGCTTTTGAATGTTTAAAAGAAAGAAATGTTAGGCCATGTGCTGTTGCAGGACATTCTCTAGGCGAATATACAGCTATGGTCGCATCAAACATTTTATCTATTGAAGACGGTTTTAAAGTAATTAAAGCACGTGCATCTGCAATGCAAGAATGTTCCACAAAACACAACGGCTCAATGTGTGCAATAATAGGTGTAGACCCTAATACAATAGAAAAACATTGTAAAGAAATCAATGGATATGTTACATGTGTTAACTATAATTCTCCTCTTCAAACAGTTGTAGCAGGAGAAATTGATAGTGTGAAAGAACTAGCAAATAAATTAAAAGACATAGCAAAAAGATGCATATTTTTAAATGTTAACGCTGCGTTCCATTCTGAACTCATGAAACCAGCTGTTAAACCCTTTTTAGATGAAATTCAACAAATCAAATTTTCAAAACCAACAGTTCCTTTTTATAGCAATTTAACTGGATCTAAATTATCTGATAGCGTTGATATTAAATCAACATTAGGAAAACATTTAACATCTCCTGTTCGTTTCACTGATGAGCTAACTTCAATGAAAAACGACCAAATAGATACTTATATAGAACTAGGACCAGGTAAAGTTCTTTCAGGATTAGTAAAGAAAACACTAACAGATGTCAAAATTTTAAATGTTGAAGATGAAAAATCATTGCTGAAAACACTAACAGATTTAAGTGTAAATTAACAGTGAAATTACATATAAACAAGATGTAAAAATTAAACAGGAGAACCTATGAAAAAGTTTTATGGATTAATTGGCCATCCTCTTTCACACAGTTTTTCTCCTCAAATACACAAAAAATTATTTGAGCTATCTTCAATAAAAAATTCGACATATGAATTATTAGATATTTCACCATCTGAATTTAATACATTTATTAATAACGCATCCAACTTAGATGGTTTTAATATAACCATACCATATAAAATCAAAATGTTTGAAAAACTAAAACAACTGGATGTAACAGCCAAAAAATACGGTTCTGTAAACACAGTAAACAAAGAATCAGATGGATCATATAAAGGCTACAACACCGACATATTAGGATTATTAAAATCAATAAATTCAAAAGGAATATTTCTGAATAAAGACGTTTTATTATTAGGATGTGGAGGAGTTGGAAGGATGGTTGCCATAGAAACAATTTCTCAAAATGGTAACCTAACAATTGCTGTAAAAAATTCATCTATCCAAAAAGCTCAAAATTTAAAGTTAGAAATTATTAAACAATATAAATCAGCCAATATTAAAATTGTAAACATAAATAAAATACCCAATGTATATTTTGATTTATTAATTAACGCAACTCCTTGCGGAATGTTTCCCAACATAAATGAAATACCAATCTCTCCAAATGTTTGTTCTAAAACCCAAGCAATATTTGACTTAATATATAATCCTAATGAAACAATGCTAATGAAAACCGGTAAATCATATGGATGTAAAATAATTGGAGGATTAGAAATGTTAGTGTGGCAGGCTGTATATGCTCAACAAATTTGGAATAATATAAAGTTCAATGAAAATGATATTCAAAATTTAATTAATGAAATGAAAAATAAATTCATATGAGGAAAAACAATGAAAAATATATATGTATGTGGATTCATGGGTTGTGGAAAGTCCTTAGTATCAAAAATAATTTCTAAAAAATTAAAAATTAATCTCATAGATACAGATAGACAAATCCAACAATCAAAAAACATGCAGATACACGAAATTTTCGAAAAATATGGAGAATCTTATTTTAGAAAATTAGAGAATGAATTACTAAAGAGTTTGAAAAATGCTAGCAATTCCATTATTGCAACTGGTGGCGGAATGTTAATAAACAATAATGAAAATGCAAAAATAGCAAAATCAAATGGAATAATAATATTTTTAGAAACACCATTTGAATTATGCTGGAATAGAATAAAAAATTCTAGTAGACCATTAATAAAAAACAAAAATATTAGTGAAATTAAACATCTTTACGAAGAACGCCAAAAACAATACAGACAAATATCAAATATTGCAATTCTCAACAATAAATCATCAATATATTGTGCAAATAAAATTATAAATATAATTAGAAGAAGAAATAATACAAATTCAGAACTATGAGTTTGTATTATTTCTTTTTTGGCTTAAATATCAATGCAACCAATATACCGAGCAAAACTGCTGCACTGATTCCAGCTGATCCAGCCGTTAATCCACCTTGCAATATTCCCACAATTCCTTCTTCTTTTATAGCTTCTTTTACGCCTTCGCTGAGTAAATAACCAAACCCTGTTAGCGGAACTGTTGCTCCAGAACCTGCAAAATCAACAATAGGTTTATATATTCCAATAGAGCCCAAAAATACACCTGCAACTACAAAACCAACTAAAATTCTTGCCGGAGTTAACTTGGTATAGTCTAGTAAAATTTGACCTATAACACATATCAATCCACCAACACAAAACGCTTTCAACAAACTAATTGCAATTTCCATTATTCACTACCCTCCAAAAAAACAAGATGTGCAACTCCAGGTATGCTTTCACCTTGTTGATTAGCTGTTGGAGACATCAATGCTCCAGTCGCAATAAACAAAACTTTTTTCAATTTGCCACTATTTAATCTGTCTAAAACATCTGCACATAAAACCGCTGCCGAACATCCACATCCAGATCCTCCAGAATGAACATCTTGTCGCTCACGATCAAATAATAACAATCCACAATCACTATGTTTTCCTTTTAGCGGATACCCCTCTCTATCCATAATTTCACTTAAAATAGCCGATCCAACTTGTCCTAAATCTCCAGTTAAAATCATGTCGTAGTCTTGAGGAGTCGTTCCTGTATGTTTAAAAAAATTAACCAATGTATTAACTGCAGCAGGAGCCATCGCAGCTCCCATATTATTCATGTCTTTAATCTGATAGTCTACAATTTTTCCAATACATATTGCTCTCACCTTGATGTTTCCTTTTACTTTCCCACTTAAAACAACAGCTCCAGCAGCAGTAGCAGTCCATTGAGCTGTTAAAGGTCTTTGTCCACCATATTCTAATGGAAACCTAAATTGCCTCTCAGAAGCACAAAAATGTGAGGATGTAACTGCAATAGCTCTATCAATTAATCCTGACGCTACAAAAACTGAGGACAAGGAAATTGACTCTGCCATTGTTGAACACGCTCCATATACTCCAGCAAATGGTATGCCTAATTCTCTAAGACCATAGTTTGTCCCAATACATTGATTTAAAAGGTCTCCTGCAAATGCAATATCTATATCATCAAATTTTAAATTTGCCTTTTCTATAGCTTTTTTTGCAGCACATAGTTGCATTTTACTTTCAGCTTTTTCAAATGATTTTTCTCCATCCATATCACCTTCAAAAACCTTATCAAATTTACCCTTTAGTGGTCCATTCGCCTCCATATCTCCTGCAACAGCAGCAAATCCTACAATTGATGGAGGATTTTCAAAAAAAATTACTCCTCTCGATCTATTCATATGCTTCCTCCAAACAACTCAATAATATAAAAAATAATACCCGAAACTATAGACGCTATGGTTCCATATACTATAACCGGTCCAGCAATAATAAACATTTTAGAAGATACTCCTAAAATAAATCCTTCTGTTTGAAACTCTAGCGCTGGCGAAACTACAGAATTAGCAAAACCAGTTATTGGAACAAATGTACCTGCTCCCCCTATTTTGGCAATTTTATGAAAAATACCCAACCCTGTCAGTAACGCTGTTATAAAAATTAAAATTACAGATACCCATATTCCACTATGTTCTTTATTCATGCCCAAACTAACAAACCATAATCTAAACGCCTCTCCTATGGCACAAATTGTTCCTCCAACTAAAAATGATAATGGCATTGTTTTAAATATAGGTGAATTGGGAGAACATTTTTTAACTAATTTACCATAATCCTCATATGACATATTCAAAATTCCATACACCTCTCAGACATAATTTTAAATAACCCAACATATGACTTTAATTTCTATTTATTATTTTTGCTTGGTATTACTTTTTTATTCAAATAAAATTATTTTTTTATTCACAAAATACAGTACCTGCTTTGGATTTTTGATTATTCAATAATAAAACTTGTTGCAAACTAATACAACTTTTGGTATAATTTACAAGTGCGTTTTTACACTTATAAATTTATTCATTAAGATAAATTTAATATTAATTTAAAACTTTACGCGAAGAGAGGTTAAGAATATGCCTGCAAAAGTTGTAGTTGGTGTTCAGTGGGGAGATGAAGGAAAGGGTAAAATAATTGATATTCTTTCATCCAGAGCAGATGTTGTTGTTCGCTCTCAAGGCGGAAACAATGCCGGACACACTGTAGAAAATAACGATGAAACATATAAACTACGTTTAATTCCATCAGGAATTTTATATAAAGATACTGATTGTATGATTGGCTGTGGAGTTGTATTAAATCCTGAGTCAATTCTGGAAGAAATTAATGAATTAAAATCAAGAAACATAAACTTTGATAGATTTTTTATAGATCCACGTGTTCACGTAGTAATGCCTTGGCACATATTATTAGACGGTGCATCAGAAAAATTTAGGGGAAAATCAGATATAGGAACAACTCGCCGAGGAATAGGCCCATGTTATATGGACAAAGCTGAACGAAGCGGTATTAGAATGTTTGATCTAATTAATCCAGACATATTTCGAAAAAAGGCAAAAAACGTTGGCGAATTAAAAAATCGTTTATTAACTGAAATCTATGGTGAAAATCCTATAGACATAGATTCTGTGATTGAAAAATATATCGAATATGGAAAAAAATTAAAGCCTTTCGTTCAGGACGTTTCGGTTAAAGTATTCGATGCTTATAATAATGGCAAAGAAATTCTATTTGAAGGCGCACAAGGTACTTTATTAGATATAGATGTTGGAACCTATCCGTTCGTTACATCCTCCAATCCAATATCTGGTGGTGTTTGCACAGGAACTGGAATAGGTCCTACAATGATTGACGAAGTAATTGGAGTTGCTAAAGCATATACAACTAGAGTTGGAAAAGGTCCTTTCCCAACAGAATTGTTTGATGAAGTTGGCGATTTAATTAGAGATAGAGGCAATGAATTTGGAACAAATACAGGTCGTGCTAGAAGAATTGGATGGTTTGACAGTGTTATTTTAAGACACGCTGTTAGAACAAACGGATTAACCGGTTTAGCAATAAACAAATTAGATACACTTAGTAAAATTGAAACTTTAAAAGTATGTTCAGCATATAAAAACCAAAACGGTGAAATTATTCGAGATTTTCCAACCTCATTGGAAGAGCTAGACAACTTAACCCCAGTTTATGAAGATTTTACTGGATTCAATGAAGATATTAGTAATTGTAAAAATTATGACGACCTTCCTCAATCATGCAAAGACTATATTTCTAGATTAGAAGAATTGTGTGAATGTCCTGTTAAAATGGTTGGCGTTGGTCCAGCTAGATCTCAAAATCTTGAACGTTAGTTAATAAAAGAAGAAAGCACTTTAAGCAAAATTTAAGCTTAAAGTGCTTTTTATTATATAATAAATTTATTTAGTTCCAAATATTCTATCTCCTGCATCACCCAAACCAGGCAATATATATCCATTTTCATTTAAACACTTATCTAGTGCACCGCAAAAAACAGCAACATCGGGATGATTTTTTTCAAGCAAACTCATTCCTTCTGGAGAAGCTATTATACACATAAATCTAATATTCTTAGCTCCATAATTTTTTAAAATATTTATTGCATGAACGACAGAACCACCAGTAGCCAACATAGGATCAATCAAAATAACCTCAGAATTATCTAAATTAGCAGGCAATTTACAATAATATTCTACAGGCTTTAACGTATCTTTATCTCTAAACATACCTATATGTCCAACCTTAGCAGCTGGTATAAGTTCTAACATTCCAGATTCCATTCCAAGACCAGCTCTAAGTATTGAAACAATTGCAATTTTCTTTCCTATTACACTCGCCATCGTTTGAGTTAGAGGAGTTTGTAGTTCTATTTTAGTGAGTGGCAAATCCCTAGTGGCTTCATATCCCATCAATAAGGAAATTTCATGAACTAATTCTCTAAACTCTTTTGTTCCAGTTCCCTTATCTCGTAGCAAAGATATTTTATACTGTATTAGCGGATGTTCCATTATAACTGGCTTCATAAAATCAAAATCCTTTCTATAACCAAAAACATCATAAATTTTGCATATTTTCAATTGCTGTTATTTTCTCAATACGTTTTATGTGTCTTCCTCCCTCAAACTCAGTGTTTAAAAAAGTTTCAACCAATTCTAATGCCAAACCAATTCCAACAACTCTGCCACCTAAGCAAAGTACATTAGCATCATTATGTAAACGAGTAAACTTGGCAGAAAAAATATCCGAACAACATGCTGCCCTTATACCAGCAACTTTATTTGCAGCAATAGAAATACCAATTCCAGTGCCACAGAACAATAAAGCCTTTTCGCACTCACCTTTAACCACAGATTTGCACGTTCCAAGCGCAATATCAGGATAATCGCAAGAATTAGTGCTATAGCATCCAAAATCTTTATACTCAATGCCTTTCGCCTTAAGATAATCGATAACCCCTCTTTTTAATTCGTATCCACCATGATCACTTGCAATAGCTATCATTGTTTTCCTCCTAATTCTTTTCTAATTCTCTCTGCTTGAGATAGTCTCAAATATGTAGGAATCACTTCACTTTCTAAACAAAATTCGCCACTTTTTAATTTTTCAAGACCACAAAGACCTACACTAGCTGCCCTTTGTAATCTAAGCTGTGGCGGAGCAATTCTAACGTCCAAAACTTGTTTCATTTTATCATAACAAAGCTCTGCTCCATCACCAACTAAAACAATAGGCATATCATATTTCATTAATCTTAATTGTTCAATAAGTTCATCAATTGATATTGCCCTATCCTCACAAAGTCTTGATTTTTTGCCTTTTCGCATATCAAATAGCGCATTATATACCTGCTCTCTTCGTGCATCCATAACACTACATACAATGGCTTCCATTCCTTCTAAATTTCTTGCCAATGCCCAAAGTGTTGAAACTCCAATACAAGGACAATTTAACGCCTTCGCCATTCCTTTAGCAGACGACACTCCTATTCTAAGTCCCGTGAATGAACCCGGTCCAACAGAAACAGCTATTGCATCAATATCTTCAAGTCTTTGTTTTGCATTGTTTAGCATATTTTCCACCATAACCATAAGTGTTTGAGAATGGGTCAATCCCGCTGTTATAGAACTCTCACAAACAACTAAATTTTCCTCGCAAATTGCACAAGATGCGGTTAATGCACTACTTTCAAGAGCTAAAATTTTCATTCCAATCCCCTACAAACTTCTATTTGCCTTGTGTTTTCTCCAGCTTTTTTTATGTCAATTTTTATAACATCTCTAGGCAAAAATTCAATAATATTTTCACTCCACTCAACAACAACAATATTCTTTCCATCCAAATATTCGAAAAAATTTGTTGTTACCAAATCATCTTCTCCTAAAACACGATACATATCAAAATGAATTAGAGGAACATGGCCAACATATTCATTAACTATTGAAAATGTTGGGCTAGAAACCTCGCCCTGAACACCCAGTCCATCAGCCAACCCTCTAACAAAAGCTGTTTTTCCTGCTCCCATTTCTCCAAAAAACGCTATGCAATCTCCACTTTCCAAACAATTTGAAAATTCCTTTGCAAATTCTTCAGTTTCCTTGTATGAGTTAGTAGTCTTTATAAAAGGCAGCTTAAAAATATTTTTTATTTCTTTCATTTAAAATAATCCCATTATCTTTCCATCAACAACATCAATTGAAAGAGCAGACGGCTTTTTAGAGAGCCCCGGCATAGTCATAATACTACCAGTTAACATTATTACAAAACCAGCACCTGCTGCCAGCCTAACTTCATTTACAGGAACCACAAAATTTTCAGGACATCCCAGTGCTTTAGGATCTGTAGAAAGAGAATATTGAGTTTTTGCAACACAAACAGGCAAATTATCATATCCCATACTTACAAAGGAATCTAATTGTTTTTTTGCTTTAGCAGAATATGTAACACCCGATGCTCCATATATTTCCTTAGCTATTTTTTCCATTTTTTCCTTCAATGTTAACTTATCTTCATAAAGAAATTTAAATTTCTTAGGTTCTTCACAAAGTTTAACCACCTTTTTAGCTAGTTCAACTCCACCTTCTCCACCTTTTGCAAAAACTTCCGCTAATTCAAATTCACAATTTTCTTGCTCACAACATTTTTTAATTACATTAAGTTCCTCATCACTATCGCTCTCAAACTTATTAATAGCAACAACAACTGGAACACCATATTTTTGCATATTATTTATATGTTTCTTTAAGTTAACGATTCCTTTTTTAACTGCATCAACATTTTCATGCAGCAACTCGCTCTTTTCAACTCCACCATTATATTTAAGAGCACGAACAGTTGCAACTAAAACAACACAATCTGGCGATATACCCGCATATCTGCACTTAATATCAAAGAATTTTTCAGCTCCCAAGTCAGATCCAAAACCTGCCTCAGTCACAACATATTCTCCTAATTTTAAAGCAAGTTTTGTTGCTTTAACAGAATTACACCCATGAGCAATATTAGCAAAAGGTCCCCCATGAATTAAAGCAGGTGTATTTTCTAATGTTTGGACTAAGTTAGGATTAATAGCATCTTTCATTAGAGCAGTCATAGCGCCTTGAGCATTTAAATCGCCAGCAAACACGGGCTTCTTGTCATATGTATACCCAATTAAAATTTTCGAAAATCTATTTTTTAAATCATCTAAATCTTCAGCCAAACACAATATAGCCATTATCTCAGAAGCAACTGTTATTATAAAACCGTCTTCACGTGGAATACCATTAACAGGGCCACCCAACCCAACAATTATATTCCTTAATGCTCTATCGTTCATATCTAAACAACGTTTAAAAACGATAGTTCGTGGATCTATGTTCAAATCATTACCTTGCTGAATATGATTATCTATTAATGCACACAATAAATTATTAGCAGAGGTTATAGCATGCATATCTCCAGTAAAATGCAAATTTATGTCTTCCATAGGAACAACCTGTGAATATCCACCACCAGCAGCTCCTCCTTTAATTCCAAAAACTGGACCTAATGATGGTTCTCTAAGAGCCAAAACCGATTTTTTGTTTATCTTATAAAAAGCTTGCCCAAGCCCAACACTAACAGTTGTTTTCCCTTCTCCCGCTGGCGTTGGATTTATAGCAGTAACTAGAACTAATTTTCCATTTTTATTGTTCTTTAATTTTTCACCAGCTTCATAGCCAATTTTTGCTTTATACTTTCCATAAAATTCCAAATCATCTCTTTGTAGTCCTATCTTTTCCGCTACTTGATCAATTGGTAGCATTTTAGCTTTTTGTGAAATTTGAATATCCGATAACATAAAAACCTCCCGCTTAACATTTCTATATTAGTAACATAGTCAAACATCTATGTTTAACACAAAGCTTATACAATAACATTGTATCACAATATATATGTTTTGTGAACCAAGATAAAAAATTAAATAAAAAATATTATATACATTTCGGGATTGCTTGAAAACTCATTTGAATTCATATATAATGGATATTGTGTAAAGTTAAAATTTATTATACTTTAAACTAATAATTTAGAAACAAATATAATTTTTAGTTAGGATTTAAATATGAAAAACTTTGTAAAAGATACATTTATATATATTATAGACTACATAAGAACAACAGATATATTTTTAATACTTATGTCTGTTGGTGCTTCCATATTAAGTTTTACTCTAATGTTTTCATTATATCCAGGTCAAATATCTAGCGTTCGAACCATTTATGTTCAAATTATCTCAAGTATTATTGGCATAATATGCGCTATATTTATATCTAATATAGATTATCATCAAATCACAAAAATGTGGAAACAAATCGGAATATCAGCTGCAATTTTCACACTGCTAACTTTAACTCCACTTGGAACATTAAGAGGTGGTGATGGTGCTGGTTCTGCTGACCGTAGTTGGGTTCAGCTAGGTTTCACAAATGTTCAACCATCTGAATTTTTAAAAGCAGCTTTTATAGTCACTCTATCTTATCATTGCTTTAAAGTTTCAGATCATATAAATGAACCTAAAACGTTTATGCGCTTATTAGGTCATGCTTTAATTCCAATAGCTATAATATTTCTACAAAAAGACTTCGGAACCATGATAATATTTATATGCATAGCCGCTTGCATATTGTTTGTTGCAGGCATAAACTGGAAAATAATATCTGTTGTAATAGCAATGGGGGTTGTTGCTTTAATCTTGTTTCTAACAAATACTCTACCCGACTACCTCTTAAAAAGACTATATGTTATAAACCACTTAGAAGAAACTAAAAGAGGCCTTGGAATGCAACAATATACTGGTCGGATTACTATGGCCTCTGGGAAAATATTAGGCAAAGGATTTAATTCAGATGATATTTTAACTAAAACTCCCGAACTCTATAACGACATGATTTTTGCACATATAGGTCAAGTTTTAGGCTTTGTTGGTTGTGTAAGTGTTCTGTTATGGCTATTTTTGTTTTGCTTACGTTTATTGCAAAATGGAAAAAATGCACCAGATAATTTAGGATATTTTATTTGTGTTGGAATTTTTGCAATTATGTTTTTTCAGTCAATGGTTAATATAGGAATGGTTCTATGTTTAACACCTGTAATAGGCGTAACTTTACCATTTATAAGTTCAGGAGGATCATCAGTTGTTGCAACATATATTCTGTTAGGTTTAGCTCTTAGCGTCCACAATCACACCCACAAATCTACACTATTTTAACAATAAAAGGAGAAAATCAAAGTTATGAGAGTAATTACTGGATCTGCAAAAGGAAGACAACTGTCTACTCTAAAAGGTGAAGATGTTCGCCCAACAACTGATCGCGTTAAAGAAGGAATGTTTTCGATAATTCAATTTGATATATTAAATGCAAAAGTTCTAGATCTCTTTGCCGGCTCAGGTCAATTAGGAATAGAAGCTCTCTCTAGGGGTGCAAAAATATGCACTTTTGTTGATAATTCCCGAGAAGCACATAAAATTCAATTGCAAAACTTAAAGTCAACTAATCTATATAAAAACTCAAGAGTTGTTTTTTCTGACAGTATATCTTTTTTTAAAACAACAACAGACAAATATGACATAATTATATTAGATCCGCCATACCATACCGATCTACTTTTGCAAGCCCTGCAAATAGTTCCAGACAAGTTAACTGATTCAGGAATAGTAATTTGCGAACACCTTAAAACACTAGAAATGCCAGAAAATGTCAAAAACATTTCTTTACAAAAGCAATATAAATATGGTAAAATCAAATTAACAACATATCGTAAAATGTAGAATTAGGAGGGGTGTATATTAAAATTGCAGTTTGTCCCGGAAGCTTTGACCCAATAACTAATGGCCATTTAGATATAATATACCGAGCATCTAAACTTTTTGATAAAGTTGTAGTTTTAATTCTTAATAATCCACAAAAAAAACCTATGTTCTCAGTTGAACAAAGGTTAGATTGGATAAATTCTTCAATAAAACCACTTAACAATGTATCGGTGGACTATTGGTCTGGTTTGTTAATTGATTATATAAAGAAAAATAGTGCCTGTTCTATAGTAAAAGGCATTCGCTCCTTTCAAGATTTTGATTACGAATTACAAATGTCAACTGTAAATAAACTATTAGAACCTTCTGCAGAAACAATATTTCTTCCCGCAGATCCTGACAAAACACACATAACTTCTACTTTGGTTAAAGACCTATGTCGAATAGGTGGAAATATAGATAATCTTGTTCCAAAAGCAATTTTAAAAGATGTAAAAAAAGTTCTAGAGGAGGTAAACAAATGACAGTAAACGACATATTAGACACATTAGAAAATTTAATTGACTGTGCTTGGAGAATTCCAATGACTAACGGAAAATGTGCTATTTCAACAGATGAAATTCAAAATTTGGTTAACGATATACGCTTAACACTTCCTAAAGAAATCAAACAATCAAAGATGATAGTTGAAGATAGAAAAGACATTTTATCCGACGCTAAATTAGAAGCAAAAAATATAATATCAGACGCAGAAAAACGTGCAAATAAGATGATTTCTGAAAACGAAATTACCAAGCAAGCACAACAAAAAGCCTCACAAATTATTTCTCAAGCACGAACTCAGTCTAAGGAACTTCGTAAAATGACGAATGAATATGTAGAAAATTTGCTAAATAACATGGAAAGCATTATTTCAAATAGTGCACAAAATCTCAAAAATGCTCACGTAGAAATAAAGAAGATAATTAAATCTAATAATAATTTGAAGTAAGAAATTTTTAATTAAAATTTCTTACTTCTATTTTTTCGTCTATTACGAATAACTCTAAAAATCAACCAAACAACTAAAACAACAGAACTAACATATCCCAACACTCCCAAAAGTGGAATTCCTAGCAGCTTGGGTTCCATTTGAGTTGTGCAAAGAATCGCAGACCCCAAATTCAATGAACACGAAATTGCACAAATTATTATTTCAAAAACCATAGCGTCTATTTTTTTGAGTGGTTCTTCAGATCCAACAATTTCTAAATTTGTTTTTAGTTCTCCGTGAACAGCCATAGATAATAAATCCGCAAGTGTAACAGGAATTTCAATTCCTCGTTTTATTGCACTATAACTATCTTTTAAGAATTTTATAGTTTCTTTCTCTAAATCAAATTTACTAAATATGTCCCCAGACATATGGGCTGTTATAATACCAAACATGTTTATTCCAGGACAACATTCGCTAATTACTCCCTCCATAGTCACCAATCCTCGAACCAACATAGTTATCTCAGAAGGAACAGCTATGTTTTGACCATTGCACAATTCTAATATTTCAGTTAGCATTGCCCCCATATTTATGTCGTTAATATTCATATTTATGTATTTTTTTACTAAAATCTCTAAATCAGAATATAACTTAGAGTGATTAACAGGTCCATACACATTACCAATCATCAATAAAACTTCTTTTAATTTTCTTATATCATTACTAGCCATAGATTCAATAGCAGTTTTTATTAAAGTCTTATATTTCTCGTCAAGCTCGCCCATCATACCTAAGTCTATAAATACTATTTTACCGCCCGATATTATAATATTTCCTTGATGTGGATCCGAATGGAAAAAGGCATCCTCAAGCACTTGCTTACTATAATTCTCAGCAAGTTTTACTCCTATTTCCTTCATATCATATCCTAAGTTTTTCAAATTTTCAATCTTGTCCATAGAATATCCACTAATCCGTTCCATAACAAGAACTTTAGAAGTTGTCAATTTTCTAAAAACATAAGGACAATCTACATATTTAATATCGCTGTTTAATTTTTTAAAACGCTCAAGATGTTCAGCCTCTAATATAAAATCCATTTCTTGCTTAGCAACAGCCCACATTTCATCTAAAACATCTCTCAAATCAACTATATCAGTTGTTTCTGGAGTCACCAACCTTAAAATTTTAATAAACTTACGCATAAGCTTAATATCTTCAAACATAATCTTATATATTCCGGGACGCTGAACCTTAATTACAACCTGTTCACCAGAATCTTTTAATACAGCACAATAAGCCTGAGCAATTGAAGCAGATCCAACTGGCTCAGTATCAATAAAATCAAAAATTTTATATGGGCTAGTTCCCCACTCTTCTTCCATAACTTTCAGCATTTTATCAAAAGAAATTGGTTTAACCTTTGTTCTCAACTCACGCAGCTGAACACAATAATTTTCTGGGATAACATCCGATCTCATAGACATCAGTTGTCCCAGTTTAATATATGTAGGCCCCATATCTTCCAAAACCAGCCGCAATTTTTCAGGCGTTAAACCATGAACAACGTCCCGCTTACGCAAGACGTCCATCATAATTCTTAAGCGAGATTTTTCTTTTGTTTTCTTTGTCTCACTCACCTTTTTTCTCCAATTCTGTCAACTTTTCTTTTAATTTTTTTAATTCATCTTTAGATAATTTTTCAATATCATTTAAAATATTTATTCCTTCCTTAATAGCTCCATTTTTCAAATTATCCTTAGTGTCATTAAAATCACGTTTTAACTCTTCATTAAGAACTTTACCCTGTTGAATAGTTAATTCACCTTTTTCGACTAGTTTATCAATTACTTTTTGTCCTGCCTCAACAGTAGATGCTACAGCACCAACTCCTGCTAAAAACACTTTTTTCATTTCATCTCCAAATAACACAATAACTCCTCCTTAAAAATTCAAAACCAAATTACGAAAATTTATATCAAAATTATTGTCACAACCACAAAAAGCTATTCAACTCAAACTATTTTAATAATTATAACTCCATTTATTTTGTTCGTCAATAGTTAATATAATTTAAATAATGGTAACTATTTCAAAAACATAAAAATTTAAATATCATTTTGCCTTCTAAAAAACTAATAATCTGCATACTTTATCTGTATATATACACAGAGAGGTGCTGTAATTTTTCCATGAAAAAAAACATCCTAATAAAAGGTGCACTAACTATATTAAGTGCATCTATAATAACGCGTATTTTAGGCTTCGTCTTTAGAATATATATAGCAGAAAAACTCGGTGCTGAAGGAATGGGCTTATATCAATTAATCACTTCACTATATATGCTTGTAGTAACGTTTGCAACATCAGGCATTAGTTTAGCTGTATCATGTATGATTGCAGAAAATATTGCAACAAACAAATATGGCTGCTCTAAATCTGTACTAAAAATATCTATTGTATGGGCGCTATCTGTTAGCATCATAGTATCAGTAATTCTATTTATTTTTTCAATACCAATAAGTACTCATATTTTGAGGGACAATCGCACATTTTATTCTATTTTAATTTTAGCTCCCAGCCTACCATTTATGTCAGTTTCATGTTGTATAAAAGGCTATTTTTATGCAATGAGAAAATCTCTACACCCTTCAAACGCTATAGTCATAGAACAAATTATAAAAATGATATTTACTATTGGTTTAATTAGTTTGAACTTAAATAAAAATGATGCTTATTCTTGTGCGATTGTTTCATTTGGAATGACAATAGGAGAGATATCATCTTGTATATATATGGGAATTGTATATTACAAATCAAAAAAATCTATAAAAAATCAATATACCTATTCTAAGAAAATATTTTCTAACATTTTAAAAATATCAATTCCCATACAGACCAGCTCCACCCTTAATTCTTCTCTAAGGTTAGCTGAAAATATCTTGATCATAGAAGGATTAAAATTCTTCACTCATGGTGACAGCAGTGCTGCAACAAGCACATACGGCGTAATAAAAGGCATGGCATTGCCCCTTCTTTTATTTCCAACCTCATTTCTGCAAGCAATAATAACCGTACTAATTCCAGAGCTTTCCGGTGCTAATGCGGGAGGCAAAGAAAAATCCATTCGAAAAGCATGCGAAAAATCACTACAACTAACATTAATTATGGGAATATATATTACAGCCATATTTTTAATATTCCCGCAAGAAATCTCAAATCTCTTTTACAGCAATCCAAATGTCTCACCAATGATTAAAAATCTATGTATATTGTGTCCCTTAATGTATCTAGAAATGGTTTGTGTTGGAATATTAAATGCCATTGGTGAACAAGTTGCATCAATGAAATATAAAATTATAGATAGCATAACCCGTCTTGTTTTAATATGGTTTTTAGTTCCAAAAGGCGGAGTAAATGCATTTTTAATAATAATGATAATCTCAAATCTGTTTACCTCATTATTGAATTTATATCACCTATTGAAAGTTACATGCCTGCCTCTCGATTTAAATAAATGGGTAATCAAACCAACCATATCTATATTACTATCATCATGCGTATCTATATTTTTTAAAAATCAACTTTCAAAACTATTTCCCAACTGGATAACAATATTTTCTCTTGGTTTAATTATTATGGTAATATACATAGTGTTACTATTTAGCTTTAATTGTATAGGAAATAAAGAAATTTGCTTCATAAAAACGTGCTTCAAATTTAAAAATAAAACAAACAGGTCTAAGCGAAATAATTAACACAAACTATACAAAATGTAAAAAACTATTTCCTAAACTTTTTAGATTTATGATATCTACGAACTTTATTTTTTCTCTTTAAATGTCCAACTATTCTAATACATACTATAGCTAAAACAATCGATATTACTATCGAAATAAACCACCAAGACAAAAGTACGCTTTGTATAATATTGGTTGAAAAAGACAAAATGTTTAAATCAATATCATTAGCGGCAACAACATCTACAGTTTGTATAACCTGATCCGAAAGTTTTAAATCCACCTGTCCCAAAACCTGCCCTTTTTTTATCGGCGCATTAACTTCAGAAGGCAACTTAGACGTATCCCAAAAAATAGTTGATGAATTTATAGATTTTGGCAACAATTCAACCACTTGATCTTTCAACGTTAAAACAACAGAATCTGTATTTTGTCCCATATTAACTTTAATGCTATTAGGAATCATTTTTTCTCCTGGGATACCAATAGTAACCAATCTTAAATTTTTAAAAGCCCACTTATATAGTCCTAAAGCATCCGCGTAAGAATTGTTTTCTTCTGTTTGAGGAGCACCCATAGTTATTAATAAATAATTATAATTATCTTCACTCGCTAAGCTAATCAGGCTCTTTTTTCCGTTAAAACTAGCAGTTTTTATTCCACGAACTCTTTCATCATAATATTTACCACCCAAATATCTGCTCATCATGTGATTACTATGTTGAATTTTTCTCTGTTCGGGATGTTTATCTGTTGCACTCATCATATAAGATTGCGACGTTGCTATTTTTTCAAACGTAGGATTTTGTAAACAATATTCAGTCAAAAGATACATATCGTATGCCGTTGACTGATTTTCTTCGGACAATCCATCTGGGTCAGCGAAAACAGTATTTTCCATTCCAATTTCTTTAGCTTTCTCGTTCATCTTTGCAACAAAATCGTCTATATTATCCCCACTAATATAATCCGCCAAAATCATAGTAGCTTCAGAAGCAGAACAAAGCATAGTTGCATAAATAGCATCTCGCATAGAAATAGTCTCGCCTCGCCTAATATCTACTGTAGCTGCATTTTTTAAGTAAAGTCTATCAAAAATATATCTTTTAGCGGTTAATGGCTTATCTAAAAAAGTTTCTATATTCTCATCCCCACAAGATTCCAAGGTCAAAATAACAGTCATCATTTTTACTAAAGAAGACGCGGGTACTTTTAAATCTTTATTTTTATCATAAACAACCATTTTTGTATCACGATTTACAAAATATACAGATTCACTCATAATTGGTAAATCAATGTTATATGGAGTAGCTGCAAAAACAGTAAAACTCAAGCTAAAAATCAACAACATTGATATAAAAAGCACAATAATCCTTTTTGTAAAATTCATATAGACAATCTCCTAGAAATAGTTTAAAATAAACATTGTGGCTACAAAAATTGTTTTGATTGTAAAATCACAATATGATTAACACATACTGCATAATATTATATCAAACGCATAGGTAAAAATCAACAACATATGTATTACATTTTTGTTAATAATATCTTTCAAAAAAATCGTAGATATTACTTATAGTATATTTATTTTTGTTTCAATTGTGATTTTTTATATGCATTTATACTTTACGAGTGGAGGAATTAAAGTTGATTTGGTTAACAGGTGACAAACATGGTCAAATAACCCCTTTTTCAGAAAATTCAAAATATAAAAAAATTAAGAAAAATGATACTTTAATAGTATGTGGAGATTTCGGCTTTTTATGGAATAAATCTAAACAAGAAACAAAAAATTTAAAATGGTTAACTAAAAGGAAATATACAATTGCTTTTGTCGACGGAAGCAATGACAATTACGATATTATATCCGAATATCCAATAGAAGATTGGAACGGCGGAAAAATTAGACGCATATCTAAAAACATAATTTATCTCATGCGCGGTGAATTATATGATATAGAAAACACAAAAGTTCTATCTTTTGGTGGAAGTGTTAATGACAACAATTCCAATGAAGAAACATATTGTTTAGAAAATGCGTATCCCACTAAACAGCAAATAGATAATGTTATTAATAATATTAAAAAGGTTAATGGTGAAATTGATTTAATTATTACACATGAAGCGCCCAATTCAATAAAATCATGTTTGTGCAACAATAAAGACGAACACAATACTTTTACCAATATATTGGAAGAAATTAGAGTCCACTCTAATTTTAAAAAATGGTTTTTCGGTAAATATCATATAGACAAAATAATTCCACCAAAATATTATGCTGTGTTTGAAGATTTAATAAAATTGGAAAAATAAAATAAAAAGTGTGAGAACTAATTAATTATAGCTCTCACGCTTTTTATTTTATATACAAATCTATTTATCATTAATATATAATCTAGGAACTCTTTTTGAAACATTACACATAACTTCATATCCAATAGTTCCAATAAGTTCAGCAACATCATCAGCTGATATAATATTTTCACCATCACTTCCAAATAAAGTAACAACATCTCCGGCTTTAACATCTATTCCTGTAACATCAATCATAATATGATCCATGCAAACATTCCCTACAACGCTAGCAACCTTACCGTTTACCAAAACCTTACCTTTATTGGAAAGCCTTCTAGAATATCCATCAGCATATCCAACAGACACTGTAGCTATTTTTCTTTCACTATCCGCACAAAAAGTTCTACCATACCCAATAGTTTCACCCTTTTGAATAGTCTTAACCATACTTACCGTAGCTCTAAAAGACATTACAGGTCTAAGCTCCTCACACTTCACTTCATTACTAGGTTGCAAACCATATAAAATAATACCTGGTCTAACCAAGGAAAAGCCATTCCCAACTTTTCTCAAAATAGCTGCACTATTCTTACAATGAGCATTTTTTATTGTTGATGCAGATAATCTAAATTTTTCAATTTGATCTGATGTAAATTTAACATCTCCATCCGATAATGAATCTGCACAACACAAGTGTGTAAATATTCCGCTTAATTTAAATCCTGGTAATTTAGCATACTTCATAAAATCATCAGACGGTAAAAAACCAACTCTGTTCATACCAGTATCTATAGCTATATGTATAGAAATGCTCTGCCCTATTTTAGCTAAATTCTCACTCAAAGCAACAGCATATTCCTTACAAAAAACAGATTGAGAAATATTATATTTAGCTAAAACATTAGCATTTTCAGGAAATGTATAACCTAATACTAAAATTTCACCTTCTATTCCAGCTTCTCTCAATCCAACAGCCTCTTCTAAACTTGCAACAACCCAATTTTCTATTTTAAAATTTTTCTGTAAAAACTTAGAAACACACTGCGATCCACATCCATATGCATCAGCCTTAACAACTGCCATAGGCTTTTCTGATTTATCCAACCTACTAAGTATCAAATTCATATTAGAACTTAATGAATCATAGTCTATTTCTACCCAACAACGCCGCGTATACCTTTGCAAAAAAATTCACTCCATACCGTTTACTTATTATCATAAATAAGTGCTAAATAATTGAAAATAATATTAACAAAAAACAACTAACAATATCTAAAAAATGCCACAATCATCATAATCTCGCCATTTAATATCATGTTGTTTTTTTAAAGAAATTCTATTTAATATAAATGCCACAACAGATGCAACAGTAGCCAAACACAACAATGCCGAAACTGCCGTAAGCATAACATAATTTTTATGTTTACCATGTTTCATACAAAGATCATCCCCTTCTCAAATCAAAATATATATAACAATCCTAAAACACAAACTTATGATAATATAATTTACCAAATAAGTCAATATATTACAATTACTATATTATTACAATTTTATAACTATCTTACAAATAAAAAATGTTGCTTAGCGCACACCTTCACTAAACAACACAAAGTCAAACAAAAATTTACTTGCTAGCATTTAACAATCTCTGCAATTGAGATTTTTTATTTGCAACTTTATTCTTATGAAAAACACCTTTTGCAGCAGCCTGATCCAACTTTTTAACTGCAAAACGAATAGCTTCTTCTTTATTTTCCAAACCACCATCAACAGCACTAACTGCAGTTTTTATAGCAGTTTTTAAATTGCTTTTTATCATCTTATTTCTAAGAGTCTTAGTTCTTGTAACTCTAACTCTTTTCTTAGCTGAATTAATATTTGGCACTACCAACACACCTCCTATTGTTCTTAATAAAACGAGCGTGAGACACTCCACTCGCTAACATACGCAAACTATTATAACACACTTTATCATCAAATGCAATAATATTTAAAAATAAATGGGCACAATATTTTTATAAAATAAAATAATCTTAAATTAAAAGGGGTGTTTTTAGTTTTGGGAATTAGAACAGACATAGCATCAGAATCTAAAGTGTTAAAAGAAAAGATACCAGATGGCGTATCACAAAACATACAAACAATCAATGGTGTTAAAGTTATAGAAATACAAATAAAAAATGAAAATGGCGCAAAAATACTAAACCGATCTATCGGAACATATATAACTTTAGAACACTCACATATGCTTTTACCAGAAAACGCAGAAATCATCACAAAAATTCTTGTTAACGAACTAAAAAACTTTACCTCAAATAAAAAATCTGTTTTAGTAGTTGGATTGGGAAACCAAAATATCTCACCCGATGCAATAGGTCCATCAGTTGCAGACAAAATAATTGCAACACGTCATTTAAAAGGTCCCTTAGCCGATCAGTTGGGTTTATCACAATTAACATCTGTCTCTGTAATTGCTCCCGGCGTTCTAGGTCAAACAGGAATAGAAGTATTTGAAATTATACAATCACTAGCTAAAAAAACAAATCCAGATATGATAATAGCCATAGACGCTTTAGCTGCAAAATCAATGGATAGACTTGGCACAACAATACAAATAACCAATACTGGCATATCTCCCGGATCTGGAGTTGAAAACAAAAGAGCAGAAATATCCAAAAACACACTTAATATTCCCGTTGTTGCACTAGGAATGCCCACTGTAGTTGACATGGAAACCATTATTTCAGAAATGTGTCCAAATCAAAAAGTTGCAACCCCATCTTCCATGATGGTCACCCCAAGAAATATTGATCAAATCATATCTAGAAGTTCGTCATTAATATCTAATTCAATAAATCAAGCTCTTTTTCCAACACTATCTCCCGAAGAAATTGAATCCTTAGCTTCATAAGATTAATCAATAATCAAATTTTGGTATAAATAAGCTTATAACCTTCATATGATATTTTAATATATATTTTGTTAATATCAAGGAGGGTTTTATTTTGAAACCAAAATGCTGGAAATCAAAAATTATATCCCTAATAACCATAACTTCTTTTTCTATAATAAGTAATAAATTAATTATAGAAAATATTCCTTCTGTTGGTGCTATAGTTGAACAAACAGCTATTGCATCGGCACAGTTAAACTTACCCAACAACAGTAATTTTATACCATATATCACAACAGATAATCAAGAATCCAATTCTTTATCTGTAAACAATTCTCCTGACATAAACAAACAATCAGAAGTTCAAACAGTCAACAATTCAAACGAACAACCCAAAACAAATACCGATGAACCTCCAATAGCTACATTTAGCGAGGAAGAACTCAATCAATTTCCCGATAACAATGGTCCTATAATAAGAAAACACTATGAAGCTGGATCTACTGAACAGTATGTAAATATTGGTAATTCTGCATTTGTTCGAAATATGACAAAATTGCCAAATCAAGTAATAATTGATGCAAATAATTCTAAGCCCGCTTTTACATTAACCAAAGGTAGTGAACCTCAGGTGTTAATATACCATACTCATACTACAGAATCATATGAATTAAAAGAAAAAGATTACTATGCAGCTAACTCACCAATAAGATCCAAAAACACAAATATGAGTGTAGTTAGAGTTGGCGACGAAATAACAAAATGCTTAGAGCAAGCCGGAATAGGCGTAATCCACGACACAACAATCCATGATGATCCTGCATATAAAGGTGCATATGATAGATCTCAGCAAACTATGCGCAAAGCTTTAGAAAAATATCCTTCAATAAAAGTTGCATTAGATGTTCATAGAGATGCTATTGCAAATGATAAAGGAGAAAGATATGCTCCGATAGCCAACATAAACGGCAGAAATGCGTCACAGATAATGATAATATCCGGTTGCGATAATGGAACTATGAACTATCCAAACTACACTCAAAATTTAGCATTTGCTTGTTTGCTTCAACGTCAACTCGAAACAGACTACCCTTCTTTAACCAGACCTGCCTCCTTTAAATATAAATATTATAATCAAAGTTTAACTCCTGGAACACTATTAATTGAATTTGGAGGTCATGCAAATAGCGTGAATGAAGCAATATATGCAGGGTGGTTGTTTGGAAAATCTCTTGTTAACGCACTTGCAACCATTCAAAATTAAATTGCCATTCACTACATTAATTTCAAAAAGGTGAAAAAACTATGTTTTATAAAAATAAATTTATAACCATAATTCCAATAATTATTTGCTTTACAATTGCCGTTCTAACTTCATCTATATTTGTTCACGCAGAAGACAACAGTCAAAATAATAATAACAAAGAATACATAAAATGGGTAAAATTTAACATACCTAGTGAGGCGATGGAAAAAGCCCTAAAAGCCGATATAGAAAACAAAGATAGTGAACATAAAACGCCATTTATAACACTTCTAAGTTTATTAGGAGCAAAATATTGGGGAGAATGGGGAAAATATAAAACAGAAGACATGAATTATTTTATTGAAAAACTAAAATCAGGCGAAAGCGAAAGCAGTCTATCGCAAAACTACGAAAAATTCCCATATTTTCAACAAGTATATCAGGCAGTGTTCTCTGAAATGATAGGAAATTATCAAATTTCTAAACAAACAGACTCCAACGGAACTCCAATATTTGAAGAAAAATATGGCTTAAAAGCATACTCTCCAATTGCATATGGATATAAATTTTCTCACTGTAGAGATTTTGGTAATTCTAGAAGTTTTGGATATCGCCGAAACCATTTAGGAAACGATCTAATGGCTCAAACAGGAACTCCTATTGTTGCCGTAGAAAGTGGGATTGTTGCAAAATGTGCATGGAACAAGTATGGTGGCTGGAGAATTGGAATTCGAAGTTTTGACGGCCAAAGATATTATTACTATGCACACTGTCAAAAAGATCATCCGTTCATTGAAGGTTTAAAGGAAGGCGACACAGTTTGCGCTGGCCAACCAATAGCATATGTTGGTATGACTGGATATAGCACAAAAGAAAATGTAAATGGAATGCAAAAACCCCATTTACATTTTGGAATGCAACTAATATTCGATCCTTCACAGGAAGAAGGAAAAAATGAAATCTGGATAGACGTATATGATATAATTAACTTTTTAGAACATCACAAATCAGTTTTAACAAAAAATCCTGAAGATAAAGACTACAAAACAAAATATATATTTGAAGACCCTACATACAGGAAATTTGTTAAATCAACATAAGTCAATATAATTTTCTATTCCTCTAATTGAAACTTCATCGCCACGAACTTCAAAACAAACATTATCCTTCTCACATATCAAAGCACCTTCACTTGATATTCCTATAGCCTTAGCAATAACTACACTGTCTTTTTTCAAAATCTTAACCATTTTTCCAATTGTAACACACTTAGATATATACCGATCTATAAAAAAACTTTCAACAATTGTGATGTTGTTCGTTGAAAGTTTTTTGAAATTATTCTCAATAGATTCAACCAACAATTTAACAATTAAAACAATACTATACTTTTTACCAGTTTGTGTTAAAAGCGAACCCGCATTATTTAAACCTAGTTGTTGAAACATCAGCTCAGAACTATTTATGTTCATCCCAATTCCTAAAACAATATCAGCGCATTCTCCTTGAATAACACTTTCACACAACAAACCAGCAACTTTTTTGTTTTTTATTAGAATATCATTAAACCATTTTATTTTGGAATTTTCAATCCCAACTACATCCAACATATCTATAATAGAAATTGCCGTTATAATTGGACTAATTTTTAAAAATTGAACAGGAATGTTTTTTATCAAAACAGAAAGTGCCACGCTCTCATTCTCTACCGAACTCCACCTATGGTTTTTGCTCCCCCGCCCATTGGTTTGATTGGTTGTTAATATAACAGCTCCGTGGTTTAATTTATCAATATTATTTTTCACATAATCATTTGTACTTGAAATAGAATCGAAATAAATAAACTGCTTGCCAAATATTTCAGTGTCAAATTTAATTTTCATACTCAACAATTTCCATAATTATATTATCATCTATATTTAATATTCCATAACTAGGGCCATAACGTCTAGGACAAGACAAACTACCTGGATTCATTATATATAAATTATCTTCGCTTTTTATTAACCTTTTATGAGTATGCCCATATAATATAATATCCGCACCATTTCCCTTAGCAAATTCAACATAGTTATCTATGCCATCTTTCACATTATGCATATAACCATGACTTGCAAATATTTTGTGAGAATCTACGTCAAAAATTTCATTATTAGGAACATGATCATATCCCAAATCACAATTACCTCTAACAATATTCATAGATAAATCAGGATATAATTTTTTAACTTCAAAAAACTCTTTCGCACCGTCACCAAGGTGTAAAATCAAGTCAGCATCTTTGTTTTTCTCAACAACATCTTTTAAACGATGCATATATCCATGAGTATCTGAAACAACAATTATTTTCATTTTAATCTTCCTTTCATAAATATAAAATAATAATATTATCAAGGAGACTATAACATGAACAATCTATCTTCAAATCAAATAAAAAAACTTTTGCAAATGGCTTCAACAAAATCACCAGAAGAAATTCTTAATTCTTTGTCACCAGAACAATCTGCAAAAATAAAAAAAATTATGAACAATAAAGAAATGACCGAAAAAATTATAAAATCAAAAGCTGCTCAAAACATAATAAATCAATTTCAAAACAAAAAATAGTTATAAAAACTAGAGGTGATATCTTATGGCGGATTTTTCAGAAATGCTTCAAAACATACTCAAGACAGATGAAGGAAAGCAAGGATTTGCTCAGGCTATGTCTATGTTAGAAGGCAAAAATGATGGCTCAAATGAAGAGCATCAAAATAATAACTTAAATTCTGACGCATTCCCAATAGATCCCGCTATGCTAATAAAAATGCAACAATTATTCTCTCAAATACCAAAACACGATAAAAATACTGAATTTATAAGAGCTCTCAGACCTCTATTAAAACCAGAACGCCAAACCAAAGCCGATGAAGCAATTAAAATGATGAAAATCTTTTCAATGTTGCCCATTCTGCAAAAAAGTGGAATGCTTGGTCAAATACTATCGGGGTGATTCTTTCTATACTTCAAATAGCTTTCCAATATTATCGTTGCTGCAACCTCATCAATAACACTCTTTCTTTTTTTACCCCTAGTATTTGTAGCATTCAAATATTGGCTCGCTAACATAGTAGACTGTCTTTCATCCCACAAAACCACTGAAATATCTGTAAGTTTTTTTAGCTCATCTGCAAACTTTTCACACTTTTTCGCCCGCTCACCAAAACTTCCATCCATATTTACAGGGTGTCCTATAACTACCATTTTAACATCGTATTCTTTAATTGCAACAACAATTTTATTAAGAAGCTGAGAAAAATCTTTTTCAACTATTGTCCCAATTGGAGACGCTAAAAATTCAGTTCTATCACACACAGCCAGTCCTGTTCTAGCATCTCCTAAATCTATAGCCATTATTTTCATAACAAATCACCTACTATTATTTTTATAAGTCCATACCTTTTACCACTCTAAAACAGTACCAACAATTTCATTTATATCTTTAATATTGTTTTCAGTCATCCATTTGTCAATACCATCTAATATATTGATGGGACTGTAAGGGTCTGTAAATATAGCGGTTCCAACTTGAAAAGCAGATGCCCCAGCAATCATCATTTCTATAGCATCTTCAGCAGAACTAATTCCTCCTCCACCAACAATTGGAATATCAACTGCCTTATATACTTGCCATACCATCCTAACAGCAACCGGAAAAATAGCAGGTCCCGAAAGTCCACCAACATTGTTTCTAAGTATAGGTCTTTTAGTATTAATATCTATCCTCATACCAAGCAATGTATTAATTAGCGATAAGGCATCAGCTCCAGCACTCTGCGCAGCCTTCGCAATTTCAACAATTGACGTAACATTAGGTGATAGTTTAACCATAAGAGGCTTCTTTGTTTTCTGTCTAACCTTAGAAACAACATCATAAGCTGTTTTAGCGGAAGTTCCAAAAGCAGCCCCTCCCTGTTTCACATTAGGACAAGATATATTTAATTCAATCATATGTATATCTGTAGAATCTAACTTTTCTGCAACTTCACCACAAGCTTCAGGTGTGCTTCCAGCAATATTTGCCACTATAGTTGTATTCTTAGTTAATAACCAAGGTAAAGTTTCTTCAATAAAATAATCAATTCCTGGATTCTCCAGTCCAACTGAATTTAACATACCCATAGGTGTTTCGGCAATTCTAGGCGACAAATTTCCCATTCTAGGCTTATCTGTTGTCCCTTTAATAGAAATGCCTCCTAATTTGTCTAAAGAATAGAATTGTTCATATTCTCTACCATATCCAAAAGTCCCAGACGCTGTAATTAGTGGGTTTTTAAAATCGACACCAGCTACATTGACTGTCATTTTATTAATCATAATAACACCTCATCAGCCTTAAACACAGGGCCATCTTTGCAAACATGCGCTGTCTGTTTTTTTCCATCTTTTTCAATTATACACTGACATCCCAAGCATGCACCAACTCCACATGCCATTCTCTCTTCCAATGAAATTTCACAAAACACATTATATTGATTGGCTATTTCAGCAATAGCTTTAAGCATAGGTTTTGGTCCACAAGCTGCTATTCTATCAAACTTTTCAGTTTCAAGCGATTGAATAAGAAATTTTGTAACAAAACCATTCTCACCATAACTTCCATCATCAGTGCATACAATAGTTGTTCCTTGTTTTTTATAGTCTTCTTCCAAAATAACCATATCTTTATTTCTAAATCCAAGTATAGCTTTAACATAATCGGACCGTTTAGCAAGTTCTAAGAGTGGCGGCGTTCCAATTCCTCCTCCAACAACCAACAATTTTTCCCCAGGAACAATATCCTTAAATCCATGTCCTAAAGGAGCAACAATATCAACTTTTGTTCCAACATTCCACTCAGCCATCTTTGCAGTGCCTTTACCCCTAATAGCAAAAACCACTCTAATTGAATCTTCAAATATTTCACATATTGAAATAGGACGTCTTAAGGTAAATCCATCAACCAATATATTTATAAATTGTCCTGGTTTTGCTTCTTGTGCAACCTGCTTGTTTTTTAAAATAAAACTATATGTATCAGATTGCAAACAATCCTTTTTTATAATTTCAGCAATTGCCTTAACCATATTCTCTCCCACTCTAATTAAATTTAAGTTTATACATTGTTCATATTAATAATTTCTAAATAAATAATGGATTATTTAAAATAATAACCCATTATCTACAAGATATCAACAATAAAATTACTCAATCTATAGTAACCTTATACTATATATTCTCAGACATATTAGCCATATCTATCATTTCAACATCATTTATATCTTTACCCGTTTTCAAACTGTCAACTAATGCGTTAGCTGTATCTATTGAAGTCAAACATGGTATTGAAAGTTCAACAGTTTTTCTACGAATCTTAACACTATCTCTAACAGGCAAACGTCCTTTAGCTGAAGTTGAAACAACATAGCTAATTTCTCCGCTCTCTATTAATTTCAAAGTATTATTATCGCCTTCATGTATTTTCTGAACAGTATTACAAGGAACCATATTCTTATTTAAAAATGAAGCTGTTCCCGATGTTCCAAAAAGCTCAAACCCAAGCTCTCTAAATTTTTCAGCCAATTCAACACTATCTGGCTTATCGGTATCTCTAACAGTAATTAAAACGCCTTTTCTATCGGTTTTGTTCATACTATAACCAGCAGCCAGCAAACCCTTAACAAGCGCATCTTTAAAGTTTTTAGCAATACCTAAAACTTCTCCAGTTGATTTCATTTCAGGTCCCAGTTGAGTATCAACATCATGTAATTTTTCAAAACTGAAAACAGGAACTTTAACCGCAACATATTCACCAGACGGAAATAATCCTGATCCATATCCCAAATCTTTCAATTTGTGTCCAAACATAACTTTTGTTGCCAAATCAACCATAGGCACTCCAGTAACCTTACTTATGTATGGAACTGTTCTAGACGATCTTGGATTTACTTCTATTATGTAAACCTCATTTTTATATACAACATATTGTATATTCAATAATCCTTTAACATTTAAAGCGAGTGCTAATCTTTTAGTATATTCAACTATTTTTTGTTTTATTTCAGTAGAAATATTTTGTGATGGATAAACAGATATAGAATCTCCAGAGTGAACACCTGCTCTTTCAATGTGTTCCATTATTCCCGGAATTAAAAAGTCTTCACCGTCACATATAGCATCAACTTCAACCTCTGTTCCCATCATATACTTATCTATTAAGACAGGGTTTTCAATCTTATGCTTAGTGATAATCTCCATATATTCAACAACGTCATCACCAGAGTGAGCTATAATCATATTTTGTCCACCTAAAACATATGACGGTCTTAATAGAACAGGATATCCTAATTTATCTGCAGCTTCCAAAGCTTCATGAGTTTCAAAAACAGTATATCCTTGTGGTCTTGCTATATTACAATCTTCTAAAAGTTGATCAAATTTTTCTCTATCTTCAGCCATATCTATAGATTCAGCAGATGTTCCTAATATGTTAACGCCCATCTCATGCAATTTTTTAGTAAGTTTAATAGATGTTTGTCCTCCAAATTGAACAATAACCCCAAAAGGCTTTTCAGTTACAATAACATTTTCAACATCCTCAAGTTGGACAGGGTCAAAATAAAGTCTATCTCCAGTATCGAAATCAGTTGAAACTGTTTCAGGATTATTGTTACATATTACAGCTTCATATCCTAATTCTTTCAAAGCCCACGCACAATGAACAGAGCAATAATCAAATTCTATTCCCTGTCCTATTCGAATTGGTCCAGAACCAAAAACAATTATTCTTTTTTTATCAGAACCACTTTTTTCAATAAATTCTGAAGCCTCATTTTCATCATCATAAGTAGAATAAAAATATGGAGTTGTTGCCGCAAACTCTGCAGCACAAGTATCAACCATTTTAAAAGATGCTTTACGTTTATTTTTTATCTTAAGTCCAGATAAACGTTCAATCGTTGAGTCCAAAAAGCCCATCTTTTTGGCTTCTAAATATAACTTCTCATTTAAATAGCCAAAATCATATTTCTTCGCACCTTTAATACGAATTTCCATGTCTGCCAAATTCGCAAGTTTATATAAAAACCAATTATCAATCTTAGTTATATTATGTATATCTTCTATTGTCATATCAGCAAAACTCTGTATATTACCACGTTTTATATTAACTTCAGAGTTTTTCATTTTAGCACTAAAATCTTCTTCCCAAGCCACAAGTCCTGTGCTATATCCTCCAAGACCACAAATTCTTTTTATCGCTTCATATACCACAAACAACCGTCTATCATCAATAACATACAATTGTTTTAATAATCTATCATCAGTCATTTTTCCACATTCTGGCAAACTAAGAGTATCTAATCCTAGCTCCGCACCTCTAACTGACTTCATTATAGCTTGTTCAAAAGTAGGCGCTATGCTCATAACCTCTCCAGTTGCTTTCATCTGTGTTCCCAAAGTTCGCCTTGCATACACAAATTTATCGAAAGGCCATTTTGGAAATTTAACAACAACATAGTCTAAAGCCGGTTCAAAACAAGCATATGTGTTTCCAGTAACTTGGTTTATAATTTCATCCAAAGTATATCCAATAGCAATTTTAGTTGCAACTTTCGCTATAGGATATCCCGTAGCTTTTGATGCTAAAGCTGAAGAACGAGAAACTCTAGGGTTAACCTCAATAACTGCATACTCAAACCCATCTGGGCTCAGTGCAAACTGACAGTTACATCCTCCCTCAACCTTAAGCTCACTTATTATGTCAATAGAAGCCGTTCTAAGCATTTGATATTCTCTATCTGATAAAGTAACTGCCGGTGCAATAACAATACTATCTCCAGTATGAACTCCAACAGGATCAAAATTTTCCATGGAACACACTGTTATAACATTCGATTTGGAATCTCTAACAACTTCAAATTCAATTTCTTTCCAACCAGATACACATTTTTCAATCAATATCTGACTAATTGGAGACAATCTCAATCCATTTGATGCAATCTCTAAAAATTCTTCTTTGGTTTTTGCAATTCCTCCTCCGGTTCCTCCAAGAGTAAACGCTGGTCTTATAATAACAGGTAGTCCAATAATTTCCAAATAATCCAAGGCATCGTTTATATTTTCAACAACTCTAGAAGGAATACAAGGCTGTCCTATTTTTTCCATCGTATCCTTAAACATTTGTCTGTCTTCTGCTTTGTCAATAGTTTCAGGATTAGCTCCTAATAACTTAACCCCTCTACTTTCTAAAAATCCACTTTTAGCTAACTGCATTGAAATAGTTAACCCTGTTTGTCCTCCCAAAGTAGATAGTAGACTATCTGGCTTCTCAATATCTATTATTTTTTCAATAGATTCCACAGTTAAAGGCTCTATATATATATGGTCTGCCATAGCCTTATCTGTCATTATTGTTGCTGGATTCGAATTAACCAAAACAACTTCTAATCCTTCTTCTTTAAGTGCTCTGCAAGCCTGTGCTCCAGCATAATCAAATTCTGCTGCTTGTCCTATTACTATTGGTCCAGAACCAATAACCATAATCTTTTTTATATTCTTATTAAGTGGCATATTTTAACAACCACCTTTCAAATTTTTATTTTTATCTATAAGGTCAAAAAATCTGTCAAACAAATAGTCTGTGTCTTGCGGTCCAGCACAAGCCTCAGGATGAAATTGAACTGTAAAAGCAGGAATTTTTCTATATTCTATTCCTTCACAAGTTTTATCATTAGCATTATAGTGACTAACAAAACCAACTTCATCAGAAATGCTATCTCCAATAACAGCATATCCATGATTTTGAGTTGTTACTAATGTTCTATCAATCTGCACATCAACAACAGGCTGATTTGCTCCCCTATGGCCATACTTCAATTTTTCAGTTTTAGCCCCATTCGCCAAAGCTAAAAGTTGATGTCCCAAACATATGCCAAATATAGGTATTTTTAATTCCTGAATTTTTTTCAAATTTTCAATAACACACGTATTTTCCGCAGGATCTCCAGGCCCATTAGAAAGCATTATTCCATCTGGATTAATTTCTTTTATTTGATCAACAGTTGTATCATATGGAACAACAACTAAATCAGCACCACGCTCAGCTAAGCTTTTCAAAATATTCTTCTTAGCACCAAAATCCATAAGACATATTTTAAATTTACGCTTATCCCCCTTAAATCTTTTAGGCAATCCTTCTATATAGTCAAAATCAGAGTCACTATAGTTTGCTTTATTTGAGGCAGACACAGTTTTTACAGCATCTTTTATTTTAAAATCTCGTATTTTATTTAAAAGTTCTTCTTTATCTATGTTTTCTTCAGTTGTAATAGCTCCATTCATAACTCCATTTTCACGAATCTTCTTTGTTAATTGTCTCGTATCTATACCTTGAATTGAAATAACATTATTGTTTGCAAGCCATTCACTCAAAGAATTTTCACTTCTAAAATTTGAAGGTCTACTACAACAGTCTCTAATAATATAACCACTCAACCAAGGTTTTTCGCTTTCAGTGTCAGATTCATTAACACCATAATTTCCAATTAAAGGAAACGTTTGAATTACAATTTGTCCAAAATAGCTAGGATCTGTTAATGTTTCCAAATATCCCGTCATTCCGGTAGTAAAAACAATCTCCCCAATAACTGTTCCCTTAGTCCCAAGGGAATAACCTACAAATTCAGTACCATCACTTAATATTAATTTAGCAATAGTCTTGTCACTATTTCCATGTTCCATAATATGGCCTCCAAATTAAAAAATTCCAAAACACAAGTAAAAATACTATAATCTTGCAACAATATCATTTTTCATGCGTATTGCTTCTTTTCGAGCTTGCTCTGCAAATTGAAATGGTTCGCAATCGTTTTTCTGCCATGCACACAAAACTGCTCTCGAACTATTAATAATTGCACCTACACCATCTTTAAATGCTGAAACAACATCTTCCGCACTTCCTCCTTGAGCTCCATAACCAGGAACCAAGAAAAACGTATGCGGAAATTTTAATCTTAATTTACGCAATTCATCAGGATATGTTGCGCCAACAACTGCTCCAACTTTACTATATCCATATTCCCCTAAAGTATCTTTTCCCCATTTTTCGCACATGTTTCCCATATGCTCATATACCGATTCATCGTCTTTAAATTGTCTATCCTGTAATTCACCAGATGAAGGATTTGAAGTTTTCATTAACACAAATATTGTCTTATCATACTCTAAACAATCATTTAAAAGAGGACTAATTCCATCGCTTCCCAAATATCCATTAATCGTTAAAGAATCACCATCAAATGCAGAATGTTTTTCTCCATTAAACAACTCAGTTTTTCCTAAATATGCTCTAGAATATGCCTCCATAGTTGTTCCTATATCATTTCGTTTTCCATCAACTATAACATACATTCCTTTGCTTTTAGCATAAGAAATTGTTTTATACAAAGCCAAAATTCCATCATATCCATACAATTCATAATAAGCCATCTGAGGCTTAACCGCCGGAACCACATCACAAATAGCATCTATAATTTGCATGTTAAATTTCACAATACAATCTGCAGCTGCTTTAAAAGTATTTCCAAAACTATCCAGTGATTCCTTTTTCATATAATTCGGTATATATGCTAATTTTGGATCTAATCCAACAACCGTAGGATTCATAAATTTTTTGATTTTTTCTATAAGCCTGTCCATTAAAAATATCCTCTCAAATTTTCTAATATTTTAAATTAAACTTCAAAAACCAATTTACCGTCACAAAAAGTTTTAACAACCTTACCTTTAAGTCTCATTCCCTTAAACGCAGAATTTTTCCCTTTGGAATAAAACTCTTCCGGCTTAACAATCCATTCTTTATTTAAGTCAACCAACGCTATATCTGCAGGCATTCCTTCAGAAATTTTTCCTCCAGTTATATTTAAAATTTTACTAGGATTACTTGACATCAATTTAACAATATCCATCAAACTCATTTTGTGAGAATGATAAAAATGTGTTAAAACACAAGCTAAAGATGTTTCCAATCCAACTACTCCATTAGGAGCGCTCAAAAAATCTTCTTTTTCAGAAACACTATGAGGAGCATGATCTGTAGCAATACAATCTATAGTTCCGTCCATTACAGCTTGTTCTATTGCTATTCTATCCTCTTCTGTTCTAAGTGGTGGATTCATTCTATAGTTCGCATCTTTGCTAAGCAATATATCTTCGGTCAACATAAAATAATGTGGACATGTTTCAGCTGTCACTCTAACTCCTCTGCGTTTAGCATCTCGTATTATATTTACACTACCAACAGTGCTAACATGCGCTATATGTATTGCACACCCTGTTGCAGCAGCAATTGCAATTTCACGCGCTGTAACAGAATCTTCACTAGCTCTATCTATCCCCTTAACACCAAGTTGTTTACTAATTTTTCCATTGTTAATAATTCCTCCATCAACAATGTCTAAATCTTCACAATGTGAAATTATCGGAACTTTTAAATCGTTAGCTTCAATAATTGCTCGTCTAAGTAAATTAGCGTTTTCAACCGGTCTTCCATCATCTGAAAATCCTATAGCTCCACTCGAAACTAAACCTTCAAAATCCACCAATTCTTTTCCATCTAAACCTCTCGTTATAGCCGCAATAGGATATACTTTAGCTCTTGAATTCTCTGATTTATCCTTTATATAAGAAATTATTTCTGCACAATCGATAGTTGGAGATGTATTTGGCATACAAGCAGCAGATGTAACTCCTCCTGCTGCCGCCGCATTACATCCTGTCTCAATATTTTCTTTATAACAAAAACCTGGATCTCTAAAATGAACATGCATATCTACGATACCAGGAATAACTGTCAACCCTTCAGCATCAATAATTTTAGCATTTTCACAAACTAAATTCTCACCAATCTTTTCTATGACACCATTTATTATTAAAATGTCTGAAACTTTGGTAATATTATCAAAAACAACATTTCCACCCTTTATCAAAAAGCTCATATAACCCTCCAACAACACTAATTTATTAAATCATTCAAAAACCTATCAACTAATATCATTGGAAATATCCCAAATAAAAACTCTATCGAATCCGTCTCTCTCTAAAACTTCAACTCTAATAGCTTCATTTCTCGAAGTCGGAACATTTTTACCAACATAATCCGGTCGTATAGGGACCTCTCTGTGTCCCCTATCTATTAAAACAGCAAGCTGTATGTCCCTTGGCCGCTCTCTATCCATTATTCCCTCAATAGCAGCGCAAACGCTCCTTCCTGTAAACATAACATCATCAACTAAAACAACCGATTTGTTTTCATAAGAAAAATCAATATCAGTCATATCCTTATGGTCTTGAGATGGCTTTCTATCATCTCTGTAGTTAGCTATATCTATAACACCTATGTTAATGTCTTTACATTCGAATTTTTTAATTTTTTGTTTTATTCTTTCAGCAATCTCGCAGCCTCTTCTATATATTCCAATTAAAACTATATCTGCAACCCCACGATTTTTTTCAATAATTTGATAAGTCATACGTGTAATTGCTCTATCCATAGCAAATTTATCCATTATCTCAATTTTCTTCAACTTATGACAATTTTTATTCACAGTCCATTTACTCCTTGCAAAAAATAAAAACCCACAATTAAATGTAACTAATAAAAAAAGCCAAACTGACACAAAACAGTTCGGCAAAAGTCACAAATAACAAATATTAGAGAACACTTAAATAAAAAACACACAATTCATCCAAGTCAAAAACAAATCTCCAATTAAAGAATTATTTAACCGCCTTTCTAACCTCTCTGGATTAGATTAAAAACGTTTTGTATATGCTTATATTATATACTAACAAAAGCAACTTGTCTAGTAGCATTTTCAATATATTTTTAAAATATAAAAAAATAGTTCTTGATATGCTTGCCTATTATTGTTAAAATAATATTTGTAGATTTAAAACTATAAATTAACTTAATTTGATTAATTTTTGAGGAAATTTTTATGTCTAGAATTAACAATTTTAATGATACAAATAACAATTTTAATGATACAAACATTATAACAAATCATTTTTTGAATAATAAAACAAAAAAGTTGTTTTTATTATTGTCATTAATTGGCATAATGATGTTATTTTATCTTTTTGAACTTAATAAAATACATATACATGGAACAACTGAAACATACTCTTTACTACAAATTCCAGTAATAATAGGTGCTTGCATTGGGGGACCATCGGTTGGCTTAGTGCTATGTTTGGTATATGGTTTCGTAGATATGACATACGCAAGTTTCTCTATAAATTATACCGATGTTTTAATTTCCCCTTTTGCTATAAGCAATGTAGGTTCCTATCATGTTTATGGAAATATTGTTTCGTTGTTCATGTGTTTCGTTCCAACAATATTTTTAGCATTAATTCCCAGTTTAATATTTAAATATTTTAAAAATAGTGGCAAAAGTTTTTGGCAGTTATTTCTATCTATAATCTGTACGTTTTTAGCTATATTGTTATCATTTGGTGTGTTTATGGGTCTATTTAACCTAGTTTTTACAAACTATTTATCTGATGTTCATGGTAGTGAAAGATTCATACTTATAGTAAATTCATCTGCTACGCAAGCTTTTATTCAAAAATTATTAATTAATTTAGTAGTAGATCCTATTGCTATTTTTGCAATAAAAAATATAGCTCACTTCGATTAAATTTAGCACAAAACATTATATATTCAAAAAGGAAATTTTTAGTGTATGAAAAATCCATTTATATATTCTATTGACAACAAACGATATCAAACTTGGAACTATTATCTGAAACAAAAATTTGGACAAAAAGTTTGTAAGATTCCTGTTTCCGGAAATTTTACCTGCCCAAATAGAGACGGAACAAAAAGTTTTGATGGATGCGTTTTTTGTTCTGGCCTATCTCACGGTGAAATAATTGAAAATAACAATCTGCCAATAAGTCAACAATTAAATATTGGCAGATCAATTTTTTCTAAAAAATGGCCAAACTCTTTATTTTTACCATATTTTTCATATAATTCTTCAACATACGGTAAATTAAGTAAAATAAAACCATTGTTTGAAGAAGCATTAAATTATAAAAACGCTGTAGGGCTATGTGTAGCAACTAGAGCCGACTGCTTGAATGATGATATTTGTGATTATCTAGGAGAATTAAACAATAAAACTAATCTCTATATCGAAATAGGTCTACAAACTATTCATGACAAAACAGCAAACCTTTTAAATAGACAACACTCTTACCAAGAATTTTTAAATGGATATAATAAATTGATTTCAAAAAATATAAAAGTTTGCATACACATAATAAACAGCCTTCCTGGCGAAACAAAACAAATGATGCTTGAAACTGCCAAGGCTATTTCAAATTTAAACCCATTTGCCATAAAAATTCACATGCTATATGTTGCTAAAGGAACAACTTTAGAAAAATGGTATAAAAGCAATCAATTTTCACTAATGTCACGAGAAGAATATATAGATACAGTGTGTGATCAAATAGAAATTCTTTCACCAGAAATTGTAATAGAAAGGTTAACTGGAGATTGCGTCAAAGAAAGTTTAATAGCTCCAATGTGGAGTTTAAAAAAAGTAACAATATTGAATGACATAGATAAAGAATTGGTTAGACGCAATTCTTTTCAAGGATGTAAATTAAAATAACATATTTATCTAACGGAGTTTGACTATTATGAAACAATTTGTCCACACAAACTGGAATAATAAAAAATATTCTTCTCTAAAAACATGGCTTAAGAACAATTCAAATTTGAAATATAAACAATTTCAGCAAAAAATTGTCAACACAAAGTTTCCTATAATTGGTGTAAAAATTCCAACAATTCGAAATATTGCTAATAATATTTTGAAAGGAAATGCTAAAAGTTTTTTAGAAGTTTGTAAAGAAGGCACCTTTGAAGAAATAATTTTAAAGGGAATAATTATTTCAAAACTAAATATCAGTTTTAATGAACGCATAAAAATTTTTGAACAATATACAAATATAATTGATAATTGGGCTGTTTGCGATATAGTCACTGGCTCATTAAAAGACTTTTCCAATAACAAAACAGATGGATATGAATATATATTAAAATGTATACATTCTAACGACCCATGGAAAATTCGAGTAGGAATTGTTTCTATGATTTCATTTTATGTTGATGAATTATACATTGAGGAAATATTAGCTCACTGCAAATATATTTCAGACAAATTTTCCAAACTTAAAACTAAGCTGTCAAACAAACATGGTTCCCCCTATTACTATGTTAAAATGGCAAACGCTTGGCTAATATCAGTATGTTTTGCAAAATTTCCAACAACAACTAAAACTTTTCTAGAAACAAACCAAATTGAAGATGAAACATTTAAAATGTCTATTCAAAAAATTATAGACTCACACAGAGTTTCAACTAAAGACAAAACATATGTAAAACAATTAAAACAACTACATAATAATATAAAACAATGCAAGCAATAAACCATTATCACACTCCTGTCCCTGAAGCATTAAAATCAAAAATAACAAAAATATTCTATCGCTTTCCATATCTGGTAATATATTTTTTATTAAAGATGAAAACATATTTTTCTCACTTCTCATATCTATGTTTTTTTCTTTTTTTGATTTATGTGGAAATTTATTAACGTCACAGTCCGAAACATTGTTTTCACACAAATCATTGTGTGTATTATTAATTTCTGAATTTTTTTCAGAAAAATTATCATAAAAATTAAATATTTGATTCTGCCTTACTTTTTGTTGTGCTTTTCTTTGCATCTCACGCACTCTTTTAAGCGCATCTTCTTGCATAGCAGCAATATTATCCTGCGAGTAAACACCAGCCATTATTAAACTCACCTCTATCTTCAAAAAAATCAAGATATAACCCATTGTATGCATATCAAAACTAGTTCGTGAATAAAATATACCGTGATATTTTTACATAAATTTTATATTTGTGCATATGTACCAAAATAATATTTTTTTTATTAAGCACTTGATTTTTTTTTATATATGCAGTAGAATTAAAAATAGATTTAGCATTCTAACTCTTAGAGTGCTAAATCTAAGCATACTAAACAAATGAATGGAGGAACTCTATATGAATATCAAGCCTTTGGCAGATAGAGTAGTAATTAAAATGCAAGAAGCAGAAGAAACAACAAAAAGTGGAATCATTCTTGCTGGTAGCGCTAAAGAAAAACCAGAAGTTGCAGAAGTTGTTGCAGTCGGTCCTGGTGGCGTTGTAGATGGAAAAGAAGTAAAAATGGAACTAAAAGTTGGAGATAAAGTTTTAATTTCAAAATATTCTGGAACAGAAGTTAAATTAGACGGTGAAGAATATACAATATTACGTCAATCTGACGTTCTTGCAATTGTAGACTAATATATTTTTTGAATTTTTATTATTAACATATATTTGGAGGTTTTTGAATATGGCTAAAAAAATAATATATGGCGAAGAAGCTAGAAAAGCTTTGCAAGCTGGTATTGATAAGCTAGCAGATACAGTTAAAATAACATTAGGCCCAAAAGGAAGAAATGTTGTTTTAGATAAAAAATTTGGTGCTCCTTTAATAACAAATGATGGAGTAACAATAGCAAAAGAAATCGAATTAGAAGATGAATTCGAAAATATGGGAACACAGCTTGTTAAAGAAGTTGCTGTTAAAACAAATGATGCTGCAGGTGACGGAACAACAACTGCAACTCTTCTTGCTCAGGCTTTAGTTCGTGAAGGAATGAAAAACGTAGCTGCAGGTGCAAACCCAATGGCTGTAAAACGTGGAATGCAAAAAGCAGTTAGTGCTGCTGTAGAAGCTATAAAATCAAATGCTAAAATGGTTTCTGGAACAGAAGATATTGCTCGTGTTGCAACAGTTTCGGCTGATAATGCAGAAGTTGGTAAATTAATTGCTGAAGCTATGGAAAAAGTTACATCAGATGGTGTTATAACAATTGAAGAATCTAAAACTGCTGAAACATACAGCGAAGTTGTTGAAGGAATGCAGTTCGATCGCGGATATATTACTCCATATTTCTGTACAGACTCTGAAAAAATGGAAGCTGTTTTGGATGATGCGTACGTTTTAGTAACTGATAAGAAAATTTCAGTTATTCAAGATCTTCTTCCATTGTTAGAACAAATTGTTCAAGCAGGAAAGAAACTTTTAATAATTGCAGAAGACATTGAAGGAGAAGCTCTAACAACTTTAATTTTAAACCGTTTAAGAGGAACATTTACTGTTGTTGGTGTTAAAGCTCCTGGTTTCGGAGATCGCCGTAAAGAAATGCTTCAAGATATAGCAATTTTGACAGGTGCAACTGTAGTTTCAAGTGACGTTGGAATCGAATTAAAAGATGCTACATTAGATATGCTTGGAACAGCTCATCAAGTTAAAGTCGACAAAGAAAACACAACAATTGTTGACGGTGGCGGAAGTTCTGAAGACATCAAATCTAGAATAGCTCAAATTCGCTCTCAAATTGAAACAACAACATCTGATTTTGACCGTGAAAAATTACAAGAACGTTTAGCAAAATTATCAGGCGGAGTTGCTGTAATTAAAGTTGGTGCTGCAACAGAAGTTGAAATGAAAGAACAAAAATTACGTATAGAAGATGCTCTGTCTGCAACTAAAGCAGCTGTTGAAGAAGGAATAGTTGCTGGAGGCGGAACAGCTCTAGTTGCTGCTATCCCTGCTGTTGAAAAAGTTTTAAATTCAACAGAAGATTCTGATGAAAGCACAGGAGTTTCAATAATTCTAAAAGCTTTAGAAGAACCAGTAAGACAAATTGCCGCAAATGCAGGTTTAGAAGGATCGGTAATAATCAACGAGTTAGTATCTAACAACGATGCAAACTATGGTTTTGACGTAACAACTAAAAAATATGGTGACATGCTTTCTGCAGGAATAGTAGATCCTGCTAAAGTAACAAGAAGTGCACTACAAAACGCATCATCTGTTGCTTCTATGGTTCTAACAACAGAAAGTTTAGTTACTGATATCCCAGAAGAAAATGCACCTGCTGCTCCTGCCGCTCCTGCTGGAATGTATTAATAGAATAATAATATCAAAAAAGCAATCTGTAAATTTTCAGATTGCTTTTTTCATTTATATAATTTTTTAAAATAAAATAAGGCAGCTAAAACAAAATTTAACTGCTCTATTTTTCTATTCTAAAAAAAATTGATCATACCAAACTAGGAATGTATATATTGTCCAAATTTTACGGGAATTATCTTTCTTACCATTCTTATGATTTTCAAGCAATTTCAAAATTTCACTAACATTAAAAAATTTAGAAGCCACTTTTGATGTGAAGGCATTTTTAACCACGTTATAATACTTATCATCTCTAAGCCAAACTCGTATAGGAACAGGAAATCCTAATTTTTTCTTATCTGCAACCTGCTTTGGCATACGTCTTAAAGCTGCTTTTCTCAAAGCAAATTTAGTGTTTTCTTTATTAACTCTAAATTTTAAAGGTATTTTTCTAGAAACTTCCACAATCTTTTTATCCAAGAAAGGAACTCGCAACTCTAATGAATTAGCCATACTCATTCTATCAGCTTTAAGTAAAATATCTCCAACCATCCACATGTTTAAATCTATAAATTGCATTTTTGTGACATCGTCTTTGTTCTTAACCATGTCATAAAAAGGCTTACATACCTTATCGGCAGATGGAGCATAAACTGGCTTTTTCAAAATCTTCTCTCGCTCACGTTTCTTAAACATATAAGCGTTTCCAATAAAACGTTCTTCAACCTTTTGGCCTCTACGAATAAAGTAATTAATTCCTCGTCTTTCTCCAAACAAAGATAAAACTTTTGCAACAAAATGTCTTATTCCATAAGGTATTTTTTCATAAAAAGCATTTTCTATAGGATCTTTATAGACATTGTATCCGCCAAATAATTCATCTGCTCCCTCTCCAGAAAGAACAACTTTAACATGCTCAGAAGCTATCTTACATACAAAATACAACGCAACCGCAGCAGGATCGGCCAATGGCTCATCCATGTGATATTGGATTTTAGCAAAATTACCCCAAAACTCTTCTGGTGAAATAATTTTATTAATATTTTTTACTCCAATATATTTAGACAATTCTTCTGCATAATTAATTTCATTATACTGATGTTGCTCAAATCCAACAGTAAAGGTTTTGTCAACATTTGCAGAACACGCAACATAACTCGAATCTACACCAGAAGATAAAAATGAACCAACTTCAACATCTGAAATTTTATGTGCTTCAACAGAATCATCAAAAACACGCTCAATTTCATCTGCCCAATCTCCAAGTTGTTTTCCGTATTCTTCTTCAAAATCAACCATCCAATAACGGCTAATTTCCAATTTATCATTTTCATATACAAAATAGTGAGCAGGAGGCAATTTATAAACACCTTTAAAAAATGTTTCACAACAAGGTGAATATTGAAAAGACAAGTAGTTTTCTAAAGCTTTCCTGTTAAGTTCTTTGTTAAATGACGGATGTTTTAAAAAGCTTTTGATTTCAGAACCAAAAATAAAACTGTCTCCCATTTTTGCATAATGTAAAGGTTTTATTCCAAACATATCTCTAGCACCAAAAATACGTTTGTTATTTTTATCCCATATTATGAAAGCAAACATTCCGCGTAATTTTTTAACAAATTCATACCCATATTCCTCGTAGGCATGCAACAAAACTTCACTATCAGAATTGTTTGAAAAAACATGTCCACTTTTAACCAAAACATCACGCAACTCACGCGAATTATATATTTCTCCATTAAACACTAAAACTAATGATTCGTCTTCATTAAACATAGGTTGATTACCAAACTCCAAGTCTACAATGGAAAGTCTTCTAAACCCTAACGCTACGAAGTCATCAATATATTCACCACTAGAATCAGGTCCTCTGTGGATGATTGTATTCATCATATTTTGCAAAGTTTCCTTAGTTTGTTTAATATGATTGGTAAACCCAACAAAACCACACATAATCAAACCTCTTTTCTTTAAGTATAGAAAATGGGAATATATCATATACGACAAATATTTTTCCATATAAATCCCAAATTTATGGTAACAGTTCAGCTAATGTATTTATATGAGCAAAAGCAGCTGCACAGCAGCGGAAAGTACGCAGTACAACTTTGCGAATGGCGTGGGCTGAACTGTTACAATTTATCCTGTTTTTCCACATGAAAAACATTAAAGAATACTATAAATGTTCCGCTATATTCTTCATCCAGCGTTTTGATTTAAACACATAGATTTCCAATAAGACTCTTACATATTCTTCCAAAGAAAGAATAAAATACACATAATAAATCGGCATTTTCCATACATATGCTGTGACAAGCCCTAACGGCACACCAATTAGACATGTACCAATCACATCAATTATCATAATGTATTTTGTCTGACCGCCGCTTCTTAATACACCGCCACCCAAAACCATATTAATTGCTTTTGCACAGAAAACAAGAGAATAAGCATATAATATGTAAATAGTAACATTGCTTGTTTCATCACTTACATTATTATATAATTTTACATAATATCCCGCCAATGCACTGATTATTATACCCAAGAATATTGCGATTAATACTGTAATTTTCACAAAACTTTTGGATTCTCTATATGCCTTGTCATTCTCTCCTGCTCCAAGAGATTCTCCCACAATAATTCCGGCAGAAGCAGAAACTCCCAACAAAACGCTGATTGCAATTGTTTGAATCGGAGAAGTAAGTGTCATTGCCGCACAGGCTTCTGTTCCAATATGTCCATAAATAATTGCATATACATTCTCACCAAGACTCCACAAAAACTCACATAACAAAATCGGAGCAAGTACATAGCCGATTTTTTTAATAAAAATTTTTTCAAACGTAAACACAAATTTTAATTCAATTTCCTTCGACTTCTTAATCTTTAAAAACAACACGATAATAATTGCAAGTTCGATGATTCTTGAAACACTAGTCGCCAATGCCGCTCCCGCTACATTCATCTTTGGAAAAATTCCAATTCCAAAAATAAATAAGTAATTTAATACAGTGTTTGTAACTACAGAAATTCCACTTGCTATCGTAGCAAATTTTGCTGCTTCCATATTTCTAAGCAACGCAGAAAACATTAGTGTAATCGTTTGAGGAATGAATCCTATCGCCATTATCCTGAGATAAATAACTGCTTGATCTATCGTGAAATAATCTTCGGAATATAAGCTCATAATTTGTCTCGGCAAAAACAATGATAACAAGATAAAAATAACTGACACTATTAATGAAAAATATAAGTTAGAAAAAAGCTGTTATTAATTCCTTCCTTGCTCTTATTTCCCTTATACTGTGCTATCATAATTCCTGCTACCGTAACAACTGCTGTCATTGTTACAGTAAATAAAGAAATGAATTTAGTGGCAAGTCCCACACCCGCTATACTCGCACTTCCCAAATTTCCAATCATAATCTGATCAATAAAATTTAAAGCTGCCTGCAAAAGACTTTGTACAGTAATCGGAACTGCAATCTTTTTAATATTTTGGTAAAATTCTTTATTATTCATGGTTCTTGCCTCTTATTTGCTACTCTTTTCGATCCACTCTACCGCAAAATCAACCAGTTGCCTCTGACTCATACACGTCGCCACAGCGTTGCCAATGCTAATTTGTTTACGTTCACTGCTGCTTCAAAAGCCTCTCCGATTTGTTCAAAGTCTTCACCGTCAACAACAAGTATTTCATATGTAACCCATTGTCTTTTTCCATCCACTATCATTGCGCTACTTTCATTCGCATACCGTTTTAACGGATAATCTGCCCTTACATCTGCAAGATGAATCGAGGTGTTTTTATCATATTTTTCTACACCATCCAGAATAGCATACCATAAACAGCTCTCATAGTCAAGCAAAATCACAAGCTAATAAACATCACCAAACATATTAAATTAGACAACCTATAAAATACAAATCTTACTACAACTTAACAGAAACAATATATTTTAAAAATTCAACATTTTCACTATATACATCGCTTATTTTTTTAATTAGTATTATTTGCAAATTAAAATATTTTGCAGTATAATTTAATATATATCGCGTTTTTGGGAGGAAAAGTAAAATGAGTCTAACCCGCTGGGTATTTAAAAAAGAAAATGAACAAAAAGTAGAAGAATTTAAAGAAAAATTTGGTTTAGGAAATTTGGTCGCTAGAGTTTTATCTGCTAGAAATTTAACGTGTGAACAATATCAAAATATATTTTCTTGTGAAAATATTGAAGATCCATTCACATTAAAAGATATGGAAAAGGCTATTGATAGAATAAATAGTGCTGTTAAAAACAACGAAAAAATCGCGGTATACGGTGACTACGATTGTGACGGAATATGTGCTACAGCAATGCTATACAAATATCTCAAATCTATGGGTGCAAATGTTATAGAATATATTCCAGAGCGTGCCCAAGGCTATGGTCTATCTAAATCTGCAATAGACTACCTTAAAGAACAATCTGTAAATCTTATAATAACTGTAGACAATGGAATAGTTGCTTTCGATGAGGCATCACATATAAAAGACTGTAACATGGATCTTATAATAACAGATCATCACAATGCTTCAGATACATTGCCAGAAGCTGTTGCAGTTGTCAATCCAAAAAGGCATGACGACAATTCTAAATTTAAAGACATTTGTGGAGCAGTTGTTGTATTTAAACTAATTGCTGCAATGGAAAACGCAAACTACGAGGCTGCGTTCAATTTTGCTGGAGATTTAGCAGCTATTGCAACTATCGGTGACGTTATGCCTCTAGTTGAAGAAAATAGGCTCATCGTTAAAAAAGGTCTTGAACTAATTAAATATACTAAAAGCCACGGCCTACAATATCTTATAAAATTATCATCTCTATCAAATCATATTTCTTCTGGAACTGTGGCTTTTGGAATATGTCCACGTATTAATGCAACTGGAAGATTGGGTAATGCACAACTTTCTTTCAAACTATTAACTTGTGAAGATGAACAAGAAGCTAAAGAGTTAGCAGATACAGTTTTTGGCTATAATATGAAAAGGCAAAAAACTGAAAGTGAAATAATGAGCGAAATTCAATCTTACATATCCCAAAATCATAAAGAATTACATAAGCCTGTCTTAGTAGTATCAAGCGCAAATTGGCCAAAAGGTTTAATTGGAATAATCGCAGGAAAACTTATGGATTTATATTCTAAACCAGTAGTCATACTATCAATAGACGGCGAAACGGCTGTTGGTTCTACTCGCTCATTTGACGGTTTCTCTATGTATGACGCTCTAGATTACTGCAAAGAATATTTTGTGAAATGGGGCGGCCATGATCTCGCTGGAGGACTAACAATTCCTACGGATAAAATAGAATTATTTAAACAAAAGATAAACGAATATGCAACAGAAAATCAACCACCCTATCGTACAAAAAATATAGATTTAATTATAGACCCAACTCAAATAAACATATCTATGGTAGATGAACTCAAAATATTGAGTCCATTTGGTCAATCTAATCCTCAGCCAACATTCATGATTAAAAATGCTAAACTTGTGGACATTGTTCCTCTTTCCGACCATAAACATTTAAGATTAAAATTTTTAACACAATCAACTTCAATAAATGCAATCTACTTCAATATGCCACTTTCCCAGTTTTACTATAAAGTGGGCAACTTCTTTGATGTTTTAGTGAATATAGATATTAATCATTACCAAGGCATTGACAGAATAAATTATAAAGTAACAGATATACGTCCAGTTGAAGTAAATCAAACAAAAATGATTGCTGCTGCTATGGAATTTGATAGACTAATAAAAAACAAAAAAGTTTCTTCAGCAATTAAACGTATAGTATATCCAACTCATAACGAATTTACAGCAGTATATAAGTTAGTAAAAAAATTAAAAGTGTTTCATGGAAACACATATAAATTATATACGCTAATTTGTAAAAGTTCCATAAACTATTGTAAACTATGTATAATACTAGAAGTTTTATCAACAGAAGGCTTAATAAAATTTACATCTAATGGAATTGAATGCGTAAATAATCCCCCAAAAGTTAATTTAAACTCAAATCCCTTAATTAAACAATTACGCCCAAATATTTAAAAATTTACAAAGGGAGCTGCTGCACAATGTTAATTGGAATAAATTGTTTGTTAGATGCAATTAAATATGCAGATCATTCTTACAATATAGATCTTATTACTAGAGCTTTTGAATTTGCTAAAGACTGCCATAGTTGTCAAAAAAGACTATCGGGAGAACCATATATTATTCATCCAATTAATGTCGCACTAATTCTAATTAACCTTGGCATGGATACCAATTCAGTTGTAGCAGGTCTATTACACGACGTAATAGAAGATACCAAAGTATCAAAAGACGATATTTCTGAAAAATTTGGAGCAGATATTGCTCTGTTAGTTGATGGTGTAACAAAACTGAGCAATGTTCCTTTATATACTAAAGAAGAACAACATGTTGAAAATATTAGAAAAATGCTACTAGCAATGTCTAAAGATATTCGAGTAATAGTAATTAAATTAGCAGATAGATTACACAATATGAGAACAGCTCTAGCTTGGTCGGAACAGAAAAGGCGCGATAAATCTTTAGAAACTATGGAAATTTATGCCCCACTTGCTCAACGACTAGGTATGAGAACAATTAAGGAAGAACTTGAAGATATTGCCTTAAAATATTTAGATCCAGTTGCATATGAAGAAATTACCCAAATGTTACAAAAGCAAGAGCTTAACAATTCAATATATTTAAATAATGAAACATATATTGAATATATTGAGCAAAAAGTTTTCAATAAGATAAAAAATATTGCTTCAAATGCTAAAATTAATGGTAGATTAAAAAGTCATTACGGAATATATAGAAAAATATATATTAACGGAAAAGATTGGGAAGAAGTTTTTGACATATATGCTATACGTGTCATAGTTAATACTGTATCTGAATGCTACAATGTTCTAGGAGCTATGCACGAAATATTTACTCCAATTCCTAATAGATTTAAAGACTATATATCAACTCCAAAACCAAATATGTATCAGAGTTTACACACAACTGTTATAGGAACAGGTGGTATACCATTTGAAATTCAAATTCGAACTTTTGATATGCACTACATTGCAGAATATGGAATAGCTGCGCATTGGAAATATAAGCAAGGTGTTCAAAGTGATGGATTAGAAAAAAGACTATCGTGGATTAGACGCATAATTGAACTACAACAAGAATCCGACACAGCTGAAGATTTCATGCAATCAATAAAAACTGATATTGGCTCTGAGGAGGTTTTCGTTTTCACTCCTAATGGTGAAGTAAAAACACTCCCAGTTGGCAGTACAATAATAGATTTTGCATATTCTATTCATTCCGAAGTTGGTAATAAAATGATTGGTGGAAAAATTAATGGTAGAATTGCTCCAATAGAAACAAAAATAAAAACTAATCAAGTGATAGAAATAATAACAACCAAATCCGCAAACCACGGTCCTTCTCGAAATTGGCTTAAAATTGTTAAAACCAGTGAAGCAAAACATAAAATAAAATCTTGGTTTAAGAAAGAAAAAAGAGCTGAAAACATACAAGAAGGCATGACAGAAATAAAAAGAGAATTTGCCAGAAATAATATAAATTTAACCGAAAACGAACTACAAGTATTTTTAGACTCTATAGCACACAGAAATAAATTTAATTCAATTGATGACTTTTATGCTGCAATCGGATATGGCGGAATAGTGGTGTCAAAGATAATGCCCCCTATTAAAGACGCATATTCTAAATATAAAAATGTTCCTACAGCTCCAAGACAAAATCAATCAGCAAGAAGCTTTTCTAATTCATCTGGAGTTACAGTAGAGGGTATAGAACATTGTTTAGTAAATTTAGCAAAATGCTGTAATCCAATTCCTGGAAACAGCATCATTGGTTTCATAACCAGAGGAAATGGTGTAACAGTTCATAAAACAATATGTCCCAACATTTTAAACACTCAAAAAGATATTACACAATTAGATAAATTTATTCCTGTTCATTGGACAAATTCTCCAAACAACAAGTATATTTCATCACTAAAAATATTAGCGCAAAATCAAGATAATATAGTAGCAAAAGTAACATCTGAATTAGCTAATCTCAACATAACTATCAATGAATTAAATGCCAAATTTTTAAAAAATAATAACGTTAGTATAGTTTTTTCTATATGGATTTCTCATATATCGCAACTTAAAAGCATTACTCAAAAATTAAAAAAAATAACAGGCATAATATCTATAGACAGTTAAAACTAAACTTTGTGAGGTAAAAAATATAATGAATAAAACGATTTTTTCAGATGAACAATATAGTGTAGAAAAATTTGTTTTGGGTCCACTAAGAACAAATTGTTATGTAATAATTAATGAAAATAATAATGCTGTGGTAATAGACCCTGGTTATTGCAGCAAAGTGTTAACCGACTGGCTGGAATCAAAAAATATCAATCTAACGACTGTTTTATTAACTCACGGCCACTTTGATCATATTTTAGGCATGAAGATGTTTCCCAATATTCCAATATTTGTTCATGAAAATGATATGGAATTATTGTTAGACAATGATAAAAATGCAGCTAAAACTTTTAATTTATCAGTTGAATATAATAAAAACAACATAATTAATTTTACAGATGATTTTACAATTCCATGTGATAATATTAATTTTAAAACCATACACACTCCAGGCCACACTGAAGGAAGCACAACATATTTAGCATTTAACAAAATTTTATTCACTGGAGATGCAATTTTTGCTGGAACGGTTGGAAGATGTGACTTATGGGGAGGCAGCGAAGAAAAAACAAAAGAAACTGTTAAAAAAATATCTAGATTAAAAGAAGACTATTTAATATACCCTGGTCACGGAAAACTATCAACTCTAAACGATGAAAAATTAAATAATCCATATTTTTTACAAAACCGATAACCATTTTAATCTAATAAAAAATCTCAATCCGAAAACAACTTGGATTGAGATTTTTTATTTTAGTGAGACAATCTTTGTTCAAAAGACTGACAATCAACACATTCACTCATTTTAGGATTTGCTTCATGTGTTCCTATTCTAACATTTTCCAATGCACAATAATTTTCGTTTCCACAATGATTTTTACACTGTTCAACTGTGCAAGAAATACTTTTGTTTCCTTTTTCCATATAAACTCCTCCTATTGTTAATCTATATTTTTATAATACCCAATAAACTTTTATTTAACCATCCCAACAATATCTTGAATTGCACTTCCTATAGATTTTGCAGCACGTTCTGCCTTTTTCTTATGATGTTTTTTCATATTTGATCCTTTAACTATAGCTGCAGCAGTTAAACATCCTGTAGCTACTCCAACCATTGCACCCTTTGTAACTGCCTTCATTTTTGTCATCCCCTTTTTATCAAATTCATTAAAATTCCATTCAATAATAGTATTTCCAATATTTCAAAAAATAAATATACAAAATTTATTTGGAAAAATTTAACATTTATTTTTTGTACTGTTAAAAAAATACTAATATTCTCCCACACTATTAAAATTATACAAATATACTATTATGATAAATATCTTGACAATTAATACTAATAAATTTAAAATAATATTGGTTTATATTGTGTAATTTTAAAATTTAAAATAATGTAAAATGGGTTTAAGCTTATGAAAAAAATTAATAACATAATTGAATTAAAAAATATATCCATTTCATTTGATGGACAAACAATTTTAGACAACTTAAATTTATATATAAAAGATAGAGAATTTGTTACTTTTTTGGGTCCTTCTGGGTGTGGCAAAACAACTATCTTAAAGATAATTGCGGGATTTTTAAAGCCAGATTCTGGCCAAATTTTTTTCGACGGTGAAAATGTCAACAACATCCCTCCATATAAACGTACTGTTAATACTGTTTTTCAACGCTACGCTCTATTTCCTCACCTAAATGTGTTTGATAATATAGCTTTTGGCCTAAAAATACAAAACTTACCAAATGATGAAATAAAATATCGTGTATCTAGACTATTAAAAGTTGTTAATTTAGAAGGTTTTGAAAAACGCAAACCTTCTCAACTATCTGGCGGTCAGCAACAAAGGATTGCAATCGCTAGAGCTCTTGTTAATAGGCCAAAAATCTTGTTACTAGATGAACCTCTTTCAGCATTAGATCTTAAATTAAGAAAAGAGATGCAACTAGAGCTAAAAGAAATGCAACAACAGCTCAATACTACATTTATATACGTAACTCATGATCAAGAAGAAGCACTAACCATGAGTGATACAATTGTTGTTATGAATGAGGGAGAAATTCAACAAATTGGTTCTCCAGAAGACATTTATAATGAACCAAAAAATGCTTTTGTTGCAGATTTTATAGGTCAAAGCAATATATTAAATGGTATTATGCTAAAAGACTACAAAGTAAGTTTCGCTCAAAAAGAATTTGAGTGTGTTGATAAAGGATTTAAACCAAAACAACCTGTAGATGTTGTAATAAGACCTGAAGATCTGCAAATAGTGTCTAAAAATAAAAGTGATGTAAAATTTACCGGTATTATAGATTCTGTAGTATTCAAAGGTGTTCATTATGAAATTGAAGTTTTTGCCCAAGACATGTACTGGTTGGTTCACACAACCAAATATTTTAAAAAAGGAGAAAAGGTTGGTTTAACTTTCTATCCAGATGATATTCACATAATGTCCAAGTTATTCGATCAAACCACCAATATTATTAAAGCAGAAGTTGTTGAAGAAAACACAATCAAATTTTTGGACATTGTGTTTGAAAAAGATGATTTAAATATAGATCCCGGTTCCACTGTAAAACTAACAATACCTCCAAACAGCATATCTTTAGTATCTAGTGACTTTGCCGACTTAGTCTTAACTCTAGATTCAATAATATATAAGGGTGCATACAACGAAATGTATTTTTATTTAGACGATGAGAATGACAACGATCAATATATCTTAGTAACTTCTGAAAATGAAGAAGAAGTTGGAACAGATCTCGGATTAAAATTTGACTTCGATCAAGTGGAGGTAAACAAATGTGAATAAAATATCTATAAAATTTTTACCATACGGTTTATGGATGATTTTTTTTACTGTAATTCCTTCTTTGATGATAATATGGTTTGCATTCACTAATGAATCTTTTGAATTTACATTAGAAAATATCTGCAAAATTAGCAATCATGTAGAAATTATATTTAGATCCATACTATTTGCATTAATATCAACAATTATTTGCTTAATTATTGGATATCCTTTTGCATATTTTATGACAAAATTATCGAAATCTAATCAGAAGCTATGCTTAATGCTAATTATGTTGCCCATGTGGACAAACCTTCTTCTAAGAACATATGCTTGGATGACTCTTTTAGAAAATAATGGGCTAATTAATAATATTTTAAAAGCCATTTCTTTAGCACCCATTCGGATGATAAACACTCCATATGCTGTTATTTTGGGTATGACATATGATTTCTTGCCTTTTATGATAATTCCAATATATACAACCATTAGCAAAATAGATAATAGTTTAATTGAAGCAGGAAATGATTTAGGAGCAAATGATTTTCAAACATTTCGTCATATAATTTTCCCTCTTTCTGTCCCTGGAATTGTATCTGGAATTTCAATGGTTTTTGTTCCAGCAACTTCAACTTTCATAATATCTCAACTTCTCGGAGGCGGTTCTAACGTTTTAATAGGAGATTTAATTGAATCGCAATTTATGGGGTCAACATATAACCCTTGGTTTGGTTCTGCTATGTCATTTATATTAATGATTATAATAGTAATTATAATGGCAATAACAAATAAATTTGACAAAACTGAAACGGAGAGTCTGCAAAAATGATAAGTAAATTGATTCCAAAAATTTGCATTTCAATAATATTAATATTTTTATATCTTCCTATTATTGTTGTGATTATTTTTGCATTTAATAAAACAAAATCGAGAACTGTTTTTAACGGTCCAACGTTAAATTGGTTTTTCGAACTATTTAAAGACCATTCTATTATGACATCTCTATTAAACTCCTTTATTTTAGCTATATTAGCTTCGATAATTGCAACAATTATTGGTACAATAGCTGCTTTACAAATAGTAAAAATGAAAAAAAGTAGTCAATCTGTAATTATGAGTTTAAACTATATTCCTATAATCAACTCTGATATTGTCATGGGAATTTCTTTAATGCTTCTAATGACATTTGTTTTAAATATGGTAGGCGGCCATCTGGGATTTTTAACAGTTTTAATTGCACACATAACTTTATGTATGCCATACGTTATTTTAACTATTATCCCCAAAATTAAACAAACAGATCCAAACCTATTAGAAGCAGCATTAGATTTAGGATGTACTCCCAGTAAAGCTTTTTTTAAAATAATTCTTCCACAAATTACTCCGGGTATTATTAGTGCGTTCATAATGGCATTTTCCATTTCTTTTGATGATTTTGCAGTTAGTTATTTTACAACTGGCAGTTCATTTCAAACGCTACCTGTTCTTATATATTCCATGGCTAGGAAAAGAATAACCCCAAAAATAAATGCACTATTTGCAATAATGTTTGTTTTAATATTACTTATGCTTATAATAATGAATTATTTAGATATTAAATCAGAAAAGCATCAAAGAAAAAATCATTAAATTCAAATTAGAAATTTATAAAAACACATTGGAGATCAAAATGAAAAAATTAATGTCAATGACATTGGTATTGGTTATATTGTTAAGTTCTATATTTCAGTCAGGATGTTCACCTAAAAATTATCCTAACGGCGAATTAAAAATATTTTGTTGGGGTGAATATTTAGCAAATGGCACATCAGATTCTTTAGATATAATAAATGCTTTTGAAGAAGAAACTGGAATAAAAGTTTCTGTGTTTTCAACATATGATTCAAATGAACAAATGTATGCAAAATTAAAGTATGGTAGTGTAGACTACGACTTAATTTTTCCATCAGAATACATGATATCTCGTTTAATTGAAGAAGATATGATTCAAAAAATAGACATAAAATCTTTAAAAAATTATTCAGGCGTTATGAAGAGCTGTAAGGGTAGTGTCTCAGGATATGATCCAACAGACGAATATAGTGTGCCTTATGCCTGGGGAACGGTTGGTTTGGTATATAACGCTCCAATGATTGAAAAACTAACAAATCAGAAAGCATCAGATGTTGTTAAAGGATGGAAATCTCTTTGGGATAAACGATTAGAAAAAGAAATTTTTATGTTTATAAACAGCAGAGATAGCTTTGCAATAGCAGAAAAAATATTAGGCTATTCTTTAAATACAACCACTTTAGATCAAATCAACGATGCAGCAAATCTTCTAAAAAAACAAAAACCAATAGTTCAAGCCTATATTATGGATCAAATTTTTGATAAAATGGCAAACAATGAAGGTGCTATAGCTCCAGCATATTCGGGAGATATTCTTACAATGATGAAAGAAAACCCAGATCTTGAATATTGTTTTCCAGAAGAAGGATCTAACATATTTGTTGATGGTATGTGCATACCGAAAAATTCAAAAAATGTAGAAAATGCACATAAATTTATAGATTTTGTATGCAGACCAGATATTGCCCTGGAAAATGCAAACTTTCTTTCATATTCTACTCCAATAATTGGTGCATGGGAAAATCTTGATGAAAGTTTAAAACAAAACCCTATAGCATATCCTCCAGAAAGCATAATAAAAAAATGCGAATCACATAAATATTTGCCAAAAGATATTAATGCGAAAATGGAAGCATTATGGACTGAAATAAGAAACTAAAATAAAAAGCCAGCAACTCTAAAAATGTTGACGGCTTTTTATTTTTTAGCATATTACTTCAATTTTACTTCCACTATACATTTTATTTTGTTTAATTTGAATTTGAGATCTTATTCTCCCTTTTAGTTCAGGAATATGCGATATTAATCCGATAATTCTGCCTGATTTATGTAATGTGGTTAAACACTGAATAACACTATTTAAATATTCCGAATCTAATGTTCCAAACCCCTCATCAATTAGCATGGTTCCCAATTCAACTCCACCAGACCTATTAGATACGACATCATATAATCCCAACGAAAGCGATAGAGATGCTGCAAACGTTTCTCCACCCGAAAGCGTGCTTACATGCCTAATTTTTCCACTATACGCATCAAATATTTTTAAGCTGATATCTTGAGAGTCTATTTCTTCTATTTTAGAAAATTTATATCTACCAGCGGTTATTTTACTAAGCCACATATTTGCAAAAACCAAAACCTCATTAACACAAGCTGCTAATACATATTTTTCAAATCCCATCCGCTTTCTATTACCCTTAGCAACCTCACTCATAGTTTTAGCAACTTTATATTCTTCCTCTAATTTTTTAACATTTTTGTAATTATGTGTTAATTCATCTAAACAGTTTTTATTTATTATCAATCGTTTTCGCAATTCTTCTTCCTGTTGCTTAATCTCTTGCCTTTTCACTTCATTTTTTTGTTTTACTGCCTTAATATCATCAACAGATTCTAATTTTAAATTTTTCAAATCTTTTTCTATAGCTTTTAGTTCAATCTTTTTACGATCTATTTCTTTCAAAATATCTTCTTCTTTTTTTACTTCATGTCTTAATTTTTCCATATTTGGTAAAAATTTCAAAAAGTTCTCAAATTCAAACTCAGATCTTTCTAATTGATCATCTAATTGTTTCTTTGAACTTTCAACACGACTTTTTAACTCAGAAAAACTAAGTTTTGCAGCTTTCATTTCTCCCAACAATCCATTCAACTTTTTCTCTTGAACTAAATGTTCATTTCTAATATCCTCTATTTTCTTTTTTAAAATGTTTTGTTCATTTGAAAGTTCTTTTTCATATTTATCTAATTGATTAAAATTTTGCAGTTCAACAGGAATATTTTTAAGATACTCCATTTTTTGTTTATTTAACTCATCACAGTTGGCTAAAAATTTACTTTGATCTATTTTAAGTTTTGACATACTGTCCGTATAATTTTCATTTTCATCTACTTCGGTTTTCCACAAATTTTTAGGAATTTGTGTTTTAAGTTTTTCGCGAATTAAATCCAAGTTTTTCTCATGAATTCGCAAAAGTTCTCCATAATTGACAGAATTTCCATCAACACTCTCGATAGCAATATTCAATATTTTAATTTCATATTCTATTTTACTCAACTGGTCTTTTTGTGAGTCAACCATCGTTCTTAAGTTTTCTATTTTACTCTGTGTAATAACTTCTCGACCAACCTTGCTAGGTCTTTTAGGATGCTCCACAGACCCACAAACAGGACACGGTTCTCCTTTTTTTAAATCTCTAGATAAAACATATGCTTGTTGCTCGTAAAAATTTTTGCACCCTTCTAAATAATTATCATTATATATTTTAAAGTTCTTTTTACAATTTTCATAGTCATTTTTTAAACTAATTATTTTCTTTAAATTATCAATTGCTTCAGTCTCACATTTAGCTTCACCTTTTAACATCATCAAATTGTTTTTGGCATTTAAAATAGCAATTTCTTCTTCTATTTTTATTGTCTTATTCTGTTCAATTTTAATTTTATCATCAATTTTATCAACCAATTCTAATATTTTTTTTGCATTCAATAATTTAACATATTTCAAATCTATATTTTCTAATTTATTTTGTAAATTTTTAAGCTCACCAACATGCTTCTGACAAATCTTCACATTATTATTCTGTTTTTCAATTTCTTGCTCTAATTTTTTTATTTGATCCTCTTTATTAGCTAAATCACAACTTAAATTTTTATAGGATATATATATTATTTCGGCCTTTTCAAGTCGTTTAACCATTTCCATCTTATTTTTAAAATTATCATCATCTGGCTTTTTCTCAGCTAATTCATTGATGCATTTTTCTAGTTTATCTTTCTCAATTTGCTTCTTTTGAATCTGAATTGCAATTTGAATTTTGCCTTCAAGTTTTTGTAATGTTATATCTAAATTATGTAAATCATCTATTAAGCCTTTAAGTTTCAATTCATCGTCTATATTTTGTTTAGATAATAAACCTATAACATCACATATTTCAACATGTTCCTCTTTTAATAAATTAGCCAAATCTTCATCTTCAGTTATTATGTGTTTTATTTTTTCCAAATTTCTTTTATTGGAATCTTCATATTTTTTTAATACACATTGCTTATGCTCAAAAATTTTATTGGTAATTATTTCATAAATCTCAGTTCCAAAAAGTTTTCTAAATGTTTTAGATTGTTCTTCACCTCTTTCAGTTAACAATTTTTGAAACTGCCCCTGAGGTAGCATAACAAGCTTATTAAAATTAATCTTATCTATTCCTATAATTTGCTCGTTTATTAAGCGTGATATTTCTTTCAAATTGTTCTCTATCTTCCCATCTGGCATTTTCAATTCTGCCTGATGTTTATGTTTTTTAAAGCCATCTCCTCTCGATTTAGCAACCAGTTGATCTGGTGACCTGCAAATTTTATATGTTTTCCCTTTAGATTCAAATTCTAGTTCAACATAACACAAACTCTCTTCACTTGAAAAATCACTTTTTAAACTTCTGCTCTCCTTTCTTTGCCCACTAACACTACCATACAACACAAAACAAATTGCATCAAAAATCGTAGTCTTTCCCGCACCTGTGTCACCAGAAATTAAAAATAAATTTTCATTTTTAAATAACGAAAAATCTATCTCTTCAGTTTTAGCGTATGGACCAAAAGCAACCATTTTTAATTTAATTGGTCTCATTCTTTAATTCCTCCATAACTCTTTCAAGAAGTTGCTTTTCCAATTCGTTCATATCTTTCCCAACAATATCTTTATAGAAGTCCACAAACAACTCTTGGGGACATTTTTGTATAATATTCTGAGCAGTCCTGCTATTATCTAATTTAATATTAACATAACTTAAATCTAATATATTAGGGCAAACTGTCCGTATGCGTCCATGAGGATCTATAATAAAATTTTCATCAGTAAGTTGCACAGAAACATAATCATTTGTTTTTATTTTCATTATATCCTCAAAATTCCCACGCAAAATTCTTAGATCACGCAAAGGTTCAACTAATATTTTTTCTATATTTATATTTTTAGATCTGTCTATATCAACCACAACTACTTGCTTTTTATGATTCGCCTCACTAACTGAATACTTTAATGGTGATCCTGAATATCGTCCTTTTTCACCGGCTTTTTGAGGTCCATGCAAGTGTCCCAATGCAATATAATCAAAATTTTTAAACTTGTCTAAATTTACAATATCACTTCCACCAATCGAAATTTCCGAATCACAATATTCCAAATTATTAAAACCAAAATCCATATAAGTTCCATGCGTACACAATATGTTTACATCACAATATATATTATTATATATTTTATTTTTTACAACTACTTCAATTGCAGAATCAAAACTAGAAACTTTATCAACATCAAAATATTCTTTAACCATTGCAGGATCTACATATGGTAAAAGAGTAAAACCAACCGTCCCAAATACATCATCAAATTTAACATGTTTTATTCCACTAATCCCACCACAAATTGTTAATCCAGATCTTTCTAATATTTTTGAAGAAAAGCTTAATTTTTGTGGTGAGTCGTGATTTCCAGATATAATTAACACAGATATTTGTAATTCCATTATAACTTTCGTTAAAAATTCATCTAACAATTCAACAGCAGCTGCAGAGGGAACAGCACTATTATATATATCCCCAGCCACAATTAAAACGTCTATTTTTTCACTTTTAATCACCGAAATAAGCCAATTCAAAAAATGTGCTTGATCTTCAATTAAACTATATTTGTTTAAAAACCGTCCTATATGCCAGTCAGCTGTATGCAATATCCGCAATACAATACCTCCAATTTGATCTTAATAACGTTATTATCCTTTATTCATGATTATATCAAATTCATCGCCCATACACAATACACATATTATAAAATAAAAAAAGTTGATAGCAAAAGCCACCAACTTTAAAATATATTTTTCCTTTTAATTACTCGTTAATTTCAGTAACAACACCGGAACCAACAGTTCTACCACCTTCACGGATAGCAAAACGCAAACCATTTTCAATAGCAATTGGAGTAATCAATTCAACGTTCATTTCTACGTTATCTCCAGGCATACACATTTCTGTTCCTTCAGGAAGACTTACAACACCTGTAACGTCTGTTGTTCTGAAATAGAACTGTGGACGATAGTTGTTGAAGAATGGAGTATGACGACCACCCTCGTCTTTCTTCAATACATAAACTGAACCACGGAATTTAGTATGTGGGTTAATTGAACCTGGAGCACAAAGAACCTGACCACGTTGAATTTCTTCACGTGAAACACCACGTAAAAGTGCACCAATGTTATCTCCAGCCTCTGCGTAATCCAAAGTTTTACGGAACATTTCAATTCCTGTAATAACTGTTTTTGCACGCTCATCTGTAAGACCGATGATTTCTACTTCGTCAGAAACATTCAATTTTCCTCTTTCAACACGACCTGTAGCAACTGTACCACGACCAGAAATTGTCATAACGTCTTCAACAGGCATAAGGAAAGGAAGATCTGATTTTCTTTCAGGAGTAGGAATATACTCGTCAACTGCGTCCATCAATTCAATAATTGGAGCGTATGCTGGATCGTTAATATCATTTGGAGCTTCCAATACTTTCAAAGCAGAACCTTTAATGATTGGAATATCATCACCTGGGAAATCATACTCAGAAAGCAAGTCACGAATTTCCATTTCTACTAATTCCAAGAACTCTTCGTCATCAACCTGATCAACTTTGTTCATGAAAACAACTATATATGGAACACCAACCTGACGTGCAAGCAAGATGTGCTCACGTGTCTGAGGCATTGGACCATCTGCTGCTGATACAACCAATATAGCACCATCCATCTGAGCAGCACCTGTGATCATGTTTTTAACATAGTCAGCATGTCCTGGACAGTCAACGTGTGCATAGTGACGTTTTTCTGTTTCATACTCAACGTGTGCAGTATTAATTGTTATTCCACGTTCACGTTCTTCTGGAGCCTTATCTATATTTGCATAGTCAACAAAATCAGCTTGACCTTTCATGCCAAGAGTTTTTGTTATTGCTGCAGTTAATGTAGTTTTACCATGGTCAACGTGACCAATAGTACCAATGTTAATATGCGGCTTATTTCTTTCAAATTTTGCTTTTGCCATTGTTTATTCCTCCTCAAAATTAACTTCACTTTGAATTTAATTCTAACACATAATAAAAATTATTCAAGTACTTTTAAGCAATTTTATTTTTTTGCTCTAGCGGACATAATCTTTTCAGAAATAGACTTCGGAACCTCAATGTAATGGCTAGGCTCCATAGAATATTGTCCTCTACCCTGTGTTTTAGATCTCAAGTCATTTGAATATCCAAACATTTCAGAAAGAGGAACATTTGCTTTTATCTCTTGCAAACCATTTCTAGGTTCCATTCCTTCAACCTGACCACGTCTAGAGTTCAAGTCTCCTATAACATCTCCCATGTATTCTTCTGGAACAATAACAACAACTTTCATTATTGGTTCCAAAATTACAGGATCTGCTTTTCTCATTGCTTCTTTAAATGCTTGAGAACCAGCTATTTTAAATGCCATTTCAGAAGAGTCAACGTCATGATATGAACCATCATATAAAGTAACTTTAACGTCAACTACCTGATATCCAGCCAAAATACCTGCTTGCATAGCACCTTGGATACCTGCATCAACTGCTGGAATGTATTCTTTTGGAATTGCTCCTCCAACAATTTTATTAATGAATTCATATCCCTTACCTGACTCGTTAGGCTCAACATGAATTTTAACATGACCATATTGACCCTTACCACCAGACTGACGTGCATATTTATGATCAATATCAACTTCACGTCTGATTGTTTCTTTATATGAAACTTGTGGCGCTCCAACATTAGCTTCAACCTTAAACTCACGAAGCAAACGGTCAACAATAATCTCTAAATGAAGTTCACCCATTCCAGCTATTATAGTCTGACCTGTTTCTTCATTTGTATATGTTCTAAATGTTGGGTCTTCTTCAGCAAGTTTACCCAACGCAATTCCCATTTTTTCAGAACCAGCTTTTGTCTTTGGCTCAATTGCAAGACTTATAACAGGCTCTGGGAATTCCATAGACTCTAAAATGATTGGATGTTGAGAATCACAAAGTGTATCTCCAGTTACAGTGTTCTTAAGTCCAACTGCAGCGGCAATATCTCCCGCAAAAACTTCCTCAATATCCGTTCTATTGTTAGAATGCATCTGTAATATTCTACCAATACGTTCATTGTTCCCTTTAACTGAATTATAAACGTTTGTTCCTGCTTTAATGCTTCCAGAATAAACACGGAAGAAACACAATTTACCAACAAATGGGTCTGTTGCGATCTTAAATGCAAGAGCTGAGAAAGGTTCAGTATCAGAAGAAGGTCTTTCTTCTTCTTCATCAGTTTTAGGATTTATTCCCTTGATAGGTGGAATGTCTACTGGAGATGGCATATAATCTACAATTGCATCTAACAATGGCTGAACACCCTTATTTCTATATGATGTTCCGCAAGTTACTGGAACAATTTTATTCTCTATTGTTCCAACTCTCAAGGCCTTCTTTATTTCCTCAACACTTATTTCTTCACCTTCAAGATATTTCATCATAATATCTTCATCAACTTCAGCAACTGCTTCTAATAACTTCATACGATATTCATCCGCTATATCTTTTAGATCATCAGGAATATCAGTAGAATCCATAACCTTACCTAAATCATCTGCATATATAATTGCTTCCATTTTAACAAGGTCTATAATTCCCTTAAAAGTATCTTCAGCTCCTATAGGAAGTTGAATTGGAATTGCATTACATTTCAAACGCTCTTCCATCATTTTAACAACATTATAGAAATCTGCTCCCATAATATCCATCTTATTTACATAAGCCATTCTGGGAACTCCGTAATTATCGGCCTGATGCCAAACAGTTTCAGACTGTGGCTCAACTCCACCTTTTGCACAAAAAACAGTTACCGAACCGTCTAAAACTCTTAGTGATCTTTCAACTTCAACCGTAAAATCAACGTGTCCAGGAGTATCAATTATATTGATACGATGTCTATTCTTTTTCATCATTCCTGGATCGCCTAAAAACTCAGTATGACTCCAGTAACAAGTGGTAGCAGCAGAGGTAATTGTGATTCCACGTTCCTGCTCTTGCTCCATCCAGTCCATCGTTGCTGCACCGTCATGAGTTTCTCCCAACTTACGATTTATTCCCGTATAATAAAGTATACGCTCAGTAGTTGTTGTTTTTCCAGCATCAATGTGAGCCATTATACCAATATTACGGGTCATCTGTAACGATACGTCTCTTGGCATAATTTCCTCCTCAATACTAATGGTATTTTAACCATCTTCTATTTTTAATTTCAAAAATTATTTGCAGCTATTATAGAATTTGATTCCATAATAAACTACAAATAAAAACATATAAACTATAAATTCAAAACACTCTATAAAAATACTACCAACGATAATGTGCAAATGCTTTATTTGCTTCAGCCATCTTGTGTGTATCTTCACGCTTTTTGCATGAACCACCTGTATTATTAAGAGCATCGATTATTTCTGCCGCTAAACGCTCTCTCATTGTTCTTTCATTACGCTGACGTGAATATAAAGTAATCCAACGCAAGCCCAATGTTTGTCTACGCTCAGGACGAACTTCAATAGGAACCTGATATGTTGCACCACCAACACGACGAGCTTTAACTTCTAACACTGGCATTATATTTTCCATTGCTTCTTGAAAAGCCTCAAGCGGTTCTCTATCTAATTTTTCCTTTACAATATCAAATGCACCATAAACTATTTTCTGTGCAACACCCTTTTTTCCATCAAGCATTATGCTATTTATAAGACGTGTCACAAGTTTAGATTTATAAAGCGGATCTGGCAAAACATCACGTTTTGCAATTTTTCCTCTTCTTGGCACTTCTCTTCCCTCCTTCATAAATTGATGAATTCACTGGTACTCGAAAGTAGAAACTCCCGTTGTGCCAACTAGGTAAAAATGCCTTTTTTCAACAAAAATATATATTACCCAACTGGCCACATGCTAGGACTTTTCTGTAAAATTCACTATAAAAATCTTACACTTACTTTCCAGCCTTCGGACGCTTCGATCCATACTTGGAACGAGCCTGTTTTCTGTCCGCAACTCCTTGCGAATCTAATGTTCCACGTATGATATGATAACGTGTACCTGGTAAGTCTTTAACACGTCCACCACGAATCAAAACAACGCTATGTTCCTGTAAGTTATGTCCTTCACCAGGAATATAAGATGTAACTTCAATTCCATTAGAAAGACGAACCCTAGCAACTTTTCTAAGTGCTGAGTTTGGTTTCTTTGGAGTCATAGTTCTAACTGCAGTACATACACCACGCTTCTGTGGAGAATTATGATCTACTGATATTTTCTTCATAGAGTTATAATTCTTTCCAAGAGCTGGGGCATTAGATTTAGAAGTCTTTTCTTTTCTTCCTTTACGTACAAGCTGGTTAAAAGTTGGCATATGGCACCTCCTTATTCAATTTTGTGAGCAAAAGCTCAATGTATATGTTTAACACAAAAATTTTGTGAAAACAAACCAATAGAATTATATCATTTTAATAGCAATCATGTCAAGAGTGTATAATTATGAAACCTCTTGACTTTTTATAGCTGGTCTTATTATATAATAATTTTAAGATGGCAAATAAATACAATTATACGAATATAGTGATATCAAAATAAATATAGTGGTAACAGACCCTACAATCGCATAACGATATTTTTCTGAAAATAAGTTTGATATAAAATCAAATCCTTTAGTAAAAAAGAAAGCTATTGCCAAAAGCGCCGGATAACAGTAACGACCTTGTGGTTGAAATTCATTTGCATAGCTGTTGTAAACACTAAGACAAATAGTAATTACTATACAAAACAATAAACTTAATCCAAATAAAATTTTATCTGCATCTATGCTTAGTCTCTCTTTCTGTTTATTTTTAACTTTAGCGATAAAAAATCCCACCAATCCAATAAAAGCCATTACAAATAATATATAATAAATACAATAGAAAAAGCCAGGAAGAGGATACTGCATGTAACCGAAACAGCCTACAAAGCTATTGCTGCTATCTTTAATAAATCGCATATTCCCAAATAACATATCTATAAGGCTTATCCCCTGAACTTTAGGCGTTAATCTATTTGATGGTTTTAATGCATCTATACCATATAATTCACAATATGACTGAGTAGTTTTTATACCTAATAGATCTCCGTAGAAAGCAACATGTCGTATAAAAAAGTATCCTGCAATTAAAAATACAATTAAAAAAATAAAAAAAGAGTATTTAAATAAACCTTTATAATCTTTATTATTTTGATGTAAATATGTAAAAATAAATAAAAAGACACTAAAAAGAATCCAAGAGTAAGCGTTATAATAGCTAGTAGCGCAAATAGCAATACCTATAGCCAAAATTGAACTATTTTTAAAATTCCAATTATAATGTATCCCCAATATCCATGAATACATTATAAAAGTGGCCCCTAAAAGTGCTACGATATCGTTATTTACGTAACTTGAGAGAAATGCAAGCTGTGGAATAAATGCTACTAATCCTACCATTAACCAGCGAATTGGAGTTTTAAATAAAATCTTTGAAATTTTTATTGTAAATAAGACTATTAATGTTCCACATAAAACACTAACCATTCTTGCACAGAGTAAAATATAAAAATCATTTGATGAAAAAATTGACCCTATTTTCATAAAAACAAAATCGAATATGTGCCTAATCATAGTAGGTAAGTGAGCATAAGAAAATCCCCACACTGGATTTGCTGTTTCCAAACCGATTGGCAAACGATTATTTTTAAATAAAAATTCAGATACGTCGTAACGCATATATTCATCTGGACCATAGTTAAATGGTTTATTAACAGCCCACAAAAAATAAAATAAAAAACAACAAGCACAGAATAAAAATTCATATAAAGAAAGTTTACATTCTTTACGTATTCTCAAATTAAAAACACCTTCATATTTATTTTATTTTTTCAATTTAAGTAATTTTGGCTAATAGCTAGCTTTAGTTATATCAACATTTTGATAACAAGAAACTCCTGTTCCAGCAGGTATTAATTTACCAATTATAACGTTCTCTTTCAATCCCGTTAATGGGTCAATCTTACCTTTTATAGCCGCGTCAGTTAAAACACGCGTTGTTTCCTGGAACGAAGCAGCAGATAAGAAACTATCAGTAGTTAAAGAAGCTTTCGTTATTCCCAACAAAATAGGCTCCCATGTAGGATATTTAACATTTTCACCTGCAGCCTCTTTAGCTTTTAATTCTGCAAGAGCTTTTCTCAAATCGCTACGTTCAACATAAGTTCCACTAACAAAACTACTGCTACCAGCATCAGATATTCTAACCTTTCTCATCATCTGACGAACAATAACCTCAATGTGCTTATCGTTAATATCAACACCCTGCAACCTATAAGTCTTTTGAACTTCAGAAATAAGATAGTTTTGAACAGCCTTTTCTCCTTTAACCATCAAGACATCATGTGGATTAATAGGTCCTTCAGTTAATGGATCTCCAGCTTCTATTTCAGCTCCATCCTCAACTTTAATTCTAAAGCCAAACGGAATGCTATAATCTTTTTCTTGTCCCTCATCATCTGTAACAAATATATGTCTGGTGTTTTTAATTTCTTCAATTCTAACTTTACCACCAATTTCAGATGTTATAGAAGAATATTTAGGTCTTCTGCCTTCAAACAACTCTTCAACCCTAGGCAATCCCTGTGTAATATCCTCTGCAGAAGCAATACCTCCAGTATGGAACGTTCTCATTGTAAGCTGAGTTCCTGGCTCACCAATTGATTGAGCTGCAATTGTTCCAACAGCTTCTCCAATAGCAACAGTATCGTTTCTTGCAAGGTTAGATCCGTAACACTTAGCACATATTCCAGATTTCGCTTCACAAGTCAAAATAGATCTTATTTCAACTCTCTTAACACCGGCTTCAACTATTCTCTTAGCATCATCATTAGTAATCAACCTGCTTTTAGGCATCAATAATTGGCCAGTTTCAGGATGCATTAAATTCTCACATAAATATCTTCCAACTAATCTTTCTTCTAATGGTTCTATCATTTCGTTTCCGTCACATATTTCGTAAACTTCAATTCCATGATCAACTCCACAATCATGTTCACGAATAATTACTTCCTGAGCAACATCAACCAAACGACGTGTCAAATATCCAGAGTCTGCCGTACGCAGAGCAGTATCTGCAAGACCCTTTCTAGCACCACGAGATGAAATAAAGTATTCTAGAATATTCAATCCCTCACGATAGTTAGCCTTAATCGGAATTTCAATAGTTGTTCCCGATGCGTTCGCAATCAATCCACGCATTCCGGCCAACTGCCTAATCTGGTTTATAGATCCACGAGCTCCAGAATCAGCCATCATGAATATTGGGTTGTAGTTATCAAGGTTTTCAGTAAGCGCATCTGAAACTTTTTTAGTTGTCTTATCCCAAACATCAATAACTAAAGCATATCTTTCATCATTAGAAATTAATCCTCTTCTATACTGCTTTATAATGTTGGAAATTTTCTCATCTGCTTCTTTCAAATATTCTTCTTTTTGTGGAGGAATAACCGCGTCACTAACAGCAACAGTTATAGCCCCTTTAGTTGAATATTTAAAACCTTGAGCCTTTATTTTATCTAAAACTTCAGATGTAGTAGCAACTCCATGCACATCTATACATATAGAAACTATTTTTTCTAATTGTTTTTTTCCAACCTTAAAGTTTATCTCAAGATTAAACATCTCGTCTTCATTAGTTCTATCAACAAAGCCCAAATCTTGTGGTATTGGTTGATTGAATATAATTCTTCCAACAGTAGTTTCTATAATCTTACTGCGCTTCTTACCATTAACATATTTAGAAACTCTAACACGAATTAAAGCATGAAGTGTTACATAGCCTTCGCTATATGCCATAATTGCTTCATCAAAATCACGAAAAACTTTTCCTTCGCCTTTCTCGCCTTCTTTAGTAATTGTAAGATAATATGAACCTAAAACCATATCCTGAGTTGGCACAGTAACCGGTTTACCATCAGAAGGTTTGAGCAAGTTGTTTGCTGCCAACATCAAAAATCTAGCTTCTGCTTGAGCTTCAGCAGATAAAGGAACGTGAACTGCCATCTGGTCTCCGTCAAAGTCCGCATTATATGCCGTACATACCAATGGATGTAATTTTAAAGCCTTTCCTTCAACTAGCACAGGTTCAAAAGCTTGAATTCCCAAACGGTGCAACGTTGGAGCACGGTTCAAAAGAACAGGATGTCCTTTAATTACTGTTTCTAAAGAATCCCAAACTTCTGTTTTTCCTCTTTCAACCATTTTGCGTGCACTCTTTATGTTAGAAGCAACGCCTTTTTCAACCAATTTTTTCATAACAAAAGGCTTAAACAATTCAAGAGCCATTTCCTTAGGCAAACCACATTGATACATTTTCAATTCTGGTCCAACAACAATAACAGAACGTCCAGAATAATCAACACGTTTTCCCAATAAGTTCTGTCTGAAGCGTCCTTGCTTACCCTTCAACATATCTGAAAGTGATTTTAAAGGTCTATTGTTTGGCCCAGCAACAGATCTTCCTCTTCTTCCATTATCTATTAAAGCATCAACAGCCTCTTGGAGCATCCTTTTTTCATTCCTAACAATTATGTCAGGTGCTCTAAGTTCCAACAATCTCTTAAGTCTGTTATTTCTGTTAATAACTCTTCTATACAAGTCATTCAAATCTGAAGTTGCAAATCTACCACCATCTAATTGAACCATAGGTCTAATATCAGGAGGAACAACCGGAATAACGTCCAAAATCATCCATTCTGGTTTGTTTCCGCTTGTAGCAAACGCCTTAGCAACATCATATCTTCTAACAGCTTTTACTCTTTTTTGTCCTTTTGAGTTTGAAATTTCTTCTTTCAACTCTTCGAGCAATTTATCAAAATCAATATCTTTTAAAAGTTCCTTTATTGCCTCAGCACCCATAGCTGCTTTAAAATCATTCTCATAGCGCTCATACATATCATCATATTCTTTTTCGCTCAGTATTTGTCCACGCTCCAAAACAGTATCGCCCGGATCTGTAACAATATACTTAACAAAATATAGAACTTCTTCTAATCTGCGCGGAGAAATATCCAAAAGCAGTCCTATACGAGAAGGTATACCTTTAAAATACCAAATATGAGAAACCGGAGCTGCAAGCTCTATGTGTCCCATGCGCTCACGCCTTACACTAGATCTTGTAACCTCAACTCCACATCTTTCGCATACTTTTCCTTTATATCTTAACCTTTTATATTTTCCACAATTACATTCCCAATCTTTTGTAGGACCAAAAATGCGTTCACAAAAAAGTCCATCTTTTTCTGGCTTCAATGTACGGTAATTTATAGTCTCTGGCCTCGTAACCTCTCCATAAGACCAATTTCGAATCTGCTCCGGTGAAGCCAAATCTATCTTTATTGAATTAAAAACATTAAACTCCATATAGAGTCCTCCTAGAACAAATATTACTAACTAACAATGATAAATAATAATTCAAATTAATATCACTCACTGCCACTTTATCTAAGATTCATAATCACTATCATATTCTCCGTCTACATATACAGCTTGTTCAAACTCTCCACCGACTTCAGGCTCACTAATATCAAAACCATCCACAGCGCCCTCTGCTTCAACAAATGTATTCTCTTCTTCATGAGTTACTAATCCCATGCTATCATCAGATTCCAAAGTTTCTTTTAAATTCACTTCATTATTGTTGCTATCTAAAATTTTTATATTTAATGCCAAAGATTGCAATTCCTTAATCAAAACACGAAATGCTTCTGGAGCTCCTGGCTTAGGTATATTTTTACCTTTAACAATTGCTTCATATGTTTTTACTCTACCCACTATATCATCCGACTTAACTGTCAAAATTTCTTGTAAAGTATATGCAGCACCATATGCTTCCAAAGCCCAAACTTCCATTTCTCCGAATCTCTGTCCACCAAATTGAGCTTTTCCTCCTAGAGGCTGCTGCGTTACCAACGAGTATGGACCAGTAGATCTAGCATGTATTTTGTCATCAACCAAGTGATGTAGCTTCAAGAAATACATATATCCAACAGTTACAGGATTATCAAACGGTTCTCCTGTTCTACCATCATATAATATCGTTTTACCATCTTCACGAAGTCCAGCTTCTTTCAAAAGCTCTCTAACATCAGATTCTCTAGCTCCATCGAAAACTGGAGTTGCAACTTTCCAGCCCAACGATTTAGCTGCCATTCCAAGATGAACTTCCAAAACCTGTCCTATATTCATTCGAGAAGGAACACCCAAAGGATTAAGAACAATATCAAGAGGTCTACCATTAGGCAAGAATGGCATATCTTCTTGTGGCAAAATTCTCGAAACAACACCCTTGTTTCCATGACGTCCAGCCATCTTATCTCCAACGCTTATTTTACGTTTTTGAATAATATAGCAACGAACAACCATATTAACACCAGGTGAAAGTTCGTCAGAATTTTCTCTAGTAAACACCTTAATATCTTTTACTATACCATATTCTCCATGTGGAACACGAAGTGATGTATCACGAACTTCTCTTGCTTTTTCTCCAAAAATAGCTCTAAGCAAACGTTCTTCCGCAGTTAGCTCTGTTTCACCTTTAGGAGTAACCTTTCCAACCAAAATATCTCCAGATCTAACTTCAGCACCAATTCTAATTATTCCGTTTTCATCAAGATTCTTTAAAGAGTCCTCACCAACATTAGGAATTTCTCTAGTAATTTCTTCAGGTCCGAGCTTTGTATCTCTAGTTTGACATTCATACTTTTCAATATGAATTGAAGTATAAACATCATCTCTAACTATATTTTCATTAATCAAAACAGCATCTTCATAGTTATAACCTTCCCATGTCATAAACCCAATCAATGCGTTCTTTCCTAAACTAATTTCCCCCTGATCAGTAGCAGGTCCATCAGCAATAACCTGACCTTTAGTAACTTTATCTCCCCTGTTAACTATAGGTCTTTGGTTTACGCATGTGCTCTGGTTAGAACGAGCAAATTTTATTAATTTATATTCATGCTTAACATTTTGATCATCTGTAACAACAATTTTATCTCCTGAAACCGAAGACACAATTCCATCAACATCAGATGTAACAACAACACCCGAGTCAACAGCGGCTTTATATTCCATTCCTGTTCCAACAATTGGAGCTTCTGTTTTAAGCAAAGGCACAGCCTGACGTTGCATGTTAGCACCCATCAACGCACGGTTTGCGTCATCATTTTCCAAGAAAGGAATCATAGCAGTCGCAATAGAAACAACCATCTTAGGTGAAACATCCATAAAGTCAACCGCTTCACGTTCAATTTCCAAAATCTGATCACGACATCTAGCATTAACACGAGGTCTTTCAAATTTACTATCCTCAGTTAAAGGCTCATTAGCCTGTGCTACAACATAATTATCTTCAACATCAGCTGTCATATATACAACTTCATCAGTTACTGTTCCCGTTTCTTTATCAACACGTCTGTATGGAGCCTCAATAAATCCATACTCATTTAATCTAGCAAAAGATGCTAAATATGATATCAATCCGATGTTAGGCCCTTCAGGTGTTTCAATAGGACACATTCTACCATAATGTGAATAATGAACATCTCGAACCTCAAATCCAGCTCTATCACGTGAAAGACCACCTGGTCCAAGCGCAGACAAACGACGTTTATGCGTCAATTCTGCCAATGGGTTTGTTTGATCCATAAATTGAGAAAGAGGAGATGAACCGAAAAATTCTTTTATAGCTGCAACAACCGGACGAATATTTATCAAAGCCTGAGGAGTTATAACGTCAGAATCTTGAGCTTGAAGTGTCATACGTTCACGAATAACACGTTCCATTCTAGAAAATCCTATACGGAATTGATTTTGTAACAATTCTCCAACACTTCTAATACGTCTGTTTCCTAAATGATCTATATCATCTATTACTCCAATATTTCTAGCCAAACAACTTATGTAATTTATTGAAGCAAAAATATCATCTTTTATTATATACTTAGGAACCAATTTATCAACATTATCTCTAATTGCTTCCTTTAGTTCTTCTTCATCAGTATATTGCTCAATAAGCGCACGCAAAACATTATATCTAACTTTTTCATGTATATCATACTCTTTTGGATCTATGTCAACAAAATCAGTTATGTCAACCATGCCGTTAGAAATAACTTTAACTATATCTCCATCAACATCCACATAAACAACAGAAATTCCTGCTTTTTCTATAGACATTGCTTTTTCTTTAGTTAAAATCTCACCAGCATCAGCTAAAATTTCACCAGTTAACTCATCGATAACTGGCTGAGCAAGTTTTTGTCCAGCGATTCTATAACCTATAGCAAGTTTCTTATTATATTTATATCTACCAACACGAGACAAATCATAACGTCTTTCATCGAAAAACAAGTTTCTAATATGAGTAACAGCAGAATCGATAGTTGGTGGCTCTCCCGGTCTGAGCTTTCTATATACTTCTAGTAAAGCTTCCTCTCCGTTTTTAGTATTATCCTTATCTGTTATAGTTTGAGCTATGCGTTTGTCCTCACCAAAAATATCATAAATTTCTTGATCTATTCCATTAAAATTAGTAAAAACATCTTCTCCATCGTCGCAAACATCTTTAACCATCAATAACGCACGCAAGAAAACTGTTACTGGTATCTTCCTATTTTTATCTATTCTAACGTAACAAATATCATTAGAATCGGTTTCAAATTCCAACCAAGCACCCCTGTTAGGAATTACCGTTGTAGAAAATTTCTTCTTTCCGACTTTATCATACTCACTACTATAATAAATACCTGGCGAACGAACCAATTGAGAAACTATAACACGTTCTGCTCCGTTAATAATGAAAGTTCCACTAGGGGTCATTAGCGGAAAATCTCCCATAAATATTTCTTGTTCTTTGATTTCACCAGTTTCCATATTTTTCAAGCGAACTTTAACACGAAGTGGAACAGCATAGTTAGCATCACGTTCCTTACATTCCATTATGTCGTATTTAGGTTCGGAATCAAAACGATAATCTACAAATTCAAGGAATAAATTACCCGAATGATCTGATATACACGAAGCATCTCTAAACACTTCCTTAAGACCACATTTAACAAACCATTCATATGAATTTTTTTGAACCTCAATAAGATTAGGCATACTCAACACTTCGTTGATCCTTGCAAAACTCATTCTTGTGGTTTTTCCCATTTCTACGGGCTTGACATTCACCATAGGCTTTTAATTCCTCCGTTTCTGATTTTACTAAAATATGTCTTCATTAATAATAACGAATATTGTCACTGCCTGATATAAAACACAAATAAAAAATATTTAAAAATGCTCAACCCACAACTAATTTTTCGTAGCTTGAACATGTAAAATATAAACTAAAAATCAGCCCAACAACCCATATTAAAGCATACTGTATTATTATATAATAACTAGCAAAGCATGTCAAGACCAATCATAAAAACCAATTAATTTATCAAAAACAATACACTCTACTATAATGTATATATTACATTTTAAATAGTAAAAATTATGCAAATATTTGTTTTACGGGAAAATTAACATAAAATCAATCATTGTATTTATTCCATATTATGATAAAATAAGTTTGTAATAATATGTTTTGTAGTAATATGTAGTTAAAGTTCAATCGAAGGGGGCAAAACAAAAATGCTTCAAATGTCAAAAAGAAAAAACATATTAACAGATAATCCTGTTCGCACAATTTGTCTAAGTTTTATTTCAGTAATTGTTCTCGGAGCTCTCATACTTTTTTTACCAATATCTTCAACCTCAGAAAGTACACCGTCTTTTTTTGAGTGCCTATTCATCGCAACATCCGCAACATGTGTTGCCGGCCTGTCTTTGAACGACACTTTTCATACATGGTCTGTTTTTGGTCAATCAATCATAATGTGTTTAATACAAATTGGAGGCTTAGGCTTAGTAACTTTCTCATCCATATTCTCTCTATCATTAAATAAAAAATTAAGTTTGAAAAACATGCGGTTAGCCAATTCACAAATCACTACAAACGATTTTGCTAATATTTCATCTTTGTTTGTAAATGTTATTCGCATAACGTTATTTTGTGAATGTATTGGCGCCGCATTTTTGTGCATACCTTTTTGCAAACAATATGGGTTGCACGGAATTTTTATGGCAATATTCACTTCTGTTTCGTCATATTGTAACTCCGGCCTTGATATAAACGGTTTTATTTCTCCAGGTTGTAGTTTTATTCCATTTAGAAATGATCTAATTGTAGTTATTACTATTAGCATTCTAACTGTTTTAGGTGGAATAGGTTTTGTTGTAATAAACGATCTAATACAATTAAAAAAATCACATAAAAAAATTAAATTTTTGTCTTTCCACTCAAAATTAGCTTTGTTTTTTACAGCCATTTTCATTGTCATTGGAACCATAACAATACTAATTATGGAGTGGTCTAATACTTTAGCTGATATGAACTTTTTCGAAAAAATCACCACATCAGCATTCAGTTCAATAACAGCAAGATCTGCAGGCTTTTCAGTTATTGATTATTCTCAAACAACAACATTTACTAAATTGTTTACTTGCTTCTTAATGTTCATTGGAGCATGTCCTGGCGGAACAGGTGGCGGAATAAAAATAACCACTATGATAGTGCTATTTATGACAACCATATGCGTAATTAAAAATTCCGAAGACACTACAATATTTAAACGCAAAATTAATAAAAACACAGTATATAAAGCAATTTCATTGCTATTTATATCATCATCATTGATTACAGCAGCAACAATTATATTTTACGTATCCAACCCCGATATTAAATTGGTGGATTTATTCTTTTCCATTATTACAGCTTTCGGAACTGTAGGAATATCAACAATAAATGTACAAGATCTGTCAGACATTTCAAAATACACACTAATACTTTTAATGTATATAGGTAGAGTAGGTCCCCTTTCATTTGCTTTAATGTTTGGAATAAACTCAAAATCAAAAAAACATGTTTCTTTACCAGAAGGCAATATATATGTTGGATAACAAAAATAGAGTGCATGTCAATTAAAACGACACGCACTCTATTTTTATATGTATTTTAATGAATCAACACAAAGAAATTAGCTAGTTAAAAACAATACTAACAACATATGTAATTAAAATCAAACCAACAAAAACATATCTTGTGGTGAAATCAAAAAACTTTCCAACAGGCTTTTGTCTCCCCAATCCAACTTGTTCATGAACAAACTTTTTACCACAAACCCAGAAAAACATAATTCCAGCTAAAAGTGCACCTAGCGGAACAACATAAACAGATAAGATATCCATCCAAATTCCAACAATCTCTGCGTTTTCAATTAAGACACCAACACAAGTAGCAATAGCTCCTATAACCGCAACAGACTTTCCACGGGATAAACCTAAGTGAGATTGAAAGAATTCAACAGGTGCTTCAAACAAATTAACTAAAGAAGTAATAGCAGCAAACAAAACTGCAACAAAAAATATAATAGCCACAAATTGCCCAGCTGGCAAAAGTTTAAAAATCATTGGCATCGTTATAAACATAAGTGGTGGACCAGATTTCAATTCCGACTCAAGTCCGAAAGAAAACACAGCTGGAATAATAACAATAGCTGCTAGGATCGACGCAACAAAACTAAAAAAGCAAATATTTTTAGCACTAGAAATAACGTCCTCTTTATCACTCAAATAACTTCCATATATTATTGTTCCTGAACCAGCCAATGAAAGCGAGAAAAATGCCTGACCTAATGCAGCAATCCATGTTTTAGGATCTGCCAAACACTCCCAGTTAGGAGTAAACAAGTATGCATATCCTTCCAAGGCCTTAGGTGTAAAAAGCACAAATACCGCAAGTAACAAAAACATTATAAAAAACGCTGGCATAACGATCTTATTTAATTTTTCTATACCACCAGACACTCCAAAAAACATCACTATAAAGGTAATAAGTAATGCAATAATATGCCACGGCACACTGGAAAAACTACCAGTTATATTTTGAAAATATTCAACAGAGTTTTCATTCAAAATCGACCCTGTAATACTTCCACCAATAAATTTTATAACCCAACCTACAATAACCGAATATCCTATACCAATTAACAAACAGCCTATAAGAGGAATTGCTCCCAAATAGTGTCCATGCTTTATATTTCTAGTTTGCAACGCCTTCTTAAAAGCCCCTAGAGGCCCTGTTTTCATAGCTCTACCAAATGCTATCTCACCAACAACTCCCGAACTCCCTAAAATAACCATAAAAATCACAAAAGGTATTAAAAAAGCCGAACCGCCATATTGGCCTAATCTATATGGGAATAGCCATATATTTCCCATCCCCACTGCAGAGCCAACACATGCTAGAACAAAGCCGACTTTTCCGCTAAATTTTCCCTTAGCAGTTCCATTAGGACTCATAAATGACCATCCCCTTTAATAAAATTTATTTTTTAATTATATATTTATAAAATATATGTCGATAATTATAGCACAGTTTGCATACCGTGTCAATCGAATTTCCCCATATTTACAGTATATTTTCAATATTCTACATTTATGACAAGCAAATATATTTTTACATAAAAAATACACGGACCAAAAGATCCGTGTAAATAACTAATCTATACGCAACTAGTTAGCTTTGCTTGAGCTTGCAGCGCTGCTTGAACTTTCAGCTTTGCTTGAGCTTTCAGCTTTGCTTGAGCTTTCAGCTTTGCTTGAGCTTGAAGCTTTGCTTGAGCTTGCAGCACTACTCTTAGAACTTGAAGAGTTGTTACCACAACCTGTCAAAGCAAAAGAACAACAAAGAACTGCTGCTGATACCAATGCAATAACCTTTTTCATGTACAAATATCTCCTTTCTGAGTTAGTAAGCATAAATCAAATTACTTTAACTCTCTGCACAAACACTAAAACAATTTTTAAAATTGCTACAGTCAGTGCAATAACCTTTTTCATGACTGCAAATTTAAACAAATGCAATCAATCAAAAATAAATATTTTACACTACAACTCGTGCAAAAATTTATCTAAGAGATAGTCTATCATCTGAACCCCATGTAATCAAGAAAACCGGCGCCAAATGTAATAATTTGGATTTAAAATGATACTTTTTTTACTTTTTTATCAATTTTTTATTTCTATTTTTATGAATTTTATGATATAATTTTTTCAAAAACATCTTTATGTCGTTGGGAGGAGATAAATAATGCCTATCGCCATATTAGGACAAAAATCAACACAAAATGTATTATTGCCACATTTAAAAAATTTTTATCAAGACAAAAACCTTCAACCAGATTATGTTTTCTTTGAAAATTCTGATGAATTTTTTAAAGAAATAAAAAAACAAAACTGGAAGATAGTCATAACTTTAAATCAAACAATAAATTTGATATATACAATAAAAAAACAACTTCCTAAATCAAAAATAATTTTTATATCACCAACAGATAAATTTGCTGTAGAAGGCTACAAAGCGAATATTTCATACTACTTATTACACCCTGTAAAATTTGAAGAATTCCAATTAGCAATGAACAAATGCCTACATTGTCTTAATAAAAACAACGAATATATGATTGTAAATTCAAACTGGCAAAAAACACCTATATTTTTTAAAGACATATTATTCGCTGAAAAAAATGGTCACAACATAATAATTCATACACAAAGCAAAACCATTTCCACCCGAATGACATTCAAAGATTTTTTAGAAAAAACAAAAAAATGCCCCAATCTTATAAATTGTGTAAGAGGTGCTCTAGTAAACTTATCATGGGTTAAAGCCCTAGAATCTCAAAACTTTTTAATGACTAACGGAGAAAGAATTCCAATCAGAAGGCAAGACAGAAAAAAAATTAAACAGATATACACACAATATCTAATAGATAGCAAAAATCAAAATTAATTTATACGGAGGGTAAAAATTATGAAACTTGAAGAATGTATAAAAACACGCAGAAGTATACGAAAATATAAACCTACAAAGATATCACATGAAGATTTTCAAGATATAATAGCTCTAACACTTTTTTCGCCTTCTTGGAAAAATTCTCAAATCGTCAGATTCACTTTAATAGAAGACGATAACATAAAAAATAAAATAGCAGAAACATGCATGAGTGAATCTCACCATAATCAATCTATTGTGCATAATGCCCCAAACATAATAGTAATGTCTTATATAACAGGAAAAAGCGGATTTAATAGTGATGGTTCGTTTTCAACATCTAAAGAAGATAGATGGCAAATGTTCGATTCAGGAATTGCTGCTTCAACTCTTTGTTTAGCAGCACATGACAAAGGGTTTGGCACAGTCATTATGGGTCTATTTGACGATAATAAAGTAGCTGAAATTATAAATCTACCCAAAAACCAACAAATAGCCGCATTAATTCCAATAGGATTACCCGACATTACTCCTACCTGTCCCCCCAGAAATACTTCCGAATCAATAATAACATATTTATAAACATAAAATTAAACAACATCAAATATATTTTAATTAAATTTAAATATGTATGGTATAATGTAAAAATATTTAAATAATTTTTAGGAGTGATCTTATGTTTGAAAAAATAGATATTAAAAATCTTTCATTTAAACCATTTGAACTAATAGGAAATGAATGGATGTTAATAACCGCAGGAGATCTACAAAGCCATAACACAATGACTGCTAGCTGGGGTGGAGTTGGAATAATGTGGAATAATCCAGTTGTAACAACATATATTCGTCCTCAAAGATATACAAAAGAATTTATAGACAGAGAAAAATATTTCACGGTAAGTTTCTACGACAATCAGTTCAAGCCCGCCCTACAACTTTGTGGGACAAAATCTGGCCGCGAAGTTAACAAAACAAAAGAAGCTGGCTTAACTCCTAAAATATTTGGTAAGTCAATTGCATTTGAGCAAGCAAAATTGGTAATTGTTTGTGAAAAACAATATGTTCAACAACTTGATCCTAAAAGCTTCATAGATTGCCAAATAATAGACAGCTCATATTCCAATAACGATTTTCATTTTATGTATATTTCTAAAATTGTCGAAACATATATAAAAAAATAAAAACAAAAAAATAACGCACACATCGTAAAATACTGTGTGCGTTATTTTTTATTCATTTCCGTTTTTGTTGATACTATCATCACGTTTTCTCGGCGCATCACACGCTCTAAAAGTTAAAATAAATTCAGTATATTTTCCATACTCACTTTTAACATTTATTCTCCAATTACATAATCTTACTATAGTCAACACTATATTTAACCCCAAACCAAATCCTGATTTGTCCTTACTACGCGATTTATCAGTCTTATAAAAGCGGTCAAACATTTTGTCAATTTCTTCTTGTTTTAATCCCTCTCCAGTATTTCTAACAGTTATGATTCTTGCATTTGCAACTTGTATAAATTTAAAAGATATACATCCTTCTTCATTGGCAAATTTAATAGCATTTTCAATCAAATTATAAAAAATCTGATATACTAAATTTTCATCTCCCTGAATCCAACAATCATCAATATCTTCCATGCCACAAATATCCAATTTTTTGTTTTCAATTTTATCAAAAAAACCAACCAATATACGTCCAATAATATTATTAATGTTAACCGGTACAAATACTGGCTTAATTCCGCCACTTTCTATTTTAGATATATTCAGCATAGATTGAACCAAATTAGACAAACGTTTTACTTCATTGGAGATAATTTTAAGATAATGCCCACGTTTTTCTTCAGGAATAGTTCCATCAATTAATCCATCAATAAAGCCTATTATAGATGTTATTGGCGTTTTAAATTCATGAGAAACATTAGAAACAAAATTACGACTAGACTCCTCAAATTTAGCAATAGCCTCACTCATAGAATTCATTGTTTGCGCCAATGCTCCAATATCATCTCTAGTATTAACTTCCACCTTAGGCTTAAAATTACCATTTGCATATTCTTGTGCAACAACCTTCATTTGTCGCAACGGAATAGTTATATAGTAAGTATATACCAATAAAATCAAAATTGAAAAACAAATAACACAAATTAAAGAATTTATAAATTTAACTACAATAAGCTGATATGAATTTGTAAAATCATTTTCTAAGTCTAGTATTACCATATATTTAACTTTACTGTTAGGAAAATTTTTTTCTAAACATTTACCATAAATATGACATTGTTTATTTAAATTTGACGGTCCTATTGGTTTTTTACCATTATATTCACTTTTAAGTTCCAGCCTGCTTGCAAAATATTCCAAATCAATAGTACCAATATATTTTTTTTCTAAATCAGTATAAATAACATTTTTATTTTCATCATACAACACTATTCTATTATCGCGTGGACACATCTTTTCAAACATAAATGTTAAACTACTCTCCACCGTATATCCTTCATCATGGCTCTGTTCGTCTTCAGCATTACGTATCAGCATACCCACCTGAGTTGCCATAGAATTATACTTACTATAGTCCACAACATAATATACCATAACCGCAGCTATAAAGCAGTTGCTCACAATTATTATTAATATACACATAACATTGTATCTAACAAAAAGATTCTTTCTCATATTAAATCTCTCTTTTTAAAAAACTTTAGCCTTCATAAAGTTCAAATTTATATCCAACTCCCCAAACTGTTTTAAGTGCCCACTGATCGGAAATATCATCAATTTTTCGTCTAATTCTCTTAATGTGAACATCTATAGTTCGAGAATCCCCATAGTATTCATAACCCCATATATCATCTAACAATTGGTCACGTGTATATACTTGGTTTGGATTAGATGCCAATTTAAACAATAGTTCAAGCTCTTTAGGTGGAATATCTATAACTTCACCATCCAATTTAAGTTCATATTTAACCATATCTATTTCCATTTTATCGTACTTAATCTTTTTAGGCTGTTCTTTTTCTCCAGAACTAGCTACTCTTCTATATACAGCTTTTATTCTGGCAATAATTTCTTTTGTATCAAACGGTTTAGTAACATAGTCATCTGCACCCAATTCCAGCCCCAAAACACGGTCAAAAATTTCTCCTTTAGCAGTCAACATAATAATTGGAACATTAGACGTCTTTCTAATTTCCAAACAAACCTGCCAACCATCCATAACAGGAAGCATGATATCCAACAAAACAAAATCGGGTTTTAAAGAATTAAATTTAGCAACAGCTTCCTCACCATCATAAGCTAAAATTACTTTGTAACCTTCCTTGTCGAGATATAATTTAAGCAACTCGCATATATTTTTGTCGTCATCAACCACCAATATTTTTTCTAATGGCATAGTTTTCCTCCTGTTCACTAAATCAACAAACAAATACTACTTTAAAAAATTCAAAATAAATATACAATTTCACAGATATATAATAACAAAATAAACAAAAAAACGCAAACTTTTTAAAAATATTTTTCAACATCTTATGAAAAATCACGAAGGATATTTAATAATTAACTGTGAAAATTTAATTAAATCATCAGCATTTATATAATGCGAATTTTTATCATTATTTCGCATAACTCTTATACTAATCTCTTCTGGTTCGCCATATCTAATATCATTCATTTTATCCTTAAAAACTTTTAATATTCCCTGCTGATATATATTATTCAGAGCCTCCTGAGAGTAAGCATTCATATCATTATATTTCCCGGATAATATGTCAGCGTTATATTGACTAACAAACTCATTAACTTCATCCATACTATCCTCAAATATTAACATAGGAGAAACAGAAACATGCACTATATATCCATCTTCTATTTTTTCAGAATTATCTTCAACTGTATATTCTATTTTACTATATAATTCTTTATACAAATCTTTAATTTGCTCACGAACCGAATTATCAATACTTATATTATCCGAATCGTCTGTAAAACCAAACAATTTAGCCAAATCATCAATTTTGGCTGCACAAGAATCATCATATTTTTTCTGTGCTTGATCTGTTGTAACAGAAGCAATTTTAGAATATTCCTCAAACTCCCCTTTATATAGCGTATCAAAAGATGCTTTTACATATTTACTAGGATTAAAAAACAATCCACATCCAGTAAAAAAAACAGAAAAAGCAACTAAAATTGCAATAATATTCATATTTCTTATAACTTTTTTCATAAAAATAATCCTTCCGCTAATATAGTAACATTCAATTATTTAAAAATATATTTAAAAATTTTTGGTTTAAGTATATGTATATAATAATTTTTGAAGATTGTAAGGAAAAAATCATATATTAAAGCAGCAATCAAAAAAACAAACCCAATCAATAGTAAAATCCAACCACCATATTCTTTCCAAAATTCCACTTCAAAAAAAACAATAGATAATCCAACATAAGAAGATAAAGCTAACAAAAAAACACATATTTTCAATATATATCTATAAACATGTCCACTTAATTTTTCTATGCACACTTTAAGAATAGGATAATATCCCAAAAGAAAAATGTATGAAAAAACAATAGATTTTTCTGAAACAAACATTAAAGACAGCACCGAAGAAACAATGTAAATAAAACATGCTTTTGCCTTCCCCATTTCAATAATAACGATAACCAAAAACGAACCACATATTCCTGATATTGAATAACTCAAAAGCGAAAATACTCCACCCAAAAACATTATGGCAACAGTTAACGCAGCAAAAACTCCACAATATGCCAAATCTCTAACGTCTTTCATTTTGTACAAATTCCTTTCAATTAACAACCACGCAAGAAACTTCCACCAAGACAGTTACAACAACAATCCGCACAAAGTAGTCCGCCACATATATCACAAACCCCACATCCAACAAGTGGCCTAGATCCATTACCATATGGAGATTCCGATCCTGGATTTCCAAAATGACCGGTTCTTTGCCACATCGCTCGTTCCCAAGCTTGTCTATATATAAGATTTTGAGGATCCATTCTACAAGCAGCCTCAAAAAACTCTGTTGCTTCTCCAAGCCACCCTTTTTTAAAAAATATCAAACCTTTTAAATAATACCACCTAGGCAATCTATTTTTTCTCTCTAATGAGTCTAAAATCTCCTCAGCAGTATCCAAATCATCAGAACCTATCAATTCTTCAATATAATCAAAATCAACAACACGATCTTCCAAATTATCGGTATTTTCAGCATCAAAAGAGTCTTTAACCGATTCTCCTTTTTTCATTCTATCAACACGCCTAGCATTCATTATTTCATCAAATGCTTTTGTTATCTGTTCTGTTTTTTCAATAGCATGCTGTTTTAAATCTTCCTTTTCATAACTGCCTGGATCATATTTATTTTTCATTGCGATATAAGCATCCTTAACTTGCTTGTCGGTTGCCTCTTCGCTTATCCCTAATAATTCATAATATTCTCTCATCAATTTACCCTCCAAATTAAAATCAAACAGAGTCTTCCAAAATTTCCAATCTTTGACTATATTTATCAAAAACTTTTTTTTCTACAGATTTCAATCCCAAATATATTATATTTTTCACTATAGATTTATAATCATTAAACTCTAATAATTCAAAAGCCTGAGCCAGTTGAGCAACAGAAAAATTTAAAGCACACAATGCATTTTTAAAAATTTTTTCCTTTATATTGTCATCAATCTTTAAACTTTTAGTAAATCCATTTTGACTATATTTATTTAGAAAAGGATTAAAAGTTCCAGTTTTATAATCTCTGTTCAAATCATCTAATGCATCCATTATATAAATATATCTACCAACCATATATCCTATTCTATACAAAATTTTTTGAGTTTTGGAATCATCTGAAAAAGTTTGAACAATAAGTCCCAAGCATCTTGCCATTGGATCACAAGCCCGATCTAAAGAGCAACTAGGATTTTTCTCAACCTCAGCTTGTCTATCCATAAGTTCCTCAACAACACCTGCAATATCGGCATGTTTCCTTCTAGCTTTCTCATACATTCTTTTAAACGTAATCAACCCAATATGTGAAATAAATTTTTTCAAAAATCTTTCATCTGCAACATTATCCATAAATTTAAAATAGGAAAATATTACACTAATATCGGCCGCTTTTTCTAAAGCCATACAACTTTTTAAGCATAAATTCTTTTTAAATGGGTGTGCAATGCAATTTTCTCTTTGAAATTTAACATTTTCATTTGAAATACCCAATGCAAATAAAACTAAAAACACTATATCATAACTTAATATTAATCTCGACAACTGATTATATGATCGACCTAACTGCTTACAAAGTCCACAATAAATTGCTTTATATATTTCATCTTCACAAACCTTTAGCTCAGGAATAAACGGTTTAACATAACCAAACACGTTGTTCCCCTTTCAAAAAACATTAATAATTCAAAATATATTATACCACAAAAAATAATATATTAAAACATATATTTTTTATTAATATTACAATTACTAAAATATTTATTTGTTTAACTACACAAACATACTTATTTTTATTTTCTATTAACAAACTAATAACTAAAACCCATAAATTTTCAGTTTAATCACATAATAGAAATGTATGTTTTTTTATGATATAATCAATAATATATAGTGTCAATTGATAATAAGAGTCTTGAATACTTAAAACATATAGATGGAGGTAAGATTTTTATGGATAGCAAATTCGTTTATTCATTCGAAGAAGGCAACGCAAAAATGCGCGAACTTTTGGGTGGAAAAGGTTCTAACCTTGCTGAAATGACAAATATGGGTCTTCCTGTGCCTAGTGGTTTCACAATAACTACAGAAGCATGTAAAGAATATTACAAAAACAATCAACAACTATCACCAAATATAATCTTACAAATAGAGGACTATATCCAAAAATTAGAACTGTCCTCCAATAAAAAATTTGGGGATTCCGATAATCCTCTATTAGTTTCAGTTCGTTCTGGAGCAAGAGCATCTATGCCCGGAATGATGGATACTATATTAAATTTAGGCTTAAATGATCGAGTTGCAAATGGACTTATCAAAAAAACTAAAAACAAACGATTTGTTTTAGACTCATATCGTAGATTTATTCAAATGTTTTCAGATGTTGTTATGAATATTCCAAACAAAAATTTTGAAATAATAATTCAAGAAATAAAACAACTAAAAAATATTAAATTAGACACTGAACTAAACGTTACTGATTTAGAAAATATAATTAACAAATTTAAACAACATTATAAGGAACAAAAAGGTGTTGATTTTCCATCTTCTCCTCAAGAACAATTAATTGAGGCTATAAAAGCTGTTTTTCGTTCTTGGAATAATCCTCGTGCAATTTACTATAGACAATTAAATGATATCCCCTCGGATTGGGGAACAGCAGTAAATATTCAAATGATGGTTTTTGGAAATATGGGAGACACATCAGGAACAGGTGTCGCATTTACTAGGAATGCATCAACAGGTGAAAATAAACCATTTGGTGAGTTTCTTATGAATGCGCAAGGAGAAGATGTTGTTGCTGGAATTAGAACCCCAAAACCTATTGATAATCTTAAACAGATTATGCCAAATATTTACGATGAATTTGTATCGATATCTAAAAAACTAGAAAACCACTACAAAGATATGCAAGATATGGAATTCACAATTGAAGAAGGTAAATTATATATCCTCCAAACACGCAACGGAAAGCGCACTCCATCAGCAGCACTAAAAATAGCTTGTGATATGGTAGACGAAGGGAAAATATCAAAAAAAGAAGCATTGTTAATGATAGATCCTCGTTCATTAAATTCTCTTTTACATCCACAATTTGACATAAAGATATTGGAAAAATTAACTCCAATCGCATCTGGCCTTCCAGCATCACCAGGTGCAGCTTCAGGTAAAATCGTGTTTAATGCAAATGATGCCATAGAGGAAGCAAAAAAAGGAGAAAAAATAATTTTAGTTCGCTCTGAAACTTCCCCAGAAGATATTGAAGGAATGAATCTATCTGAAGGAATTTTAACAATGCAAGGCGGAATAACATCTCACGCAGCAGTTGTAGCTAGAGGCATCGGTAAATGTTGTGTATCCGGATGCAGTAAAATACAAATAAATGAAAAACAAAATTATATGAAAATCGAGGACAAAACATATAATAAAGGAGATTCTATATCTTTAGACGGATCCACTGGAAAAGTATATGGTGAAGCTATACCAACAGTTAAAGCAACAATTTCAGATAACTTTAAAACGATAATGGACTGGGCAGATGAATATAGTAATTTGCAAGTAAGAGCCAATGCAGACACTCCATCTGATGCTAAACAAGCGATATCTTTTGGTGCAAAGGGAATTGGTTTATGTAGAACCGAACACATGTTTTTTGAAACAAACAGGATAAGAGCAATACGTCAAATGATTTTATCCAAAACTGAAGACCAACGAAAAAAAGCACTAGACAAATTATTACCCATGCAACAAAAAGACTTTGAAGAAATATATGAAGTCTTAGCTGGCAAACCAGTAACTATTCGATTATTAGATCCACCTTTGCATGAATTTATTCCAACAGATGAAGCTGAACAAGAAAATTTAGCCGTCGACATCAATGTGCCTATTGAGAAAATCAAATCAACTATTTCATCGCTTCATGAATTCAATCCAATGATGGGTCATAGAGGTTGTCGTTTGGCAATAACATATCCAGAAATCGCAATTATGCAAACCACTGCAATAATTAACGCAGCAATTAATACACTAAAAAAACATAGCAACTGGAATTTAACCCCAGAAATTATGATTCCACTAGTTGGCGATATTCATGAATTACAGTATATAAAATCTATTGTTGTTAAAACAGCGGATTCACTAATCAGCTCAGCAAAAACAAATTTGAAGTACAAAGTAGGAACAATGATTGAAATTCCACGTGCTGCAATTACTGCAGATGAAATAGCTAAAGATGCTGAATTTTTTAGTTTCGGAACAAACGATTTAACACAAATGACATTTGGGTTTAGCCGCGATGATGCTGGAAAATTTTTGAAATCATATTACAAAAAAGATATATATGCGCAAGATCCATTTGAAAAATTAGATAAACATGGCGTAGGAAAATTAATTAAAATAGCCTGCAAGCTAGGCAAAAAAACACGCCCAAATATTAAGCTTGGAATTTGTGGAGAACATGGCGGTGATCCCTCTAGCATAGAATTTTTCAATGAAATCGGTTTAGATTACGTCTCCTGTTCACCATACAGAGTCCCCCTAGCTCGCCTCGCTACTGCACAAGCTACTATTAAATTGGAAAAGACAATTTAAACAATCTTACTTAAAAGATTTTATAAAACAAATATTAATTATAATGCAATTTATGTTTAAAAACTAAAATAATTTATTATATTTCATATCTTAGTTTTTTCATATTTAAAATAAAGTCTACCATTTTCAATCTTTTTATGATATACTTATACATTGAGTGTTAAGGATAATGTTTAAATAACTGAGGAGAGACATTAAATGAATTTAAATTTAAAATGGTATAAAGGCAAATACTCCTATTCTGACGAAGATGTCGAGAATAAAATAATTGAATTCATAAAAAAACATCCTAATAACTACGAAGAATCTTTCAACGAAGATAATTCATGGCCAGTTATATATCATTTATCCGAAACAAGAAAAAATGTTATTAGTTGGTATAATTTCAAAAAAGATTCTGAAGTTCTTGAATTGGGAGCTGGCATGGGCGCGCTAACATCAACTTTATGTGATAAATGCAAACACGTAACAAGTGTTGAATTATCTAAAAGAAGAGCAACTGCCATTTTAGAAAGAAATAAAGATAGAGACAATTTAGAAATAATCGTTGGCAATTTTAACGATATAGTGCTTGAAAAAAAATATGACTATATTATACTAATTGGAGTTTTTGAATATTCAGCACTATATATGAACACATCAAATCCATATATAGACTTTTTAACGAAGTTAAAAGGTCTTTTGAAAAAAGATGGACATATAATAATAGCTATTGAAAATAGATTTGGTCTTAAGTATTGGTGTGGATCTAACGAAGATCATACAGGTATGAAATTCGATGGATTAAAAAATTATGAAAATTTTTCAGGTGTTAGAACATTCAGCAAACTTGAACTAATTAATTTATTTGAAACCGTAAATATGAACTATAAATTTTATTATATGTTTCCAGATTATAAATTTCCACAAGTTATTTACACAGACAATTCTATTAATAAAAATATTTTCTGTCCTTATGGCCCATACTATCACACAAAATCAAGATTAATTTTAAACGAATCAAAAATGTTTAAAGATATTTACAATAATAAAATAATCGATACTTTTGCTAATTCATTTTTAGTTGATTTGAGTCAATCAGAAGTAAATTTTGAAATTGAATTTGCAAAATTTAATAATTATCGTAGTAATAAATTTGCGACTTTCACATATCTAAAAAATAACAAATTTTATAAAGACGCAACCCATTCAGAAGCTTATTCACATATAGATAACATCTATAATATCTACAAAAAAATTGGCAAATGTAGTAATATCATAGAAGTGAAAAAAGAAAATAGCAAAATTTATTCAGAATCAATAAACCTAAATTACATAAAAGACATTTTAGACCATTTTATGAAGGAAAAAAAATATGACAAAGTCCTTGAAACATATATAAATCTGTATAATTTCCTCAAAAAACATTCCGGTAATGTAGTTAATGGCCAAAATGTTTTTGAAAAATATAATATACAAATAGATAATGAAAAATTTATTTATTACGAACATGGTTTAATTGATTTTATACCTCAAAATATTTTCTGTTCAAATAATGATTTCTATTTAATAGATCAGGAATGGTATGAAGATAACTGTCCCTTAGAATATATAATGTATAGATGTATTATTAATTATTTTATACATTATGAAAACAACAATAATATAGTAAATATGTTATACGAAACATTTAATATTAGTAACTATATTCCTTTGTTTGAAACATTAGAAAAAAGAATATTAAAAAAAGTAATTTCGGAATCATCTAAGTATTTTGATATTTATTACAGAAATTATGAAATGATTAGTAATCTAAATAAAATGCTAACTGAATATGATGACTTCAAAGCGCGTAGTGAAGAATTACTAAGAGAAAACACAAACTTAGAATTAAAATTGAAAGAAATGGAAACAATATCCCAAACTCAAAAAGATGAACTCAACAAAATATATAATTCTAGAGGATATAGAGTGTTAAATTTTTATTATAAGTTAAAAATTAAATTTCTGAAAGGGAAAAACAAACAATGAAAAACTGTGACATAATTATTCCAATTTATAATGCATATGATTGCTTAAAACCATGTATTGATTCAGTATTAGAAAATACCGACATGAATAATAATAGGATTATTTTAATTAACGATAAAAGTACGGACGAAAGAGTATTACCTTTATTAAAAGAATATTCAAACAATCCGTCAATAATATTATTAGAAAATGAAGAAAACTTAGGTTTTGTAGCTAGTGTAAATAAAGGAATGCAATATTCCCCAGACAACGATGTGTTGTTACTTAATTCAGATACTGAAGTTACAAAAAACTGGCTTACAAAAATTCAAAAATGTGCATATTCAAGGGATGACATAGCCACCGTAACACCATTATCTAATAATGCAACAATGGTATCGGTGCCCAAAAGCTTTTTTCCTAACAATTTGCCAGATGGATATGATTTAGATAGTTTTGCAGATGTAGTAGAAAAAGCCTCATTCAAGGATTATCCCGAAGTTCCAACAGGCCACGGTTTTTGCTTATTTATAAAAAGAGAAGCACTAAATATAGTTGGTTTATTTGATGAAGAAACATACGGAAAAGGATATGGTGAAGAAAACGATTTTTGTTTTAGATGTCTAGATGTAGGCCTAACAAATGTTGTTTGTGATGAGGCATATGTATATCATAAAGAATCCCAATCTTTTTCTTCTACTAAGAGTCAGATTTTTGCCCAAACACTAAAAACTATATATAGAAAATATCCTATATATTACAACAAACTAGATAATTGGGGTGCAAATAAATCAATAGATTATTTAGGAAATAATATTAATTTAGAACTTGGCAAAAAATATAATAATCCTAATATATTATTTATTATTCATGATTGGGGCGATCTGGGCGGAACTACGTTGCACGCTTGGGATATTATAAAAAAATTAGTAAAATATTACAACTTTCATATATTAGTTTATGAAGACAATATATATAAAGTATATTCTTATTGGGGAAACGTAAATAACAAAACTGAAATACACTATAACTCAATAGATAGTTTCTCACAAAACAATTTTTATAATAAAAAATATTCACTTATGCTACAAGAAATCATTGAAAAGCTTAATATAAATTGTGTACATATTCATCACTTAAAAGATCACTACTTTGACGCAATTGATGTTAGCAAAAAAAATAAATTAAAAGTAATCTTAACTATGCACGATTTCTTCTTTATTTGTCCAACTATCCATATGCTGTATCTTGATAAACAACACTGCGATAATCCTAGCGTTGATAAATGTAGTTTATGTTTAAACTCAAAATATACCACAATTAACAGAGGACTAAATTTTGTTAACAGATGGAGGACCATATGCCACAAAGAACTTAAAAAATGTGATCTACTAATCACACCATCAAACACTGCTAAAAATGAAATGCTTAAATTTTATAATGATTTAGAAATCAAAGTAATTGAACATGGTATCGATATATATAAATTTGAAAAATTTTTCAACAATAATCAAAAATATTTCAATGTTGCTTGTATAGGAGTAATAGGTATTAACAAAGGTAGAGATATTCTTGTTAATCTATCCAAAATATTGCATTTTTCAAATATAAAATTACATTTATTTGGCATATTACCTATAGCATTAAAACAACATAAACACTATATTAATCACGGCCAATACAAAAGAGAAGACCTAACAAAATTACTACATGAAAATGATATAGATTTAGTTTGTTTATTTTCAATATTGTCAGAAACATATTCATATACACTCACAGAAGCTGTTGCGTGTGGCATTCCAGTTTTAGCTTTCGATATTGGTGCAATTGCTGAAAGAATTAAAAAATATAATTTAGGTTATTTACTCCCTATAAATAGTGATGTAAGAACAATAAAAAAAGAAATTATTAGAATATCAAAAAACAGGCAAGAATATTTAGAAAAAATAAATAGTATAAAAAATTACAAAATAAAATCTGTTGATGAAATGGATCAAGAGTACTCTGAAATTTATCAAAAATATTTTACCAATTTAGATCTAAAACCAGACTATATATATATCAAAAATAAAATTAAAGAATTGTCAAATAAATGTGCAAACTTCAACATTCAACATGACTTCAACATTCAACATTATAACCAAATATTAAATTCATTACGATGGAGAATTGTTTCTAAAATAAAAATTCCTAAGTCGATATCAAAAATATACAGACAAATAAAATAAAAAAATAATAATCCGTTATATTTGAGTTATAATAAAAAGACTTCAAACCGCCCACCTATTTAAACTTAGTGGAAAGTTTTGAAGTCTTTTTATATTAAAATCAATATTTTAACTATAATATTTTTGATAGGAAACTCTGAAGTCTCTCACTTTGAGGATTAGAAAATATCTCATTTGGTTCATTCTCTTCAACAATACAACCATCATCCATAAAAATAACTTTGTCAGCAATTTTATTTGCAAATCCCATCTCGTGAGTAACACAAATCATAGTTAAACCCATCTCGCTCAGTTCTTCCATAACACCTAAAACTTCGCCAACCATCTCAGGGTCTAAAGCTGACGTAGGCTCATCGAACAAAATAACTTCAGGATTCATTGCAAGAGACCTAACAATTGCAATACGTTGTTTCTGTCCTCCAGATAACTGACTTGGATATGCATTAGACTTATCCTGCAAACCTACACGTTTTAACAAATTCATTGCTTCTTCTTCTGCTTGTTCTTTACTAATCTTTTTAAGCTTAATAGGCGCCAACGTAATATTACTTAAAACAGTATGATTAGCATACAAATTAAAATGCTGAAAAACCATATTCATTTTTTGACGAATTTTGTTTACATCACTTTTAGGGTCTGTTATTTCAACACCATCAAACCATATTTGACCGCTAGTTGGAACTTCCAACAAATTTAAACACCGTAAAAACGTACTCTTCCCCGATCCAGATGGACCTATAATAACAATTTTTTCACCATTTTTGATTTCATAATTTATATTTTTTAAAACATGATTTTTTCCAAAATATTTTTGTAAATTTTTAACGGATATCACCTTTACGCAACCTCCTTTCGAGCACACCTAAAAGCAATGTCAAAATTTTTATAACAACAAAATATATAACAGCTGCCCCAATCAACGGAACAAAAGGCTGATATGTAGCTGAAGAAATCTGATTAGCAACACGAGTCAAATCAGAAAGTGCAACATATCCAACAATTGCTGTTTCTTTTAGCAAACTTATAAACTCATTACATAGTGGTGGCAATGCATTCTTAACCGCTTGCGGCAAAATTATATGGCACATAGTCTGAGCACGAGTGAATCCCATAGATCTACCAGCTTCCATTTGTCCATTATCAACAGCTAAAATTCCTGCTCTAATAATCTCAGCAACATAGGCAGCACTATTTAAACCAAATGCAACAACTGCAACCAAAACACCATCTTTACTATTTTTCATTACTATAAACCACATTATAAGTAGTTGTAAAACAAGTGGTGTTCCACGAACAATATCAATATAAATCCCTGAGATAAAACTCAAAATAGTTCTTTTCCCTTTACGATTTTTAGCAATTTTCATTAAAGCCAGTAATGTTCCAACCACAATTCCAACTAAAGCAGCAAAAAATGCAATTTGAATGGTTAAACAAAGTCCATTTAAATACATAGTCCATCTGTTAGAAGTTATAAATGCAGACACAAATTGATCAACAATACCGTTTGATTTTTCACCACTATCAGCGTTTATGTATTCATTTATAATTCTATCATATGTTCCATCACTTTTAAGCTCAGCTATAGCTTTATTTATAGCACTACCCAACTGTTCACTTCCTTTAGGTAATGCGATAGCATATTCCTCAACTTCAAAATCAAAATCATCGCCTGGGATAGCTTCTATTTCTCCGCTATATATTCCCTCAAAAGTCTGCGCTGGTGTTTTATCTAAAATAATTGCATCTACACGCTCAGCCTTCAAATCATTAACCGCTTCTGGAAACCTATCATATGTTTTCAAAACAGTTTGCGGATTTTCTTTAACAATATCATCTGCTAAAAGGTTTCCTGTTGTTCCTATTTGAGCTGCCAATGTAGCACCATGTAAATCATCCATACATCTTATATTGGATCCTTTTCTCACTAGAACATATTGAACAGCGTCATAATATGAATCTGAAAAATCAACAGCTAATTTTCTTTCATCTGTAACTGTCATTCCAGCAATAGCAACATCTGTCTTATTTCCAACAGAAGCAACTAATGCATTGAATTCCATATCTTCAACTTTAACTTGCAATCCCAATTTCTCTCCAATTGCTTTAATAAAAGCAACATCAAATCCATCAGGTTTTCCATCATCACCCACATACTCAAAAGGTGGAAATCCCGTACTCGTTGCAACAGTCAACACGCCAGGTTCAATAGTTTTAAATTCAGCAGCTTTAACACGATATCCAGTCAAACTTAAACAAGCAATGCTAACCGCCATAAAGCACACCACTAACCACGAAAAAAATCGCGTAGATGTCTTCATAATCTTTTACTCCTTTTTAAAAAATTTATCAGTCATATTGTACACATATAACTAATGAAAAAATATACTAGATCCAAATATATTTCGTCAATTTTACCACATTTTAACCAATATGTAAATACCCAATATAAAATTTATTTAACTAATAAATTTACAAGCTAGCAATATTCTTCTCACCACTAAATTCAACCAACATATCCTTCATCGTTTTATTATATATTGGATGAACAAATCCCGGTGCAATCTCAGTCATAGGCTTTAAAACAAAATCTCTATTTTTAATATCAATATGCGGTATTGTCAAACATTTATCCTCTAAGATAAGTTTATCATAAAACAAAATGTCCATATCAAAAGTACGTGGTCCCCATCGAACTAATCTCTCTCTACCCAATTCATTTTCTATTTCATTACAAATTTTTAATAATTCATATGGTTCCAACAAAGTCCTAATTCTAGCAACCCCATTTAAAACAGGATCCATTTCCACTCCACCATAAGGCTCAGTTTCTATAAATGTTGAAACCGTTTTTATCTTTACATCGTCTCTTAAATTCAATAATTGCAAACCTTTTTTTAAATACTGCTCTCTATCACCAATATTGGAACCAACACCAATAAAAACATCATGCCAGTAACGTTCTATTTCAACCCCAACATTTTTAAAATTAGCAGCTATAGGAGCATTCGGTTTCCACATTCGCATTTTTACACCATTTACTAAATTATCATATCTAAGCAAAATTAATCGAGACAAATTTTGAACAACCGTTTCCAAAAGATCAAACCTATTTTCACAAACATATTTTTTAGCAAATTCACACAATTCACCATAATCAACTGTAAGCTTTAAATTGTCTGTTTTCCCAGCCTTACTCAAATTAAGATATAAACAAATATCTAAAATAAAATCTTGCCCTTTTTCATTTTCCTCAGAATATACTCCATGATATGCAAAACATTTCAGTCCCTCTATTTTTATAATATCCACAACGATTACAAACTCCTCATTTAAATTACATTTTTTATTGCCTCAATCATGCGTATAACACGTACATTTTCTTTAACATCATGAACTCTAACGAAAGATGCTCCCTTCATAACAGCCATTGCGGTTGTGGCCAAAGTTCCTTCTAACCGTTCATCAACAGGTAAATCTAACGCCAATCCTATAGCAGATTTTCTAGATGTTCCTAACAAAACAGGATATTTAAGTTTATTAAATAACTCTAATTGCTTAATTACAATTAAATTTTGTTCATACGTTTTTCCAAATCCAACTCCAGGGTCTATGCAAATTCTGTCCTTTTCAATTCCATTTTTATGAGCAATTTCTAAAGTTTCCGCAATGTCATTATAAACATCCTCAATAAAGTTAGAATATTCTGTCTTTTCTTTATTATGCATCAAACAGCAGGCAACTCCAGATTCAGCAATCAATTTTGCCATACCTTTTTCTTTTTTTAATCCCCAAATGTCATTTATCAAATCAACACCCATCTGAATTCCAGCCTCAGCAACTTTGACCTTATATGTATCTAACGAAATTGGAATATCAAAATTTTCCTTTATCTTTTGAATAACCAAAGCAACTCGCTCAATTTCTTCATTATCTGAAATCACAGTATATCCTGGCCTAGTGGACTCTCCTCCAACATCAATAACATCCGCACCTTCGCTAACCATTTTTTCCACATGCTTTAAAGCCAAATCTATCTGATTCCACTTTCCTCCATCAGAAAATGAATCCGGAGTGCAGTTCAGAATACCAAAAACATAAGTTTTATTCAAAGTATCAAAATTTTTATTTCCAATTTTCACTATACATTTCACCATCCAAATAATAAAGACAAATTTTAAATTTTTAACTGTAAATTTTTATTTTCTAAACTCCAATAGCATAAATTCCTAACGTCACACATATAACAAGGTCTGCTAAGCTTGTCCGCTCGATATAATAGACTAGTCAAATTATTGTTATGAGAAACTTTAATTTTTTCATTGTTATGATTTAAAATAGCATCAAGTATACATTCAACTTCCAAATCCACAAAACCACAATCATATAATATAGGCTCAGCTAAATTAGCAGACAATCTACTATGCCCCACATTTTCCACATCATTAACAGCTTTACCAATATCATGCAACAACGCAGCAGAATATATAAGTTCAATATTTATATCTAACTTCATCTCTAAATTAATAATGTACGCTATTCTAGCAACATCTAAAAAATGTGAAATATTGTGACAACAAAATTTTCTTTCTCTTTCACGTTCCTGAAGCTGCACTAAATACTTTTTATAATCTGGGTGATTTAGGATTCTATTTACTCTTGTCATATTATAATCAAAACTCATAACTAAAAATCTCTATCTATAAAATTATAAAATTCGTGTTGTAAATTCGAATCAGTTTCAAAAACGCCCTGCTTTACCAATGTTACTGTTTTTGTTCCAGGCTTCTTAACACCTCTCATAGTCATACAAGTATGTTCTGCTTCAAGCATAACCATAGCTCCTTTAGCATCCAATTTTTCCATCAAAAACTTAGCTATTTGCATTCCCATATTTTCTTGCATTTGAAGTTTTTTTGAATATATCTCAACTATTCTAGCAATTTTACTTAACCCAACAACTTTGCCGTTAGGTATATATGCCACATGTGCTTTTCCGAAAAAAGGAAGCAAGTGATGTTCACACATTGAATAAAAAGTTATATTTTTTTCCAAAACCATCCCGGTATAATCCGAGTGAAAACTTTTAGACAAATTATCTGACGTTTTTTCATCAACCCCAACAAAAATTTCCTCACACATCCTCGATATTCTATCTGGCGTATCTATTAAACCTTCCCTATTAACATCTTCTCCTATTCCCTCCAAAAACATGATCACAGCTTGTTTTATTTTTTGCTTATCCATAAACAACACTTCTCCATAAAAAATTAATAACATTTCTAAGTATATAACAAATATTAATACTATTATATATTTTATTTACGAATTTGTAAAACACATTAAAAATACTAACATTTATCCATAAAAAAAGATCCAAACAATATGCGTTTGAATCTTCTTAATTCTGTTTACAAAATCAGTTTAAAATTAGCGTAACAATAGGAACAGTTATTAAACTAAACATTGTGGTTAAAGTAACGTTTCCCAAAACATATTCACTATCAGATTGATTAATCTTAGCCAACATAACCAATGAAGACATGCTAGGCAAAGATAAAATAATAAGCATAAATTTAATTTGATCATAAACAATCGGGTCGGATAATAGACCAACTAAATTGCACACAAAATATATCAAAAGAGGAATAATAAACATTTTAACAATAACAATTAAATATGTTTCTACATTTTTTATCATAGTTTTTATATTGGTATAGCAAAACAAACCACCAATATAAATTAATGCTAAAGCAGTTGTCAAATCTCCAACTTTTGCAACATATCTATTCAAAAAGCCAGGTAATTTCAAATTAAACACCAAAAACAACACAGCAACAACAATAGCAATTAAACATGGATTTAACATCTTTTTCACATGCTTAAACAAACTTTCTTTTTGACCATTTTCTTCAATAGGTTTGGTAAACGAAACTCCTATAGTCCACAACAGCAACTGGTCAACAATCATACATCCCGAAATATATATAACACCCGTGTTCGGAAACAAAGACAACGTTAAAGGGATGCCTATAAAACCAGCATTAGCAAACATAAAAGTTGCCTTAAATAAATTTTTATGTTCCGATCTAATCCTAACTAATTTAACTATTAAACTACTAACAAAATATAAAATCGCTAAAAACAAAGGATATAGAATTAAAATAAGCGCAACATTTTTAAATTCTTCCAAACTAGGCCCATTTGTAATTGTAATAAACAACATTAATGGCATAGTTATATTAACTATAAATTTTGCCATACTGTCCAATGATGGTTTATTCAATATATTTAATTTAACCGATATAACACCTATCAAATACAAAAACAAAAATAAACATAACTGATTTGAAACTATAAAAAACTCTTTCACAAATAACACGCCTATCTTAAAACTAATTTATTATTAAACATCTAAACGTTTTCTACCGCTTTCTTTCATGTTAAAATAATAAGCTAAAATTTCACCTACATCATAATCATCTTTTATTGCGCTAATATTTCTATTTAATTTAAATGTTTTATACTCAGAAAATTTCTTTGCATCTTCGTATGCATTAATTATAAAATTACGCCACTTGTCTACAGCACCTATTCTAACATCAACCCACGCTGTGTTAATCCAGTGTTCTAATTTTTCTTCTGTAACGGTCAAGTCATCTTTAACACTAGGATATAAGCTATATTTTCCAATATAAATTTCTTTGTTTTCTTTAACAACAGGCAATCCTAAAGACACCATCTCAACAACAAGTTCTGGGTTTTCATTCAAATATTCACAAATAGCCTTATGTATTACATCAGAATTGCAATTTCTAAGTTTATCAACCGTTTCGCAAACACATTTAATTAAATAAATCTCATATAAATCTTTTGCCGATGTTGCCCCCAAGTTACCGGTGGCTATACTCGTAACATTGTGCTTATCCATTAATTCTTTTATTTCATTTTTAGATTTTTCTGCCATAGCACATCCAGCATATGTTGGTCCTAAAGAAGCTTTGTCCATTTCATAAAGCATGTTTCTTCTGCGTTTTCCAAACAAGTCTTCAATTACCGCATCTGCCACTTCTTCTTTAGTAATTGCTTCCATTTGTCCAATAGCTGTTAATGCATTAAGCTCATATAAAGAATATACATGATTTTCCCCAGCTCTCACAACAGGAAATTCTAAATATTCATCTTTTTCATTACCACTTGCATATGATAATTTCTCACCAACAGTCAACTTTTTATCCTCAAAATCTTCAAATTTTTTAATTAAACCGATATCCGTTTCAATGGGCTCAAATTTTGCACTGTCATATCCAACATATGTTGAAGGAATTATTAAACTAACATCTAAATCCACATCGCTAGCTAATCTCCAAAGTAGGTGATGTAACGTTCCCGAAGCAGATATTTTTCCCATTAAAGCATAGGATAATGAAGATTTTGGTGTATCTCCATGAGTATAAGGCATGTTCATACTCATTCCACCCAATCCAGTAGTTGAAACTTTAATAAATTTTTTAACTTTAAATTCTTCCATAGCCAACTTTACAGATAGTACAAAATTAACAGCTTTCTGCGTATAGTCATTTAAAAGGTGAGTAACATAAACATCCTTAGCAACGCTATCATTAACAACTTCTCTTTTAATTTCATCAGGATTAAAGTGACTCCCCAAAACTGTCCCCGAATTCATAGCATCAACTATAATGTCAGGATTATATTTAGCAACTAATTGATATACAGTAGATTTTTTTAAAACTTCTTCATCTAGATTCGAATAAAAAAAGTTTATTAGTTCATCTTGATGCTTTAACTTTTCTTTCATATCATAAACTTTATTTAAATTGTATGGCATAAACGTATCGCCATAAGATTTTACAAATTTTGTATTTTTAAAAATTTTCTCAAAATTTTCTACACAAGTGTCTGTTTCTTCTTTTCTAAGATTGTGAATAACCATAAGATCAGGTTCTTTTTCTAATAGTCTTCTTGCAACTTCCTTCCCTATCTGACCAGACCCTAAAATTAACACGCTGTTGAAATTCATATACTTTTACCTCCAAAATATTTAGATGCTAAATAGATATAAATCGCTTGTCCTAATCAATTTAGTTTAAATAATTGCCTCCATACAATATCAAAAATTTCTATTTAATAATTACTATCAGCGTTTTTACCTCCTCAATAACATATATTCAAAAACGCTAACACACATTCCCATTTTGTCCAACATTTAATTTTTAATCATTTCAAACATAAATTAAACCCAACAAAACTTCGGCATTATTAAGACAAGCACCTAAAAGTACATACCCAGCATTAACCAAATGTCAACAGATCGTGTTAATTATTATTTTTTTTCCTGTCGAAAAAGACCTTATATATAGCCATCAATATAACGCACACCAAAGCAAACTTCCAAATAATCGACATAATATTTCTAGACAACATCCAACCAAACAATATAGAACTCGCAGCCATTCCTAATCCAACAAACAAATTATATATACTTTGTGCTCTATTTTCTCCATATTGTTTTACTATATTCATGGTTAAAAATTTATATCTACCAACATTTGTTCCAAAGCTATAAGCAATTCCTAAAATCAATAATGCTACAGCAAATACCCCAACATTTATACCCTCCTGATTAAAGCAAATTAAAAGCAAAATGGCAAACAAAGCAACTAATATAGCAACATATATCGCATTTTTGTCAAATTTCTTAATTGCAGATTTAGTGATATTTGTAGCAAAAAACACAACATTAAAGCTTACAAGTGCAAGAGCTACTGAAGTCTCATTTTCATAGAAATCAATTAACGCTCCATATATAGGAATATAATATCCAGCAAAGCCTAAAAGAACTCCCCACATCACCGGTATAACAATGATATATGGCAAAACTTCTTTGGAAAACAAAAGCTTTAACGTTCCTATTTCTGATTTTTTATTAACACTATTCAATTTTGATCCAACATATGTTTTACAAAAATATATACAAAAAGCCAATGCAATAACATCAATAATTGCCGACACCCAAAAAACCTGATTATAACTTAATATGGAAACCAAAAAACCACCCATAAATATTCCAAAAAATTTCCCCGAACCTTCTCCGGACGCACAAAAAATTTCCACATTATATCGTTCTTGATATATTAAACTCGCCAAGTAACTTCTTTTTGATTCAATAAGTAATCCAAATCCCAATCCATTTATCAAAAGAGCTATTGCCATTATATAATAAGAACTAGTAGTTGCCAAAATAACATTACTTGATAATGAACAACAAACTGCAAAAATAAGTATTTTTCTAAATCCAAATTTTTCAAATATCCTTAAAGACAACGTAGATGCTAATAATGTAAATGCAACATTTATTGAAAGCGGTATAGTTGCAGCAAAAACTCTTGGAATGCCTACTTGTGCCGAATAAAATGACAATATATACATAGGCAAAAATACTGATGACATATTTATAGACATACTAAAAACAACATTTGATAGTCTTAAAATATGATATGGAAAAACAACATTTCCATCAACTACGCATTTTTTATTATGTTTATATTCTTTCTTTTTTGCAATAAATGCCATTACCTCATTAATACAAAATATTCCCACAATAATCGATGCTAACAAATTAACAACAACCTGCTCAACAACAGATTCTATTGTGCTTTCAATTACCGCCAACTCTTTTGCAACACAAATACAAGCCACAACTTCACCTTTAGAATCTAAAATAGGAGATCTAGCTAATAAATAATGTCCTGTGCTAGCCTCTATTTTATTCACACTACTTTTTTTAGTTTCATAAACTTTTTTAAGTTCATGCGCTTCAAAATAGTCTAACGGGTAGTACGCTCCTATTCTAAGATTGGGATACGCAATAGCAATCGCTATACCATCAGTATATTTTTCTACTGCTCCACTCATAATTAATTTTGAATCACCACTATATCTAAAAGTCGCAAGTTTTATTTTGTTTAAAACAGCCTTATAATCATCATTCATAAAATCTGATGTTTCATTTATATTAGACAATTGCTGTACATCAATATTCCTACTCGTTATATCAGCAACTGATAATAATTGGTTTTCCATTCCACTAATACTTATATCCGTTATAGTAGGTATAATAATTGGCAATATAACAAGTGAAACTACAATAGTGGTTAATATTATTATAGTTTCAATTAAAAACAACAATTTAAATTTAAACTTATTAAATGCCAAAACTAATATTAACCGTATTGACAACGCTAGCAAACAAAATGTAAAAACAAGTGGAGCAATAAGCTTAAAAATTTGTTGAACAAAATATTGAGTCCCCGGACTAAAACTCTTTTGGTTACATATTACTTCTCCATCTTGTTTAACAGCATATAACGTTCCTACATCAAAAACAGAACAAATAACATCTTGCTCACTACCATCTTCAAATTTCACACTCTTTACGGTAGTATTCAAACTTAATCCCTGATTTTTATCCATCGTTACATCTTTAAATACACTCTGTTTACTAAAAACTTCTTTTATTTCTTTACTTGAAGATACTTTATTAACAGCTCGTGAAAGTAAATCAGTAAAATAAATAGTTTCATCAGATCCAACAACTAAATCATATGGCACAGCCTTGTCTTTAAAATTATAATAAGTATGAATTCCTTCTTTGTCGGCACACAGTATCTTTCCTCGTTTATCCACCATATATATTTTGTCATTATTTGGAGACACAACAATACTTTGTATAAACGTTATTGCTTGATCAAAATTATATCTAGATTTTAAAATAGTCTCTTTCTTGTTAGCTATTCTAATAGTTTCAAACCCACTATCATCTAATTTAACACATTCTATATTTCCATCTACACATCTTAAATTAAATAACCTTGGCTTTTCTTCTTTTTCATCTTCATTATAACTCAAAGTATATATAGTATCTATATACTTCCCATCAGGTCCATACTTAAGTATAACTTCATTGTCTAATAAAAAACCACTATCATCCCAATCTAGTCCATGAATGTATATATTGTCATCATCATCCACAAAAACATTTTCAATTTGATTAACTTTTTGTTTGACAGCATCAGTTATTTCCCACTCAACTTTATTGTCCTCAATTTTAAACAGTCGTTCCTGCGATCTATCTACAACATAAAAATCACCGTTTTTACCCATAACAGCGAAATATCCTGCCTCTATGTTAACATCAAAATTAAAATCTAAATTTATACCAAAACCAAACACACTACAAGCTATGTAGGAAAATAATAAGAAAATAGCACAAATAATATCAATAGCTCTAATCTTTTTTACTTTAAACCAATCAAATCCTCTTTTTAATTGTCTAACCATTAACTATCCTCCAAATTCTTCACTTAAATTAGTATTTTAAATAAACAATTCAAATCCTTATAAAATTCACTATATTAACATTTAAACAATTAAAACTATTATATCTATTTCCTTCTCGGCAAATAAACCAACCGTTTTCTAAAAATATCCACCGGTATTATAGTTGCTGCGAGTAAAACGATTAAAGTCCATCCTTTAATATTAAACGGCTCACAACTAAACATTTCACTAACAACTTTGAGATTTTCTATTGGCAAAATTGCCGCATTAACAATAAATATTTGAATTATCAGAATTGTAAACCAAACTTTTAAAAAATTAGGATTTTCATTTAGCCTATAAAAAATAGCAAATTTGTCTGATCTAACATTAAAACCATTGAATAATGCAAACAAAACGAATAAGGCAAAATATGCACTATTTAACTGACTGCTATTTTCAAAAAACATACTAAATATATTCATTTTAAGAAAACAATAGCTAACAAATATAATCCAAAAAGCATTAACTAAAATTTGAACAAACATTTCTTTGGATACTATATTTTCATCTTTACGCCTTGGCTTTTCCTTCATATATTGTTTAAGAGCAGGCTCTTTACCAAACATAATAGCACCTAAACTATCGACAATTAAATTAATAAACAGAAAATGCACAACCTTCAAAGGGGCGATTATTCCAAAAAAGGGACTGATTGCACTAATCACAACCGCTGATATATTTAATATCAGCTGAAATTTACAAAATTTTAAAATATTATGATATATAGTTCTACCATATAATATTGCATTTTCTATAGAACAAAAATTATCATCAAGTATAACAATATCTCCAGCTTCTTTAGCAGCTTCTGTTCCACTCCCCATTGCAAATCCAACATCCGCCTTTTTAAGTGCTGGTGAATCATTAACTCCATCACCAGTCATTCCAACAACCAAATTCATCTCTTGACAAATTCGAACAATTCTTGATTTATCTGTCGGCAAAGCCCGAGCTATAACACGAATATTTTTAACTATATCTTTTATTTCATCATCCGTCATGTTGCTTAATTGAGAAGAAGTTAATGATAAGTCATTATTGCTCTCAATTAATCCCGCATCTTTTGCTATTTCAACAGCCGTTTCTAATCTATCTCCAGTAATCATAACCACTTGAATTCCAGCTTTTTTCACTTCAGATATTGCTGTTTTTGCTTCCTGCCTAACCTCATCTCTTATAACTAAAAAGCCAATAATCACTAGGTCATCATTAATAACATCTTTTTGATAAGCTTTTTCAGAATATCCCAGCGCTAAAACTCTCATAGCTTTAGAAGCATAGCTATTAAGTTTATCATTTATTTTATCTAACGACATCTCAATTACCTTACCATCAGATGACAAACATTTGTTGGATGCAGATAATAATTTTTCTGGAGCACCTTTATAAAACACTTTATTTAGATTATTTATTTCAACCTGACTAAATTTATTGGTTGAATTAAATCTCTGCATATTTGAAACAGTATATTTTTCATTAGAATTTACAGCATGATAAGCATCTTCTCCTAAAAATCTAGTAACAGCCTGATCTGTTACATTACCACCAATAACTCTATGCTTTTCATCAAACATAGATGACGTATTTTTTCCAATAGCCAAATTTAACAGAAATTTCAAGTCAGAATAATTTCCTAGCTTTGTTATAGGAATATTATCGCCATCTCCAGTCAAAAACTCAACAACTTCAAGCTGTCCTTTAGTTATTGTTCCAGTTTTATCACTAAACAAAATATTTAAAGACCCAGCAGTTTCAATTCCAATTGCTTTTCTAACCAACACATTGTGATCCAACATAGTACTAGTATTTTGCATCAAAACTAGCGAAATCATAAGTGGCAAGCCCTCTGGAACCGCACAAACAACAACTAGTATAGCTAGTGAAATTGATTCCAACAAATTCATAAAAATTTTATCTAATCCCGCAGCAATATAATTATTGAGTCCACCTGCGCTAACTATAAAATATGCCATATATAAAACAACAATAACAAATGCGGCAATATATCCAAACTTAGATATTTGATTAGCTAAATTTTTAAGTTTTACTTGCAAAGGAGAATCGGGTTCATCTTCTTGCATTTCTTCAGCCATTTTTCCCATTATTGTGTTAATTCCAACTTTTTTAACGTCCAAAACGCCTTCTCCATCTACAACAACAGCCCCACGAAACAAGAAATTTCTATCCACAAAAATATCTCCCGTTATAGTATCTGGCAATTCTATATTCTCACAAGTTGAAAGTTTTTCACAAACTTCAACTTCTCCGTTTAAAACTGAATTATTAACCTTTATATTCCCATCTACCAAAACTCCATCTGCTGGAATTTTATCTCCCGCCTGAACGATAACCTTGTCACTCACCACAACGTCATCAAAATTAACGACACATACTTCGCCGCATCTATATACCTTACAAACATCTTTTTTTGTTTTTTTCTTCAATTCTCTATATTTTGAATCGCTAGAAACGCTAGTTTTGGCAGTAACTACCGCAACAATAATAACAGCCAACAAAGTTCCAATTGGCTCATAAATTTTAGCTTGTCCACAAAAGAACATAAAAGTCATTATACAAACTATTACAAGCAAAATTCTAATCATAGGGTCTTTAAACGACTGTTTAAATTCGTTCCAAAAAGTCGTCGGCTTAGAGTCAGGAATTTCATTAGACCCAAATTTTTTTCTAGATTCATCTACCTCATTATTATTTAACCCAACAAATTTCATATCATCAGCTCCCACAAGTCAAAAAGCTATAACCTATATTATATCCATTTTCTGCGAAATCCAACTAACAAAAAATATTCAAATTAAACAACCTAAAAATTAACTATACATATTTATTCTAAAATACACCCGTATGATAAATCAAAATTACACCTAGTCTTATTATAAACCATAATAAAATTATAAGCAATATTTTTTATCCTCAAAAATAAAGAAGCACCATATTGAAGTATGATGCTTCCTAATCTATATATTCTATATGCAATGCTCTACTTCAGAAAATTTTCTGAGCAAAATTTCAGGAGTTAAATTTTTCTTTTCTTCTCCTTTAGCGTCAAAAATCACTTTACCCCCAGACAACATAACCAAACGAGTTCCAAGTCTAATTGCATCATTCATATTGTGAGTTATCATTAACGTTGTTAAGTTATTTTCTTTTATTATTTTTTCCGTATGATCAAGAACTATACCTGCTGTTTTAGGATCTAACGCAGATGTATGTTCGTCCAATAATAAAATTCTAGGTTTTTGCATAGTTGCCATTAATAGTGTAAGTGCCTGCCTTTGCCCCCCCGACAAAAGACCTACTTTTGTGTTTAAATGGTTTTCCAAGCCAAGACCCAAACTTTTAACCATATCTCTATACCTATCAATATCTTTCTTGGATATACACCACTTCAACCCAATTTTTTGTCCTTTTCTGCTTGCCATAGCCAAATTTTCATAAATTCTCATGTTAGAAGCAGTTCCCATAAGAGGATCTTGAAACACTCTTCCAACCTGTTTAGCTCTAACATGCTCCAATTGATTTGAAACATCAACACCATCAATTAGAATTTTTCCACTATCTGCTGCCGTTTTACCAGAAATCAAATTCATTAGTGTAGATTTTCCTGAACCATTAGATCCAATTATAACAACAAATTCTCCTTCTTCTATGGTAAAATCAAATTTATCGAATATAACTTTCTCATTTACAGTATTTTTGTTAAATATCTTAGAGACTTTTTGTAATCTTAGCATTGTTGTTTTTCCTTTCTTTTCATTATTTTAGGCAACCCTAAAGCGATAGCAACAATTATAGCTGTGAATAATTTTAAATCGCTCGGATTCATTCCAATTTGAAGCGCTAAGGCTATTATAAGTCTGTATATTACTGATCCCACGACAGCAAATATTAACTTAACAGCAAAATTAGATTCCTGTTTAACAAAAGCTTCTCCAATAATAACTGCAGCCAAACCACAAACCAATGTTCCAACTCCCATATTTATATCGGCATATCCTTGATTTTGAGCAACCAAAGCCCCAGAAAAAGCAACCAATCCATTACTAAGTGCTAACGCAATAATCTGCATAATTCCAACATTTATTCCCATAGCACAAACCATATGTTTGTTGTTTCCAACAGCTCTAATTGCATATCCCATTTCTGTCCCAAAAAACCAATACATAATCGCTATAATTATTGCGCATACTATTAATCCTAATATTATTTCAGATATCATTTTCGAATTTGCTCCAAAACCATCAAACCATCCACTAATAACTGTAAATATAGTCTCTTTACCTAACAAAGGAGTGTTTGCTTTACCCATTATTCTAATGTTTATTGAATATAGCGCTGTCATAGTTAAAATACCTGCCAATATTCCTGGAATTTTAAATTTAATATGCAATATTCCGGTTATACATCCTGCTAATATTCCTGCCAAAGTTGCAATAATTAGACTTAATATTGGATTTACTCCGTTGTATATTAATATTGCGCTAACACTTCCTCCTAACGCCAAACTACCATCAACAGTAAGGTCAGCAAAATCTAAAATTCTAAATGTTATATATAATCCAACAACCATAACTCCCCAAATTAGCCCTTGAGAAGTGGCACCAATCATAGTTAAAATACCTTCCATTTCTATTTCCCCTTTACACTATTCTGTTTTTACAAAATTCGCAATTTTTCTCAATTTTTCTGGCACTTTAATATTTAATGCATCAATAATATCACTATTTAAAGTAAGATCATTTTGTTCTAAATATTCTATAGGCATATCTTGTGGTTTCTTGTGATTAACTAAAATTTCAAAAGCTTGATTTGCCGTTAATTTTCCAAGTTTATAATAATCCATACCATATGTTCCAACAGACCCTTTATGAACAACATTCGTTTCCCCACAAACTACAGGTATGCCTGCTGCCGTCGCAATACTAGATATAGTCGGCATAGTAGAAGCCATCATATTGTCTGTTGGAGTATATATTGCATCTACATTTCCAACCATGCTTTGAACAACTTGTGCAACTTCAGATGATTGAGAAACAGTAAACATTTGTGACTGTAATCCTAACTTTTCAATCTCTTTGGCGGCTAAACTAGCTTGATATTCTGAATTAGCTTCATTTGAGCAAAACAAAATTCCTACTTTTTTCGCAGATGGCATCAGGTCTTTTATTAAACCTATTTGTTTTTTCACAGGAGCCAAATCCGATGTTCCCGTAACGTTAGTGTTCGGTTTTTCGTTAGTTTCAACTAAACCTGCTGCTTGTGGAGATGTTATTGCTGTTATTAAAATTGGCGTATCTTTAGTTGCATTAGCCAAAGCTTGAGCAGCCGGAGTAGCAATAGATAAAATTAAATCGGTTTTTTTGTTTATTAATTTATTCGTTAATAAACAACAATTAGACTGTTCTCCTTGTGCATTTTCATAATCAATAGTAATATTTTCTCCATCAATTAATCCATGCTCAGCCAAACCATCCAAAAATCCCTTTCTAGCCTCATCTAAAGCATCGTGCTCAACTAACTGCAAAATTCCAATTCTAGGATTAGCAGTTTTAGAAACATCATTAAGCACAAACGCCATGATTATAGCGACTGGAATTATTATTAAAAAAATCATTTTTAAACCTATTTTCAATTTTTTCACCTCAACCTTAAATTCATTCATATAGATTAATTAAATTAGATATCGATCATCCCACTTAGTATATTTTAACACAAACATCTTTTTTCTCCTTAAAATAAAAAATAGAGCCTAACTAAAAATTAACTAGGCTCTAAAAAACAATAAAACAAAAGAGCCATCACAGATAACCGGCAAAACACCACGCCTCATACCTACGACAGCTCAAAACATATCGTAAATACAAGGCTATCCGTAATAGCTCATATAATTTTTAACCAAATCAACAAACAAAGTTTTCATAATTAATTCCTCCGAATTTTCAATTATTATACCACAATTTATCTTTTTTGTCAATATAATATTGTTTTTACAACTATATCTTCAATTTTTTATGGATTAAAACAAGAAATCAAAAAATATTTTCCGAGCAGACAGTTAGTTTTCCCCTATTTAGACCCTCATACTGCGAAGTTGGCGTGTCCTTAGAACAGCCATCTCCCCCTATTTCATCATATTCATCATCAATCATATCATAATCTAATGCTCTTGCTAAAAATGAAAAATTCATGGTATCTACACCCAAATTCAACAATCCAGTTTCTAAGTGATATTTCCCCATGAAAAATCTATCATGCATAAACTTTAAATAATTTTCTATATGAGAATATTTATAAAAATCTTGAATTTTGTCCAATTTACTACGAGTTATGACTTTTAAATTATCTGATGAAACATCTGTAAAACAAAACTGAGTTACAGAACCAATAATTTCATTGAATTTATAATCTCTCGCATAAGATTTAGCATGATCCACATATTTTGTACAAAATATGCCGTTGCACTCAGATGGATAGTAAAAATTCCCATATTTAAACTCATCATTTATTTGTTTTATGGTAAGCGCTTGTCCATTCTTACCAACACAAGGAACATCTCCTCTGTATAACACCAAACGCCCATCACTTGTTATTTTATCAAATTCTTCTTTACTTACAACTGTCGGCGTATCAGTAGATTTAGGAGTATATTTATATAAAAGTTTATCAATATCCTTCGCATCAACTAATTCATCACTATTTCTACCATTTTTAACTTCATTCTCTAAAATTTTCCTTGCAAACAACTCTGCCTTTTTAGATTGTTCCTCTAAATTTTTATCATACACAATTGCTCTTTCTGGTATATTACAATCAGAGCTTAATTTTTTGCAACCAAAAAAAGCATATTCAGCTACATCTGCACCTTGGTCAGGAAGATTGACTATTTCAATATTACTGTTACTCAAAGCTCCAGATGATATGGACTTAACAACATATTCATCGTTTCCAATAGTAACTTTCTTTTGAACATCTAACGTTCCTATCGAAGGATCAACTCTTACAATAATGAGTTTATTTCCAACACACCTATATGTTACTCCATCATGCTTCATTTCACCTAATCCATATACAATCGTACCTTGAAGCAAAATAAGTAATATTAACAACATTAATGAAACTGTTTTCTTCAACATTCTGCACATCCTTTCAAATCAAAGTAAAATAATTATACCTCTAACTTTAATAATATTCCAGCACACCATTTTTACGCTTGTCGACAATATTTTTATACCGTCTCGCCAAAATTATAAATTTTAATTTATCATACAATCCAACAATTATTTTTGGTAGCATCTCTAATATATTCTCTATTGAATATAAAATATGTCTATTTAAGTTTAAACCCTCCCTCCATAAGTTGACATTCCAATTAATTTCAGTGTATAATTGACGTGTTACTTTGTTTACCAGTTTGCTTGATATTTTCGAGGTGTGGCTCAGTTTGGTAGAGCGCTGCGTTCGGGACGCAGAGGTCGCAGGTTCAATTCCTGTCACCTCGACCACATTTGAACGTCATGATTGATACATTAGAAAAGCCTAGTATTTCTAGGCTTTCTCGCTTTTTATATAAATTTTTTTAAAACGTGTTCAACAGAATACGTTTTATTTTTTTAGCTTCCTTTGTGCGCTCGTGAAACACCCTGATTATTTCCCGAGCTTTAATGTACCAATGTGCAACCCCCTCCCCAAATTTTATTGTAAGCCATTATAAAATTTATATTTATTAAATAAAAAAAGCGACTCCTCAGTCTAAAGAGGAGGTCGCTTAATAATAAAAAGACTAGCCGTATCTGATTTAAAACAACTTCTATTACAATATAGCAACTTTTATTTTCCCACCTTATTGCAAATTGATATATGTTAGAGTTATTCTATAAAATAATACTATAGTCCTAATAATTGTTCTTTCTTTTTGCAAAACTCTTCTTGTGATATAATCCCTTCATCTAATAATTTTTTAAACTTTGCTATTTCATCAGCTGATGAAATAGTTGCAATGTTTTCTTCTCCTTTTTCCTTAAATGCATTAAATGCTTTGTATAACACATCAAATACCTCTTGAGCATATTGATTGGCTTTTTTATACGAAAACATTCCACTACAAAATAGTACCTTATTCATGTCTCCCTGAATATTAAGGTTAGTCATTGTACTAATTAAAACTTCTTTTTTATTTCCACTTGCAGAAGTTACAAATACAATCCTAGCAAATTGACTATTTAGATTAGCATTTATAATTTGTACATTAATGTAGTCTTTATAAAACCAAGTAACTTCTTCAACGCCATTATTAGAACCAATCATTTTATTATCATATATATCAATTTTATCATAAAATTGCATTGTTCCTAAGTTAGTTCTCTTCCTCACATTAGATGGGACATTAAAACTTCTAATAAGATTACTCATAAATTTATCATCCTTTCATTTGAATTGTAGCATAAACCTGTATATTTTGCAATATTTTGTAAATATATATGTTTTATTTTTATTAATTATTCTCTTACATTTTATCAACTCTAGGTACTGCTACACTAGTTTTTTTAATACATTTTTATCATATTTCTCCATTAAAAAAATTAAATATTCTTAAATTTAGTAAATATTTATTAACCTTCACTATGAAAGATAGAGGCTTTTGTGTTGTGCAATTTTGTATATAAAAACACCCAAAAATACCAATCAACACTATTGCCAAAATAACTACACACCTTCAAATTATTGTTATATTTACATACTTTATCAAATCTTGACAGAATAAATGAATAATGGTATCATTAACTTCGATAATGGTGGGCTTATTAAAAGTTTATTTACACCATATTTTAAGCACATATAAGCAAATTGCTTTGTTAATATAAAACATTATTTTCTGCTATATTTAGCCGTTATAAGAGACTATTTTTCAAGTCTTATTGTTAGTTGTCATAAAAAGAGGATGTGAACGAATGTCTACACTACAAATTCAAACAATTTTATATAATAACAAAAAAGAAGATTTAATTAAATCTCTTGATAGTATAAAAAATGCCATTAACGTATCAAATTCTTCTAATAAGGAGTTTAATTTAATTACTGTATGTTATGGAGATGCTTCCCCTTCACGTGTTTTTTCAGAAAAAGAAATTAAAACAATTGAACAGCACTTTGGAGAATCGTTTAAATTTAAATACACATATTTTGATTGTAACACAGGAACATCTAAAGGTCACAATTTATTAGCTAAAAATTGCAATACAGATTACCTATTGCTTATGAATCCTGACATAATATTTGTTCCTAATTTTTTGACAGAGATAACAAAACCTTTTAACAATGATTCAAACGTAGGAATCGTTGAAGGACGACAAGTTCCAATAGAACATCCTAAAGAATATTCATTAAAAACTGGAGAAACTTCGTGGAGTTCAGGTGCTTGCACATTTATAAAAACAGATCTTTTTCATCAAGTAAATGGATATGATGAAGAAACTTTTTTTATGTATTGTGATGATGTAGATTTGTCTTGGAGAATAAAACTTCTTGGTAAAAAAGTGATTTATCAGCCTAGAGCCATGGTTTTTCATGCAAAAAGATTATCTGTTGAGGGAAAATGGCAGCCAACATCTGCAGAAGTATATTACTCAGCAGAAGCTGGTTTACTTATGGCATATAAGTGGTCAAATAAAAAACTTCTATCAAAAATAATTGCATATTTTAAATCAAGCGCAGATGAAAATTTAATAAAGGCGGTCAATAATTTTGAAATGCGAAAAGAAAAAAATTTGCTACCAGAACCACTAGATAAGGACCATAAGGTTGCTCAATTTATAGAGGGCAATTATTCTAGAAATAGATTTACATTATAAAACTGACAGAGGAGATAATAAATGACATATAATTGTTTATATTCTAGTGATAGTTCTTATGGCAACATTGTAGACATGATAAAAAATTTAGGCGTAGAAGATGACGGAGTTCATCTTGATATTGCTTGTGGTCATGCAGAAATAAACACATATCTTAAAAATCATAATTACAACTTCGACTATATAGGAATAGATAAAAATGCAGAAATCATAAATCATTTAAAAAATGAAGGTATGGAAACTTATTGCCATACTTTTTCTTGTGATGAAAATGATTTTAATTATATAGAAGATATTATACAAGGAAGAAAATTAAAATTAATTACAATGTTAAATTTTTTAGAACATATTTCTAACCCAGAATGTTTCTTACAAATGATTAACAAAATTTGTAAGAAACATAACGCATTACTAATTGTGAGCGTGCCTAACATATGTCAAAAAGATATTGTTTTTAAAATGATGGAAGGTCAATTCGAATATGAAAAATTCGGTTTGTTAGATAAAACTCAAATTTCTTTCTTTTCATCAAACAAGCTTGAACAGTTTATGAAAAAAACGGGTTTTAAACAAATATGTAATAATGATTTTGTTTTAGAACGTTCCAATCAAGATTTTCCATCTGATAGTACGTTTTTATCTCACTCTACTACCATTTACAAATATTTGAATCACATAAAGGAATTAGTAGATCCTTTTTCTAATGTCAGTCAATTTGTGAGAGCTTATTCACCTTCTGAAGAACCTTATACGGCCAAACAAGACAATTCATCGCTTGGTCCTTTTCTGTCTGTAATAACTAGAACGCAAGGAAAAAGAATAGAAGCATTAACAGAAACACTTTTATGTTTAACTGCTCAAACTAATACAGATTTTGAAGTACTTATAATAGGGCACAAATTAACAAATGATGGTCGAATTTCTGTAGAAAATGTTATAAACGAACTCCCTAGCTGGATGAAACAAAAAGTTCGTTTAATAAAAGTTGACTATGGAAATAGAACGACACCTTTAAATGTAGGATTTGAAGCTGCTAAAGGTAAATATATATCTATTTTGGATGATGATGATATAGTTTTTGATAATTGGGTGGAAGAATTTTATAATTTATATAAAAAATTTCCCGGAACTATTTTACACACTTACAACTTAGTACAAAAATGGGAAGAAATAGATTATTGCGGTAACAAAGCATTACGAGCATGCGGAAGTTTTGATAACACTTACTGTAGAGATTTTAATCTTTTAGAACAACTAACAACTAATTTTTGTCCAACTATGTCTTATGCTTGTCCCAGTTATCCTTTTAAAAAATTAGGAATAAAATTTAATGAAGAACTATCAACCATCGAAGATTGGGATTTCTTAATGAAAACAGCTTTTTTAACAGGTGTATCAGATTCAAATAAAGCAACATCTATATATCGCATGTGGACAAATTCTGAAAATTCTTATTCTGCGCATAGTGAAAATGAATGGATAAAAAATATAAACATATTGAAAAATTATTGTAATAAAATTCCCATAGTTTTGCCGGAAGGGTATGCTAAAAAAATTCCTGTCTGTTTAAATGGAAATACATCACAAAAACCAAAATCGATTCTCACCAAACTATATATTGATTATGGTAATGGATTTTCAGAAAATAATACTATACTACATACTAATAAAAATTTGGAAAATCCTCTTATATTTGAAGGTTTTTCTAACAAAAAAATTATACATGCTTTACGTTTTGATCCAACTGAATATAATATGATCTGGGTTTCAAATCTTGACATCAACATTACCACTGATGAGAATCAAACTTTAAATTATACATTAAAAAATATATTTTCCAATGGACGTAGAATTTGTAATGGCATATTATTTTTAAAACCCGATCCACAGATACACATACCTTTAACTAAACCTGTTAAAATTAAAAATGTAAAAATTAGTTGCAATATTAATTGCAACGTCCGTAATTTTGTATTTGACAAAATGCGTAAAATAAAAAATATCTTCTTTAAAATTTTAAAGAAACTAAAAAATACTTTTATAAAAAACTAAGTGAGGGATTTTAAATGAGAAAAACTATAATTAAAAGTTTTAGTAAATATTATTATTTGTGTATTAGTTTTGTGGTAATTTTATGTTACGGTTTTACTCTGACTAATTTTTCTATGGGAATAGACGACGAAGCTTTTAAGGCTTATTTTGAAAATAATAGTTTGCTATATCAAGGACGTTGGGGATATGTAATTTTAAAGAGAATTTTTAATTCTTATGAATTTCTTCCACTTTGGCGAGATCTTATAGCTATATGTTTAATTGTAGCAGGTTTAACAATGTTTAACTTTATATTAAAAACCTACACTAATAATTTGTGGAATAATACTTTATCTATAATATTTACTTGTATATCAATATCTTTTCCTTATATTGCTTCCATGTTTGTATTTATGATGACAACCATAGAAACCGGCATGGTTTATTTATTAGTTTCGTTTTCGCTGCATTTTTACTTTTGCTGGCATTTCAAGAAAAAACATTGGATCAATTTAATTTATTCAATAGGCACTCTAACATTTGCAATCTCATTCTCAGAAACATCCCCTGTGATATTTTTATTAATATTTTTTATAACTTGTTTCTTAAGGACATTAATAACTAATGAAGAATCTAAATTAACTAAAGTTTTATTGTCGATTTTAAAAATCTTTATACTAATTTTTATATCAATTGTTTTTTGGGAAATAGTAAAAATTATTTTACAAAAAATATTAAATGTACCTAATTCTAGTTATGTAAATAATTATATAACTTATAATTTCAGCGGGGTTGTGCCGTTTTTAAATTCATTAAAACATTTTATCGTTACGCAATTTAATACTATTATAGCTGGTTTTAAATTAGACTATGCTACAAAAACAGTATCTTTATCTATCTTTGTAACTTTGATAAGTATAATTTTTTTAGCAATAAAAAACAAAAAAATTAGTATATTTATTTACGGAATATGTATTTTAATATCCGCATTTGCTTTGTCTATAGTAACAGGAAATCCTTCTCTACCTCATAGGGCATTAACATGTCTATCGTTTCTCGTTAGTTTTGCTTTTTGTTTGCTCTATATAATATTTAGGAATATTAGCATAAAAAAATTCAAATTTAAATACATAGTTTTGTTTTTGGTAATTGTAAATATATTTTATCAATCCAAACAAATGAACCGTACTTTTTTTATCGATTACAAAGGCTATCAATACGATATTACAATGGCATCACAAATTTATCATGATTTAAAAGCCGTAACAGACAATAACAAAGTTATATTTGTAGGAACACCACCAGATTTTAATCAAGTGGTCGAGCCTTCGGTTGGTAATAGTCTTTTTGTTTGGGATCGGCACGAATTACTACAATTAGAACTACGATCAACCAGATTGTATGAATTTTTTAAACAACACGGATATGATATATATCCAACTGAATATGATATAGGCAATTTAAAAACACAAATTAATGGAATGCCAAATTGGCCCAAAACAGGTTCAATAAAAGACTGCAAAGATTACACAATAATAAAGTTGGGTAAATCTTTTTTAGAAAAATGTTGATAATATATTATCAAATGTTATAATATTAGAAGAGAATTCTAACTTTAATATTGATTCTAACGAGTTAGCTTCTTATAAAAACAATAAAAACACTGAACAGTTTGTAAAAAAATTCCAAAATATGCCATTGGCTCAATTTGAGGTAAAAGAAAATGATAGCCACTTAACAAGTTTTGTTGATACTTCACAGGATGGTATTTTGTTAATAAGTGTTCCATATGAATACGGTTGGGAAGCATATGTGGATGGTCAACGAACCGATATCTTAAAAGCCGACTATGGATTTTCAGCAATAAATTTAAATAAAGGTTCTCATAATATAGAATTAAAATTTAATTTACCGTGGTTTAAAGAAGGAATAATTATTAGCGCTTTTACTTTGCTAATTTTATTGATATTAATATTCTATCAGAATAAAAACAGGAGGATTATTTTGTCAAATGATAAACTTTAATGAACCGCCATTTCTTGGCAAAGAAATTGAATACATAAAGGAAGCCTTTGAAAATAAAAAGGTTTGCGGTGATGGAAAATTCACAAAATTATGTAATAAATGGATAGAGGACAAAACGGGAACTGCAAAAGCATTGTTAACAACTTCTTGCACGAGTGCGCTTGAAATGGCCGCTATGCTATGCGATATAAAACCTGGCGACGAAGTCATTATGCCATCTTTTACATTTGTATCAACAGCTAACGCTTTTGTTCTAAGAGGTGCTAAAGTAGTATTCATTGATATTAGACCAGATACTATGAACATAGATGAGAATCTAATTGAAGATGCAATAACACCTAAAACTAAAGCAATTGTTCCAGTACATTATGCCGGGGTTTCGTGTGAAATGAATAAAATAATGGAAATTGCTAAAAAATATAATTTAAAAGTTATAGAAGATGCAGCGCAAGGTGTAACAAGTTCATACTATGGAAAAGCTTTAGGAACCATTGGAGATTTTGGATGCTATAGTTTTCACGAAACCAAAAATTACAGCATGGGTGAAGGCGGAGCAATACTTTTAAAAGATTCAAAAAACGCTGAATTAGCTGAAATCATAAGAGAAAAAGGTACTAATCGAAGCAAATTTTTCAGAGGTCAAATTGACAAATACACTTGGGTAAATAGCGGATCATCATATTTACCAAGTGACATTAACGCTGCTTGTCTATGGACTCAATTCGAAAATGTAGATGATATTTACAATGACCGTATGTCATCCTGGAATTTATATAAAAAAGGTCTTATGAATTTGCAAGAAAAAGGTTTAATAGAATTACAAAATATACCAGAAGGTTGCGTTCATAATGCACATATGTTTTACATAAAAGTAAAAGACTTAAACACTAGAACAAAACTTTTATCTTATTTGAAAGAACATGGCATTGGTGCAGTTTTCCACTATATTCCTCTTCATTCAGCTCCAGCAGGATTAAAATATTGTAGATTCCATGGAGAAGATAAATTTACAACAAAAGAAAGCGAAAGACTAATAAGACTACCACTATATTATGGTCTTAAATATATCGATGTTGAATTCATAATTAATAATGTTAATGAATTTTTTTGTAAATAAATATAAAATATCAAAAAAATTCATAATTAATAGCTAAAAACAAACTGTACAGTGTGAAAAAACGGTTTACTGTTTATTACAAAAAGCAAAAATTGATAAACCCTTAATTTTCACTTATTTGCACGATATAAACAATTTTAACAAAGAGTCAAATTTTTAAAAATTTTTATTGAAAAAGATAACAAAAACAAAAAAATATAGCAAAATTGACATCACACATTTTTCAAACTTAAAAACACCAAAAATATTTTAAAAGTTGTAAAAATTATTCTGTCACTATAAATATCTATAATTATAACTAATATCAAAAATAAGACTCGCTCAAAAAATTCATTGTTAATGGTGAATATCGTGGTGTGGATTGTTATATCTATATTAAACTCAGAATGGAGAAAAATAAATGAATAAGTTATCTTTTGTGATTCCTTGTTATAATTCTGAACAAACTATAAAAGATGTCGTTAATTCAATAAAAAAAGAACTTGAAAGTAAATATTTGAGCAACTATGAGATCATCCTTGTAAATGACTTTTCTAGAGACAACACAAGTGCTGTCATAGAAAAATTAGCGCAAAATGACCAAAAAATAGTGGCTATAAATTTTTCTAAAAATTTCGGACAACATTCAGCTCTAATGGCCGGATTTAGAAACTCTACAGGAGATATTATCATTTACTTAGATGACGACGGACAATGCCCGGTGGACAAAGTTTTTGAATTAATTGAACCCCTAAAAAATGGATTTGATATTTCAATTGCAGATTATGGTAAAAAGAAGCAGTCCAAATTTAAAAATTTTGGAAGCAAAGTAAATGATATAATGGCTGAACGTCTAATTAATAAGCCCAAGGACCTTAAACTTAGTAATTTTGGTGCGATGAAGAGATTTGTAGTCGACGAAATCATAAGATATAAAAATTGCTATCCATATATTGCTGGTTTAATGCTGAGAACAACTTCTAATATTGCAAATGTAAAAATGGAAGAAAATGAAAGGCAATCTGGATCAACTAACTATAACTTACGAAAATTGTTGTCTCTTTGGCTTAATGGATTTACCTCATTTTCTGTAAAACCTTTGAGAATTACAACAATTATTGGTATTTTGTTTGCTTTGATAGGTTTTATTTTTGGTTTATATACCATTATAAATAAACTCTTTATAAATAATAATATAGCATGGGGTTACAGCACTATTGTATCGCTTCTAACATTCTTTAATGGTATAACACTCATGGTATTGGGTATGATAGGCGAATATATTGGAAGAATTTTTATAAGTTTAAATAAATCGCCACAATATGTAATTAAAAATAGTATAAATTTAAACAAGAAAGAGGATCAGAAATAATGAATAATATAAAAACAAAGAGAAAAATAAATACTACTTGGATTTTTTCTATTGCTACTACAATTATTTTCTGTTTAATTTTAATTCCATTGTATAAAAATCAAACAATTATAGAACTACATACCAATTCTGATCTATGGCCTCATATAAAAGCTGGATTATCTGAAAATAATGGTTATAGTTTAACATATATTATTTTAGGATTTTTATGGAAACTTCCTCGTTATCATAATGTTATTGTTAGCTTGTTTTTGATGACGTTGAACATATTAAGTATAATTTTTACTTATATGTTTTTTAAAATTTATTTAAAAAACATACCAAAAGAGTATTTATACTTAGCATCTTTAACATGTAATATTTATATGCCAATACACATGCCTCAACTTCATGTTTCTCCTTATATAGGAGTGTTTTGTTTCAATTTGTATCATAATTCAACATACCAAGCCATGAAACCTTTCGCAGTGTTATCAATAATAATTTTTATAAAATTATTTAATAAATATTATGATAAAACAATTTCAATTTTAGAATGGATTTCTTTTGCTTCTTGTCTGTTTATAACAACATGGTTTAAACCAAGCTTTATGTTTGGATTTGCACCGTGTATGTTGGTTATTATGATCATGGATTTTATAAAAAGAAAAGGTAAAAACATATTAAATTATATTGTATTTGGAACAACAACCTTCCCTAGCTTACTCTTGATGTTATGGCAACAAAAACAACTTTTCGATCAACAAAATGGTATTGAATTTGGATTTCTTAAAGTATGGATGTTACATACAAAAAATCCATTGATAGGTCTTATTTTATCAATTTCATTTCCGTTAGTTGTGTTAATATTTTCTTATAAAGACTTATTGGTAGATAAAATATACCAATTTGGTTGGTTTTTTGCAGTTGTTAATATTTCTATTTTTGCTTTCCTATGTGAATCTGGAGGAAGATTTGAGCACGGTAACTTAGGTTGGGGCGCACAATTTGCTGTCGGAATACTGTTTATTACATCTATGTATAAATTCTTGCATAAAATTAAAAATATCAGTAAATTTAAAGTAGGCATTACTTCTGCCATTTTGGGTATGCATGTGCTTTGTGGGGTAAATTATATTCTAAAATATCTTTTCACATATAATTTTGTATAGAGTGAGGTAGCATATATTAACCATGAAAAGTTCAAAAATAATAAGATACGTACTTTACATCACGTATATTTTATCTCCTCTAATACTCATTTTATTATTATCCTTTATCTGTAATTGTAATGCATTTATTGGACATCCTATATGGAGTGATGAATTTGGTTATTGGAAGGAAGTATTTTCTTTTACTAATCATGACTTTAATACTGGATATATGGGATTTAATGAACTTACTCCTAAAATTGGTCGATTCAGTACTCACGGCTTTTTCCCAGCATTTTTTTACTACCCGTTCGCCAAAATATTAGGGTGGCCAGCTAATGGAATTGTTATTTCTAATTTAATTTTTACAGTTATTTGCTTTACTTTAGTTACTATTTTATATAAACCAAACATATCTCAGACTATTAAAATGACTTTTTTATATTTATTTTTCCCGCCAATTATTCTGTATGCAGCAACATCTATGACTGAAATTTTACATTACGGTTTTTTGGTATTATTTTTTTTGTTTTTTTATAAGTATTGTAATTCAAAAACAAAAAACAAAAAATATTTTTTATTTCTAACAATATTAATTGGTACAATTTCTTCATTATATAGAATTACATATATTTTATTATTCCTCATACCAGTGTTTATTTTAAGTGATCTCAAACTCAAAAAATTTATTAAGTTGTTTTTATATTGGGTTTTATATTCAGGATTCCTCTACTACATAACTTCAATTTTTATTGCTCCGTACCCATTTTGGATTACGTATAAAATTAGCCATGCACCCAGCTTAAATTCAGCAATTGAAATACTTATTTCTAATTTTAAATCTAATATTAAAAATTGGATTAATATAACTAATGGAGCCAAAATTGAAGTCTATTTTAGATTTTTTTATTTATTACTTTTGACACTATATTTTTTACTCATATTTTTTAGAACATCTTTTAAAAAAAGTAAAAAAGATTTTATAAGTATTTCCTTGCGAGAAAAATTCAGTTGCTTTTATATCGCTCAATTTATTTTATTATTTGTACCATTCATTATTATTTTAATGATATACGATGTTTTTGCATATCGAGATCTTAGAGCATTAGCTCCTTTTTGGTGGATTTCATTTTTTAATTTAATTATATATAAAAAAACTCTTACACTTAAATTTTTTAAACTGATTTTTATTACATTTTTTATAATTAGTACATTTAATACATCTTCTTGGATTCAAAGTTTTCAAATAAGTAATACCGGACGGTTTGCAGATACTCAAAAAAGAGACTTTACTTTAATCCAAAATGTGGTACAATATAAAATAGATGTTAAAGATCCGTTTGAAAATACTATTGCAACTGATGTCGAATTTGATTTTGAACTTTGCTCTAATTTACATCCTGGAATTGGAATTGAATGGTTACCCTCTGATTTTAATTTAGAAAATTGCAAAAGTAAATATTTACTTATTAATAAAAATCAAAATATAAATGGATATGAACGTAAAGGCAAGACAGAATTTGGATATCTATATGAAAAAGAGAAGGTGAATTAATTTGAAAGTCATTAACGCAGTTTGGGAAAAAAGAAATTTGGGAGTAAGTTGCAATGAAATAAGCATAGAACCCAATGACACTGCTAATTTTACAAAAAAAGAACTACCACTAAATGAATCTGAATATACGGTAGTTAAAGTGCCTAACGGAAAGTTTGACATAATGTTTTTACTCAAAGAGCTAGGATACACATATGTAGAGTCAAGCATAAATTTAGTACATGATTTAAAAGAGATTAGACTAAATCCGCTTCAACAGAGAGTCATGGATAGCATATCTTACTCCGAAATGAACAATAATGACATTGATGAATTATTTAATGAAATAAGAAAAGGTATTTTTACCACCGATAGAATTTATATCGATCCATATTTTAATAGTGATCAGGCTGCAAATCGCTATATAAACTGGATTTCAGATGAATTGGATAAAGGTTGTAAAATTTTTAAATTAACGTTTAAAGATGCTTCCATTGGTTTTTTCACTTTTAAAGATATTGGAAACAATGTTTGTTATCCTTTTTTAGCTGGGATGTATAAGGATTATTTAAAATCTGGACTTGGAATGAGTACAATTGAAAAACCTTTAAAAGAAGCAATAAAAAGCGGCTATAAAAAATATTCTACATTTATATCTTCAAATAATATAAATACATTTAGTGCTCATGTAGCTTTAAATTTTTCGTTTAAAAAAATATATCACGTGTATATAAAACATACAATATAGTTATTTAAGAGGAGAAAGTTATTGTGCTTTTGAAAGGAAAAAATATTTTTATAACAGGAACAAATAGAGGAATTGGGAAAGCAATACTTACGGAATGTGCAAAAAATGGAGCTAATGTTTTAGCTCATGCACGTTATGAAAATAATGACTTTTTAAAATTTATTGAACAGCTATCACTGAAATATAATGTATCTATAACTCCTATTTTTTTTGATATGACTGATATTAACCAAATGAGAAAAACAGTTAAAGAATGTATGAAATCGAATAAAAAAATAGACGTTTTAATAAATAATGCTGGAATAGCTCACGGAGGTTTATTTCAAATGACACCTGTTGAAAATATTAAAGAAATTTTCAACGTAAATCTGTTTGCCCAAATGGAATTGACACAACTGATTATAAAATTAATGACTAGAAACCAGTTTGGAAATATAATAAATATGGCATCTATTTCAGGTTTAGATTTAAAAAGTGGAAATAGTGCTTATGGAACATCCAAAGCAGCCATAATTGCTTGGACAAAAGTTTTATCTAAAGAACTAGCAACTTACAACATAAGAGTAAATGCTATAGCCCCCGGATTATCTAATACTAATATGGCTAATCTTATGGAATCTAAAGCAGGAGAAGAAATGATTCAACATTCTTTAATGAAAAGATTAGGAACTCCTGAAGAAATAGCAAATGTAGCAGTTTTTTTAGCTAGTGAAAAATCCTCATTCGTAAATGGACAAATTATTAGAGTTGATGGAGGATCTATATGATAGACAACAATTTAGTAAAAAAGTGTAAAGAAGCATCTAAAAGAATGCGAATAAATGCTATAAAAATGACTCATAATGTAGGAAATGTTGGTGCTCATATTGGTGGAGCTCTATCTATGATTGAAATTATGTCTGTTTTATACCTTGGTGTTATGAAGTATGACATAAAAAATCCGTTGATGGAAAAGAGAGACAGATTTATTTTAAGTAAAGGTCATGGAGTAATAGCTCAATATGCTGCGTTGAAAGAAGCAGGATTCCTCACTGATGAAGATTTATTAACATTTAAACAAAATGAAACCCAGCTTTATGCACACCCTTCAATGAATTTGAAAATGGGTATAGAATTTTCAAGCGGTAGTTTAGGTCAAGGTTTGTCCTTGGGAGTTGGTACCGCATTAGCTTTAAAACAAAAAAATAATACATCATCTCGAATTTTTGTTCTATTAGGTGACGGAGAATGTGATGAGGGTTCAGTTTGGGAAGCTGCTGCTTCTGCTAACCACTATCAATTATCCAATCTTGTTGTAATTGTCGATAAAAACAATTTACAATATGATGGACAAACAAAAGAAATTCTTTCTATGGATCCTTTAGAAGAAAAGTGGAAGAGTTTTGGTTGGAAAGTATTAAGTATAAATGGTCACTCCGAAAAAGATCTTTTAACAGCACTCAACAGTAATTCTAACGTACCAATTGCTATTATTGCTAACACTGTAAAAGGAAAAGGAGTATCTTTTATGGAAGATAATGTGCTTTGGCATAATAACAGATTAACAGAAAACCAACTTATTCAAGCTATGGAAGAACAGGAGGATTAAACCTTGATAGAGTATAAAAAATCTAACATAAAATTATGGTCTAGATTAGGTTCTTGTGGAGCTTTTGGGTTTGCTGCAAATGAACTAGCACAAACAAATGACAACGTCTTAATGGTCACTTCGGATCTATGTTTTTATTCTGGACTAGATAGGTTTAAATCCCAGTATCCAAACAAACTATTCAATGTTGGAATAGCAGAACAAAATATGGTAGGAGTAGCATCTGGCTTAGCGAATGAAGGTTTTATTCCATTTGCTACAACTTATGCAACCTTTGCTTCTGCACGTTGCGCAGATCAAGTGAGAGTTAATATGGGATATATGAATCTAAATGTAAAATTAGTAGGTCTAACTGCAGGTTTATCTGTGGGAATATTGGGTCCAACACACATTAGCATTGAAGATATAGCTATAATAAGATCAATTCCCAACATTGTTATTTTGTCTCCTGCTGATTGTACAGAAACTGTTAAAGCAACCATTGCCGCTTCAAAAATAGATGCTCCTGTATATTTACGTTTGTCTGGTCCAATGAACAATCCTATAGTATACACTGATGACTATAATTTTGAAATTGGAAAAGCAATTACATTAATAGAGGGTAAAGATATTTCGATTATAGCAACTGGTACAATGGTTTATAATTCTTTAAAAGCAGCAGAAATTTTAAAAGAAAAATATTCAATTTGCGCTAGTGTTATCAACATGCACACCATAAAACCATTAGATAAAAATGCTGTAGATATGGCTTGCGAATCTAATTTAATAGTTACAGTGGAAGAACACAGTAAAATCGGTGGTTTAGGCTCTGCAGTGTCGGAATATCTATCTGAAAAAACAAATAAGCCGCCACAACTTATATTGGGTCTCAGTGATGAATATAAACATGCTGGAAGTTATGACTATTTAATACAACAATATGGACTAACTCCAGAAAAAATAGCGGACAACATTTTGAAAAAATATAAAAATATAGAGAGGTAAAACATTATGACAAATTTAGAAAAATACACAAAGGCATTTGAAGAAACTTTTAATATCACAGCAGAACAGACAAAAGGTCTTGAATATCAAGCAATTAGTGAATGGGATTCTGTTGGTCACATGAGCTTAATAGCAGCTTTAGAGGATGCTTTCGACATAATGATGGATACTGATGACATTATCGACTTTAGCTCTTTTGAAAAAGGTAAGGAGATACTTGCAAAGTATGATGTGGACGTTAAGTAAATTTAAAAATAATATCGCCATAATTAAAGAAACCGGAGAGAAAGTTTCTTATGGTGAGATGCATACCCTTTCAGAAGAACTGAAAGGGTATATTCCTAAAAGATGTTTAACTTTTATTCTATGTTCAAATGAGCTAGGTTCTGTATTAGGATATGTCACTTTTTTAAATAATAAAATTGTTCCATTAATGGTTGATTCTAATTTAGAGCAAGATCTTTTAAAGAATTTAATAAAAACTTATAAGCCAGATTATCTATGGGTTCCTGAAAAGAAATTTGATCAATTTAAAGATTATGAGGTTATATATAAGTCTTGCGACTATTGTTTAGTAAAAACAGATTTCGATAATGTTTATAGTTTAAATGAAGATTTAGCTCTTTTGCTTACTACTTCAGGTTCTACTGGTAGTTTTAAATTAGTTAGACAAAGCTATGAGAACATACAATCTAACATGAATTCGATTGTTGAATACTTAAATTTAACTTCAAGCGAATGCGCTATATCTACCCTACCCATGCATTATACATATGGCATATCTATAATTAATAGTCACTTTGCTGTTGGCGCAAGTTTAATTTTAACTGAAAAAACATTGATGCAAAAAGAGTTTTGGCATCAATTAAAAGATTTTAAAGCTACCTCTTTGGGAGGAGTTCCCTATACTTATGAAATGCTTGAGAAATTGCGTTTTTTTAGAATGAATTTGCCACACCTAAAAACCTTAACTCAAGCAGGTGGTAGATTATCTATAGATTTACATGAAAAATTTGCAAAATATGCTCATGATAATGATAAAAAATTTGTTGTTATGTATGGTCAAACCGAAGCTACAGCACGAATGTCATATTTGCCACATGAAAAATCATTAGAAAAGATCGGAAGTATAGGTTTAGCTATACCTGGCGGCGAGTTTTCAATTATAGACTTAGATGGAAATAAAATTAACAAACCCAATACTGCTGGAGAACTTATATATAAAGGGAAAAATGTCACTTTGGGATATGCAACTTGTGGTTCAGATTTATCAAAAGACGACGAAAGAAATGGTATCTTAGAAACAGGAGACATAGCAAAAGTTGATGAAGATGGATTTTATTATATTGTTGGAAGAAAAAAGAGATTTTTAAAAATGTTTGGAAGTCGTGTAAATTTAGATGAAACAGAACAATTAATCAAGGAAGAATTTAAAAATATCGACTGCGTTTGTACAGGTTTTGATGATTATATGTATATATTTACAAATGTGAAAGACAAAGAAAATGACATACTAAATTTTATATCTCAAAAAACAGGCATAAATCATATTGCTTTTAAAGTAAAGTTTATCCCTGCTATTCCAAGAAATTCTTCCGGTAAAGTTTTATATCCAAAATTGGAGGAATATTATGATTAACTATGATGAAATTTTAAAATTATCTCCTTTTTCTTTAGGTAAAGATGAAAAGCAAAAATTTTTAACTGAAAGTTTGTTAAGTTTAACACAACATCATTACAATAATTGTGAAACATACAAAAATATGATGTATGCAATTAATTTCGATGCAAAAAAAGTTAACAGCTATTACGACATACCTTTTATTCCAGTTAGTCTTTTCAAAGAATTAGAATTAAGAAGTATTAACAAAGATGAAATTTTTAAAGTAATGACTTCTTCGGGAACAACAGGACAATCAGTTTCAAAAATATATCTTGACAGAAAAACAGCAAGCTATCAACAAAAAACACTTGTAAATATAGTTTCCCAATTCACTGGGTCTGCGAGATTACCTATGTTAATAATCGATAGTCCTTCTGTTATTAAAAATAGAGCTATGTTCTCAGCAAGAGGTGCTGGAATTTTAGGATTTTCTATCTTTGGAAAAGATAAAACTTATGCTTTAAATGATGATATGAGTATAAATGTTTCTGCCATAGAACAATTTTTAGAAAAGCACAAAAATGAAAAGATTTTACTGTTTGGGTTCACCTTTATGATTTGGCAACATTTCTATAAAGAACTTTTAAAATTAGACAAAAAATTTGATCTGTCAAATGGAATATTAATCCATGGTGGCGGATGGAAAAAACTTGTTTCAGAAGCAGTTTCACATAACGAATTTAAAAATCGACTAGAAAGTCTATGTGGATTAAATGACATTCACGATTACTATGGAATGGTTGAACAAACTGGTTGCGTATATATGGCATGTGAACATGGCCATCTGCATGCAAGTGTATTTTCAGATGTAATAACAAGAGACGCTATCGACTTGAGTCCTTGCGAATTTGGAAAACCAGGTATTGTTCAAGTAGTTTCAGTTTTACCAGAATCATATCCAGGTCACTCACTTTTGACTGAAGATGAGGGTGTAATTTTGGGTGAAGACGATTGTCCTTGTGGAAGATTAGGCAAATATTTCAAAATAAACGGCAGATTAAAGAATGCGGAAATTAGGGGGTGCAGTGATACTTATGCAAGCAAATTTTAAAAATTTAACATATGTAGTTGGTAACGAAAAAACAATTGAAGCAATGATATCAGCAAAACCAATGACACCTTTTTGTGATGAAGTTATAAAATTTCTAGATATATTATCTAAAAAACTTATGAAAGAAGGAAAAGGCTACTCCGACGTTGCAACATTTGGTTTTTGGTGTAGAAGAGCTGCTCTCCTCAAAGAAAAAGCAAAATATGACGATCTCGATTTTCGATTAGGAAGAGGAATTATATTTCATAGTACTCCATCTAATGTTCCTGTTAATTTTGCATTCAGTTTTGCAAGTGCTTTACTTGCTGGAAATGCAAGCATAGTAAGATTGCCAGGAAAAGATTTCGGTCAAGTTGATATAATTTGTGATTGTATAAATGAATTGTTAAAAGAAGAATGTTGCGATCTATCTAATTATATTTGCATGGTTAAATATCCATCTGATAAAGAAATTACAGATTTCATGTCATCTATTTGCGACACAAGAGTCATTTGGGGAGGAGATTTAACTATTGAAGAAATTAGAAAATCTTCTTTAAAACCAAGAGCAAATGAAATAACATTTGCCGACAGATATTCAATAGCTGTTATTAACTCAGATGAATATTTGAAAATGGAAAACAAAGAGAATATTACTAATAATTTTTATAATGATACTTATTTTTCTGACCAAAATGCTTGTACATCCCCAAGAATAATAGTTTGGATAGGAAATCAAAAAGAAAATGCTAAAAAAATATTCTGGGAAAATATACATAAAATGGTTAAAGAAAAGTATAACTTAAGACCAGTGCAATCAGTTGGAAAATTAACAGCGCTTTTCAAAGTGGCATCTCAACATGCTGTAAAATTGGCAGATCAAGAAGATCAATTTATAACTCGTGTTAAAGTAGATAATTTATTTAAAACCTTAATGAATTATAAATATAACAGTGGTTTTTTCTTTGAATATGATGCAAACAAATTGGAGGAAATTTTGCCTTTGTGCGATAATAAGTGTCAAACTTTAACTTATTTAGGCTTAAGTTCATCAGAAATAAAAGACTTTTTTGTAAATTGTAGGCCTTATGGAATAGACAGAGCTGTTCCAATTGGAAAATCTATGGATTTTGATTTAGTTTGGGATGGATATGATTTAATAAGAAGTTTGTCTAGAAAATTTAACATAATTTAAATGTATATAATCTCGGTATTACACATAATTTAAACAATAAAAATAAATTGCTTTATTAAATCTAAACAGATCACTCTAAAAGCAATCAAAAAAGAGGACTTTAATTTATGAAAATGAAGACATTATTGTTTTTACATATAATATTGTTGCTGTATTCAATTAATGGTATTTTTAGCAAATTGGCCGGAACACAAGAGTTCCTTAGTCTACCATTCTTTATATATTATGGTATTGTATTAACTATATTATTTGTGTATGCGATTTTGTGGCAAAGGGTAATAAAATTATTACCTTTAACCACTGCATTTGCAAATAAAGCAATAACTGTCATTTGGGGAATTGTTTTTGGAATGGTTTTTTTCGGAGAAAGCATAACTTTAGGCAAAGTAGTAGGTTCTATTTTTATTATTTTGGGAATAATTTTTTACACGAAATCAAGCGATTTAGATAAGGAAAATCAAAATGAATAATTCAATGTTACTTTATTCAGGAATTTTATTATTTGGAGTTTTTATCAGCTCAGTATCTCAAGTTATGCTAAAAAAATCGAGTACAAAAAAATACTCAAACATTATATTTGAATATCTTAACCCACAAGTTATAGGTGCTTATGCCTTGTTCTTTTTTTCTACATTGCTTAGTGTTTTTGCCTATAAAGAAGTTCCCTTATCTTTAGGTCCTGCATTAGAGGCCACAAGTTATTTATATATTACTTTTTGGGGCGTTACCATATTTAAAGAAAAATTAACCAAACCAAAAATTTTTTCTTTGATTTTAATTATAGTGGGAATTTGTTTTTATTCTTTTTTAGGTTAATTTTGTATTTATAAAACTATTTGATTATAAACATATATTTAGCGGCATTATTAATTTATTTTGCTTGATTAAAATTTGAGTAAAATAAATAGGTAATGTCGCTAAAAATTTACGTAATTACAACTTAAGTAATCATATTTTTAAACTCACCATATATATAAAAAGTTTACACTCTTACAATTTTTTGTTATAATTTAAAAGTTAGTTTATTTGTATTTTTAGAAAATTTGTTATAGAGGCATTTAAATGAAAAATAATTTATACAACATTTTAAAACAATTTATAAAATTTGGAATCGTTGGCGTTTCAAACACAGCAATATCAATGGGAATAACTTATGGGATAATTTTTTTATTTCATAAATTTAACTTAAGTTCAAATGAAAATTTATTGGTGTTCTTAGCATCATTTGTAGGTTTTGTAATAAGTGTTCTAAACTCATATTACTGGAATAATAAATATGTTTTTAAAAAAACTAATTCTAAACATTTATGGCCGCTGTTAAAATCATATATTTGTTATGGCTCAACGTGGCTGCTTTCTTTTATTTTATCTTTTGTATTTGCAAATATACTGTGTATATCTGTGATATTAGTTCCTATTCTATCTATGATAATTACAATTCCTCTTAATTTTATTATGAATAAATTTTGGACATTTAAATAGATTTGTTTTAAAAATAGTAATTTTTTATATACGCCTCTACATTTCCACCACCATATGTACAAACTCAATCTAGTGTCATATCGACGACAATTAAAAATTTGTTATAAATTTGGAGTGTAGATTAATGAAAAAATCAATAAAAATATTTCTTTCTATTATAATTGTCATAATGATTACCTTAGCTGGACTGTTTTTTTATGCTTTTAGAATAGAACCGTTTAATTTAAATGTGAATGACGTAGATATATCTCAAAACAAAGCAAGTTCTGTAAAATTAGTACAATTTTCAGATACCCATATAAAACCCGATTTTACCCATGAAAATTTTCAAAAGGTTGTTGATGCCATAAACCAACAAAATGCAGACATTGTAGTCTTTACAGGTGATTTATATGATGATGCACCAACATATTCTGACGATAAGAATATTATAAATTTACTAAAAAGTATTAATGCCAAGTATGGAAAATTTGCAGTATATGGAAATCACGATTATTTTTCATACTCAGCCACAGAAGACACAGATGGATATTCCAAAATAATGGAACAAAGCGATTTCACTTTACTCAAAAATAAAAGTAAAATAGTTGAAATTAACGGAAAGAGGTTGTTTATTACTGGATTAAATTGCAGTGATGAATATGATAATAACCATTCCACAAACTTTGCAGACCCAAGCAATAAAAATTCAGATTATAATATTCTTTTATCTCACAAACCATCAACCTACGAAAAATATAAAGATTTTGATTATAACCTAATATTGGCAGGACATACACATGGTGGTCAAATTAAAATTCCTTTTATTTCATTTCACAGCGGTAAAGATCAGTGTGCTGGCTTTTTTGCAGGGTTATATGATTTAGGTCCAAATAAAAAATTATACACTAACATCGGCATTGGAACTACTCGTGTTTCAGCAAGATTTAGAGCTGTTCCTGAAATCAGCGTTTTCAATTTGCCAATTCAATAATTATTTATTAAACATAAAACAAGACATTATGCTGCTAAAATAAACATAATGTCTTGTTTTCATTGATATTCAATTTCATTTATTTCTGTTTTTTATTTTACAAATTGTATGAGTCATTGTTCCCATCGGACAATATACACACCAACTACGAGGTTTAAATAAAATCATGGTAATTAAGCCTAAAATAGTTGCTGTAAGCATAACGCTATAAAAACCAAAAGCAAATTGACTTACTCCAGAATGCAAAAAATCGCCATAATATGCCCATTCCCAAGGCACCTTAAATGTCCAAATCAAAGTCACAATCTGTTTCAACTCTCGAGCCCCAGAAAAAACTAAATATGTAACCCACAGCATTTGAAAAAACATTGCAAAGAAGAAGATCAAAAAGCCATATTGAAACCATTTACTTTTCATCCATTTTGGAATATCTTTTTTTCTTGATAGTCCAAATCGACCACCAATTAAATTAAACATCTGCCCTCTTCCACAATATTTATTACAATATGCCTTATTACCCTTAACTATTGAAATAACTATTGGAATTAAAAAACACAAAAGACCCAACCAAGCAAAAAGAATGTTTACAAAACCTAAAATCAAATATGCTAAAGTTGCAATCCATAAATAATCATACCATCTCTTTTTCATATTCTACCCTTCTTTCAGTTGAATAACAGATGCAGGACATTCTTTAGCGCATCTGCCACAACCAACACATTTTTCACAATTTATATTTGCCGCTATACCGTCTACAACTATAGCACTCATAGGACAAACTCTCACGCATGATCCACATGCAACACAATCATGTTTATTAACATAAGCTTTATTTTTCACTAATAAATTCCCCTTTAATATGTAAAAGGACATCAAATGTCTATCAATATCTAAAACATTTAATGTCCTCTAAACTATCTTTAATATGTGGCGTTCCCGGGGTGATTCGAACACCCGGCCTACCGCTTAGGAGGCGGTCGCTCTATCCGGCTGAGCTACGGAAACAAAAAATCAAAAACACAACTTATCACCGAACACTTAATTTTAGTATATCAAATTTTATGTATATTTGCAACCAAAATTATTGTTTGCCCACCATTTGTATAAACAACAATTTGACAAAATCACTTCACATTATGATATAATGATAAATAATGTTTAAAACAAATGAGGATGAAATACTAAATGCATAAATTATATTTTTTTGATGATTTTGAAAATCTAAACAAACACAACTTAAATCATTACATTAATAGCATGCCTTCGGATCGCATAAAAAAATATCATCAATATTCAAGCATCAAAAACAAGTTAAATTGCCTTGCATCTTATCTGTTATTATGGTTTTCGTTAAAACAAAATGCTCTAATTAAAAACCCCCCCATATTTATATACGGTGCTAATCAAAAACCATATATATCAGAAAACCAAAATATTTTTTTTAACATAAGCCATACCAATGACTGTGTAATATGTGCAATATCCGATAATGAAGTTGGTGTAGACGTAGAAAAAATAAGGCCAATTAATTTAAATATATCAAAAAGAATTTGCACACCATCTGAACAAAAATTATTTGAAAAATCATCAAACAAACTAAATTTTATTCTTAAAATCTGGACAAAAAAAGAAAGCTATGTAAAAATGAATTCAGGCAATATTTTTACAGATTGTTCTACAATTGACACAACAACTCTTTCAAACATACACTGCTTTAAACACAAAAATTTTATAATTAGTGTTAGTTCAAAAAAACACAATATTATCAAACCTATAGAAATATCTACATCAGATATTTTAAATTTGTTATAAATAAGGTTGTAGAGGAAATAAAATTTCCATCTACAACCCTATTTATTTCTTTATAATTAATTTTTAAAAACGCTTTTTGGTTCTGTTTTACAACCCTTTTTATATGCGCATATCTTATATTTTTCACTACAATCATCTATACAAACAGTAAAGCAATATATTCCATGTTTATCACTAACTGTTTGTTCTATAAATACAACTTCCGAACACTCACAATTTTTAACTACTTTGGAAAGTGTAACAACCGCTCCACACACTAAACATCCACATTGATCTTTAATTTGTCCCCAAATTTTAACCTTCTTGCTCTGCTTAATTTTAATATCAGCTCGTAACTCTTTTTCACAAGGATTAACTAAAATTTCCACACCATTCTTGTCTTTTTTCTTGTCCTTATCAAGCCCTAAATTCACATCATATAAATATTTATCATATTCCTTGCAATCATTCACCTTATAACATCTCCTAATTAAATTATATTTTTTAACATATAGATCTATTAACTAAAAAATAATATGCTGCTATTTTTATATATTATAAACATATTACAATATACCTTAGTTGCTAATATTAGCTTAACTAAAAAACCAACTATATAGAGAACTTTGCAGAAAATTTTCTGCTAATTTTTCTCTATATATTTACTTTATTCTAAAACATCTATTTTTGTGAAAAATATTAATTATTAAAATATAAACCATAGCATATAATTTCATAAGAAATATTATGTGGATGTGATATAAACATGATAAAAACAAACAACAATAAAATTAAACAATTTAAAATAAAGAGAACTCCCTCCTCTTTTTTCATTCCCTTTGCTTCGGGAAAAAGTCCTTCTTTATATTTTAATAATTCTAACGAGTCAACAATATCTCTAATTGGTTTTTGCAATTGCTCAAAAGAATACACTAAACTTATAAGAATAAAAAACTCAAAATATATTGAAACTTTAAAAAATCAATTTTACTTTACTGTTCCAACAAATTGCAAACTTAAAAGAATAGTTGCTAACTTTTCAACGCATCAAGTAGACATAGATCATAATATTAAATTATTTCCATGCATATATATTGCTAAATCCATAAATGCAAATTTGCCCTTTAAATTGATAGAAAAAACAAAAACATGCAATAAAAAGAACCCCTTCACACAATCTAAGTCTTGTCTTAAGCAAATAGAAACAATTGCAATTTCAAACAACCTAAACATTAATTTATCCGTTGGAAATCGGATAGCAATATGTATGGCAATAACCTCTAATAACGTACCTCAACACAAAGTAAAAGCAAATTTCTTCTGTAACGGTAGTTTACTTTTTGAATAAAAATTCAATAACTTACTAAAGCTTCTTAATTTTTATAATTTTTATCTTGACAACTCTCATTATTTACTATATAATTTATATGTTGTTTTTATTGACGTGTTCGGGGCGTAGCTCAGTTTGGTAGAGTGCTTGGTTTGGGACCAAGATGCCGCAGGTTCAAGTCCTGTCGCCCCGACCATCCAAACAATATATTAAAAAAGATCAATTCTGTTAAATGGAATTGATCTTTTTTCGTTTTTACTCTCATTTTATTAAATCTTTAACAACTTCCCCCGCAATTATCAATCCAACAACAGGCGGAACAAATGGCGTACTACCCGGCGTTTGTTTATGAGTTTTTCTTGTTACAGGCATATCCAATTCACAAGTTTTCTCCTTTGTTTCTTGCCCATTAGGAACAATAGGCTTTTCTTTAGAATATACCACTTTTAATTTTTCTATTCCACGTTTCTTTAACTCACGTCTCATAACTTTAGCTAGTGGACATACCGATGTTTGATATATATCGGCAACTTCAAATAAGGTAGGGTCTATCTTATTTCCAGCGCCCATAGAACTTATTATTCTTGTTTTTGATAAAGTAGCCTTTTCAATAAGTTTAATTTTTCCAGTAACTGTGTCTATTGCATCTACAACATAATCATATTGAGAGAAATCAAACAATTCAGCCATTTCATTATCAAAAAAAATCTTATATGTATTAACTTCAATGTCGGGATTAATTTCAACAATCCTCTGCTTAGCAATGTCTACCTTATATTGTCCAACAGTATTTGTAGTCGCATAAATTTGACGATTTATATTCGATAAACATACCGTATCGCTATCTATTATATCCAATTTTCCAATGCCAGAACGAGCTAACGCCTCAACAACATATCCACCAACACCTCCAAGTCCAAAAATAGCAACTCTTAAATTAGCTAATTTTTCAATAGCTTCCTTTCCAAAAATAAGCTCTGTTCTAACAAAACTACTATTACTCATCCTTTTTCCTTTCAATTTTATTTTTATATATAATCACTAATCACATGTTTCACAAATAGTTCCGCCACCAACAACGATATCTTCATCATATAAAACAACAGCTTGTCCTTTGGTTATGGCACGTTGAGGCTCATCAAATTCAACCTCTATTGTATCTGAATCTGTTTGAATTACAGTTGCCCACTGTTCTTTTTGTCTATATCTAACTTTAGCTTTCAGTCTGGTTTTTTGAAATAAATTATCCGTCGCAATAAGATTTATATCTTTAGCAACAAGTTTTTTAGTATATATTCCTTCGTGAGCGGTTAAAACAACTGTGTTGTTAACAGGATCAACCTTGCAAACATACATAGGTTGTTTCAAAGAAAGTCCCAGTCCCTTCCTCTGTCCAACAGTATAGTGAATAATTCCTTTATGAGTTCCTAAAACATTTCCATCTACATCAACAAAATTACCTGGCAAATAGCTTTTTCCCGTATAATTTTCGATAAAATCGGCGTAATTTTTATCTTTAACAAAACATATATCCTGACTATCATGCTTTTGAGCATTAACAAATCCATCTTTTTGTGCAATATCTCTTACTTCTGTTTTTGTCATCTTTCCTAACGGAAACAAAGTATGTTCTAACTGATCTTGTGTTAATGAATATAAGACATAACTCTGATCTTTATCACAGTCAACAGCCTTTTTTAAAATCCAACGCTTTCTAGATTCACTATATTCAATCTGAGCATAGTGTCCCGTCGCAATAAAATTATAATCTAATTCTTTTGCTCTCTGAAATAGCTTATCAAATTTTAAATACCTATTGCAATCAATACAAGGGTTGGGCGTCATACCATTCTCATACGAATGTATAAATTTATTAATAACAGTTTCTTCAAACTTAGATGAAAAATTAAAAACATAATATTTCATGCCTAATTTATAGGCAATATTTCTTGCATCTTCAACATCGTCCAACGAACAACAAGTGTTTTTTTGACAAACTCCTATATCGTCATTACTAAACAATTTCATGGTTACACCAATACAATCATATCCCTGCCTGTTTAATATTAAAGCAGCAACACTAGAATCTACCCCACCACTCATTGCAACTATTGTTTTTTTATTCATAACCTACCTCTTTTGTGATAAAAATATTACTTTAACTAACTAAAAACTTTATTTCACTAAAAAATTCTCTAACCATATTGCTAGGCAAATATAAACTATTCATGCCTGCAACCAAACCACATACATTATCAAGACCATTTTTTCTTGCTATTTGCAAAGCCCTAAACATATGAAAATTATTGGTTACAACTCCGACTGATGCCCCACTATCTATATATTTAAGACTATTTTGTATATTTTGCTCTGTGTTTTGTGATTCAGTATCCATAATAATTTTAAATTCAGAAATTCCTTGTTCTATAAGATATTTTTTCATTCCAATTGCTTCTGCGAATGGTTCGTTATGGCCTTGTCCCCCACATACTATACACTTTGTATTTTCATTTTCATTAAGATAATTCAAGGCCCTATCTAGCCTATATTTCAAAATTGTACTAGGCCTATCTTTATACACCTGTGCTCCCAAAACTACAATATAGTCTAAATTAGCTTGCTCTTTAACAAAAAAACCACTAATAATAAAACCTTCGATAATAACAAAAGATGTAAAAAATATGGCTAAAAAAACTAAACCTATTTTTTTGAAAATTTTTGGCAACTTTTTCCATACATTAAATATAGTCATAAAATCACAAGCAACAAAAATCATTCCAATGAATATCCACACTGCAAAAAAGCCTGTGCCAGAACCAACACTTAATATTATAACACTATATATAAAACAAATCACCGCTAAAATACTGTATGTTAAAATAAGCAATGTTTTTTTCAAATTAAAAATCTCCTTACTCTAAAACTAATTTTATTACATCCAAAAAGCTATCTTTAAGCACTTTAACTGACAAATATGGTTTTTCACCAACATTCAAGGAAGCTCTTCCATTCAATCTATCCACAATATCTGCCATTTTCTCAATTTCTAACTTTGCAGGATAGAATTTTAAAGCAACTCCATCAGCAACAATTTCATTAAAGCCAAGTTTTGCCGCTCTAGCACGTAAAATTGCAACATCCATTAATCCAATAACAGATTTTGCCGGATCACCAAAACGGTCTATTAATTCGTCTATTAAATCCATTTTATCATCTTCATTTTCAATTGCAGCAATTTTTCTATATATTTCCAATCTTTGAGATATATTAGATATATATTTTTCAGGTATATGCGCACTAATTGGTATATCAATTGCACAATCCACAAACTCTTTTTCAGGCTTTTTCCCTTGAGCCTCACAAACTGCTTCATTTAAAATTCTAATATACATATCATATCCAACAGTCTCCATCTGCCCATGCTGTCGCTCGCCTAATAAGCTTCCTGCTCCCCTTATCTCCAAGTCTCTAAGTGCAATTCTAAATCCAGATCCAAACCTAGTAAATTCTCTAATAGCCGACAGTCTTTTAGTTGCAATCTCAGACAAAACCTTTCCTCTGTCAAAAGTAAAATATGCAAATGCCCTACGTTTAGCTCTTCCTATTCTCCCTCTCAACTGATATAGCTGAGATAGCCCCATATAGTCCGCATGTTCAACAATCATTGTATTAGCATTAGCTATATCCACTCCTGTTTCAATTATTGTTGTGCATATTAAAATATCTATTTCATGGTTTAAAACTTGATCCCAAACTAATGATAGTTCTTTTTCTCCCATCTGTCCATGCGCAACACCTATTTTTGCATCGGGAACTAATTTTTGAATTTTTGCTTTACAATGCGTTATAGTGCTTATCCTATTATGTATGTAATAAACCTGACCGTTTCGTCTCAGTTCTTTTCTAATTGCCTCGGCAATAATTGACGGTTCATATTCCATAACATAAGTTTGAATTGGTTGTCTGTCCTGTGGAGGCTCTTCTAAAACGCTCATATCTCTTATTCCAGACATAGCCATATTTAAAGTTCGAGGTATTGGTGTTGCAGACAGAAACAATATATCTATTCCATTGAAAAGTTGTTTAAATTTTTCCTTCTGTGAAACTCCAAACCGCTGTTCCTCATCAACAATAGCAAGACCTAAATCTTTAAATTCAATATCTTTTTGAACTAATCTATGAGTTCCAACAATTATGTCTACATTTCCTGTTTTCAATTTATTAATTATATCTTTTTGCTGCTTTGGTGTTTTAAATCTAGAAAGCAACTCAACATTAACAGGAAAATCTCCCAACCTTGCAATTAATGTTCTGTAATGTTGCCAAGCCAAAATAGTTGTTGGACAAAGAAATGCACATTGTTTGCCGTCTAAAACACACTTGAATGCAGCCCTAAGCGCAACTTCTGTTTTTCCAAATCCAACGTCTCCACAAAGCAGTCTCTCCATAGGCCTTTCAGATTCCATATCACGTTTAATATCTGCTATTGCCGTCAATTGATCCTGTGTTTCCTCATATTCAAAATGTCTCTCAAAATTAACCATCCAATCACCATCAGGTGAAAATGCAAATCCTTTTGTGTTTTGACGCTTAGCATATAGTTCTATTAATTCTTTTGCCATTTGAGCGGCTTCTTTTTTCACTCTCCTCTTAGTTCTTTTCCAATCATCAGTTCCTAACTTATTTAATTTAACCCTACCTTCATCAGAACCCATATATTTTGAAACCAAATCTAGCTGCGTTACAGGAACATATAAAACATTCGTTCCAGCATATTTAATTTTAATATAATCCTTCTCAACATCTCTTACTGAAATTTTTTCAATACCTTCAAAACTTCCAATGCCATAAGAAACATGAACAACCAAATCGCCAACATTTAAATCTGCAAGCGATCTAATTTGACCTTTTACAGATTTCTTTTTGTTTCCAGAATCACGATATTTAAACTTAGTAACCGATATAACAGCAAACTTTGCATCCGGATATTCAAAGCCTGAAGAAATAGCTCCAGATGTAATATAAACTCCCCCGCCCTTAATGTCATGATCATACTCGATAACAGGAGCAACAATTCCCAAAACCAACAAATCTTTTGACAACATGTCGGCAGCTTTTTTCGTTCCAGCCATAACTATAACGGTAAAATCTTTTTCGGTATAAAATTCTAATTCTTCAACTAAGACTTTTCTTTCTCCACTCCAATTTCCCAAATTAATTGCATTAAAAGATATTATTTCACTTAACTTGCAATTGTCTAATTTATGGGAAAAATTCTCCAAAAACACAACATTTTCATATACACTATTTAAAAAATCACTAATATCAGGTTTAATATCCTTTAATGGACGACAAAGTTCGCCCTCATCAAACAAAATTTCTAAATCCTCACTCCACTGATTATTTTCATCAATCAGTGCTTTTTCAACAGCTTTTTGCTCACTAACTAAAAAAATCCCATCATCAAAATAGTCCAATATAGTCGCTTTGTTTTTATATATAACAGATATATATTTGTCAATGTTAGAAATTAAAGCGCCTTGCTGTATTTTTTCCAAATCACTCTCAATTTTCAACTTTGCATTTAAAGATATATCAGAATCAATAATTGGTTTTACACTATCTATAAATTCAGTTTGATTTAATATAAATTCACACACAGGACATATTTCTAATATATCCAGTTTATCACTTCGACGCTGTGTTTCTAAATCAAAAAAGCAAATACTGTCAATATCATCTCCCCAATATTCAATTCTAATAGGAGTTTTCATTGAGGCTGGAAATATATCTACTATTGCTCCTCTAACCGCAAATTGACCAGTTCCATCTATCTGATCTCTCTTTACATAACCAATATCTGAAATTCTACGTATCAATTCACTCTGAACAAAAGGTTTCCCTGCTTCTACTGAAATCACCGATTTTTCAAGTATTGTTTTAGGTATAGTATATGAACAAGCAGAAGCAATTGAACAGAAAACAATCCTTGTTTTTTTTCTAAATACTCGAAATAAAACACCCATTCTTTTTATCTCATATTCATTTGAAGAACTCTCAATAGGACGCAACACCAAATCACGATAGGGAAAAACCTCAGCAACCTTATCACCAACAAAACAATTAAAGTCACTACACAAAGCCTGTGCACTTTGTTCATCTGGCGTTAAAACTAAAACTAATTTTTCACTAGATTGCTCATATATATTTAAAATTAAATTAGCTTTATTTACAGAAGGAAGACCAATAGCCATAGCCACTTTTTTGTTATTAATGCAATTGTTTAATATTTGTGTTTGATCCAGTTTACTTAACAACTGGGTAAAAATATTCATATTGGTATGGTCTCCTCTCAAACTAAAAAATATATTGTGTAATAAAGTTTAACATGCAAAAATGTGAAAAATATGGCATAAAACAAAATTAAATATTATAGGCAACTTAAATTTTGTTGCCTATAATATTTAATTAAATTTATTCATTGCTTCTTCTACTTTTTCACAAACCATCAGTTTCACTGCCTCAACAACACATTTATTAGCTTTATTAATCTTGACAATATCATTATCATCAAAGCGAGAAAGAACCCATCTGCCAAGATCATATTCTCTACTAGGCTTAGCACCAACACCAATTTTTATTCGGCTAAAAGTTTCTTCTCCTGTAGAATATATAATGCTTTTTATACCGTTGTGTCCCCCAGCGCTACCTTTCTTTCTAATCCTTATCTTTCCCGGATCAAAAGAAATATCGTCAAACAAAACTATTATATCACTAACATCAAGTTTATAATATTCTCGTGCTGCCTCAACCGCAATTCCACTTTCATTCATAAACGTCAATGGTTTAACTAACAAACACCTAACACCATTAATTACTCCATCACCAACTAAAGCCTTAAACTTATGTTTGTCTACGTTTATGTCAAACTCATTCGCTATAGAATCTATAGCCTTAAAACCTACATTATGTCGTGTATTATCATATTTAGGGCCCGGATTTCCCAACCCAACAACTATCTTTTTAATAGGCCCACCACCACTAGACCTACTTTTTAGTTTTTCAAATAAATCAAACACACTCATATTAAATCACCCAAACAAAGGAGATATAGACTCATCCTCATATACTCTCTGAATTGATTCAGCAAAAACAGGCGCAACAGATATCATTTTTATTTTATCAATTTGTTTTTCTTTTGCAAGTGGAACCGTATCTAAAATAACAAGTTCTTTAATAACCGAATTTTGTATTCTCTCAATTGCCGGACCCGATAAAACTCCATGAGTTGCACATGCATAAACTTCTTTTGCACCACCCATTTCAATGATAGCCTTAGCTGCATTACATAAAGTTCCAGCAGTATCAATCATATCATCTGCAATTAGAACACGTTTCCCACGAACATCTCCAATAATATTCATAACTTCAGACACATTAGCCTTAGGACGTCTTTTGTCTACAATAGCAAGAGCAACATTTAACCTCTCAGCCAAGTTTCTCGCTCTAGTAACAGAACCAAGGTCTGGCGAAACCACCATAACATTCTCTTTGTCATCTTTAAATAATTCTTGAAAATATGGAGCAATGACCGGAACGCCCAACAAATGATCAACAGGTATATCAAAAAAACCTTGAATTTGAGGAGCATGAAGATCCATAGTTAAAATTCTATTTGCACCTGCCGTTGTTATCAAATCCGCACATAGTTTAGCAGAAATCGGATCTCTAGATCTTGCTTTTCTATCTTGTCTAGCATATCCAAAATAAGGAATAACAGCCGTAATTCTGCCTGCAGAAGCTCTCTTTAAAGCATCTATCATAATTAATAGTTCCATTAAATTAGTGTTAACTGGATAGCAAGTTGATTGAACAACAAAACAATCAGACCCACGAACAGATTCTTTAATGGAAACAGAAATTTCTCCATCACTAAATGTTTCAACAGTTGCCTCACCCATATCAATTTTTAGTTGCTTTGCAATCATCTCAGCAACCATCACATTAGAATTACCAGTAAAAATTTTAATATCCTTGCCATGCAAACTCATTGTTGGCATCCCCCTAAAAAGTACAATTTGTTCAAATGATATATTAAATAAAAAATATATTACGACATTAAGTAATATTATATACTAATTACATTTTGTTATCAATAACAAATTAAAATTAATAAAAAATATAAAAATAAATTCGTCATGTATTTTATACATTTTATTTGTCAAGTTGATATTGCAATTAAAAACAAAAAGTATTATAATGAAACACACCAACTTATTTTACTTTTTAGCAATATATGTGGTATCTCATTTTAAGCAGATACCTACCAAAAAGGAGTAATCGAAAAATGGTCAAATCTTTTATGATTGAAACTTCTGCACGTCATGTACACTTGAGCAAAGAAGCTGTAGAAATTTTGTTTGGTAAAAATTACAAGTTAACACTGAAAAAAGACCTTTCTCAACCTGGTCAATATGCTTGCAATGAAAAAGTAGATATTGTTGGTTTAAAATCCACAATCAAAAATGTTTCGATAATTGGTCCTGAAAGATCATATGTTCAGGTAGAAGTTTCTTTAACCGATGCTAGAAAACTTGGACTAACCCCTCCAATTAGAGAGTCTGGAGATTTGAAACATAGTGCAGGATGCACTTTGATTGGTCCAAAAGGTTCTTTAGAAATTAAGGAAGGTCTTATTATTTCTAAGCGCCACCTTCATGCTAAACCAACTGATGCAGAAAAATTAAATGTAAAAAACGGTGAAATCATTTGGGTAAAAATTGAAAATCCAGAAAGAACCACAATTTTTGGAGATGTCGTTGTTAGAATATCTCCCGATTATTCTCTGGCTATGCATATAGATACCGACGAGGCCAATGCTGCAAATTGTAGTTTGCAATCTCAAGGTGAGATTATTAAAATATGAATGTTTTCTAAATGCAACGTATTGTTTTCAACACACTTACCCAAAATATTAAGCGCTCTGGTAAATCCTATATTAAACTTTTAATGTAAGTCATGTATTTCATAGTAAGGAGTGAATTAACGTATGGGAAAAAACAATTTCTTTTTATATAAAAAAAGACCTTTAGTTAGAAAAGATAATGTGATATATTATGGTTATATGTATGAAAATGTTGTTGCAATGTTAACTATTAAATCAACTCACAAAGTAAAAAATTTAGATATAGGTGATGACATTCAAATTCAACTTATTTCAACCGACCCAAAAGCATCTCCACAAGACGTAGTAATTAAACACAGTGAAAAGAAAAATCTTTTTGATGCTCTAGATATAGCTGAAGTTTGGATAGATCGCTATACAAAAAAATTAAAAAACTAAAATAAATTAATTTATATTTTTTATGTTGTCTGATTATAGAATTTTTTAATCAGACAACTTTATTTTTTTCCATAATAATCTAAAAATATCAAACATGAAAACATCGGACTATTTATAATTTTACAGCATTTTATATTGAATATTTTGTTATTTTTGATTTCACTCCAAAATATTATCACAAAATACAAAAAAAGCTTGCATTATCTACAATATTAAGTTAATATATAAGTCGCAGTTTTTTGTTTGAATCGCGATTCACAAAAATCTTATAGTTAAATTATTTTAAAAACTGTTTAAAACAATTAACTACTAATATGAAACTATGCATATACATATAATTTTTAATATTTTATTTAATAGCATTAGTAAACTCTATGCTCTCAAATGGTAAATAAAACAAAATCAACAGTTCGATTTTGTATGTTATAGATTTTCAATTTTATTTTTTATTGCTAAATTTTATAACATAAATTTTAATTTGATGTAAAAAATTAATTATTTAAGATGTATTTAGTTGTCTAATTGTAGTAATATTTCACAAATATATGTGTTATTTTTATATTTTTTGAATATTTTCATAAAATTTTGAACAAAAATATATTAAAAGCACATTTAGTTTATTACTATTCAATTAATTTGCTGTTTGTTTTTCAAAAAAGCTTATTACTACAATGATTTTTATATCTTTTAATTGTGTTTTTTAGCCAAATTATTTTTATACTAAAAGTATATACACTAAACGTGTTTTCGATTAGTATAACAATTTTGGTTATAGTAGTAGGCCTTTGTTATGAAAAACTAGTTGACAGCCCATTAAACAAGGTGTATAATCTTGTTAAAATACATTAAGCACTCCAATTAGTGCATAGTTAATTGTTTAATAACAAAAACCAATGTTAAAAATGGAGGTATTTTAATGACTAAATCAGATTTAATCGCCACTGTGGCAGAATCAGCAGGATTAACTAAGAAAGATACTGAAAAAGTAGTTTCCGGTTTATTAGCAGCTATAACAAATGCTCTTGTTTCTGGAGACAAAGTTCAAATTGTTGGTTTTGGTACATTTGAAGTTCGTGACCGTAAAGAACGTGAAGGTCGTAACCCTTCTAATGGTAAACCTATGATCATTCCAGCAAGTCGCGTTCCTGCTTTTAAAGCTGGAAAATCACTTAAAGACGCTGTTTCAAAATAAGGACTATTGTTTGTTTTTTAATACTAAGCACTGTCATTATCTATTTATGATAGTGCTTTTTATTTCAATTTAATAGAATATAGGTTAATTATAGCATACAAAATTGTCTAAACTTGCGACTTTCTGCAAATTTAAGTTCAATTTTATTAAATAAGAATATTAAAAAATTTAAAAAAATATGATAGGAGCAAAAATTGAGATTAGATAAATTTTTAAAAGTTTCAAGACTTATTAAAAGACGTACTGTAGCTAACGAAGCATGCGATGCAGGAAAAATTTTAGTAAACCAAAAAGTTGCACGTGCCTCATATTCGGTTAAAGAGGAGGATGTTATAGAAATAAACATAGGCAATAAACCTCTAAAAGTGCGTGTTAAAAAAATTTTAGAGCATGCAAACAAAGAAAACGTCACTGAAATGTATGAGGTAGTTTAGTAATTAAAATCATATACTAGATTCAGTCTGAATAAACATTTTATAAACTAAAATGTAGGAGGATCAGACTATGATTGAGGAAAAGAAAAATAATAAAGTATCTCATAACATTATTCTGGAAAACAGGAACAAATTAAGCATTTCAGGTGTTAATGACGTAGATAGTTTTGACGACAAACAAATTTCAGCCTTTACTGAGATGGGTTTTTTAACAATAAAAGGTTCTAATTTACACATAAATAAATTTAACACCCAAAATGGTGAATTAAACTTGTCTGGAAAAATTGACAGTTTGCTATATTCCAACAGAGAAAAATCTTCTACAACAAATCTCATATCAAAGCTATTTAAATGATGTATATGGCATTTTCTCCCCCAGCAACAATCTTTTTACTGTCAATAATACTGGGTATGTGTTTTGGATCATTGTGGGACATTTTTCGAATATTACGCCTAAGCATTCCCTCCGGCAAAATATTTATTTTTATTCAAGATGTAATATATTCTTTAATCATTTGTTTAGCAACACTAATATTTTTTTATTTTTTCACATTCGGTGGCTTTAGACTTTTTGTGTTGATAGGTGAATTTTTTGGGTTTGTAATTTATTATTTCACAATAGGTCATATTATTTTTAATATTTTCAAAATAATAATACACTTTTTACATAAACTAATTTGGATTTTAACATGGCCTTTACGAAAATTTTTGACTAAAACACTATATTTTTTTAAACAATTATTGTGTAATTTTAACCAAAAGATAAAAAAATATATACACATTAAGAAAAAAGCCTTGCATTTAAACAACATATCATTGTATAATATGATAAAATCAAAAATTAGTAAATAAAAAACTATTTTTGAGGGTATGATATGTTTAAAGTTAGAAATAGTAGGCAAAAGTCTAAACGATGGATTTTTAGAATATTTCTTATATTTTTCGCAACATGCGTCATTATTCAGCTTGTAAATGTTCATGTTAATATATCAAGAAAACAAAAAGAATTAAATGCTCTTCGCGAAAAACTGGATGTTCAAGTCCAACAAAATCAGCTACTTCAAAAACAGTTAGATTTCGGTGTTACTGATGAATATATCGCCAAGGTAGCAAGAGAAAAATTAAATTTGGTGTTGCCTTCTGAGCGAATTTTTATTGATGTAACGAAGGAATAAATATTTTTTTATTTTTAAGGAGGTTCTTTAAGTTAAATGCAACTCGATGTTGGAGCCATAGTTGAAGGTAAGGTCACAGGAATAACCAAATTTGGTGCGTTTGTAGAAATTGAAAAAGGGGTTAATGGATTAGTTCATATTTCTGAAATTTCTGATTCTTACGTAACTGATGTGGCAGATTTTTTAGAAAAAGGTGATGAGGTTAAAGCCAAAGTATTGGCTGCAGACAACGGAAAAATTAGCTTGTCTTTAAAAGCTGTTGGTCCAGTTCATCCTAAAAATAATTCTAACCAAAGCAAATCAGGTAATAATTCAACTGATTCTAAAAACAACAGAGACGCTGTTAAATCAAACGAACCGCCAAAGGTATATAAACCCTTCAAAAAAGAAGAACCTTTGTCTTTTGAAGAAATGCTGAGTCGTTTTAAGAAAAGCAGTGAAGAAAAAATGTCTGATATAAAACGCAATATGGATAACAAAAGAGGTTCATATTCTAAAAAACGTTAAGTTAATTGTAAAAACACAGCTCTAATTAAACAATAGTTTTATTTGAGCTGTGTTTTTTATACAACAAAAAATACAATTCCTCGAGATTGGGAATTGTATTTTTTAATTAAATTAACCTATTTTCTAAACTATACCTTGAGCTAACATTGCATCACAAACTTTGCTAAATCCAGCAATATTGCTTCCAATAACCATGTTTCCATCAAAGCCATACTCTTTTGATGCTGCATATCCGTTAGCAAAAATATTTTTCATTATACCGTGAATTTTTTCGTCTACTTCTTCAAATGTCCATGAATATCTCATTGAGTTTTGAGACATTTCTAAGCCAGAACAAGCAACTCCACCAGCATTTGCAGCTTTACCAGGTCCAAATGGAATTTTGTTTTCAATCCATTGAGCAACTGCTTCTTGAGTACAAGGCATGTTAGCACCTTCTGCAACGCACATAACACCATTTTTAATTAACGTTTTAGCTGCTTCTTCATCCAATTCATTTTGAGTTGCACAAGGAAGAGCAACATCACAAGGAATAGACCATATGTTTCTACAATTATCAAAATATTCTGCTCCGCTAACTCTATTAGCATATTCTGAAATTCTTGCTCTTTCCACTTCTTTAATTTGTTTTACAACATCTAATTTAATTCCATCTTTATCATAAACATATCCACTAGAATCTGATAGAGCAACAACTTTTGCACCTAATTCCATTGCTTTTTGTGCAGCGTATATAGCAACGTTACCAGAACCTGAAACAACAACTGTTTTTCCTTCAAAAGAAGTATTACATAAATGTTTCAACATTTCTTGAGTATAGTAACAAAGTCCATAACCAGTTGCCTGAGTTCTGAATAAAGAACCACCATATTCCAATCCTTTTCCAGTTAAAACACCTGTAAAAGTATTTGTTAAACGTTTATATTGACCAAACATAAACCCTATTTCACGACCACCAACACCAATATCTCCAGCAGGTACATCGGTGTCTGGACCTATGTGACGATATAACTCAGTCATAAAACTTTGACAAAATCTCATGATTTCCCCATCAGACTTTCCTTTAGGATCAAAATCAGATCCACCTTTTCCGCCACCCATTGGCAAACTAGTTAATGCATTCTTGAAAATTTGTTCAAATCCCAAAAACTTAATAACTGAAGCGTTTACAGTTGGATGTAATCTCAATCCACCTTTATATGGACCTATTGCAGAATTAAATTCTACGCGAAATGCACGGTTAACTTGAGTTTTTCCGTTATCGTCAACCCACGGCACACGGAATTGAATCATACGCTCTGGTTCAACTAATCTTTCAACAATTCCTTTTTCTTGAATTTCTGGTCTACGCTCAACAACTGGCTCAAGAGAACTCAAAACCTCTTCAACAGCCTGCAAAAACTCAGGCTCATTGCCATTTCTTTTTTTTACAGTCTCATAAACAGACAGTAAATATTCATTTTTCAAAGACATAACACAAATCCTTTCAAAATTTATTTTTTAGAGATAGTATAAATTTATTTTTAAAGACAATATAATTATACTACCTTAAATTTAAAATTGCAAGAAAACCTTCTTGTTTTTTGAAATGTTTTAAAGTGAAAATTTCACATTAAACATGTTCAGACCACATTTTATTACAAAAATCGATATAATAAACAAATAATTCTATTGATTTTTGAAATATTATTATGTTTTTTATTTCAAACATATGTAACCCTTTTGTTGTTGTCATTAAAATTTTATTATGTTATAATTCTATGTATTGAGGAAAAATAATATTTTTAGGGAGAATAAATTTTATGAAATTACTTGTGTTTGTATTAAATAATATAAATAAGCTAGATGATCTTTTAGTTGAACTGTCTAAAAAAGGTTTAAATGGAGCAACAATAATTAATTCTATAGGGATAGCTCAATCGCTTTATAAATCTAAAAATTCAAATACATATGAAAGTGTGATAATCAACTCTTTAAAAGCTCTGTTAGATAGCAATGACCACAATGAAAACAGAACTATTTTTGCAGTTGTTGATGAACCCCAAGAACAAATATTTTACAAAGCTGTTGACAAAGTAGTTGGTTCGCTATCCAAAGAAAACTCAGGAATAATTTTTACAATTCCAGTAGATTCCGTTATGGGTCTTTCATCTCAGCGAAACAAAGAAGAAAAATAAAAAACCAAGAGTATTTTATTACACTTGGTTTTTTATTTTAAACACTATTTCTTATTAAAAGCCTTATTTAAAATATTAAGAGCTTTCTTTTCTATCCTAGAAACATATGATCTCGATATATTTAAATTTTTCGCCGTTTCACGCTGTGTAAGCGGAATTCCTCCATATAACCCATACCTCATCATTATTACTTTTTTCTCACGTTCACCTAACACATCTTCAACATACTTATACAATGCATCAGATTTACATTTTAATTCCACAATATCCACAACATTCTCGTCATCCGCCAATATATCAGAAAATGATAGTGAATTTCCATCTTTATCCGTATCAATGGTATCATTAATATAAACATCATTGGCAGATTTTTTTAAAGAACGAAAATGCATAAGTATTTCATTTTCTATGCATCTAGAAGCATATGTAGCAAACCTTATTCCTTTTTCAAAATCATAACTTTCAATTGCTTTAATCAAACCGATCGCTCCAATAGAAATCAAATCATCTTGATCGTTAGTAGATGAATAATATTTTTTAGCTATATGTGCAACCAACCGCAAATTATGTTTTATTAATAAATCCCTAGCTGTTTTGTCTTTTTCCTTCATTTTTTCAAAACATTCTCTCTCTTTTTGAGGAGATAGCGGTTTTGGAAATGTGTTTCTCTCAATATGTAACGCAAAAAACAAAATATGTTGCAATATTCCTGCAATAGCTCCTATAATCAAAAAAATCACCTCTAATTAGCATATATGCAAATTAAAGGTGATTTGTGCTTGACCACACAAAATTAATTTATACAAAACACTATTCAATTACACAATCATTATTGAAGCGCCGTTTCTTTTATTCTATCAATTCCCTTATAAACTATAGGCATCTTAATTACCATAACAGTTAAAATAGCTTCAGCGGCTAAATATGATCCGTTATACACTATGGAATAAGGTAACGCTTCCCATCCTTCCCATGCATATTGTCCAAAGAATAGCCATCCAGATAAAATCGAAAATAAATATCTCCCGAAAACACCTGCTAAATATCCCTTAACTAACCCATTTTTGAAATTAGCGAAAAATCCCGATATTCCCAATGCTGAAAAAGCCAATATGTAATCTAAAACAATCTGAATTGGATGAACTATATATGGTTTAAATATTAAACTCAGAAAACCAAATGCTAATCCAGATATAATTCCAATACTAGGCCCATAAAAATAACCTATTAAACATATAAACAACATACTAAACATTGTCACAGAACCACCAAAAGGTAAAGAAAACAAAGATATAAATGACGCCACGGTTGCAAACGAAATAGAAATTGAACAAAACGCCAATTTTTTAGCATTCCATTTTTCACCAGAATTTTGCTCCTTATTCTTATTAAACAACAAAATCAGAAATAATAAAACAACAATAATTAAACTAATCGAAAAAATTCCACCACTCGTTAGATGATATCCTTTTTCATCAATGCTAACAAACCAAGACATTCAAACAACTCCTATTCAAAATTTTTAGAACGAAAAAAACAGAAGCCACCTAATTTGGCAACTTCCGTTAAAAATCACAATATAAAAGCAATCCCTACGTTGGCATTATCCAAATCAGGTTATCCGGTCGAAGGTTACACTTACTTCCTCTCAGCCTGAAACACAAGCTCCCGTTTATTAATCTTTCTATAGTGCATAATAACATAACATTAACACACAATGCAACATTATGATACAAAATATTTATTTTCCTTTACTGTTGTCTTTTTCTTCTTTGTTCACATTTTCACTGCTTGACTCTGAACTATTTAATATTTCCTTAGCAGAAGCCAGCAAGCCTGCCATAGACTGAATTTCACTAGGAATTATTATTTTTGTAGCTTTTCCATCTGCTGCCTTTTCAAAAGCTTCCAGCGATTTAAGTGCAATTACAGATTGTGAGACATCGGCAGCTTTAATCATTTCTAAACCTCTAGCAGTCGCTGTTTGAACTATTTCTATTGCTTTAGCCTTTCCTTCAGCCTCTTTTATAGATTGCTCTCTAACAGCTTCTGCGTGCAAAATTAATGATTCTTTTTCTGCTTCTGCTCTTAGAACTTGAGATCTCTTCTCTCCTTCTGCAACCAATATATCTGCGTTTTTGCGTCCTTCTGCTTGTAAAACCAACTGCCTACGTTCACGTTCAGCCTTCATTTGTTTTTCCATAGCGTTCTGTATTTCAGCCGGAGGAACAATATTTTTCAATTCAACACGATTAACTTTAATTCCCCATTTATCCGACGCACTGTCTAAAATAGCAGTTATTTTTGTATTTATAACATCTCTGCTTGTTAAAGTATGATCTAACTCCAAATCTCCTATTATATTACGAAGAGTGGTTGCTGTTAAATTTTCAATAGCCAAAAGAGGATTATCTACTCCATAAGTATATAATTTAGCATCTGTTACTTGATAAAAAACAACTGTATCTATTTGCATAGTTACATTATCTTTAGTTATAACTGGCTGAGGCGGAAAATCAACCACACGCTCTTTTAAAGAAACTCTGCTTCTTATAATATCAAAAATAGGGAATTTTACATGCACTCCTGTCGACCAAGTAGTTTGATATGATCCTAATCTTTCCACAACATACACTTTTGACTGCGGAACAATTTTAATGCTCAAAAGTCCTAAAATAATAAACATCACCAATATTATCAATATAATCATTTCTAACACAACCCTTTCAATTTAAATATAATAATTATTCATTAGCTTCAACTACTAAAGTAACTCCCTCTATTTTCCTTACAACAACTTTAGTATTAACACTAATGGTTGTTTCTATTTCATTTTTAGCAGCCCAATTTTGTCCAAGAATATTTACTCTGCCTCTTCGTTCCAAATTGTTTATTTCCTCTGTAACAATCCCTTCCTTTCCTATAATCATATCCACATTTGTAGGCCTATGGGTAACCTTAAGCATCTTATATGCAATAGGTCTAATAAAAATTATCATCAAACAAGAAACTACCAAAAATATCGCTATCTGCACCGTAATACTAACATCAAATAGCGAAGCAAATAAAGCACTAACACTACCAAAACTAAAACACAATGCAAAAAATTGATATGTAAAGAATTCAATCAAAGTAAAAATCAAAAATAACCCAACCCATATCAATAAGCAATTCATAAAGCCAAAAATATCCAACTCAAAAAAGTCCATAGCACAACTCCTATTTCAAACACTCAATTGATAATGCCATTATATCAAAAAATCTATATAAAATCAACAACTATCGATAAAATTTACCACCATTTTTTATAATTAATTAACTAACTATTTATATTTAAAATCAGATTGCTTTTTTTTCACAAAAATATATAATAATATAGTGAAAACTCATTAATTTTAGGAGGACTTTTTTTGCAAAAAATATTAGGCCTAATTAGAAAAGCTATTCACGAATTTGATTTAATTGAAAATGGAGATAAAGTTGCTGTTGGGGTTTCGGGGGGAAAAGACAGTTTAGTTTTGCTAGAAGGTTTAGGTAGAATAAAAACATTCTTACCAATTTCATTCGATATTGTAGCAATAACACTAGATTTAAAATATGATGATATTCCCTCTGACTATAGCTCAATTCAAGAAATGTGCGACAAATATGACATTCCATACATTGTTCAATCAACAAACATTGCTGATGTCGTATTTAACATAAAAAAAGAATCTCACCCATGCAGCCTATGTGCTCGAATGCGTCGAGGTGCTCTTCACGATGCTGCAAAAAAGAACAATTGCAATAAAATTGCCTTTGGTCACCACTTTGACGACGCAATAGAAACTTTTATTATGAACTTGTTCAACGAAGGCAGAATTGACTGCTTTGCCCCTAAAACATATCTATCCAGAAAAGACATAACTTTAATAAGGCCCTTAGTTTTTGCTAGTGAACAGGAAATTATTCGCGTTGCAAACAAACTAGATCTAAAAATTGTTAAAAACAAATGTCCGGTAGACGGTAAAACTAACCGACAAGTTACAAAAGAATTTTTAGCTGAAAAAGAAAAAGCAGATCCCGGTTTTAAAGACCGCATATTTGGAGCTATTAGACGCAAAAATATTAATGGTTGGGGATTTAAATAATATTATTTTAATGAGTAAAGTTACTTTTTTTACAGTTATGTTTTAAAATTGTAAAAATTTATATATTTTTTATGATTTTATAAGTTGACACTGTCATAATTTTGTAATAAAATTAAAGTAATGCGTTGTTAGCTGTGCTTTACTCATTTTGTGTGCTGTTTATTAATTTTTGTAAAAATATTTGTATGTTTTTGCTAATTATATTAATATAAATTTATTAGAATTTAACATTGAATAGCTCTTTAAGTTTTGAGTGAGGTGCTTATTAACCCGTATTCAACATCAATTTCATATTAAAAATCAAACAATTTAAATGGGCATATAAATTCAAAACTAAAGGAGGTATATTTAATAAATGAATATAACAATTGCAGTCTTGTTAATCGTTTTATCAGTTGTTATTTCCAGCTGTATTGTAGCTTTTATATTTTTCAAATTTGGCGTAAAATATCGCAAAAAAATAGCTGAAGCTGAAATCGGTAGTGCGGAAGAACAAGCTAAAAGATTAATTGAATTAGCTGAGCAAAAAGCCGAATCTAGCCAAAAACAAGCAGTTATTGAAGCTAAAGATGAAATTCACAAACTGAGAACAGAAGCGGAAAAAGAAATTAAAGACAGACGATATGAATTAAATCAACAAGAAAAACGTATTTTACAAAAAGAAGAATCATTAGAAAAAAAGATAAATCAGTTTGAGAAAAAACAAGAATGTTTGGAAATAAAAACTGCTCAGGCAGATAAAACATTAGAAGACATTGAACGTATAAAAGAAAATCAGTTAAACATCTTGGAAAAAATTTCCGGTATGACTAAAGATCAAGCTATCGCACAACTTCTATCTACTTTTGATAATGAGTTAGAGCATGAAAAAGCTGTAAGGATTAGTGTAAATGAACAGCAAATAAAAGATATTGCTCAACAAAAAGCTCGCAATTTAATTGCATTGGCTGTTTCAAGATGTGCAGCAGACCACACTTGCGAATCAACCGTTTCCGTAGTTCCTCTTCCATCAGATGAGATGAAGGGTAGAATTATCGGTAGAGAAGGTAGAAACATTAGATCTTTAGAAAATTTAACCGGTGTAGATTTAATTATAGACGACACACCAGAAGCAATTACTTTATCTTGCTTCGATCCCGTAAGAAGAGAAATTGCTAGACTAACTCTAGAACGTCTTATGGCCGACGGGCGAATACACCCTGCTAAAATTGAAGAAACTGTTGAAAAAGCATATCGCGAGGTAGAACAGATTATAAAATCTGAAGGTGAACGTGCAATAATGGAAACAAATGTTCACGGAATTCACCCTGAACTAATTCGTTTAATTGGTCGCCTAAAATATAGAACAAGCTATGGCCAAAATATTCTAAATCATAGCATAGAGGTTGCGATATTGTCAGGAATGATGGCAAGCGAGATGGGAATAGACTCATCTTTAGCGAGACGTGCAGGTCTTTTACACGATATAGGAAAGGCTCTTAACCACGAAATTGAAGGTTCTCACGTCCAAATAGGTGTTGACATAGTTAAAAAATATAAAGAACATCCAGATGTTATTCACGCCATAGAAGCTCATCATGGAGATGTTGAACCAAAAACAGCGTTAGCATGCATAATTCAAGCTTGTGATGCTATCTCAGCTGCTAGACCAGGTGCTAGAAGAGAAAATGTTGAAAACTACATAAAACGTTTAGAAAAACTAGAGGAAATTGCAAACTCATTCAACGGTGTTGAAAGTTCATATGCTCTTCAAGCTGGCCGTGAAATTAGAATTATGGTTAGCCCAGATTCAATGACAGATGACCAGATGCAAATAACCGTTCACGAAATAGTTAGAAGAATCGAAGATGAAATGAGCTATCCTGGTCAGGTTAAGGTTAACATGATTCGTGAAAGCAGAGTAACCGAATACGCTAAATAAAAATATACACTTCAAAGGTCTATTTAATTTTTATATTTAAATAGTCCTTGTTATTATTTTATGAACACACAAAAATTAACAAAATACTTTGAGGTTAAAATGGAATATTCTGAAAACAATCTATCGAGTCCTAAATATATAAAAAAATTATTGAAAGATCACAACTTTTCTCTTTCGAAATCTTTAGGTCAAAATTTTTTAATAAATCCATCCATATGCCCTAAAATGGCAGAAATGTCTGGAGCTCAAAACAACTTTGTTCTTGAAATAGGAACAGGTATTGGGGTTTTAACAAAAGAATTAGCAAAAATCGCAAAAAAAGTTTGTGCGGTAGAAATAGATTCAAACCTTATTCCCGTTTTAAAAGAAACACTTAGTGAATTTAAAAATATAGAAATTATAAATCAAGACATCTTAAAAGTAGACCTACCAAAACTACTTAACGAAAAATCTCAAGGTATGAAAATTTGTGTTTGTGCTAATCTACCATATTACATAACTTCTCCGATAATTATGCATTTGCTAGAGCTAAATCTTAACATAGAATCTATAACAGTTATGGTTCAAAAAGAAGCGGCACAAAGAATTTGTGCTCAGCCTGGAAGCAGAGAGTGTGGAGCAATCAGTTTGGCCGTTAGATATTATTCAACCCCAGAACTTCTTTTTAACGTATCTAGAGGCAGTTTTTTCCCTCCTCCTAATGTAGACAGTGCTGTTATAAAGTTAAACATCAACAAAACTCCACCAATTCAAATTGAAAATACACCTAAATTTTTTGAGCTGATTAGAGCCGCCTTCTCCCAACGAAGAAAAGTTTTAATAAATCCATTATCTTCAAAGTTAAACATTAGCAAAGAAAATTTAAAAAATATACTTTCCAATTTAAATATATCTCCCAATGTTAGAGCAGAACAACTTTCATTAGACCAATTCGCAAATATTTTTAATTCAATTCAAAACCAATATGTAGATAAAAAGTAAAGTCTACATGTTGGTTTCTATATTTAACAAAGAATTATTTTTTTTATTTTGAGTATAATAATTAATACTGAATTACACTATAACAATCACCCATATATGCACTTCATAAATTGATGCTGCTGTTTGACTTTAACTACTATGTATTGTATAATATTTCCTAAATGGCTGCACTATTTTATAATAAAAAATAAACATTTAGGAGTTGGAAATTATGGAATTTAATAAAGGAAATTGGTGCTCTGAAATTGATGTCCGAGACTTTATTGTTTTAAACTATACTCCTTACAATGGCAACGAAAGTTTTTTAAGCAGTCCTAGTAAACGAACTATAACTTTATGGAATACTGTTAAAGATTTATTAGACAAAGAACGAAAAGCAGGCGGTGTTCTGTCAATAGACACTAAAACTGTTTCTAATATTGATGCTTTTGAACCTGGATATATTGATAAAGATAATGAATCTATTGTTGGATTGCAAACTTCAAAACCTTTGGAAAGAGCAATTATGCCCTATGGTGGAATTAGAATGGTTAGAAGTTCATTAGCTGCATATAATAGACAAATGGATCCTACTGTTGAGGAAATTTTTAAGCATAGAAAAACTCATAATGACGGTGTTTTTGATGTGTATACAAAAGAAATGCGCAGCGCCCGTCATTATGGCATAATAACTGGGCTTCCTGATGCATATGGCAGAGGAAGAATTATTGGTGATTATAGAAGAGTTGCTCTTTATGGTGTTGATAGAATTATTGAATCTAAAACTTTTGCGTTACAAAATATTGGCGTAGATGCTATGACTGAAGACGCTATTCGTCAAAGAGAAGAAATATCTGAACAAATTAGAGCCTTACATGCCCTAAAAAGCATGGCAAGCAAATATGGCTTTGACATATCTAACCCAGCCCAAGATACTAAACAAGCAATACAGTGGCTATATTTTGCCTATCTTGCTGCAATTAAAGATCAAAATGGTGCTGCTATGTCTCTCGGCAGAGTGTCTACATTCTTGGATATATATGCTGAGCGTGACCTAAATGAAGGTATATATACTGAAGAAGAAATTCAAGAATTTGTTGATCACTTTGTTATGAAATTAAGATTGGTTAAATTCTTGAGAACTCCTGCCTACGATGAACTATTTTCGGGTGATCCAACATGGGTTACGGAATCTTTGGGTGGTGTATGTATAGATGGGCGCCACATGGTTACAAAGATGTCATATCGTTTTTTACACACATTATCTAATCTTGGTCCTGCTCCCGAACCTAATTTAACTATTTTATGGTCGGAAAAATTACCTCAAAATTTTAAATTATATGTTAGTTCAGTTTCAATTAATACATCGTCCATACAGTACGAAAATGATGATATAATGAGGGTTAAATTAGGAGATGACTACGCTATTGCTTGCTGTGTTTCGCCAATGAAAATTGGAAAACAAATGCAATTTTTTGGTGCTAGATGCAACTTAGCAAAAGCATTATTATATGCTTTAAATGGTGGAAAAGATGAAATATATGGCGATCAGGTTGGACCAGAAACAATTCCTGTTGGTGAAGGCAAATTAGATTTTGACGATGTAATAAAAAAATATCACAGTGTTTTAGATTGGCTTGCTAAATTATATATAAATACTTTAAATGTAATTCACTATATGCACGACAAATATTGTTATGAAAAAATACAAATGGCTCTACATGATGATGTGATCACTAGAACTATGGCAGGCGGAATAGCAGGTCTTTCTGTTGTTGCTGACAGTTTGAGTGCTATAAAATATGCTAACGTATATCCAATTAGAAATGAAGACGGATTAATTGTTGATTTCAAAATTGAAGGAGATTATCCTAAATTTGGAAACAATGATGATAGAGTGGACAAAATAGCTGTTGAAATCGAAAAAGACTTTTTAACTAGACTAAATCAACACAGAGCTTACAGACAAAGCCGTCCTACAATGTCTATATTAACCATAACATCAAATGTGGTTTATGGCAAAAAAACCGGTTCAACTCCTGATGGCAGAAAAGCTGGGGTTCCTTTTGCTCCTGGTGCTAACCCAATGCACGGTCGTGATACAAATGGTTCTGTGGCTTCCATGAGATCTGTTGCTAAGCTCCCTTTCAACTATGCCGAAGACGGAATCTCCTATACATTTTCAATCATTCCTGAAGCTTTGGGCAAAACTGAAAAAGATAAAAAAGAAAATTTGGCAAATTTATTAGACGGGTATTTTGCTGATACGGGCCATCATATTAATATAAATGTAATAAATAAAGAAGTTTTGATGGATGCTATGGACCATCCTGAAAAATATCCTCAACTAACAATTCGTGTTTCAGGATATGCTGTTAACTTTATAAAACTAACAAGAGAACAGCAGCTAGATGTTATTAGCAGAACATTTCATTCGAGGTTTTAATTCATAAAAATGGATGTTAAAGGAAGAATCCACTCTATAGAAACACTGGGCGCTGTCGATGGTCCTGGATTGCGTTTTGTAGTTTTTCTTCAAGGGTGTCATCTTAGATGTTTATATTGTCATAATCCAGATTCGTGGGCCACTAACAAAGGAAAAATTATTGGAGCACGAGAATTAGCATATCAAATTAAAGAATATGCTCCGTATATTAAGAACGGCGGCGTAACTCTATCGGGTGGTGAACCTCTTTTGCAACCTGAGTTTTCTGCTGAAATTTTAAAATGGTGTAAGAAATTTGACTTCCACACTGCTTGCGATACGGCTGGAAGTGTTCCATTAGAAACGGCAATTAAAGTTTTAGATCAAACAGATTTAGTTTTGTTAGACATAAAAGATTTAGATAGAGAAGACAGTAAAAAACTTTGTGGAATGTCTCCTCAAAAAGAGATAGACATTTTAAATTATTGCGAACAAGTTAATAAAGATGTTTGGATTAGACATGTTCTTCTACCCAAATATACTTTAAAAAAATCCAAGCTTGAAAAATTAGCTGATTTTGTTAAAAACTTTTCATGCGTTAAAAGAGTTGAACTTCTCCCTTTTCATAAAATGGGTGAGTTTAAATGGAAAGAGTTAAATATTCCATATCATTTAACAGATATTCCCGTTCCTTCTGAAGAAGAGATCAAATCGGCTTTAGAAATTTTTCGTTCTCGCGGCGTAAATGTAGACTAAATAAAAAAAATACCAGTCAAACTATTGGCCGGTATTTTTATTTTTTCACATTATTAATTTATTTCTAACTCTTTACACACATTCACCATTTCAATTGCAGTTAGAGCAGCATCAAATCCTTTGTTTCCCGATTTCGTCCCTGCACGCTCAACAGCTTGTTCTATATTATCAGTAGTTAGAACACCGAAAATAACAGGTAAATCTGACTGCAAACTAACACTAGCAATTCCTTTAGAAACTTCTGCACAAACATAGTCATAATGAGAAGTAGTTCCACGGATAACGCTTCCCAAACATATTATGGCATCATATTTTTTAGATTTAGCCATTTTAGAAGCAATTAATGGTATTTCAAATGCTCCTGGAACCCACGCTATATCAATATCATCATCTTTTATGTCGTGACGTTTCAAACAATCCAAAGCTCCTTCTAACAACTTAGACGATATAAATTCATTAAATCTAGAAACAACTATTCCAATTCTTGTTCCTTTAGCAACAAATTTTCCGCTATAAATCTTCATATTAAATCTTCTCCTTTTTATAAAATATGACCCATTTTTTCCTTTTTAGTTTTTAAATAAAATTCGTTATATTTATTAGGTTTTATTACAAGCGGTATTCTAGAATATACATCAATTCCATATTTTTTCATACCATCAACTTTATCTATATTATTAGTAATTAACCTAATTTGGCCCACTCCCAAATCTTTTAAAATTTGCGCGCCCAAAAAATATTCTCGTAAATCTTCTTTAAAACCCAAAGCAACATTAGCCTGTGCTGTATCTAATCCCTGTTGCTGCAAATAATATGCACGCAATTTATTTATAAGCCCAATTCCGCGCCCTTCCTGCTTAAGATATATCAAAACACCGCGTCCTTCTTTAGCAATCATCTGCATAGCCAAATCGAGCTGCTGGCCACAATCACATCTAAGCGACCCAAAAACGTCGCCTGTTAAACACTCCGAATGAATTCTACAAAGCACATCTTTTCCATCACTAATATCTCCCATAACCAGTGCAACATGTTCCTCTTGTCCAACATCATATGTATATCCATGTAACATAAATTTTCCATGTTTAGTAGGCATTTCAACCGAATCAACCTTGCTAATAAGTTTTTCATTTGTTTTCCTATATTGAATCAACTCTTCAATTGTAATATACTCTAAATTAAATTTTTTAGCAAATGCCTTTAAATCATCCGGTTCCATCATGTTTCCATCGTCAGCCATTATTTCACAGCACAGTCCACATTCTGATGCTCCAGCTAACCTACAAAGATCAACTGTTGCTTCAGTGTGCCCTGCTCTTTCCAAAACGCCACCATCTTTTGCAATTATCGGAAACATATGCCCCGGCCTACGAAAATCTTCCGCTCTAGATTCTGGATTTACAATCTTCGTTGCCGTTATAGACCTGTCTCCAGCAGAAATTCCTGTTGAAGTTTTTATATGATCTATCGAAACCGTAAACGCTGTATTATGATTATCAGTATTTTCAGCTGTCATAGGGGATAATTTAAATTTATCTGCAAACGCTTTGTTCATTGGCATACAGATTAAACCTTTTCCATGAGTAGCCATAAAATTTATGTTTTGTTTAGTTGCAAACTCAGCCAAACATATTAAATCCCCTTCATTTTCTCTACTTTTAGAGTCTGAAACAACAATTATCTTTCCCTCTTTAAGCTTTTTTAATGCCAACTCTATTTTTTCTTTGTTTTGCATTGTTTAAAAATCTCCTCTTATTCGCCAATTAATATTTTAATTTAAAAAGCCAAATTCAATTAACTTTTCTTTTGTTAATGATTGTTTTTTTGAATCTATATTTAACAATTTCTCAACATATTTAGAAATTATATCATTTTCTATATTAACTACCATTCCCACATCAAAATTATTTAATGTCGTGGAATTAAGCGTGTGGGGAATTATTGACACTTTAAAGCCACCATCATCAACTTCTGCCACTGTTAAACTAACTCCATCTAAACAAACAGATCCCTTTTCTACCACATATTTTAATATATCATGTGAAGTTTTAATAGTATACCAAACAGCTATTCCGTCATTTTTTTTCTCAGATATTGTTCCAACACCATCAATGTGGCCTGTAACAATATGTCCATCAAAACGACCTCCTGCCGGCATAGCTCGTTCTAAATTAACCATACTTCCAATATGTAATAATTTCATGGAACTTCTATTTATAGTTTCATTCATAACATCAACAACAAAAGCCCTATCTTCAATTTGAACAACTGTTAAACATACTCCATTAACTGCAACGCTATCACCAATTTCTAATTCAACTAGTGTTTTTTTCGCTCCAATTTTTATTTTAGCTCCACTATTGTTTTTGTTTAAATAGATAATATGTCCAATTTCCTCAACAATTCCTGTAAACACAAAAATCACTTCCCAAAACAAGCTGATCTATATTCAAGCAATATATTATCGCCCAAAAATTTAACATTTTCATTCCTAAGATTTAATGCTTCATTCAAATTTTGGATTCCATCTCCTCCAATGGGTGTTTTAGCTCTAGATCCTCCAACAAGTTTGGGTGCAACATATGAATATACCGCATTTATCAATCTGTTCTCGACAAAACCATAGTTTATTTCCGATCCGCCTTCAACCAAAACACTATCTATTCCCATATCATAAAGCTTAAATAATAGTTGCTTTAAATTTATGCGGCCATTCAATTTTTCAACGTTTATAATTTGAACACCAGCTTCTTTTAACTTATTAATTTTTCTATCATCTCTAACCGAACATGCAACATATGTTTTTTGCTTTTTTGCAGTCTTAACTACATTACAATCAAGCGGTATTCTCAAATTAGTATCGCAAATTATTCTTACCGGATTTCTTCTTCCAATAAGTCTGCAATTTAACTGTGGATCATCTTCAATTACTGTGTTAATTCCGACTAAAATTCCACTATATATACTCCTAAGAAAATGCGCATGCTTTCTAGCTTCCACATTAGTGATCCATTTTGACATACCAGATGATGTTGAAATTTTACCATCTAACGTCATACCAAATTTTAGTGCAACAAATGGCATTTTGGTTTTAATATTATGAAAAAATATTTCGTTTAATTTGCTACATTGCCTCTCCATTATTCCAACATCAACTATTATTCCATTTTTCCTTAATTTATCTATTCCTTTACCCGCAACAACCGGATTAGGATCTAGAGTTCCAACAACAACTCTTTTTATATCATTCTCAATTATTATATCCGTACATGGAGGAGTTTTTCCATAATGAACACAAGGTTCTAAATTAACATACAATGTGGCTCCACGTGCTGATGTTTTTAAATTCAAAATAGTATTCCGTTCCGCATGATATTCTCCATAAGCTCTGTGATACCCCGTTGACAAAACCACACCATTTTTAACAATAACAGATCCCACTAAAGGATTTGTTTTAACATATCCTCTTCCTTTTTTAGCCAATTTTAAAGCCATTTTCATATATTTCAAATCACAATTCATAAAAATTAGCCTCCAAAAGTTGCCAAAGATATATTTTCCTTATACAAACAAAATAAACTTTCAAGTTTAAATATACTGTGCTTATTTTAATCCTAATCTTAATTTCAAATTATGTTTAACACTCTCCAAATCGCTGCAAGTAAGAATAGGAATTAAATCATTAATTTCTTCTATTTCTTTATCCCACCATTTAAAATCAAGCATCAACTGAATCAATTCATCGTCAAAACGTTTTCGAATTTTTTTAGCCGGATTTCCAGCAACAATAGTATAAGGGTCAACATCACTTCCAACAACACTGTTTGCTCCAATTATAGCTCCATCCCCAATATAAACACCTGGAAGTATAACTGAATTTTGTCCAATCCAAACATCATTACCAATAACAGTATCACCTTTTATTGGAAGATCTTCCATTGTTGGTGGATCCATCCGCCAGACCCTCCAAAGTATAAAAAGGAAACGTCGATACACAATTCATTTGATGATTTGCACCATTCATAACAAATTCAACACCTGCAGCAATTTGACAAAATTTACCAATAATAAGTTTATCGTTATTCCATTCATAGTGATGAGTAACATGACTATCAAATTCTGAATCAGCGATATATGTGAAATCACCAACAATAATATTTTTATTGCGTATAGTTGGCTTTATATAAATTTCTTTATCATATCCAGCTATAGGATAAACTGCATTAGGATTAGGATTTTTTGTTTTTTCCATGCCTTCACCTCAAAACAGCACAAAAAATTATAACACTTTAAATATATTAATTTTATCATAAAATCCTACACAAATCAAGTTTGCAAACACACCAAAAAAGACCATACAGTCACTGTGTATAGTCTTTTTCGTATTATGTTTTATTTTCCTAAATTAAAATATATAGCGTTAAGTTCATCAAGTCTACTATTACTATTATTTTTTCTTTCGATCTCTTTTTTTATTTTCTTATTTATTTCGTTCATTGCTTTTTCTGCAGTCTCAATGTCACGCTCAATCAGTGTGCTATCAAGATATATACCTTCTCCTCTTAAGAAAACAATATTACTTAACTCGTCTTTCAAATTAGCATGTTTTCTATTAATCTCAAACTTCTTGCGAACTAATTCCTTTTCTTCATCCTTACCCTTGAATTCCTTTTTCATATTAACAAATATTTCAGGCATATCCATATTCATTAGATCACTTCTTACTTCCTGCAATCTATATTCTATTTCTGCTAAACGTTCAATCACAGGTAATTCTACACTAGTATACCATCCATCATAAATTGCCTTAAGATTTCTAAATTTCTCAGCCTTTTTATTCAATTCATTAAACTCTTCTTCTAGATTACGTTCTTCCTTTTTCAATTCTTCCTTCTTCTTAGCACGTTCTTCTACTTGTTTTTTTGCTTCTTCTCTTTCTCTTTTGATTCTTTCATCCATTTCTTTCAGTTGTCTCTCTACTGCTTTTCTTGCTTCTTCTCTAATTCTTTCTCTCTCTTTTTTCTTTTCTTCTTTGATTCTATTTAAGTTTTCTTTTTCACCTGCCATTGGAGCTGGTACTTCATTCATATTGTCTGGTTCAGGAGGAACTGGTAAATGAATATTGTTTTGCGCATCACGAGCTTTATTAATTTCATTAATAGCTTGATTTGCCAAATTAAAAAACTCATCTTTTTGCTTTTTCCATTTATTATTAGGCATTATTTTCGATCTTATTGGCTTATAAAAGTTTTCAGCCTTATCACATAAATTCTGCAATCTTGTTTGTTCCTGAACATTGCCAATATTTTTAATTGAACATTTTGCCCTACGTAGTTCACGATGTTTATCGCTAAGTGCAGTCGAAAATTCCAATATTTCTTGAATTTGCGAAGTTTTATGCTGTAATCCGTCCATACCATCAAAATAACTATCTAAACAAATTAGTAAATTGCTATCAGTACGATTTTCTGAAAAAGCCTTAGACATATCTTTAAGATCAGAAAATATATAACTCTTTAAATAGTCATCTACTCTCTTGACCATTGCTTCACCGCCAAGTCTTAAATAATGTGTGTTCTCCAGCGAACCTTTTACATTATCTAATTTTTCTAAAATACCTCTAGTGTCTTCTTCAAAGCCCTTAATTTTTTTAACTTTTTCAATTATACTGTTCAATTCATCTATACAGTCACTAATCAAATAATCTATTTCTTCAACATCATACTTCTCGTCGCCTACAAAAGCAAATCCTGTTCTAACAGCTCCAACAGAACCAAAAGCACATGACGTTGTCATAACGCTTGCACACAATACTGCAATCATTTTTTTCATAAATTTCAACTTCATCAATACACTCTCCTATAAAATTTAAGTCATCATTAACTAATTTCCATATTTAGAGCGTACCAAATATATTTTAACAATATATTAATCAAGCATTAAATTTCTGTAAACAATAAAAAGTTACCAAAAAAGCTACTTAGATTTGTTATCTATTATCTTAACACCCTCACATAATTCTATTTTCCCAAATTAAAATTAAGTTATTTTATAAATTGTTTGTTAAAGATTTTTAAATAAAACGATAATTTTCTACCAACCAAAATATACCTCCCAAACTTTTATAAATAAAAAAGCTATACGCAATTTACACGCATAGCTTTTTTTACATTTTTCCCTTAAATTAACGTTTCCTTTTAATCAAAGCATAAACTACAATAACAGCCGCAACTATAACAATCACTACTAACAATATACATGCCACAATAAAAATGTTTTTCATAAGTTGGTCTTGATCAGATGGGCCACTTTCAGAAACAGCAGAACTTTCATCTTTAGATTTTTCACTTGACAATTTCTTTATTTCTTTTATGTATCCTGTTTCGTCATCATAAACTATTTCATAATCTTTTCCTTCTTCTAACCCTTTAGTTTCCAAAGTGTTTTTAACAAGATATTTTCCCATTTTTTTGTAATCATCAACCGCCTCAGTTCTTTTAGAAGAAGCTTCTCTTTTAAATTCTGTCTCACCCAAAGTTAATCCTGTATCATTTTTAATTATTTTTAATATTGACTCAACAAATTTAGACGCAACTGCATCATCACTAAACAAAGCGTCTACATCTCCAATATACTTTACAACAGCCTGTTCAGCACTCTTTAAAAACAAATCATCATAATCACTTGGATCAATTGATACTTTTCCATCTATCAAAGATTGAATATATTTTTTAGAATTTTCTTTATTTATCCAATAAAAATTCTTTTTTCCTTTATCATTGTTATCTTTAATATATGCTATTAATCCTGAATAACCCATATCTGCTCCATAACTCAGCACCCTATATTTGCTAACCAACTCACAACTAGAAACAGTATTAAGTAATCCGTTTAATACATATTGTGGATTATCCACACCATCAAGCGAAGGATTCTTCAAATAATAACCTAGTCTTTTTATATCTGAAGTATTAAAATCACCTTGATCAACCTTCAAATCCAAATACACAGCGGTTACAACATTAACCACATCAGGATATTCACTTACTGCTTTTTTATTTCTAGTATTAACATCCGTAATTTGAATTCCATTTAAATATTGTCTAATTTCTGCTTCCGAAGCTGGAGCAGCACTAACAAAACAAACTACACTGAGCATTAAACTCAATGCTATAAATACTGAACTTATTTTATTTAACAACTTCATAACAACAAATCCTCCTGAATTTTACATAAAATAAATACTCTATTTGTTCTTTTTAGACAAAATAACAATCAAAATAACAACAACTGCCATAACAACAAGTGCTAAAAATACACATGCTACAATTAAAATATTGTTCATTAATTGAAAAACAACAGTCGTACCGTCAAATTTTAAATTTTTATTAGACAATTTTTGTATAGATTTAATATATCCTGTAGTTTCATCATACTCTATTTCATAATCTTTTCCTTCTTCATGTTTCCTATATTCTAAAGATTTTTTTATAATATCATGACCTAATTTTTTATAATCTTTAACAGCATCATCCTTATTACTTGAAACTATGGAAATCATTTTTTGATCATTACCCGGTGATTTTCCATTGTTGGTAATAATTTCAAACATTGTCATAAAAAATTTCGTACAAAAATCTTCATCATTAAAGAACGAATCTATATCACCAAAATATTTTATAATTGCATCTTGAGTATATTTTAAAAACAATAAATCTTTATCATCATTTTTAAATTTATCTTTCCAAAAGTAATTTTCTTTAATATCAAAAGTTCCATCCATCATTTGCTTAACCGTCTGTTTACATTCTTCTTTATCTACCCAATAAAATTCCAATTTTTCTTTACCATTATCATCGACTATTAATGGCATATAGCAAAAATGCAACGGGCCATATAATTGTCTATCTTTGGGAAGTTTATAACCACTTACAAAATTATAATCTTCCAATATTCCAACATATGCCATATAAATTAACATATTTTTATACCTAGAATCTAATTCTAAAAAATTTTGTTTAATCCTATATAAGTACAATTTAGCAGCTAAACTATCTTTGTTATTGGTATTAACTTCGTCACCGTCAACTTTCATATCCTCAAGCAATTGAGATAAAGCATTCACAACTTTAGGGTATTCTCCTAAATATGGCATATTATTGGAATCATACTCTTCAGGATTGCCAATTGGTAAATTTTCTAAATTTTCTCGCAAAAAACTCCTTAAAAAAAAACTCTTTGAAGCTGTATTAGCACTAACAAAACAAACCACGCTTAGCATCAAACTCAATGCGATAAATACTGAACTTATTTTTTTTAATAATCTCACAAAAATATTTTCCCCCCTTGTTTTACATCAAAAATTAAGTTTTATCCAAAACAATAATTCATTTTTTCTTTCCTTTAATCTAAATATACAAAACCACTAATTCTAAGGAAAATTATATACTACAAATAAATTAATGTCAAAAATTACAACCTAAAAACAAATTGTTACAATATATATTATTGCTTCAAATCAAACACATTCCTAAGCCAAAAATATATTGCAATAATATACACATTTTGTCCGCAGATGTCAAAAGATTATTAAAACAGAATATCTCCCTATACCATGTAAATAACACAAAATTAAATAACAATTAATTTAATAAAAAAAATCCTTGACAAAAAGGAAGTTATATTGTAAAATTGTTTTTGTTATCTGGATTGAATCTTGAGTACTTAATATGGCGATATAGCTCAGGTGGCTAGAGCATGCGGTTCATACCCGCAGTGTCACTGGTTCGAATCCAGTTATCGCTACCATAAAAATTAGGCCCGTTGGTCAAGTGGTTAAGACACCGCCCTTTCACGGCGGTAACGCGAGTTCAATTCTCGCACGGGTCACCAAAATAAAAAAGAAGCACGAATTAAAATTTTGTGCTTCTTTTTTTGAAAAAAATCAGGGAATAAACCTTCCCTGATAATTAAATTTTTACCAATTATTGTTCTTCAAACATATCTTTTCCAACGCCACAAACAGGACAAACATAATCATCTGGTTCAGAATTAATGTCTCCTTCATGAACATATCCACATACACTACATACATATGTCTTATTTTCTTCCATATTCTATAACCACTTTCCTTTCTACCAATCTACTAAAATAACACATTCGTGTAAAAATTATCATAATTTTATATCCTTGTCAAGATAAGTTTTACATTATATATGTTAATTTACATTATCTAATAAACAAATTATTCAAATTCGATATGGCATTCGTTAAAATTCCCCTAACGTTAACTCCTCCAGCAACCATGTCTAGCATCTCATCTGAAAGCGTAAAACTACCAAAATTATTTACTATCTTATGCGCCTCAGCGGACTGCAAAAACGTTTTCATTTCATCTTCAAATGTTTCAAAATCTTCTCTGTAGCCTTTTTGACAAAAGAATTCATAAACATCTTGTGAATTATCCAAACTATTAAATTCATCTCGTTGGTCTGAATCGGTCATTATCTTATAAAAAATATCCTTAATCATAAAACAACCCCCTAAATCAAAAAAATTATATTTTGATAAACATATTATATCAATTTTTCAAATAAAACAATATTATCTACTAAAATTTGTTATATTTGCACAACCACGTTTTAGTTTTTTATATAAAAATTTTATGTTGATTATGTCTTGTTTCTGTGTTAAAATTATTCCAAAGTGTGTTTAAAAAATACTTAATTTGAACTGGAATCAAAACACTAAAATGTAATATAAAAAAAACTTCTTACTATTGTAGACAAAATTCAGACTATTTATTTTGCCTATTTTTAACAATTCTATATAACACCAATTTATTGTTAATCACGAATTTTTTGTTCCAGACTTTTGAGTTCTGGAGCGTTTTTTATTATTAAAAGTAGAGGTGTATCAAAATCTATGAAAGAACAAATAAATGAAATCAGAGAAACTGCTGTAAAGCAAATCAATTCTTGTCAAAAAACAAATGAATTGACTAATTTAAAAGTAGAATATCTCGGAAAAAAGGGAAAGCTTTCCTTGCTATTAAAACAAATGGGTAAACTTCCCCCAGAAGAAAGAAAAACTGTTGGCCAACTTGCAAACAAAGTTAGAAATGAATTAGAACAAAATCTAGAACAAAAGATGGCTCAAATAAAATTAATTGAACAAGAAAACAAGATGAAGTCAGAAAAAATCGATGTCACACTCCCTGGACAAAAATTTCAAATTGGAAATATACACCCACTATCCAAAGTCATGAAAGAAATTAACGATATTTTTATTGGTATGGGTTTTTCAATTGCAGAAGGTCCAGAAATTGAAACAGATTACTATAATTTTGAAGCTCTAAATATTCCAAAAGATCACCCTGCAAGAGATACTCAAGATACATTTTATATAAATGATAATATTCTTTTGCGCACACAAACTTCTCCTGTTCAAATTCGAGTTATGGAAAAGCAAAAACCTCCTATAAGAATAATTTCTCCCGGAAGAGTATATCGTTCCGATTCTGTTGATGCAACACACTCTCCTGTATTCCATCAAATAGAAGGCCTTGTTGTAGATAAAAATATAACAATGTCAGACTTAAAGGGAACTCTTGAATTATTCGTAAAAAAATTATATGGAGAAGACTCTAACGTTAAGTTTAGACCACATCATTTTCCATTTACTGAACCTTCTGCAGAAATGGATGTTATGTGTTTTTCATGCAAGGGAAAAGGATGTAGTTTGTGTAAAGGTGAAGGCTGGATTGAAATATTAGGCTGTGGAATGGTTCATCCAAAAGTGCTAAAAGAATGTAATATAGATCCAGAAATTTATTCCGGGTTTGCATTTGGTCTGGGCCTAGAAAGAATTGTTATGAGAAGATATAACATCGATGACCTTAGATTGTTTTTTGAAAATGATATGCGCTTCTTATCTCAATTTTAAAAATTCAAAAAATTATTTTAGTAAGTTTTGATAAATAAAAACTACATTTAACATTGTGAATTTTTCACAAATCTTTTTAAGGTGGTTAAAATATATGAATTTATCCGTAAAATGGTTGAAAGACTACGTAAATATAGATAACTTAACCATTAAAGAATTAACTGATGGTTTAACAATGAGCGGATCTAAAGTCGAAGGCTTTGAAAATGAAAACGACAAAATACAAAAAATAGTCGTTGGAAAAATAATATCTATAGAAAAACATCCTGACGCCGACAAATTGGTAGTTTGCTTGGTAGATGTTGGGCAAGATGAACCTTTGCAAATTGTAACAGGAGCAACCAATGTAAAAGAAAACGCTTTAGTTCCGGTATGTTTGAATGGTGCCATTCTTCCAAATGGAACAAAAATTAGATCGGGAAAACTGCGCGGGGTTCTTTCTCAAGGCATGATGTGTTCACTATCCGAATTAGGTCTATCTAAAAATGATTTTCCATATGCAATCGAAGATGGTATATTCTTATTAGAAGAAGAGTGTGAAATTGGTCAGGATATTTGTGAGGCTATAGGTTTAGATGACACAAAAATTGAATTTGAAATAACATCCAACCGTCCAGATTGTCTCTCGGTTGTTGGCTTGGCCAGAGAAACTGCTGCAACATTTAATCTCCCTCTTAATATATCTTCTCCAAAAGTTAAAGGCTCCAGTGGAAATATTAATGACAGTTTAAAAGTTGACATAAAAACTCCACTTTGTAGCAGATATATGGCCAAAATGGTCAAAAACGTAAAAATCAAACCATCTCCACGCTGGATGCGAGAGCGTTTAAGAGCCAGTGGAGTGAGACCAATTAATAATATCGTAGACATAACTAATTTTGTAATGTTAGAATATGGTCATCCTATGCACGCATTTGACGCATCTAATGTTTCTGGAAACAATATAATTATACGAACTGCCAAAAATGAAGAAACTATAACAACTTTAGATGGCATCGAACACAATCTAAAAGACAGTATGCTTATGGTATGCGACTCTGAAAAACCAATTGCTGTTGCTGGAGTAATGGGTGGAAAATACAGCGGTGTTCAAGAAGACACAACATCAATTATCTTAGAAGCAGCATGTTTTGATGGAGCTAACGTTAGAAAAACTGCTAAAGCCTTAAATATAAGAACAGATTCGTCCGTACGATTTGAAAAAGGTTTAAATCCAATATGTTGTGAAAACACAATAAATCGTGCTTGTGAATTAATCGAACTGCTCGAAATAGGCGAAGTTGTTGGAGGAACAATAGATATACAAAATTTTGATCATAAACCAAAAACAATCCATCTAGATTCTGAATGGATAAACAATTTTATTGGAATAAGTTTATCTAACGACGATATGACAAAAATTTTGAACTCTCTAGATTTCGAAGTAAAAGACAATGAAATTATCGTTCCTCCTCACAGAATAGACATTGAACACAAAGCAGATGTAGCGGAAGAAATTGCTAGAATATATGGATATGACAAAATTCCAGTCTCAACAATTAAAGGAAAAGCTGATGGCGCTTTAACTGAAACTCAAAAGTTCAAACAACTAATAAACGCTTCTCTAATTGCTATTGGTTGCAGCGAAATATGCACATATTCATTTATGAGTCCAAAAGAATATAATAAAATTCAGCTTGCCCCAGACTGTGATTTAAGAAACTCAATAAAAATTCAAAATCCACTTGGTGAAGACACAAGCACTATGAGGACAACAACATTTCCATCTATTCTCAGCATACTTTCTAAAAATTACAACAACAGAAACGAAAAAGCTTGGCTATATGAGATAGGCAGGGTTTATATTCCTTCTGAAGAAAATTCACAGCCATATCAAATAGACAAAATAGCAATTGGAACCTATGGAAACTGCGATTTTTATACAATAAAAGGAATTATTGAATCTTTATTAGATCAACTTAATGTGAGCGACGTTGAATTTGTTGCTGCAAAAGGCATGCCATTCCACGATTATCGTTGCTGTGAAATAGTCAAAAATGGAAAAATTTTAGGAAAATTTGGTGAAGTGCATCCAACGGTAAGTGAAAATTACAAAATAGGGACTAAAGCATATATTGCAGAACTAGATTTTAATACAATATTTAGTGCAAGAAACGAACTAAATACATACTGTGGCATTCCGAAATTTCCTGCTTCTGTTAGAGATTTATCGTTAGTTTGCGATGAATCAATCGAATCAGGTAAAATAGAAAAAGAAATAAAAAATAATGTAGGAAAAATATTAGAAAGTATAGAAGTTTTTGATGTATATAGAGGCGAACAAATTGCAGATAATCAAAAAAGTATTTCATATAAATTAACCATGCGCGATAGAACTAGAACCCTAACCGATGAAGAAATTGATAAGGTTATTGAAAAAACTCTAACTTCTCTAGAAAAAATTGGTGTTAAACTTAGATTTCAATCATAATATATAACTCGATATATTTGCCTATAAAAATCATGCTAGTGCTTATTTCTCTAGCATGATTTGATGTTGTTTGCGTCAATTTTTAATGAACAAAAATATGTTCTTTATGTTAAAATATACAAATATATAAAAATTTTTACATTTATTTTCATACACCAACTACTCTTGACTTTTTATAAATAAAAATATATCATTAAGGTATGTTGAAGATATTCATTGGTTTTATATTTTTTGAAGCAATCCGTTTGCTTCGATTATTTTTTCATCAGATACACTATATATTGTGTATTGTAAAAAAACGTATACAAATTAAGGAGGCTTTGCGGTGAATACAAAAGTTATCAAAAGAAATGGTACAATTGTTGAATTTGATTCACACAAGATATATGACGCTATAATGAGATCTATGAGTTACGGTAGCGGAATAATCAACGAAGAAGTGGCAGAAAAAATAAGCAAAGAAATCGAGGCTGAATGTGAACACCGTTTAGATAATATAACAATCCGTGAAATAGAAAATTCTGTTTATAGTAAACTAATTCAAAAAGGCCATATGTTAACTGCTAAAGCGTATGAAGGTTTTAGATCTATTCAAGAATTTAAACGCTTAACTAACACAACTGACGATGGTGTTATTGGATTATTAAAAGGTACAAACCATCTAGTTGCTATGGACAATTCAAACAAAAATCCTATTTTAAATTCAACAATGAGAGATTTAATTGCCGGAGAAGTTTCTAAGGACTTAACTCAGCGCATATTGCTTCCAACAGATGTTGTTCAAGCTCATCAAAATGGCGTTTTGCACTTCCATGACATGGACTATTCTATGAGCCCAATGTTTAACTGTTGTTTGATTAATATTGGAGATATGTTAGACAACGGAACTGTTATTAACGACACTTTAATAGAATCACCATCTTGTTTCCAAACAGCTTGTAATATTATGACTCAGATTATGGCACAAGTTGCTTCAAATCAATATGGTGGTCAGAGTGTGGATATAAGACATCTTGGAAAATATCTACGTAGGACAAGAACAAAAGCATATAATCATTATAAAGAAAAGGGCTATGACGAATCTTTGTGCAACGAACTTGCTGAAGATAAAATGTTAACTGAATTAAAATCTGGAGTTCAAACAATTCAATATCAAATAAACACACTTCAGACTTCAAACGGTCAAGCTCCTTTTGTTACAATATTTATGCATATTGAAGATGGATTTGAATATGAAAAAGAAGTTGCTCTAATTGTTAGAGAAATTTTAAAGCAACGCCTAGAAGGTGTAAAAAACCGTCAAAATGTTGTTGTAACACCTCCATTCCCAAAACTAGTTTACGTGCTAGATGAAAACAATTGCTTGCAAGGTGGAAAATACGATTATATTACTAGAGATTATGCTATTCCATGTAGTGCAAAAAGAATGTATCCAGATTATATTTCTGCAAAACAAATGAGAAAAATATATGACGGTCATGTGTTTAGTTGTATGGGTTGCCGCTCATTCTTGTCTCCTTGGTATGATAAAGACGGTAATGTTAAATTTGAAGGTAGATTTAACGCTGGAGTGGTTTCAATAAACCTTCCTCAAATTGCAATAATTGCTAATAAAGATGAAGATAAATTCTGGCGTCTGTTAGACCGTCGTTTAGACTTGTGTAAAAAAGCTTTAATCTGCCGTCACGATATGTTAAAAGGAACAAAAGCTGCTGTTTCTCCAATCCACTGGCAAGACGGTGCTATTGCTAGACTTGCTCCAGGTGAAACAATTGACGAGCTATTAGAAGGCGGTTTCTGCACATTATCTTTAGGATATATTGGAATATATGAAATGACTAAGCTAATGACCGGCGAGAGTCATACTCAAGATAAAGGAAAAGATTTTGCTATCTCAGTTATGAAACACATGAGGCAAGCAACTCAGGATTGGAAAAAAGAAACCGGTTTAGGTTTTGCTTTATATGGTACTCCTGCAGAAAATCTTTGCTATAGATTTGCTAAAATAGATAAGGAACACTTTGGAGATATTGAAGATGTAACCGATAAAGGTTACTATACAAACTCATATCACGTTGATGTTAGAGAAAACATCGATGCGTTTAGCAAACTATCGTTTGAAAGTGAATTCCAAGAGATCAGTACAGGTGGTTGTATATCATACATAGAAATTCCAAATATGCAACATAACTTAGAAGCACTGGAAGAAATGGTTCAGTTTATATACGACAATATACAATATGCTGAATTTAACACAAAGTCTGATTACTGCCATGTTTGTGGTTTTGACGGTGAAATCAAGATAAACGATGACGTGCAGTGGGAATGTCCTAACTGTGGAAACACAGATACTTCAAAATTAACTGTTGTAAGAAGAACTTGCGGATATTTAGGCTTGCACTTCTGGAATGAAGGTAAAACAAAAGAAATGAAACAAAGAGTTTTACATCTATAAACATAAAAAAAGGGCGAGATTAAATGAGATATGGTCAAATCAGAAAATATGACGTAGCAAATGGCCCTGGAATTAGAACCTCATTATTTGTAACAGGATGTCCATTTAAATGTGAAGGATGTTTTAATGAAGAATATCAATCCAAAGAAAATGGAACTTTATGGTCTAAATCTATTGAAGATCGCCTCATAAAATTTGTATCTTCTGAACGCATTAGTGGTTTATCTGTTTTAGGCGGAGAGCCACTTGTTCAAGATGACGATCTGTTAAATTTATTAAAACGTGTTAAAAAAGAAACCAAAAAATCTATTTGGCTGTGGTCTGGCTATGAATTTGAACAACTAAATCAAAGACAATTAGACCTTTTAAAATATGTTGATGTTTTAGTGGATGGGCTTTTCGTTATTACAAAAAAAGATTTAAAATTAAAATTTAGAGGTTCCTCAAATCAAAGAGTTATTGATTTAAACAAAACCAGAAGTCAAGGCAAAATTGTAATTTGGAGCGGAATTAAACAGGGCCAGTGATTTGCTATATATCTAAATTTTGTTTGCAAATTATTAACTTTTATATCATTGACTTTAACTACTATGTATGTTAGAATTTCTAGTAAGTTTGCTATTAGTTCTAACACTTCTGCTACTGTAGCTCAGTTGGTAGAGCAGCTCACTCGTAATGAGCAGGTCGTCCGTTCAAGCCGGATCAGTAGCTCCAGACTTTATTTTTATGTTTTGACTAGTAATTTTACATATTAAATAAATATATTATTACTTCAGACATACTTTAATTATAGTGTGTCGATTTTTATTTTAGCAAATTAATAGGCGAAAGGTTTTGTGTTCAATGGCAAAGGAAATGACTCATGGGAAACCCATAAAACTTATATTTTTATTTATGATACCACTACTAATAGGTAATATTGTTCAACAGCTATATAATATGGCAGATTCTGTAATTGTTGGAAAATTTGTAGGTGTTAACGCTTTAGCTGGGGTTGGAATTGCAAGTTCACTATTATTCATGTCAATGGGTTTTGTTTTGGGTCTTTGCAATGGATTTTCTGTTGTTTTAGCTCAAAGATTCGGTGCTGGAAGCAAAGTTGGCGTAAGAAGATCTATAACAACATCAATATATCTCGGTTTGTTTTTCACAACAATTATTACGATAATTAGCGTAATATTTACCCGAAGTCTTTTAGTTCTTATAAACACCCCTGAAGAAGTAATAGATTCTGCGTTAACTTTTATTTTAATATCATCATATGGTATGTTCTCGTTGATGTCATATAATTTATTCTCAGGAATTCTTAGAGCTATCGGAGACAGCAAAACACCTTTATATTTTCTTATTTTTTCTGCAATATTAAATGCCATTTTTAATTTTTTAGCTGTCGCCATCTTTAATTTTGGTGTAGCAGGATCGGCCATGTCTACAGTTGTTTCTCAAATAATATCTTCTGTTCTTTGTGCTTTGCATATGTTTAGAAAATATGAAATAATTAGACCTAAAAAAACTGACTGGAAAATAAATTGGCCATATGTATGGCTTCATATAAAAATTGGCTTTCCTATGGCTTTAGAATTTGCCGTAACAGCTGTTGGAATTATAATACTGCAAGGTGCAATAAACAATTTAGGTCCTAACATAGTTGCGGGCTTTACAACTGCCATGAAAATTGAAAACATAATAATTGCAGCTTTCATAGCCCTCGCATCCGCTGTTTCTACATATACCGCACAAAATTTTGGTGCTAGAAACTATAAAAGAATAGTAAGTGGGGCCAAATCTAACATAATAATAGGCATGCTTGTTTGCTTAATATTTAGCTTAGTGTTATTCCTTTTCTGGGATGTTTTTGTTGGCTTATTTGTTAATGAAGGTGAATTTGAAGTTCGAGCAGCTGCAAAGCAATATATGCTTATTGCTATATTAAACTATCCTGTTTTATGCTTACTAATTACTTTTAGATGTCTTGTTCAGAGTCTTGGAAGAACAGTTGTTCCTGTTTTAGCTGGTTTTTCCGAAGTCGCAATGCGTTCTATAGGTGCTTTTTTCCTTTCAAATGTTTTAGGATTCACAGGAATATGCTATGCACCAGTATTATCTTGGTATGCTGCATTTTTCATGATAATAACCTCATATATTTTTGCTATCATAAAATTAAAAAAACAATTTACTAAGAAATGTTAAAAACACTCAAATTGAAACAAAAAATAGGTAAGAATTTAAATCTCTTACCTATTTTTTTTGATAAACATTGGGTCATAGCCCCCATATTTAATCAACACATCTTTTACAGCAATAGCACATCCCGCCAAGAAATTAGTTCTCACACTTATTTTACTAATGCATATTTTTTCAAACAATTCTTTTGGTAAAAATTCCTTCAAACTCTTATTAAAACAATCTGAAAAATTTGAATTTTCAAAAATTTGTCCAAAAAATATTATTTTATCGGTATTAAGCAACCGACTACAGTTATAAACTCCAACAGCAATCCACTCACATGCTTCATTAAAAATGTTACGCACCGCACTATCTATTTTCACATTAGAGTCAAACAAAACCAACTCACTAATAGACATATCTTTTTCCTTAGCCATTTTATATAACTTTGTGTCTTTATCCCCATAATATATTTTATCTACAATTTTTTTCAAAGCAAAGACAGAAGCATGTTTATTAATAGAATCTAATTTGTCAAAACTAGACGACACATTTTTACTTACGTGACTAATTATATTTCCAAAATCAACCTTATTTAAAATATAATCTTCTAATGAACTATTTTTAATAGCAAATGATGCAACTATATTATGTTCATTGCTTATATACAAAAATTTTCTTGAAGAACCTTTTACATCATGCACGCGATAAAAATCCATTTCAGCAAGCGCTAATCCATTTGTTAGCTCATCAAAACAAGCAAAAATCCCCATTTGCTCTCTTATAACAGTTGCTACTTCATTATATAGATCCTCTTTGTCCATATTTCCTTCAAAAAATGATTCATTCAAACAAATTCCCATAGCTAAAACATCTTTTGAAGATAGACAATTTTCTTCTAAAATTTCTTTACAGCCAGAAATGATCGTCCTAAGCAAATAGGTAACATTTTTTGTATCTTGTAAATTATAGTAACGCTTTCCTAAAACACTTCCATTAATATTAGACAAACCAACATTAACTGTTTTTCTCTCAACTGCTACTCCAAACACAAATTTAAAATCAGGAGATATTTCTAAATATACTCTATTCGGTCCAGGTGTATTAGAAGAATCAAGTGGATGATGTGACGTTTCCCTAATAAGTCCTTCTTCAATCATCTCTTTTGTTATAATTGTTATCGCCGAACGAGTAAGCCCTAATTCTTTAGCCATATCAACCCTAGAAACAAAATCGCTATTTCTCAACAACCGCAAAATTTGACTTCTATTTTTCATTTTTGCATTTAATCTAATAGTTGTCTCTTTTTCTCGACTCAACTCACTAGCACCTCTCTCTTACTAAACAATAATTAGATATTCTTTATTGTTATCTAACAGTGAATCCTTTTTATATTTGCCAACTATATTCACAATTACGGCATATAGCCATTTTTGTTGTTTTGGTTTTTGGAGACCCAGCAATAAGAGATGAAATCCATCCATAAAATACACTCTTAACATAAATTTCACCATACTAGCAAACAAATATATTAAACATCCTCTTTTTTAGTGTACTTCTAATAGTTGAATGGTTAACATCACTGCTCCCCTATTCAGGTCAAAACTGACATAACTATTCTCCCAACACCCATATATTTTTTCTAGCCTATTATTAAATAATTTAACTAACTAAAAAAATTTTATCAATAACCTATGGTATTTGTCAATAAAAAACCAAACACCCTACCCTATTTCAAACTATTAAACATTTTGACTGATATATAAATTTATGTTATCATGTCTTGGTAGATATACATATATGTATTAACACATTTTTTGTTTTGGAGTGTGATTTTAATTATGAAACTAGGCATGGTTGGACTTCCAAATGTTGGAAAGAGTACTTTATTTAATGCTCTTGCAGGTGGTGGCGCCCAATCTGCAAACTATCCTTTTTGCACAATTGAGCCAAATGTTGGAATTGTCTCTGTTCCAGATATTAGATTAGACAAACTATCAGAAATATATCATCCTAAAAAAGTTACCCCAGCTATCCTAGAATTTGTTGATATTGCTGGATTAGTTAAAGGTGCTTCAAAAGGAGAAGGCCTTGGTAATAAATTTCTAGCAAATATAAGAGAGGTTGACGCTATAATCCACGTAGTGCGTTGTTTCGAAGATCCTAATATAGTTCATGTTGATGGATCTATAGATCCCGTTCGAGACATTGAAACAATAAATCTAGAATTAATCTTTTCAGACATTGAAATTTTACAGAGAAGAATAGACAAATTAAAAAAACAAGCTAAGGGAGATAAATCTTTGCTTGGTCAGATTTCTGTTTTGGAAGATTTATTAAAGTGGTTGGAAGATGGAAAAAGTGCTAGGGGATTTGAACCATCTTCAGAAGACGACCAAAAACTAATTGATTCTTTAGGCCTACTTTCAAACAAACCAATAATATACGCAGCTAATCTATCAGAAGATGACTATAAATCCGGACTAGATTCCCACTTTGCTTTTAAAAAAGTTATGGAATTTGCAAAATCCGAAAATGCAGCAATATTCCCAATATGTGCTAAAATTGAAGAAGAATTGAGCGATATGTCTTTGGAAGACAAAAAATTATTTTTAGAAGATCTTGGGCTATCCGAATCTGGTTTGGACAGAATAATTAAAACCAGCTACGATCTACTAGGCTTGATATCATATTTAACAGCTGGTGAACCTGAAGTTAGAGCATGGACAATTTCTAAAGGAACCCTCGCTCCACAAGCAGCTGGAAAAATTCACACAGACTTTGAAAAAGGTTTTATTAGAGCAGAAGTTATTGCTTTTGACGATTTTATAAAATATGGTGATATGGCTGCCGCTAAAGAAAAAGGTTTAGTTAGACTAGAAGGAAAAAACTACGTTATGCAAGATGGAGATATTGTATTATTTAGATTCAATGTATAAGTTTTAATGACTTTATCTGAAAATTTAAAGACAAGATGGCTCTATATTTTCGTCTTGTCTTTTTATTATTTACAAAATTTTCAATCTTAGTAATATTCATTTTAAAACATTGTGTTTTTTTAAACAATGTGTTATAATGATACGTACGATTGTTTTTATTTTGGGGGTTTTAGGGCAATGATTAAAATGATTGCAACCGATATGGACGGTACTTTGCTTAATTCCAAAAAACAATTAACCCAGAACTCAATTAGAGCAATTTCAGCCGTTAAAAATATGGGCATTCATTTTGTAGTTGCGAGTGGAAGACAATATTATAATATATATAATGTCTTTAAACAACATAACTTAGATGAAAATGTGAGCTTTTTAGCTGAAAATGGAACAATAGTTTTTGATAAAGGAAAACTTTTGTTTGCAAACAAACTCGATGATGATCTTGTAAAATCTGCGGTAGAGCTAGTTCGAAAAACTCCTAATATATATCCTGTTTTATGCGGTGTTGATTTTGCATATATCGAAGATACTCATCCTAAATTTGTTTCCGAAGTTACCAAATATTTCGATAGACGAAAGTTTTTGCCGAATGTTCTTGAGTGTCTACAACACGATAAAATTACTAAAATCGCTCTATTAGATATCACATCAAATTCAGAAACATATGCATACCCTATTTTTAAACACTTTGAAAAACATGCTCAAATTTTAATATCGGGTCCGGAATGGGTTGATTTAATTAACAAAGGCGTAAATAAAGGATCGTCTGTTGAAATGATAGGAGATTTATATAGTTATAATTTTGATCAAAGAATGGCATTTGGTGACTATCTCAATGACGTCGCCCTACTAAAATCTTGCAAATATAGTTTTGCTGTTGAAAATGCCCATGAAAATTTAAAAAAAGTCGCATATAAAATTTGTCCATCAAATGATCAGGAGGGCGTTGCTAAAACTTTAATTGAATGGTTTAATTTAAAGTTTTAAAATTAAATATTTTTATATTATTAAACTTAAATATAAATATCAAAATAATTCTATGTATAACTATATTGATTTATACATTTAGATATAATTGGCAAAGGAGAAAAAAATTATGATTAGAAATAACCTTAGAAATATAGCTATTGTTGCCCATGTTGACCATGGTAAAACAACTTTAGTTGATCAGATGTTAAAACAAGCTGGTGCATATCGTGAAAATCAGGTTGTTGAAGAAAGAGTTATGGATTCTAATGCACTTGAGCGTGAAAGAGGAATAACAATCCTTTCTAAAAACACAGCAATTCAATTCGGAGACACTAAAATTAACATAATAGATACTCCTGGACATGCTGACTTTGGTGGAGAAGTTGAGCGTGTTCTAAAAATGGTTGATGGCGTAATTTTATTGGTAGACGCAGCTGAAGGTCCTATGCCTCAAACTAGATTTGTTACTCAAAAAGCATTGGACTTAGGCTTAAAAATTATAGTTGTTGTAAATAAAATAGACAAGCCAGATGCTAGGTTGAACGAAATTCCAGATGAAGTTTTAGAACTATTGTTAGATCTAGATGCTAGCGAAGAACAATTAGAAAGTCCTTTCCTTTTCTGCTCTGGTAGACATGGCACATGCTCTCTATCTCCAGACGAAGAAGGAAAAGACTTAATCCCTCTATTTAACACAATTTTAGATCATATCGATCCTCCTTCAGGTGACGAAACTAAATCAACTCAAGTTTTAGTTTCTTCTATAGACTACAACGAATATGTTGGTAGAATAGCTATTGGAAAAGTAGAGCGCGGAACAATTCGCCAAGGTCAGGAAGTAACTGTTTGTGAATATACTAACAGCACTGATCCATATAAAGGAAAAGTTGTTAACCTATATGAAATTGGTGCTTTTGATAGAATAGCTGTAGATAAAGCAACTGTTGGTGATATTGTTTGCATATCTGGAATAGAAAAAATTACAATTGGAGATACTCTTTGCGAGTTTGGCGAAGTGGATCCGTTGCCATTCGTTAAAATAAGCGAACCAACGGTTGAAATGACTTTTGCAGTTAACGATAGTCCTTTTGCTGGCCGCGAAGGAAAATTTGTAACTTCGCGTCAAATTCGTGAAAGATTAGAAAAAGAACTTTTAAAAGACGTTTCATTAAAAGTTTCCGATACAGATTCTAGTGAAAAATTTAATGTGTGCGGACGCGGTGAAATGCATTTGTCTATATTGATCGAAACCATGAGACGTGAAGGTTTCGAACTAGGCGTTTCTACTCCACGTGTTCTATTCAAAGAAATAGATGGCGTTAAACATGAGCCGGTTGAACGTTTATCTATAGATGTTCCAGAAGAATTTTTGGGATCTGTTATGGAAAAAATGGGTCTTAGAAAAGCTGAAATGTTAGAAATGAGTCCACACGGCAACAGAATGAGAATTGAGTTTTTAATTCCATCCCGTGGTCTATTTGGATATAGAAATGAATTTTTAACAGACACTAAGGGTGAAGGTATTATGAACTCTGTGTTTGATTCATATCAGCCTTTCAAAGGAGATATTCCTAAACGTCCTACAGGTTCTCTTGTATCTTTTGAAACTGGTGAGGCCGTAACATATGGGTTATATAACGCTCAAGAACGTGGATCATTATTTATTTCTCCAGGAACTCCCGTTTATGAGGGAATGGTTGTTGGTTGTTCTCCAAAACAAGAAGACTTGGTTGTTAACGTATGTAAGAAAAAACATGTAACTAACATGAGAGCTTCTGGTTCAGATGATGCTCTAAGACTTGTTCCTCCACGTAAATTAAGCTTAGAGGAATCTTTAGAGTTTTTAGCGCCAGACGAATTGTTAGAAGTAACACCAGAATCATTAAGAATTAGAAAAGTCATTCTATCAAACCAAGTTCGTGCAAAGAAAAACTCAAAAAACAGATAACGAGTAATATATATGGATAATAATAACTTAAAATTTGAAACAGTTGGACAGGGTCTACATGTATGCACGTCCCCAGATCATAAATTTGGAACCGATTCTTTTTTGGTTTCAAATTTTTCTGCTCCAAGAAACAAAGATATAGTTTGTGATTTGGGAACAGGGTGCGGAATCATTCCTGTTTTGCTACAACGTGATTTTAATCCCAAACAAATTTATGCCATAGACATTCAACAATCTGCCGTTGATCTTGCAAAACAATCTGTGATTCGCTCCAACCTACAAGATAAAATAATTGTTAAACAAGCAGACATAAAAAACATTTCTAACCTACCCTTAGATTCTTTTGACGTTGTTGTATGCAATCCCCCATATAAGTCGTTAGGTAGTGGCGCAATGAGTAAAAGCAGTAGCGACAAAATAGCTCGCCACGAAACCGCCTGCACTATTGAAGATGTATGTTTTGCGGCAAAGAAACTTTTAAAATTTTCTGGAAGATTATGTTTGTGTCAAAGAGCAGAACGCCTAGCAGACACAATCTTTGCCATGAGAAAATTTAACATTGAGCCAAAGTCTATTCGTTTTTGTGCAAAAGACAAAAACACTTCTCCATGGATGTTTTTGATTGAAGGAAAAAAGGGATCTAAGCCGTTTTTAAAAGTTTTGCCTTTACTAGAAGCATATGAAAAAAACGGCGAATTCACAGAAGAACTAAAAAAAATATATGGATGGGGGAGCAAATTTTGAGCGGTATTTTATATGTTGTTGGAACTCCTATTGGAAATTTAGGAGATTTTTCTCAAAGAGCAATAGATACTTTAAATAGCGTAGATTTTATTGCTGCAGAAGACACTAGAGTTACAATCAAACTCCTAAATAAATTTAATATTAAAAAGCCATTAATAAGCTACCACGAACATAGTAAATCTCAGCGAGCTGACCAAATTATATCTAAACTTTTAGATGGCGAAAACGCTGCAATTGTTTCGGATGCTGGTATGCCATGCATTTCTGACCCAGGAGAAAAATTAGTTGATATATGTATTGAAAATAATATTGACGTTAAAATTGTTCCTGGTCCAACCGCTGCGGTTTCTGCCCTCTGTTTGAGCGGCTTAAACACATCTAGATTTGCTTTTTATGGCTTTCTGTCAACCAACCGCAAAAGTAGACTCGACACTCTCCTAGAAGTAAAAAATTTACCTTTAACTCTAATATTCTACGAAGCGCCCCATAAACTAATTTCAACATTAAAAGATCTCCTTAAACATCTAGGCGATAGAAAAATTACTCTTGTTAAAGAGCTAACAAAAATTCACGAAGATTTTCAAAGAACAACAATATCAGGTGCTTTAAACTTTTTTGATGAAACAGGAAAATCACCAAAAGGCGAATATGTTTTAATAGTTGATGGAGCAAAAGCAACAAACAATTTAGACAATTCTTCAACCTTAACTGAAGCCGTAGATTTTGCTAAAAATCTAGTGAAAGAAGGTTTTAAGCCTGTTGACGCGGCAAAGCAAGCAGCCAAAATAACAAATCACAAAAAAAATGAAATATACAGCTTGCTCATATTAGAAAAATAATACCCAATAAAAAATGTTTTCAACACTTTTGATAGTTAGTGTTGAAAACATTTTTTATTTATATTTATCTAAACAAATTTAACAAAATTGCGTTCTGAACCATCATTCCAGCCGGTGTTAAAGATATTCTATCATCTTTCCATTCAATATATTTAGCGCCTTCTAATTTTTTAATTTTCAATATTAAATCGTCGTTCCAAAAGCCTCTTTTTTCTAACTCAGAAACACTAACTCCTTTTGTCAACCTCGATCGTAACATAATCCATTCAAAATTAGCATCTAAAACTTTTTCCTTCTCAACTTTAATAACATCATCAATATAACCATCTATGTTTCTATCATGAAAATATCTAACGCCGTTAACAAATGAATGTGCACTAGGTCCAAAACCAATATATTCTTCTTGATTCCAATATTTTAAATTATGAACACACTCTCTGGAAGTTTTAGCAAAATTTGAAATTTCATATTGATAAAATCCAATTTTTTCAAGCTGACTAACAACAGTTAAATAAATCTCTGCAATTTCGTCCTCACTAGCAATATTATTGGGTTTGTTTAATCCAAAAGGTGTTTTAGGTTCTATCTTAAGTTGGTAAAACGAACAATGCTGAACATCTAACGATTCAACAAAATCTAATGTTTCAAATATAGTTTTAATTGTTTGCCCCGGTGCTCCTATTATCATATCTACAGATATATTATCGAAACCCTCTCGCTTCGCACTCTTGATTGCTTTCTCAACCTGATCTAAACTATGCTTCCGTCCCAAAGCTTTAAGCTCAGCTTCTATTCCAGATTGAACCCCAATAGATAATCTATTTATTCCAATTTTTTTCAAATCAAAAAGTTTTCTATCTGTAAGCGTATTTGGATTAGATTCAACTGTTATTTCATTTTCATAGCTAAGTCCATAAGTTTCTACCGCACATTTTACAATTTTTTCTAATTGAATTGGTTCTAATAAAGTTGGAGTTCCTCCTCCAAAGTAAAGCGTATTCGCAAGCTTATTTCCACCGCACATCTTCATTTCATTCAAAACTGCTTGAACATATTTTTCTTTTTTATCCGTTTTTGCTTTTATAGAATAAAAATCACAGTAAGGACACTTAGCATCGCAAAAAGGGATATGAACATATAATCCAATCATTCATCCAACTTCAAAACTGCCATAAACGCTTCTTGAGGCACTTCAACAGATCCGAGCTGTCTCATTCTTTTTTTACCTTCTTTTTGTTTTTCAAGCAATTTTTTCTTTCTCGATATATCTCCACCATAACATTTAGCAAGAACATCTTTTCTCATAGCCCTAACAGTTTCTCTAGCGATAATTTTACCGCCTATCGCCGCTTGAATTGGAACTTCAAACAACTGACGAGGAATATTATCTTTCAATTTTGCTGCTATTTTTCTTCCCCTAGAATAAGCATTATCTGCATGCACAATAAAAGAAAGCGCATCAACGACTTCTCCACTAAGCATTATGTCCAATTTTACAAGCTTAGCTTCAGAATATCCTTTCATTTCATAGTCCAAAGATGCATATCCCTTAGTCCTGGATTTTAAAACGTCAAAGAAATCATAAATTATTTCTCCCAGTGGCAAAATATAGCTTAACTCAACCCTTGTTTGCTCAATATACTTCATATCTTTAAAAACGCCACGACGTTCCTGACAAAGCTCCATAATATTTCCAACAAACTCAGTTGGAGTTAAAATGGTTGCAGCAACTATTGGTTCTTCCGACTTAGCTATCTTATCGTTTTTAGGATAGTTGGTTGGATTATCGATCATATTAACTGTTCCATCGGTCATAGTTATTTTATAAATAACCGATGGCGCTGTTGTTATAATATCTATGTTATATTCTCTTTCGATTCTTTCCTGAATTATTTCCATATGAAGTAATCCTAAAAATCCACATCTGAAACCAAATCCAAGCGCAGTTGATGTTTCAGCCTCAAAAGTTAAAGAAGCATCATTAAGTTGCAATTTTTCAAGTGCTTCCCTCAAATCACCATATCTAGCTCCATCTGTAGGATATATTCCAGAAAACACCATCGGATTAACTTGTCTATACCCAGGCAAAGGCTGGCTAGCAGGGTTTTCTACAAGCGTTATTGTATCTCCAACTTTTGTGTCTCCAATATTTTTGATTGAAGCTGTTACAAATCCAACATCTCCAGCACAAAGTCCAGAGCTAGGAACAAGCTCAGTTGCGCCCATATATCCTGTTTGAATAACGGTAAACTCAGCTCCAGTTGCCATCATTCTTATATTATCCCCAGGTTTAATTTTCCCCTGCTTAACCCTAATATATACTATTACCCCTTTATATGCATCATAATTAGAGTCAAAAATTAACGCCTGCAACGGCTCTTCATCAAAACCATCTGGAGACGGAATATCTGAAACTATTTTTTCCAAAACACTCTCAATTCCTAGGCCCGTTTTTGCAGAAATAAGAGGAGCATCCTCAGCAGGAATCCCAATAACATCTTCTATTTCCTGAATTGTTCTTTGTGGATCCGCCGAAGGAAGATCTATCTTGTTAATTACAGGAATAACTTCCAAATCATGCTCAATTGCAAGATATGTGTTGGCTAGCGTCTGCGCCTCTATTCCCTGAGATGCATCCACAACAAGTAATGCTCCCTCACAAGCCGCGAGTGACCTTGAAACTTCGTAATTAAAATCAACATGCCCAGGAGTGTCTATTAAATTAAACTCATAGTCATTTCCATCCTTAGCATGATATACCAATTTAACCGCTCTAGCCTTTATTGTTATTCCGCGTTCACGCTCTATATCCATATTATCAAGCAATTGCTCTTCCATATCTCTTTTTGCAACAGTATCTGTCATTTCCAAAATTCTATCTGCCAATGTAGATTTTCCATGATCTATATGCGCAATTATGCAAAAATTTCTAATAAATTTTTTGTTGTTCAAAATTAAGATCCTCCATTTTAATTACTATTTGTGTTCTGTTATGCGCCCTGTTTGAGCATTAACATTAACGTGCATTCCGTCATGAAAAATACTAGTAGCACTCTTAACTCCAATTACAACTGGTTTGTCCATAAACATTCCAAGCATTGATGCGTGAGAATTTTTTCCACCAGTTTCTGTTATAATTCCACCACATTTTTCTATTAAGTCTAAAATATCATCAGAAGTTTCTTTAATAACAATAATGTCTCCATCACAAAATTTTTGCCGCCCTTCATTATTGCTACAAACAACACAAATCTTCCCAGATGCATTATTCTTATTAATCCCTATACCTCGCGCTAAATCTTTTCCGACAAATTTAACTCTAACTATATTTGTTGTTCCAGAAATACCAAGAGGAATTCCGGCAGTTAAAACCACCGTGTTATTATTTTTAACAAGCCTACACTTCTTTACCAAATCTATAGCACTCTCAAACAAATCATCTGTGCTTTTCTGTTGTGGCAACAAAAACGGAACAACGCCCCAACTTAAATTTAATTGTCTACAAACCTTTAAACTAGGAGAAAGGCCTATAATCTTAGAACTAGGTCTGTAACCCGAAATAATTTGAGCTGTTTTTCCCGTCATAGACACCGCAATTATTGCAGCAGCATCTAAATTATGAGCCGTCGTAATTGTTGCAACAGAAATGGCTTTAGTCATATCTCCTTCAAGCTGATATTCATGCGCTGCTTCCTTATTTAATAGTTCTTGTTTATAGTTAATTCGAGACTCTGTTTCAAGCGCAATTTTAACCATTGTATTAAATGCTTCAACCGGCCAATTTCCTGCAGCCGTTTCTCCTGAAAGCATAATTGCCGACGTTCCATCATATATTGCATTGGCAACATCGCTAATTTCTGCACGAGTTGGCCTGGGATGTGTAATCATAGAGTCTAACATCTGGGTAGCCGTTATTACAATTTTCCCCAAACAACACGCTTTATGTATAAGCGTTTTCTGAATGTATGGAAGTTCTTCAAAAGGAATCTCAACACCCATATCCCCACGAGCAACCATTATTCCATCAGCCACTCTTAAAATTTCATCTATGTTTTCCACACCTTCACGATTCTCAATCTTAGCAATTATGTTTATGTCATGACAATTATGCTCATTCAATATTTTTCTTATTTCTTGAATATCCTCAGCTGATCTAGTAAAGGAAGCTGCTATAAAATCAAAACCCTGCTCGACTCCAAAAATTATATCATTTCTATCTTTCTCGTTAATAAATGGCAAAGATAGCGAACAATCCGGAATATTTACGCCCTTTCTATTTGAGACCTTTCCACCATTTTTTACAACGCAAACAATTTTGTCTCTAGAAATTTGAACAACTTCTAAATCTATAAGTCCATCATCAATTAAAATATCTGAACCAATTTTTACATCATTAATTAACCCAGAATAGGTTACGAAAACACCATTTTCGTCACCAATAACTTCATTCATGTACAAATTAAAAGTTTGTCCCGGTTTTAAATAAACAAAGCCTTCTTTAAAAACACCCAATCTAATTTCAGGACCTTTTGTATCTAACAAAGTTGCAACAGGAAGTTTGAGTTTTTCTCTTAATTCACAAACCTTATCAAATCTTTTTTTATGAGCAGCATGATCTTCATGAGAAAAATTAAACCGCGCAACATTCATTCCTTCCAGCATTAATTTCTTTAAAACGTCACCTTTATCTGTTGATGGCCCCAATGTACATACAATCTTGGTTTTTCTCACAGATCGCACCTCCGTAAAAACAGCACTAATTAACATGCAAAGTATAAGTTTAATTATATCAAACCATTTAAACATCTTCAAGAATTTTTGATAATATTAAAAACAAAAAAACACCCTCAGCTATTTGCCAAAAGTATTTTTTTGTTTATTATAAAATTTATTAATCTATTTCACAGTTTCATCTGTTGATTTTGAATCAAAAGATTGTGATTCTTCCAATTCTTCAGCCTCATCAACAGTTGAAAGACCTTTATTAAAATTCTGTACAAACCAACTCATTTTATCGATAGCTTTATCTACCAATTTACCAAATTTTTCAACATTTTTAGAATTAAGGTTATTTTGTATTTCGGAAAAATGCTGCACAACTTGTCTATTAATCATTTGAGTAGGATCTTTTTTTGGAATTTTAACCTGAACCAAATCCTTAGATTGAGAATTATTAAAGAATATGCCTCTAGGCTGATTAAATTTCAAATCCTCAGGAGTCTCAAAAGAAATTCCAATTTTTCCTTTTTGACTAACAGGCATAGACGTCACTGCATTTTTCCATTGATTAAACAAGTTAAATTTTTGAATAAACTTATTACATTTATTATTAAACGTTGCTTGTAAAAGTTGCTTTTCATTATTATTGTTTGAATTTTTTTTAGGCATAACTATCTTTTTTTCAATTATAGATTTATCTTGTCTATCTTCTACACTACCAAAATCATGAAATGGGGCGTTTAGTTTCTTTTTCTTATATATAAGTCTATTTTGTGGTTCTTGTTGATCTTGTCTATCCTCTACACTACCAAAATCATGAAATGGGGCGTTTAGTTTCTTTTTCTTATATATAAGTCTATTTTGTGATTCTTGTTGAACTCGTCTATTCTCTACATTTTCAACTTCATGAGAAAGAATCTTTATCTTCCTTTTCATATTATCGGTTGAATTATTAGCTGCTGGTCTAATTTCACTATGTTTTCTAGTTCTACAATTAATATTTACTTCAAATATGCATAACTTTTCATAATTATCGTTTGAATTTTTATTAGGCATAACTATCTTTTTTTCAATTATCCTATGACGTTGTTTATTTTTTAAATCTATAACATATTTAATGATTCCCTTTTTTTCTTTAATTTGATCATTTTTGTTCATATTACGTAACTTTTCAATGTTTATAATCTTATTTTGAATTTTAGGTCTATTTTTCTTCCATATATTAGGCAGATTCTGATTTTTTATAATTTTTTCTTCAATTTTAGACTGCTTTTGTTGATGATTCTCGTCATTTTTAACATCTACCAAATTTTGAATTGGATTATTTTTTCTTATATTACGTAATTTTTCATTCTTTATAATCTTGTTTTGAATCTTGTTTTGCTTCTTTATTTCTGTTATCTCACCAGAAGATTCTTGTGGACTAACTTCCTGTGCTAGTTTCTTCAATTCCTCTAACCTAGCAATATTTCTTGCAATCTTTGCTCTCGTTTGTTTGTATTCTTCCGGACCATTAGCGCTAGCAGAAACAACAGCACACGATGTTGTCATAGTTGCAACACACAAAACAGAAATAAATTTTCTTAATATTTTCATCTCAACCCTCATAAATCCATTCCTTTCATATATTTTATATAAAATTGATTTTTTCACACTTAATATGCTAACAAATATTTATGTCCTCAAAATAAATCAAATGTAAATTTTTTATGAATATTAAAAGTCACACACATCAAATGCGCGTGACTTTATTCTCTAATATCAATTGTCTATTTCATTTTTTCTATATTTTGAATTAGTTCTTTTTGTGCTTCAGGCGTAAAACTATCTATATTAGCAAATGTTTTGTATTGGAATCCTCCACCTCTTGTGAAAACTGGCAACTCACAAGTCACTACCCATCTATGTTGGGTTTCCTGTACCACATTTACACAATTTTCTGCTGCTTTATCTATATCAAGCAACTTTGCTTCATCCGGTAAAGAATCCAATTTAACAACTTTTTTATTAGCTTCATCATACTGAGCCAACAAAGTCCAATGACCTGAAGAAAGAACTCCTACTGGCGCAAAATTTTTGCCCTTCATATAGCTTACTAAAAATTCTTTAACTTTTTTTATTGCTTTGTCTTTGTAAGGCTTAATAACATTCAAAGGATCTTTCGTGTTATCCCAAACCGTAACTGTTTCATCAATATTAAGTTTATACATACCAATTTTATTTTTTTCTAAAAAGCTGTTAAGATCGTATGAACTAAATACTTCTCCCACATTTTTCCCTTTAGGATATTTAATAGAATTCATTATAGTAGCATATAAAAGTGATGTATCTGCACCTGATACTTCATAATTATCAATTACTTTATTAAATCCTTGAATCTTTGTTGTTTTACCATCCATAAAGTCATAAATATTTTTCAAGGTAGTCATCATAAAAATACCACAAGTGTTCCAAACGTTAACCTTTTCACCTTTAACAATTCTTGTATTATCCTTATTCTGATGTCCGGACAACAATGATCTAAAATTATTCAAAGTAATATTTTTATTACTTGAATTATTACTATTTTGATTGTTCTTAATTTGTTCTTTTTTATTTAATGCTTCCTTCAAATCATTATCAATGTGTTGTTGTTCAAGTCTTTTACTTAAATGCCTAAAATCATTTTGTGCTTCTGATGTCATTGCCGCAATCTTTTTAGCTCTTGCAGCTTCTCTCCTTTGTCCCTCGTTTGCCACCCTGGTACTTGCTATTTTTCGTTTATTATTATAAATCATGTTTTGTAACATGTTATACTTCCAATTACCTTTATTGTGAGTTTGTTCAACTTTTTCGGTTAAACTTTTCCATTGATTTTGTCCAATTAACATTTCTTGTGCTGTTTTCTTTGCTCTTTTTGTCTCTCTTTCAAATCCATCATTAGCTCTTCTTCTTTTTGAAATTTTTCTGCCATTATTTTCATTCTCTTCTTGAAATTTATTCATTTTGCTAAGTAGTTCATTTCCTTTTTGAACCCACTCTTCATATTTATCAAATGTTAGTCCCATTAATGGTAAAAATGTAGATTGGCATCTCAAATCACCGAATGATTCTAAAATATTCTTATATTCTGTTGATGTTTCTGCAGATATTTGTTTAGAGTCCGCCCAATCGCTAAACTTTTCAAATTTCCCTGAAAATTCATTCATTTTATTTGCTATTGTGCTTTTTGAAATATCTTTTGTTAATTGGTTCATTTTGATTTCTAATTTTCTTAATAAATTTATATTTTTGTTAATCATCTTGTAACTTTTACAGTCATCCGCATTAAATTTATCCATTTCTTTAAATTTTTCACTGATAAATTTGTATTCTTTAGAATTCTGCAATTCATTTGACTTTACCCAATTTTCAAACTCAACATAGCTTTCCTTAAGTTCTGAAAACTCACTTTTAAACAATTGTACTCGTTCGTCAATTTCTACCTTGTTTTTTTCAATCTTAGTAATAGTTTCATAAAAAGCTTGCAATCTATCCACAGCTAAACACGCTCTTTTTGATATGCCGATAACTCTGTTCATTTCTTCTTCATCAACATTTTTACCATTTAATTCTGACAAACATTTTTTAGCTTCATCTATCTGTTTTTTCAAATCAGCAATTTCTTTTTTGTAAGCATTTGACGTTTTTATGGCTGTATTTTTTCTCTCTGTTTTCCTTAATTCTTCTATTTTAGCATTTAATTTATTTTTGGCTGTTTCAAAACTATTTTTTATTTTATTTAATCCAAAAGCATTTCTAATTTGCTGTGATGTTGTTTTTGAATTCGTTAAATTATCACTATTATTTTCATCATTGTTTCCTTTAATGTCCATAATCGAACCAAACAGTGAATTATTTACTTTATTATTTCCTTCATCATTACCTAAATTATTATTCTGACTAACAGCTGGAAAATTTACAATTGATCCAAACAAGTCAATATTGTTTGCTGGTCCAAATGAAGCAAAAATATCTCCTTCAGTATGGTTGTTTTTATTGATATTATTGTTTTCAGACGCATTTGGTCCAAATGAAGAAAATATATTGTTTTGAATATTTGCCTCTACTGTTTCAAAAATATTACCATTATCGCTGTCTATTTTGCGTAATTTTTCCCAATCTTTAAATCGTTGAATTTCTGGATCACGTTTTATGCTGTTTTCAAATTCTTTCATGATATTATCAAACACTGCTTTATTGCTAGATTTCTTTCCAAACTCAGATTTCTGTTTTTTGAGTTCTTCTATCTGTCCATCAATTTCACTAATTTCCTGAGCACATGCCTTCAATAATCTAATCTTTTCATTCTCGTTAATTTTTATGTAACGCTCTAATCTATTTTTCTTATTTCTAAACTCATTATGACCTTCTTCAATAAGATTCTTAGCTGATCTTAACTTTCTTCTATCACTACTAATTGCAGCGTCTAACTCTCTTAATTTGTCATCTCTTTCTTTGATCAATTCATTTTTCATCTGCTGCAAGGCTTCTATTTGAGCATCACAATCACTCACAAAATTAACAACATTACTGTTATTCTCACGAATGGCTCCTACAACACTAACAGAACTTCCCACGACACTAAATGCACATAATGCCGCTAGCATTTTCTTTATTACTAATGCTTTCATTAAAACTATCTCCTTTATACTTAAATTAAAAAATTCTCACGAAAATATTAAACTATATAAACATTAATTGTATGTTACAAATTTGTAAATATATTTTGAACAAGCCCTTAAAAACACGTTTAGTGCAAGCTTTGTTATTCTCAGTTATAATTTTTATACCCATTTTTAGATAAATTAAATTATTATCTACTATTAACATTAATATAATTACTACCTAAATCACACCAATATTAAACACCTTATTTATTCAACAACCCATCGTTATTACATTAATTTCAGTTGCCTGTGTTTTGATTATTCAAACTTAAAAATATCTGCTTTGTATTAAATTTCACAAGTTGTTTTTTGATTTTCTACAAACAATAAAAGTCACACACATTAATTTAAATGCATGTGACTTACTAATTTATTTCACTCTTTATCCTTTTGATTAATTTGAGCCCAATCAATATCAACACTTTTATTATTCAAAATATTATTACCTTGATAACTATCATTGTTAGAATTTAAACTTAAAAATGAATCCATTCCATTAAAATCAATGTCTGTTACCTTATTCTCTTGATTGCTGCTATCATTACTATTTTGGGATAATCTTAAATCAACATCATCTTTCAATAATAACTCAATAATTTGTTTCCAAATATTTTTAATTTCTAAATCTACATATTCATAAAGTTGAGCCCAATCAATATTAACACTTTTATTATTTAAGATATTATCACTAATTTCGTTACCGTCATCAAAATCTAAGCTTTGAAATGAATCCATTCCATTAAAATCAATGTCTTTTATCTGATTATTGTTTTCATTATGTTTTTCAATGTCTTTATCTAATCTTTCCTTGTCATTTATCAATTTTGTGTCACCATATTGGCATTTAAATGTTTCTATTTCTTCTATGCATAGATTTACTAACTTAATATATTCTGTTGCCTTTTTGTCATCAAAATTGTTTTTGTTTTTGTTATAATAATCTTCAACATTACTTCTACTTGTCTTAGTAATATCATCTTTTCGTTTTATATTTTTTAAAAATTTCCATTGTTCAAAATTTTCAATAATTTCATGATATTCTTTGAACTTTCCATCAAACTTACTTCGAATATTGTTGTTCTGTTCATCAAACCAGCAAACTCTACAAAAACAACTGTTGAACATTTCATTATGTAATCGAAAAACTCTAATATCATCACACGTCAATCCTTGTTTTTTATCCAATAATTTTTTACTAAAATACCTAATATCGCCAACTATATTATCAATTAAACGATCCATTTCTTTTAACTTTTTCAATAATTTATTGTTACAATTATCCGTGGAAATTTCCACTACTTCCAATCTACAAATACTATCTTCTAATAATTTCTCACATTCTTCAGCCACATGAAAAACATATTCTTTTATTGGTTGATCATAATTATTTGACTTAATGCTTATAAATCTATTAAGTTCTATTTTAAGTTTACTAACATTTGTATTCAATTTTTCTACAATATTAACACACTCCTGCGATACCCCCTGAGGTATGATAATCGCTCCCACATAATCTATATCAGAATATATCACCATATTAATAACAAATATTACAGAAATTATTTTTTTTAAAATTTTTGTTTTCATAATCCCCATCTCCCATAAAAACAAAATTTAACATTTATTAACTTCTGATATAGCCTTATTATAACAAATCTTGTTCCAAAACAAAAAAGACTCCACATATAGTTTGTGTAGTCTTTTTTCCTGTTATATCTAATTACAATAAACAATGTATTAATTTAAATTCGTTGATTATAAACTAATATTAATTATTTCTAAAACTTAGTCACATTATTGATCACTTGTTGTTTTGACGCACTATCAAATTGCATTAAAGTATAAGAATCACTTTGTTTACCTTTTGCACATAAAATCAAATCCCAACCAATACATTGATTTCCATAATAATCCCTTTTATCAGCAAGAATTTGTTCAGCTATTGAATCTAAACTTACCCACTTAACTAATTTTTTCCCTTGAGATTCCACTAACAAAATTTGTTCAGTACCATTAAACTGTCTATTCCCAGCAAGTGTTCTCCAATGACCTTATCCAACCATAAATACTGGAGATTTTTTGTTAGATTCAAAATGAGTTTTTAATATATCTTTTACGAACGCTTTCTGTTCTTCTATCATCAATTGCCGCTTCTTTTCTATCTCTTTTTTCAACAATTTAATGTCTTTAGCTATACTTTTCTTCTTTCCCGAATTTTGCCACTTTTGATTAAATTCTTCTCGCAATTCGTTTTCTTTTGTTTTCCTCAAATCTGTAGGTGTATTATTTTTATCCATATCTACTCTCAATTGTTCAATTTTTTTATTCAACTCATTATCTAATTTTTTCTTTTCATAATTTTGCTTAAATTGATTCATCTGTTCTATAGTTGTTCCTACTAAATTCATCAATTGTTCTACGTCTTCTTTATTAATTTTATTAGAATCCTTATTTTTATTATAAAAGTCTAAAAGAATATTTCTCTTACTCCAAGCGTCTGTTTTTGTATGTTCAACTCCATTAGCTTTTGCCCAGCTCGTAAAATCACGTTTATATTACAAAAAATCATTATATATGTTTTTAAATGTTTTTTTATATTCTTTCTGTGATTTTCGTAATTCTTCTTGTTTTGCTTTTTCTATTTTGCTTTCATAATTTTGCTTAAATTGATTCATCATTTTCATAGCTTTGTCTGCTAATTCTATAAACTCTTTAGATTTTTTAGCATTAAAATTTTTTCTCAATGAATTAGCTAAAGTAACAGCTTTTAATCTAGTTGATTTAGTGGAATCATCTTCTATCTTTATTTTTTTATCATCCCTCCACTTTATAAATTGTGCATTTTCTTTCTTTAATTTATCAGATATTTCTTCAATCTTATGTTTATCTTCAATCACCTTATTATCATTCTCATTAACATTATTTTTTTCATTATCATTCATTTGTTGATTATCTGATTGCTCACTAAATAATTTGATAAGTTTTTTCAAAAGAGCTTCTCTTTTTATTTTTGTTTCCTCCAATGATTTGTTTAGATTTTCATCTTTATTTTCTAATTGTTTATTTGAGTTCTCTGCACTTAAAATATAAGCATTTAACTTTTCTCCAGCTTTATTTTTATCTTCCTTGTCATTAATCAAATTTTTAATATATTCTAATATTTTCCCATTTGCTTCTATTCTGTGATTAATTTGTTGCAATATATCTGGGTTTGATATGTTCTCCATCTTAACTGTGTTTTCTAATTGTTTAATCGACTTTTCATATTCATTAATATCATTTTGGACTTTCTTCATGTCATCTTCATTAAACGCTCCAACAGAACTAACAGTGCTTCCAATGGTGCTAGCTGCAAACACTACAGCTAATAACTTTTTAATCATTTTAAAATGCATAATAGACCCTCCAAAACCTCAATTTAAATAACATTATCCCTGTTTTCCATATTTTATTTTCATTTTCATCCTATGTTTTTTAAATTTTTCCATCATGTTTTCTATATATTTTTCCCGTCCTTTATCGTATTCTTGTCTATAAATTTTCTCATATTCTTTTGGTATATTTGTTTTTCTAACATGCTTCTTCAACCCATCGGTATATCCTTGTTTTTTGATTTTTTCCAGTTGTTTAACATGTTCTTCTCGACCATATTGAAAACCTGCATTATACCACTGTCCATATAGTCTTATTATATATGCCTTTTTCAGTGTTTTTTTATTTTTATTATTTATAGCCGCACTATATCCTTGCATAAATAGTTTATTCCTTTTAGCAGAAAAATAAGCTTTACTATATTCCTCCTGAATATCTTCCGGTGCACCAACTCTATGTGGAACATTATTTAAACCATGCGATTCTCCTAATTTTTGGGCTTTTTGTAGTGTTGTAGGCACTAATTTTCCAAAATCAATTGTTTGATTCTTTAAATTATCTTTCAAATAAGTTACTAGTCCTTTTCTATATTCACTTTCATATACTGCCTGATATGGTGCTGGCACATTTTCCATCATAACACGATTCTTTATTCCATCTTCATAGCCAAATTTTCCAATAGCTTTATTTCTATATTCTTCTTGTCCACGTTCATATTCAGCATTATAATCTTTCCTATATTTTCTAGGAACAAAAGGTTTTGTTGAAATATTATTAACTCCATCTTCATATCCTTTTTTCTTATATTCTTCTAGTTTGTTATCATATTTTTCTTGCACGTTATTGTTTTTATTATCATATATTTTATTTCCAGTTATATTTTTTTTTAAATTTATAGCTACATCTTTATTTTCAGTTTCATCTACATAAAAACTATTATCACCAAATGAAATATTGTTTTTTATATTAGATTTTGTTATTTTACCTCTATCCTCGTTATATATCAATTGACCTTTTTTATATTCATCTTCATATACTTTAAAATATCCTCTAGGTATATTTACACTCATTGGGACGTTATTAAGTCCATCTTCATATCCCATTTTTTTATATTCTTCTACTTTGTTATTATATATAATTCGTCCTAAACTTATTTCATTTTTATCGCAACCCATACTGTAACTATGACAATGTTTTTTAGACGTCTTGGGCGGAGCAGCACTAGCAACAAAAGACACTGTCACTAACATATTCATCGCAAACACAAAAGAAAAAACTCTTTTTAAAATTTTTGTTCTCATAGTTATACCACCCTTTAAAATCAATTTTATATTAATATTAAATCACATTTTCACCAATTATTCATTGTAGTATTTATAAAAATTCAACCAACAATATGTGCAATTTCAACATAAAAAAACAAAAAATATCATTTATGTATAATAATTTTTTCTAATTTTTCAACAAAAAAGACCACACAATTTATATGTGTAGTCTTTTTTGTTTATTTATAAATTATTTCTATTTTTTCCAAGGATTGAGGAAATTTACGCATGTTTTTACACCATTCCATACCGTTTTCACACCATTTACTGCAAAATTTCCTGCTCCCTCCATAATGTCTAACATAGCTTCTGCTCTAGCTTCCATTTCATCATCTGGGTCTTCAAATGATACATTATTTTCTCTTTTTTCATCATTATCTATCTTTGGTCCAAATGAAGCAAAAAGGTTATTTCCTTCAAAATCTTCGTTATTGTTAATGTTATTATTTTGAGGTAAATCTGCTCTAAACGAAGAAAACATATCATTTTGAATATTTGCATTTATATTTTCAAAAATATCGTCATTTGCTTTGTTTTCATCCTTTTTAGGTTTAATCAAATTAGCCACTGATATCTTATTTTTTACTATTTTAGCTCCTGATACTTTATTCTTGACTATTTTAGCTCCTGATACTTTATTCTTGACTATTCCATTATTTTTCATAACATCAAAAGCAACTTTCTTACCATGACCACCCAGCACATCATATAGTATTGCTATAGCATCGGCTTGGTCTTCTTTTTTTCTAAATTTATGACCTCTAAATACTGCTTGTATTTTTGTTGTTTTATCATTTATATCTATTTTTTTTGCTTGACCATGCCATTTGCGTAAAGCTACCTCTTCTTTTTGTTGTTCTTTTGATATTTTGTTTCCAACAATTCCTTTAAGAACATCTTCTCTTATTATCTCTTTAATAGCATTAAACCTTTGCTTCTTCCTTCCAATTTTTTTGTGCTCTTTTTTGTGCTTCCCTATTTTGTTTCAAGTCTTCCATCATTTTCAACAAATCTTGTTTTTGGAATTTGTTTTCTACTTCTGCCAAATTTTCAGCCAACTTCTTATTCCTATACTTATTTGCTATATCTTCCCATTGTTGAGCACCGAACCAATTTTTAGCCAATTCTTTTTTCTTTCTCTGTTTTTCTACAATACCTTTACAGAAGTTCTGAATTCTTTTTGCATTATCATTTAATTGTTCTTTCTTTGCTATTCCATTCCACTTATGTAATTTTGCTGATTCTAGTCCTTTTTCTTGCTGATCCTTTCTGTCTACTACCTTCTTAAGAAGTTCTTGTCTTTTAAATTTCTTTCTTGCCTCAAATCCTCTAAATGCAGCTTGTATTTTCCCTACCTTTTTTTCTTTATCTGCCTGATCATACATTTCCTGCATAGCAATTGATAATTCTATATCTTCCTCTCTTGCATCATCTTTTGCCTCTTCGTCGGGGTTTAAATATGCAGCTGCTACTGCCCTTGCAGCTTCTCTCTGATTTTCTATTTCTTGTTCATCAAAAGCTCCAACAGTTGTTGATACACATGATGCTGATATACTAGAAGCACACATAATAGCAATCATTTTTTTCATTATTTTTATTTTCATAAAATTATCCCCCTCTCAAACTTTTAGTCAGCCACAAAAAGTGTTTTTCCTTTGCGGTTTGATGGTATCAAAACTTTATTAATACAAAATGTATTTTGTGTTAATTTTTTGTTAACAAATTTATGTTTTTAAACTTACAAATTATCCAAGGTTTATTATATAATCACATATAATTAACTTACTATTTAGATTTAAATAATCTAGCTCCTGATACTTTATTCTTTACTATATTCTGCCTTTGTTTGCTTGTCTCTTCTTTAGTCTGATTCAACGTTATTATCAAATACACTGCGCAATACTAACATTGTATAAGCTATATCTTCTTTTTTTCTAACATCATGTCCTTTCCATATTGCTTGTATTTTTTTGATTATTTTTATTTTCATAAAATTACCCCCTCATCAAACTTATAGCTAATCACAAATAGTGTTTTTTTCCTTACGGTTAGATAATATCAAAACTTTATTAACACAAAGTGTATCTTGTGTTAATTTTTTATTAATAATTTTATATTTTTAAACCTACAAATTATCCAAGGTTGATTCCATAATTCAATATAATTAACTTATCGTTTAGATTTAAATAATCTAGCTCCTGATACTTTATTCTTTACTATATTCTGCCTTTGTTTGTTTGTCTCTTCTTTGATCGCCTTAAAAAACTCTGATTTAACGTGATTATCAAACACACTGTGCAACACTACCATTGCATAAGCTAAATCTTCTTTTTTTCTAAAATCATGTCCTTTCCACATTGCTTGTATTTTTTCTACTGCTTTCATATATGATTCTGCAGGCTTCTTTCCACTATCTTGAACTTTTTTGTTACTAAAAAAGCCTTGGGATTTTATTGTTTTTTTCTTAAATACATTTCTACTGTTTTTTTGTGATTTGTCATTCAAAACTTTTTTAGAATTTATTATCTTTTTCTTAAATAATTTTGGCAACGGTTTTCTTTCTTGAATCAAATTTTTTCCATTTTTTTCTTTCAATACAGCTGCTTCATTTACTTTTATTTTTGAATTAAACGAATCTCCAAGATTTACTATATCCCCATCTTCATAAATTGAATCAATTTTATCTTTAGTAAATGATTCACTTAATTCCATATCTAAATCACTGAATTCACCAAAGTTTAAAATATCTTCACATTTATCATTCAAATCATTTTCTTCTTTGTTATTTTTATTAAGAGACTCACTTAACTCCATATCTAAATCACTGAATTCGCTAAAGGTTAAAGCATTCTCACCTTTATCTTTCAAATTATTTCTTTCTCTTTTAATTCTATTAAATGATTCATTTAACCCCATATCTAAATCAAAAGAATTACCAAGATTCACATTATCCTCATCTTCATGTTTTAAATTAACATTGCTATTATTAAACGATTCACTTAACTCCATATCTAAATTAATAGAATCATCAAAATTTTCATCACTTTTTTTCTCATCACTCGAGAAATTTCCCGCAAAATTTTCTCTTGTGCTTTTTGTTGAACTATCAGTTTCCCCAGAATTTTTTCCCACAGAATCTGATAAATTTTCAAATCTATCCAATTCTCCAAAATCTACTTGGCTATCATTTCTCAAAAAGTCTTCTTCAGACATAACAATACTTTTATTTTGATCAAAACCATTTACAGGCTTTTTAATCGTAAATGCTCCGTTAGAACTTAATGGATTCTTTTTATATACCGCACCATCTTTTTTGCCATCAACAGCACCCACAGAAGTAACAATACTCGATGTTGATATAACAACTGAACATAAAACAGAAACCATTCTTTTTAACATTTTTATTTTCAATTTCATAAATTTAACACCTTCCAATACCACACACAAATTAATATTACTAATTTACAGACTCTGATAATAACAAATTTTTATGTCAAAAAAATAAACTAGTCGTAAATTTTTTGTTAACACACAAAAAACCACGCACTATTTGTGCATGGTTTTTATATAATTAAGTTTGTTTTCATCAATAAACTCTTTTTTTACTCGTTCCTTCTATTCTTTCTCTAATCTCACTTATTCAACTTGCTGTTTTTCATAATCCGTCTTAAACTTGTCCATCATATCTATAGCTTCTTTAGCTAATTTAATAAATTGCTCAGCCTTTTCAACATCAAATTTATTATCTAATTCTCTATATAGTGCAATTACCTCTAGTCTCTTGCTTCTTACTTGCGGATCTTCAACAACTTTTCCTTTGTTTTCATCACTATCTCTCCAGCTTCTAAATTCATTATTCTTTGTATCCAATTCGTTTAGTACCTTTTCATACTCACTCTTAATATTCTTTTCTCTCTCTAATCTTACTTGTTCTTCTTTTTCTTTTATGAATTTATCCATATTCTCTATAGCAGACTCTAAGAATTTTATACACTTATCAGCCTCGTCCAAATCAAAACTTACTGCCAATTTATTCTTAATATCTTGAATATCTTTTTTGTTCGGTATAAGTTCGTTCCAATTCGCCTTAATTCCTTTCATAACAAAGTTTAAATTAATATATTTAATTTTTTCAATATATTGTTTTAAAACTTCCTGATACTTTTTCTCTAATCTTTCTTGTTCTTCTTTTGCTTTTCTTTCTCTCTCTAATCTTTCTTGTTCTTCTTTTGCTTTTCTTTCTCTCTCTAATCTTTCTTGCTCTTCTTTTGCTTTTCTTTCTCTTTCTAATCTTTCTTGCTCTTCTTTTGCTTTTCTTTCTCTTTCTAATCTTGCTTGTTCTTCTTTTGCTTTCTTATCTGCTTCTATCTTTCCTCTGAAGATATCATATTCTTCCTTAAAGTTGTTCATCATGTCTATAGCTTCTTTAGCCACTTTAATAAATTGCTCAGCCTTTTCAACATCAAATTTATTATCTAATTCTCTATATAGTGCAATTGCCTCTAGTCTCTTGCTTCTTACTTTTGGATCTTCAACAACTTTTCCTTTGTTTTCATCACTATCTCTCCAAGCTCTAAACTTCTTATTCTTTGCATCCAATTCGTTTAATACCTTTTTATATTCACTCTTAATATTCTTTTCTCTCTCTAATCTTTCTTGCTCTTCTTTTGCTTTTCTTTCTCTTTCTAATCTTGCTTGTTCTTCTTTTGCTTTCTTATCTGCTTCTATCTTTCCTCTGAAGATATTAACTTTTTCATTTTCATAATCTGCCTTAAACTTGTCCATCATGTCTATAGCTTCTTTTGACAATGTTAAGAATCTTTCCATATCATTTTCGCCAATTATATTGAAATTACAATTTGATTTGAAAAAGTCAACAGCTTCAGTCTTTTTATCCAAAACATCTTTATATTTTTCTTCAGAAACATTTTCTGAATTTACCCAGTTATAAAATTCCTTATACTTGTTCACTAAATCTTTATGTTTCTTATTGCTTTCATCCCAAAAATATATACGTTTAGATGAGTTAATACTATCAATAATATCTTCTACAGATTCTTCAAAATCTGTCACATTTTCATTAGTTGGATTATTAATTATATTGTTATAACGCTCTGTCATCTCATCTCTTTTTTGGTTAACAATATAATCATCTTGCTTATTTTTAGATTTTAACCAATTATCATATTCATTAATATTCTCAATCAATTTATCTTTAGCTTTTCCTAGTTTTTCTTGGTTTTGTAACTTTTCTTTTTCTAATCTTTCTTGCTCAACTTGCTGTTTTTCATAATCTGTCTTAAACTTGTCCATCATATCTATAGCTTCTTTTGCCACTTTGATAAATTGTTCAGCCTTTTTAACATCAAATTTATTATATAATTCTCTATACAGTGCAATTGCCTCTATTCTCTTGCTTCTTACTTTTGGATCTTCAACAACTTTGCCTCTGTTTTCATCATTATCTCTCCAGGATCTAAACTCATCATTCTTTGCAGCTAATTCGTTCAATACTTTTTCATATTCCTCTTTAACTTTTTCTTCATTAAATGCTACATTTCTATTATCTATAAACTTAATTCCATGAGGAACAATTAATTTTTCACCTTTTGATCCATCTTCTTTGATCTTATAGAGCTCACCATTTTCAGCCATATACTTTTTAGATTCAGTTACATCAACACTTTTTAATCTTCTAGAACTAGACCAGTCTATACTTTCATAGCCTTTTAAAGTTAACGATTTTATACCAGAACCTATTTTAAATTTCAGTCCAAAACCTACCAAATCAGGTGATATTACAACATTTTCTAATGGATTGTTTATGTCTCCAGTTAGTTCAAATCCGTCACTCTTACCTTCTTTGCTGCCTAATACTTCATATTTTACTCCATTTATGTTTAAATCCATAACCTCTCTTTTATATGCTTCAAAATTATCAAACCAATTTCCAAAAACTATCTGTTCAAATTTATGTGCTCTTTTGTCAATAATATTCTCATTGGCATATTCAAAAGAAAGTGATTTGTCATAAAATCCTGGGAAAAATTCTTTCCTTTTGTCTGACCAATATACAAGTTTTTCTGCAACCTGCATAGCATCTTGTAAAGGAAAATCCACCTTCATTTCAACCGCTAAAGTGTCTTCTAGTGGTTTTTTCACATTATGATCCACAAAAATTATTTTAAAACTTTCAAATTTAGCTATATTATTATATTGCTGATTTAATTTGTCAATTTCAGCTTTTATTCTTTGATTCATATCATCAACTATAGCTTTAATTCTGTCTTCTGCTTGCTTATTTTTACCATTTTTAAGTATGTTAATATTATTTGTATATTCATTCTTATACTGTTCAAACAAATTTTCACATAATGTATAGAATTTTTCAGTATACTCTTTACTATCTTTTAAACTCGCATGATTATGTAATCTATTAATATTATTAATTCTTTCAACATACTCATTGTTCACTTCTTCAAATCCAGTGTCCACAAACCTATGCCAAGATATTTCCAAAATATCTTTAAATGTTTTAACCTTAGCTTTTTTACCAGCTTGCATCTCCTGATCAGATGACGTAGCACCCCAAGTTGAATCTATCAATGTCCATCCTTCACGATTATTAACCGTATCTTTTAAATAAATAGCATTAAACGCATGCGTTCTTGATACAATAACCGCAGATGGTATCCCAGCAATCCTCATCATTAAGTTAGCAAGATTAGCTTTTCCTGCACATACACCAGTTTTTTTAGCAAAAACATATAATGCATCCTGAGGTTTTCTTAAAGACTCACCATTAATTCTTTTCAAACTATCATGATCGTATGGTATTTTTTTAGCAACCCAACGATATATCGCTTTTGCTAAACGCATCTTCTCAGGCATCTTATAGTGTTTACTTATTTGGTTATATTGTATTCCTATTTGTGCCGTCTCATCATCTATGCCTTCATATGGTGTTCTGTCCTTAACTTTTTGTTTTAAATCAGCTACCGTCTTCTTTATGTCTTCATAAACTTGTTTTTCATCTATTTCTTCTCTATCAGTTCTAAAATTCGTGTCATTATCTTTAGGGTATTTTACATAATATATATTTTTTTGTAATGTATTGGTATATTGATTATTTTCAATTTCATTACGTTCATATTTCCCTGAAAATTTATCAAAATTATCTTCCCCTGGTTTAGGTAAAATATTCATATATTGCATAGAAAATGCAGCTTCTGCATTGTTTGTATCAATAGCTCCAGCAGAAGTTATTACAAATGATGTTGACATGGATATTGCACACAACACCGAAATAATTCTTTTTAATACTTTTACTTTCAGTTTCATAATTTTATCTCCTCTATATTTTTTAACTTAATTACTAACCCACAATGCATATTTTATATAACTTTTATGTACTCCAAATAAACTAATAGTAAATTTTTTGTGAACATCAAAAAAACCACACACTATTTGTGCATGGTTTTTAAATTCTATTTAACAAATATATTACTCTACGCTCAATAAATCAACTATTCTGTCTAACACACCAATTATTCTTGCTGCATTTTTGTGTACTTTATTTTTAAACTGTTCCTGACTTAACTCCTTATTATCAAAAACATATGAGTCAATTAATTTTTGAAACACTTCACACAGCCCTTTAAAAATTGAATGTTGACCAGCATACTTTTCATGTTCATTTAAATCATTTTTATACCAATTTTGAAACTACCTCAGCAACAATATTATCATTTAAACTATCCCTTATGTTATCATTGATGATATTATTACCATTATTGTTATCTAAGTTGTTGTTTGATATTCTTACATTTGATTCAAAATTCATTATATTTGGCACTAGATCTTTAATGACGGTTTTTACTATCAACCCCATATATCATAACGAAACTACTTTTTGTAGCTAAATCCAAACCATTCAATTCCAAATTTTTATCTATTTCTTTTTTTATCATCTATATATAAACCAAAATAGCCAACCAACAATATAGCTATGCTTGAAACATGTATAATGTAGAAAACATTCTTCTTTAATACACTCTTTTCGTACTCACGATCTACCTCTTTCATTCCATAGAAAATATCTATATTTCGAAAAACATAGTGTCATTTTTGTAGTAACAAATAATTAGTGGATTGTTAAATTAATATTAACAATCCACTATGTCAATTTAACCACAACACAAGGTTACAATTCTAATTACTCTTGCTTTTTGCTCCTCTGTAAAAGGATTGCCTAAATCTATACCAAAATAGTCATCTCCCCCTGATATGTCAAGAATAAAAAACACAAAACCCCAATGTAATTTATCTTCATGTACAGATATGGCATTCTTCAAAACAACATCTAAATCAACCCACTCTACTCTAGCCGGAGAAGAATCTACTAATAATATTCTATTATCTATACGATCATATGCAGCAAATGTTTGCCAATGTCCATTATTAAGATTCAATACCGGGCTACGTTTTTCTTGAAAATGGGCAACTAAAATATCCTTTATATTCTCTTTTTGCTTCTGTATTTCCTCTTCCAATTTAGGTATATTACACATTCTTTCTTCGTAAACCACATTATATGTACTAATTGGCAAAGTCCTTGATATTATTCCACATTCTACAAATTTACCACCTCTTCTAAGTACGTCGCCACAATCCACAAATCGATCTTCAAGCCTTAGCATATCAATCTGTCTACATATTTCTTCATCCGTTACGGGTATATCTTCATTTTTTTTAGGTTCTTCTTTAGATTCTTCTACATCAACACACTGCACATCTCTACGAAATTTGAATTTACTCAAATATTCTTTCAATTCTTCATAACCCAAAACTTTATTTAAATTTTCTTTTTTTCCTCCATGTGATAAATAAGACTTTATTACATCATTAAATCCTTGTATTAGTGTTACACCATCACAAGCATCATAACAACTGACATAATGATTTATAACATTAGTAGCCGCAAATATACCACAAGATTTTTCTATCTTCTGACCATCTAACACATTATTTTCATTCTGATCTCCCGATAAAATCTTATTCCATACCTTGAAATCTTCTTTATTTCGTTGATCCAAGTATTCTGCATAAGCTATTGCCCCTGCCAACATCTCGTCCACTTGTTTTCTTTCATTAACCCACTTATTGCATTTTTTCTCGCATCGCTCTATTCCTTCTTTTAACTCATTACGTTTTTTTTCATGTTTTGATTTTTCTTCATTCAACTTTTCTAATTTAATTTTCAAATCTTTATCTTTACAATCATATTTTAATATTTCCAGTTTCTTCAGTTCATCTTCTAATTCCTGAACTTTTTTAGATGATTTATCAAAATTTTCCTGAGCAATACTTTTAGATAATAATAATTCCTCATCGCCCTCACCCTGCTCATTACTTAATAACGCAGCAGTCAAACTATCTAACGTTTCTCTGCATTCATTGCAATTATCTTTTTCTTTTGCTAAATCACTTTTTATAGAATTAATTTTTGAAACAATATCTTCATTAACCTTTTCTTTTTCAAACTGTTTTAATAAATCGTCTATTTCCTTTTGTAAATTACCTATTTTTTCCTCAACAGAACTCAATTTTGTTTTTCTTAATGTCTTTGTTTTCTCTAATTTTTCAATTGTTTCGTCTATTTTCTTTATACGTATAGCTGCATTTCCTTTCAATTGTGCCACTTTCTGTTCCAAATTTGCCAAAGTAACGGAAGGTACACTAAAAATTAATGCCGCACTACACACTAATGATAAAACTTTTGTTAATTTACCCAAAATAAATCACACTCCAAAAACAAAAAATTTTCAAAACACAATAAGTGTATCAATGTTGTGTGTGACATTTGTTAACATGCTATTAATATTTTGTTAATTTTTTATGAACAAAGCGCGATATTGCTATCGGTTTTAAATTTTCACACACTTAACATAAAATTATCTATAATCAAAAAATTATTTTGCATGTAAAAAAGACTCAAAATAAATTGAGTCTTTTTGGTTTTATGTTTAAATTACAATATATATATATTCACATCTCTTACGCCAAATCTTTCACATTCCTGTTTATTATCCATATACAAATCAACCAATCTCGAACCATTAAGCATCATGCCCCCACAATCAGCCGCAACAGCATATCCATAAACATATCCACTCGGAGAACTAATATATAATCTGGTTCCATAAGGAATCTTTCTTGGATCAACCGCAACTAAACCACGTGCAGCCTTTTTACCAGTTGATGTACGTCCTCCTCCGCTATATGCACTTGCTTTTCCAGAAATCACTCTTTTATATTCGGTTGGTGCATTCGCTCCAATTGGTGGCAATTCTTTCTTTTTTGTTCCTTTAAGAACAACTTCGTTAACTGGTGTTTTCGTTACATTATTATATTTTTCAATAGTTTCAACCAATTTTCCATCTATAAACTTGTCAACATATCCCTTCTTAATTTCTCCTTTTTGTCCGGTAACTTTTAACTGAGTTTGACCTTCATAAAGCTCATCTGTGTTTTCTATAATATTTTCAAACGCAATTTCTTCAGCTTCTTCACGCAAATTATATGAAACTCTGTTAACTAAAATTTCCATTCCATTATATATATCTGCATTTTTGTCCACATTAATAATGTCATCAGAACCAAGTTCTATTCCACATTTTTCTATAACATCAAATACTTTTGCATAAGGATTTATAAGAACATTTTTTCTTTCTTCTCCAACAATTAATGAAACATTTACAGCACGACTTATAGTTATCGTTATGTCATGCCCATCATCTTGCACATCACACTGGTCTTGATCAAAGACATAAACATCTTTACTTTTTAAAATTTCACCAATATCAGTTTTCAATGTGGGAAATTTTACTATTTCTTCCCCATCCACAACCGTAACTATTTTTCGTGCATGCATAAAACCAGTAAACAAAACAACAGATAAAACAAGTGTTAAACTTATCAAAAGTCTATATGTTGTTTTTATCAAATTTCCTTTCTTAAAATTAGTCATATATGATAACATAAAACAAAATTCCTTTCTAAAATAAAATAGTAACAAACAATAAACAATTTTAAATCATTTTCTCCCAACACAAGGATGCCATAATCTTTAATGTAACAAGTTTGTAACTGTTTTGTATCTATTATATCCAAATTTTATAAAAAAGTCAATATCATAAAACGGGTGATTTTTGTTAATTATGCACAACTCGGTTTACACCAAGCACCAAAAAACCGCTAAAAATTATATGATTCGCACAAAAAAACCATTAAAAACCACATTTTATATAAAATCAACCGTTATATTTAACAAAAATATTTTTTTGCTTTTTTGTAATTTTTTTGTATTATTTTCGCATAACGTGTTGAGACTTCACTTTTGTATAATATTTTGCAATATTTCTTGACATAGAAAAATGTATATTATATAATTCAAGTATGTTAATTTCGTTGTATTTTGTCGTTCGAGGTGATTTTTATAGCAAGTATATATGGAATAAATATGCAAATTATATTATTTATAGCAATGCTTACATTAAAATATATCTTTAGTGCGTTGTCTTTTTTTTCGTTAATGAACAAACGAAAAATGCAACACAAATATATTGCATTTATTCCTGTTTTAAACTCAACATTTACCTTAGGTAATATATCTGATTCTATAAATAGAAACTACTTCAAAAAAACATTTAACAAATTTTTTCTTTTAATATCATGGTTAATGTCAACAATTTTTGGTGGTATTTCAATATTTCTACTAAAAACCTATATTCCGGATTTATATGAAAAAATCTTAAACTCTGTATTAGAGCCCAACTCTAACTTAGATACCACACATGTCAACTTTTCCTTTCCATCTTACTCAATACGTCTTATTATTTTTGTTTGTTCATTTTTGTTTATTATATCCCTAATTACAAATTTTGTTTTAAATTTTTCATGCTTTTATACCATATATAAGGAATATAATAAAAATTATTCTTCTACATATATATTATTGGCAATTTTCGGTAGTTGCTTCCTAAGTTTAAAGTTTATTCCATCACTCTTAGTTCTTTTAATATTCAGAAACACTCCTGTTTTTGAGTTTTTAAATAAAGTAAAAACCAATAATTATTAATAAATAACATAAAAGATGTTATAATATTTGGAGGTATTGTTATGATATATTCTTGTGCCGCTAGTAGCTTTAGTTCTGGTTTTTTAACAGGCTTTTGGACTTCATTTGCTGAGTTGTACATATGTATATTCTTTATAATTATTTTGCTATGCGGTGTAGCTTCATATTGCCTTAAAGGTTTTGGAATGTATAAAATGGCTAAAAATAGAAGCTTTGATAACGCATATTTAGCATGGTTTCCTTTTGCAAGATACTATCTCTTTGGTAAAATTAGCGATGATATTAATAAGCAAAAAAACGTTAAATCATCTCACAAGGGAATTTTATTAACTTTATCTGTTCTAAATGGTGTTAGTTCATTAATACTTTTTGTATTTTTGTTTGTATCAATAGCCGAATTCTTAGGTGCTGCTGCTTCAAGCACATATACAATTTCTTATGATTATTGGACAAATTTTATTAATAATAAAGTTAATTCATTCTTAATTATGATAACAATTATTTATATAGTTTCTTTATTGTTTAATATTTTTTATTGCATATATGCACATAATATTTTTAAAGACTATGTTCCAAAATTATCGGGATTATTATGTGTTGTAATAGTTTTGAACTTATTTGTGCTTAAAGATTCGTTAATTGATTCAGCTATCTTCCTTTCCATATCTACAAATGAACCTGAATCTTTAAAAGACAATAATCAGTGAGTATATTAATAATTAAATTAAATTAAATTATATTTTATCTTGAAAGGATGTTTTAAAATGAATTTAAATAATGTTGCAGCCAGCATGGCTGGATTTGGTGCCGGAGTGGTTCTTTTCTTCATAGCCCTTGTCTTAATACTATTTATTATGTTTATTTTAGAATATATTTTCCAATCATTAGCTTTTTACAGATTTATGCAAAACAGAAATCTTGACAATGCGTTTTTAGCTTGGATTCCTATTGTACGCCATTATACTTTTGGAAAAGTTTATGATGACATTAATGAGAAACAAGGAAAAAAGACTTATTTTGGTATTATTTTACTAATACTTAGTGCTATTATGTGGTTGCCAGGTTTCTTGCATATATCAGTTAATGGATTAGATGTAATCAATACTTCTTCTTGGTTAGTAAGATTTGCAGTTTTGATTTTAGAACTAATATGTTTCCACCTTATATTCAAAAAATATGCTCCTAACAATCCAAGCTACTTTGTTTTAACAGTAATTTTTTCAATCTTTCCAATAATAGCACCTTTCGTTCCTGGTTTATGCCTGTTGAAAGCTTCAAAAAACGAACCAGTTTCTGAAACAAAGGATTAGTTGGTATAAACATTGGTTAGACATATTTTAAAATCGTTATTCTTCATAAATGATTTGAGCAGTGGGATATTGGTTTTAGTTATTTCTTTGTTCTTTGCATTTATGCTTTCATTCATTTTGACATATGTTTTTTCATCAATTGCTTTCTATAGATTTATGAAAAATAGAAATTTAGATAATGCCTTCTTAGCTTGGATTCCTATTGTAAACGTCTATACCATTGGAAAAGTTTGTGATGACATTAATGAATCGAAAAGTAAAAATACTCATTTTAGCGTTATAATGTTAGTTATAGAGTGTGTTTATATTGCATCATTCCTATCATCAACAATTATTAATATTGAGCTATCTTTTGCAATGTTAATTTTAGAATTGATATGTTATAACTGTATTTTTAAAGAATATGCTCCAAATAATTCGAATTATTTCATTTTAACAATAATATTCTCAATTATACAAATAGTTCCTTTTATTCCTAGCTTGTGTCTTTTAAAAGCTTCAAAAAATCAACCTTGTACCTCAAGCAAAAGAATAGTTGGTGATATAGATTGATTAAGTCTATTTTGGAAAGGATGTTTTTTATGAGTAGCTCCGATATAGTTTTTGCTCTATTTGTTGTTTTAGGTTTTGCGGTATTTGCTATGTCTATTTTACAATATACCTTTTTCTCTTTAGCTTTCTACAGATTTATGAAAAGTAGAAATTTAAAAAAGGCTTTTTTAGCTTGGATTCCCTTTGCATCTTATTATGCTGTTGGAAGAGTTTACGATGATATTAATGAAAAACAAGGCAAACAAACTAATTTTAGCACTATATTAGATAGGCTATGTTTTTGTCTCATTTTAGCTATGTTTATTCCCGTTATTCCACTTCCATTTAAGGTATTTATTATTTTATCATTATATTCTTCTTTAGTGTATAAAGAGTTAAAATGCTACGAACTAATACTAAAAGAATATACTCCAAACAATTCAAATTATTTTTTATTAACTAAAATATTTATGATTGTACCAATAATTAGTTTTATTCCTAGTTTATGTCTCTTAAAAGCTTCAAAAAATCAACCTGTTTGTAATTAAACAGGATAAAATTTATGATAACTAGGCACCAACTAATATTGTGACAAACATGTTTTTGAAAGACAAAATATATTTATAAATTGTTAATATGCAGTTAATATTTATTTGATTTAATAGCTTTGTGAGAAGTTTTTAATTTATACATAAGGGAGGTGTTAATATGTGTTTACATTGTTTTTTTTCCTCTATTGTTCATGGAAACACATCTTCATTAATTTTTCTTTTGATAATAATCACACCACCCATTTTAACTTATTTTTTTTCATCATTAGCTTTTTTCAGACTTATGAAAAGCAGAAATCTTAAATGGGCTTTTCTAGCGTGGATTCCTCTTTTAGATGTTTATGCTATTGGAAAAGTATGTGATGACATTAATAAAACATCAAATAAAAAAACCTATTTTGGTATAACACTACCAATTGTTAATTCCTTATTTTTTATTTTTTATTTAATACTTGTATCTTATAATTTTCACATAGTATCACTTTATTTTGTTATTTTGGGATTACTTTTCGCTATATTAATTATAAAACTAATGTGTTTTTCACGTATTCTTGATGCATATTCTCCAGATAACTTAATCTACTTGGTTTTAACAGTAATATTTTCGGTTATACCAATAGTACCTTTCATTCCTAGTTTATGTCTTTGGAGAGCGTCAAAGAATCGGCCAATTTCTTTATTAGTTTAAAGATTTCAAAATATTAACCCCTTTGCTAACCACCTAGTGTGCGTTTTGGTAAACGGGGTTTATATTTTATAATAAAACTTATAATATTAATAATGGGGTTATAACTTATATGAAATTATTAGCAATAGATGGAAACAGTATATTAAATAGAGCTTTTTATGGAATAAGAGGATTAACCAACTCCAAAGGTTTCCCAACAAATGCCATTTTTGGCTTCTATAATGTTCTCGATAAAATGTTAAAAGAAATTGAACCTGAATATGTTGTTGCTGCATTCGATTTAAAAGCACCTACATTTCGTCATAAAAAATATGATCAATACAAAGCCACAAGACACAAAATGCCAGATGATTTGGCTCTTCAACTTACAGAAGTTAAAAAAATGCTATCTTTACTCGGAATATGCATTTGCGAAAAAGAAGGTTTTGAAGCTGATGATATATTGGGAACCATTTCAAACATATGCTCTAAAGAAAACATAGAGTGCTACATTGCAACAGGGGATAGAGACAGTCTACAATTAATAAAAAAAGATGTTTGGGTTCGTCTATCTACCAACAAAGAAGCGATTTATTACGACGAGAAAAAAATATTAGAAGAATATGGCGTAACCCCAAAAGAACTACTAGAAGTTAAAGCTTTAATGGGAGATTCTTCAGACAATATACCAGGAGTTAAAGGAATTGGTCAGAAAACAGCGTTTTCTTTAATATCCAAATATCATAACATAGATTATATATTTGACAATATTTCTAGTTTAGAAACAACCAACAGAGTTAAAAATCTTCTCAGTGCAGACGATGCCTTAGAGTTATGTAAGCTCAGCAAAGAGCTCGGTGAAATATATACAAATGTTCCAATAAGCAAAAATATTTCCGACTATAAACGAAACTCTGTTCAAACAGAAGATTTTGTTGAATTTTTAAAGCATTTTGAGCTAAAGAAAATATTAGATCAATTTACAAAAAATAACAACATCAAACTTACAACATCTAACTCTTTTTCTAATAAAAATATTATATTAAACCCAGATATAGACTATGTTAAAAAACAAGTTCAACGTTTATCTTCACTATATTTTATCTTAGATGAAAATCTATATATTTGTTCGGATAAAGAAATTTTTAAATTTGATTCAAATATAAATGATGCTTTTAATGAAATAATATCTAAAAGCAAAAAGCCAAAAAAAACTACCAATGCAAAGGAAATATATAAATATTGCAAACAAAATAACCTAAAATTTAACAACATAAGTTTCTCTTGCGATCTTGCATCATATTTAGTTAATGTTTTAGAAAAAGATCATAGCATTCAAAATATTTGTAACAAATATTTTGGTGATGATAGCTTTCCTTTCTGCTTTATTGAACTATGTTCTTTGTTAGAAGAAAAAATAGACCAAAAAAATTTAAATTATATTTTTAAAGATGTTGAACTGCCATTATCTGAAGTTTTGGCAGATATGGAGCTTTTAGGATTTGCAATAGATATGAATTCATTAGAAGAATTTGGAGATTTTCTCTCTTTAAAAATTAACAATTTAAAAAGTGAAATTTTTAAATATGCTGACGAAGAATTTAATATCAACTCAACTAAAGAATTAGGCCATATTTTGTTTGAAAAATTGAATCTACCTAAAGGTAAAAAAACAAAAACCGGATATTCAACTAGCTCTGATGTGCTTGAAAAACTAGTGAAATATCACCCTATTGCTCAAAACCTAATTGAATATAGAACACTAACTAAATTGATGTCCACATATGTTAAGGGCCTTATGAAAGTTGTGGAGAAAGATGGCCGAATACATTCTTGTTTCAAACAAACTCAAACAAAAACTGGTCGAATTAGTTCAACTGAACCCAATATGCAAAATATTCCTATAAAAACAGATATTGGCAGTGAAATGAGAAAATTTTTTGTTGCTGCTCCAGGAAAAGTTCTAATTGATGCTGACTATTCACAAATTGAGCTAAGAATTTTGGCCGAAATTTCTAATGACACTAAAATGATTGAAGCTTTTCAAAATAACAAAGATATCCATGCATTAACTGCTTCTGAAGTTTTCGGAGTTAGCCCAGAAGATGTTTCTCCAGAACTTAGACGTCACGCAAAAATAATAAATTTTTCAGTTATATACGGAGTAAGTGCTTTTTCCTTGTCTAAAGATATTGAAACATCTGTTGCAGAAGCTAAAAAATATATAGATTCTTTCTTTAATGGATATTCTGGTGTAAAACAATATATGGATAATATTGTTGCCAGTGCACAAGAAAACGGTTATGTAAAAACCATGTTCGGACGCTTAAGAGATGTTCCTGAACTAAACTCAAAAAATAAAAATATCAGATCTTTTGGAGAGAGAATAGCGAGAAACACTCCTATTCAAGGAACATCCGCAGATATAATAAAAATTGCAATGGTTAATGTAAGCAAAAGATTAAAAGAAGAAAATTTAGACGCTAATTTAATCTTGCAAATCCACGATGAACTTCTAATAGAATCTAGCGAAAAAGATGCTAAAGCTGCCGCAAACATTTTAAGAGAGGAAATGGAAAACGCAGCTCCAATGTCTGTTCCTCTGGTCGCTGATGTTTATATTGGAAAAACATGGTATGATGCTAAAAATTAATAACAAATTTATTAAAGAGGGAAGTTATGGAGTTTTGTAAACTAACCAGTGACTTTATTGATCAAACTTTACAAATATATAAAACCTGCCTTAATCAAACAAACTTGTCGGAATCTACATTAAAAATTACAAATTCCTATCCATATAATCATATTTATATTGCCAAAATTAAATCTCAAGTGTTTGGTATAATAGATTACACAATATTGTCAGATGAAGCTTATTTAAACAACATAGCTGTATTGCCAAAATATAGAAACCAAAAAGTTGCATCCGATTTAATGGAAAATATGATTGACACGTGTAAAAATCAAAACGTAAAATCGATATCATTGGAAGTTCGCTGCTCAAATCATATCGCAATTAGTTTTTATGAAAAATTTAATTTTACAAAATTAGCTAAAAGGTCTAACTTATATAGCCAGCCCACAGAAGACGGATGGGTTATGGAACTTGCTATAAAATAATAATTTGTTTTTCTAAAAGTAAATACGTTTTGTTTTTGTACGTATTGTAATTTTTGCGTGTGCAATACAAAATACTAATTTTATCGATATTTTATAAATTTTTAATAAGGGTGAATCTAAATGAAAATATTTGCTATTGAAAGTTCGTGTGACGAAACAGCTGCTGCAATTGTCGAAAACGGACGAAAAATAATTTCTTCAACTGTTGCAACTCAAATTGAAGAACACCGTTTATATGGCGGTGTTGTTCCCGAAATTGCTTCTAGACGTCATTGCGAATCAATAAGTCAAATTGTTGATATGTGCTTTAAAGAAGCAAACTTAACTTTTAATGATATTGATGCAATTGGTGTTACATTTGCTCCAGGCTTAATTGGATCTTTGCTAGTTGGAGTTAACTATGCTAAAGGCTTAAGTTTCGCTCTAAAGAAGCCACTCATCGCCGTCCACCATCTTCGTTCACACATAGCTTCTAACTATCTTACTCACCAAGAATTAAAACCTCCATTTCTTGCACTAATCATTTCTGGTGGACATTCTCATTTGGTTAATGTTAAAGATTACTGTACATTTGAAGTAGTTGGCAGAACTAGAGATGATGCTGTTGGAGAGGCTTTCGACAAAGCTGCTAGAGCTTTAGGATATCCATATCCTGGTGGAATTGAAATAGACAAATCAGCTAAACTTGGAAACGAGAATGCATTTGACTTTCCTAGACCTAAAGTTGAAGGATCCACACTAGATTTTAGCTTCTCAGGCCTTAAAACGGCTGTTTTAAACCTACTAAATAATTCAAGTCAAAAATCTATTCCAATAAATAAAAACGACTTATGCGCCTCGTTTCAGCTGGCTGTTTGCGATATAATTGCCCAACGTGTTGTTTTGGCTGCAAAAAAATTAAATCAAAATAAAATTGTGATTGCAGGGGGAGTTTCTGCAAACTCAGCAATTCGTAAACGTCTCCAAGCGGAATCGAAGAAAAACGGATTTTCTCTATTTTTACCAGAAATATCCCTTTGTGGAGACAATGCTGCAATGGTTGCTTCCCAGGCATATTATGAATTCCAAAATGAAAATAGTGCTGATATGTCTTTAAACGCAGTCGCTTCTCTCTCAATCGACTATTAAAATGTCGATTTTATTCTATGTTATTGCTTTTTTTAAACTTATATTTGTTAATATATCTTGTTTTTAGTTAGTTTTTAACAAAACCCACAAACAATTGATGTTTTGATCTGGATTTTTGTCTATTTTCTGAAAAAATAAAAAATTTTGATAAAAAAATTAAAATTTATTTACGATAATTTCTTATACAAATTGGCAAAAATATTTTAAATTATTCATTTTGTAAATTGTTTCGACACAAAAATTAAAATGATTATTGTAAAAAAAGCCCCATACCCATGGGGTTTGTGGCTGTTTAACCTTCGACAATATTCTTTTAAGTTCCCGTTGTTACGTATCTTACAACATGGTATGCTTTATCTAACACAACATGTTGTAATGAATTTAAACAAAATATGTAAAGATTGGAGCAAAAGTTATGGAAAATAAGATATTAATTTGCAAAAATTGCATTGAAGAATGTCATGATCTTATGAATCAATTAGAAAATAACAGCTTCAATGTCCTCGTAGCCCCCAGAGACGGTAACGCAATAATAAGCTATATTAAAGAACAAAATCCAACAATAGTAGTGTGTGAAGCCTTTATGCCAAATAATGACGCTATAAACATTATGCAACAATTTAAAAATGTAAAAAACAAACCTAAATTTATTATTATTTCATCTTCAAACAACACATTTTTAGAACGAGAAGTCATGAAAAATGGAGCTAGTTATTTTGTTTTAAAACCTTTTTCTACATCATCTTTAATTAGTATAATAAAAACAGTAACCAACACAGTATCATATAAAAAACCACCTATTAAAATGCAAACTTCTCTTGAAGAACAAGTTACTAAAATGATTCACCAAATTGGTGTTCCGGCCCACATAAAAGGTTATCATTACTTAAGAAAGGGCATTATTTTTTGTGTAGAAGACAACGATATGATAAATTCCGTAACAAAAACTCTATATCCATCAATAGCAAAATCTTTTCATACCACTCCATCTAGAGTTGAACGTGCAATCCGCCACGCAATTGAAGTAGCTTGGGATAGGGGAGACGTGGACGTTTTAAATTCTTACTTTGGATATACTATTCACAATGGAAGAGGAAAACCAACCAATTCCGAATTTATGGCTATGTTATCTGATAAAATAAAACTACAACTCCATTCAGACAAAATAGAAGTAGCAGTTTAATTAAAAACTTTATATGCTAAAAAACCTCTAAAAGTTTCTAAACCAGATTAGAATATTTAGAGGAATTTTTTTGCCTCAAAAAATATTTGGTGAAAATTGACGTAAGTTTTCAACAAATTGTTAAATATATGTTGAAAACTTACAATTGAATATGTTTTTTAATAATATTTCCAATATGAAATTGGGTGTAATCTTTTATCAAAAAAGTGTTCTTGCTCTAAAAACCGTTTACACTTACAAAATTCATTTGTTTTACTAGGCATTCCTATTTTCACTTGCTTTATTCCCAATCCAAAAACAATATCTGCAATTAAACTATTTTCTTTCTTTATACTCCTATCAGACATTATTACAGTATATCCAGCCTGCCTAGCAAATTCAACCAAATTCATAAATTCAGAAAGGGTTCTTATATCTGTTGAATTTATAACAACCGCATTCGCAATATTTCTATAAATTGCTTTTTGAAGTTTGCTCAAAGAAGCTGCAAAAATACTATTTCCAGCTATTTGAACATCCGATACTTGAGCTGTTAACTCCATATATCCGTCAAAATCTTCACCACCTAATGGATCTTCCAGCGAAATAATTGGATATTTTTGACATAAATCAAAAATGTATTCTCCAACTTGTTCTGAGGTTAAGATTTCATTTTTTTTAGGCAGTCTATACATATTATGTTCAATTTCCCACTCTGCCGCAGCAACATTTAAACCAATAAAAAAGTGTTCTCCCGCAATATATCCGCATTCATCAATAGCATCGCATATTAATTCTAACGCCTGTTCATCTCCATTTAAATTTGAAATATATCCATTTTGAATACTTGTAGATATCCCTCGCTGCTCCAATATTTCTCCCAATTTATTAAAAACTTCCAGTGAGCTATCTAATGAATCTCCAAAAGTTAAAAATCCTACAGGCACTAACATAAATTCTTTTATATTTAGTTTGTTATTAACATCAACTCCACCTCTCAAAACGGTTGATAGAGGTATTGGAGTTGTTTTTATATTCGCTCCACCTATATATCTATAAAATGGCAATTGGCAATAACTAGAAGCAGCCTTTGCCAGCGCTATTGAAACTCCAGCAATAGCATCGTTTCCTAAAACTGACTTACCATATTTTTCATTAACGTTTAATATAGTTTTATCCAATCCTTGCTGATCTCTAACATCTTTTCCTTTCAATGATTCAAATAAGATTTGATTTATACCATCCATATCTTTTAAAAGATCTTCTTTTTTAACAGCACTATCCGCACCTAATGTGAACGGAGCAGACATCACTCCGCTATGTCCACTTTCCAATTCAACTGAAATTTCAAGCGTTGGATTTCCTCTAAGATCTAATTTCTGTTTAGCACTTATATTTTTTATTGCAGACATTAGCCAAAAGCCCCTCTTTCAATTTTTTAAACATTAAATAAGTTTGTTACTATTTTTTATAAATATCTGTATATCAAATCACTGTTAGGTCAATAATAATCTTAAATTATAATAGAAAGGATTTTTGACCTACAACTATACAATATTTAAAATTTTAATTTATAAAACACATACACAATATGTAATATTTTATCAATCAATTTAATAATATTCAAAAAATTTTTCTGATATGGGTCATTATTGGTACAAAACATTATGAAAATACTAATTTTAACACTTTTAATGTCCATCTTTTTTAATTTAACAGGATGCTCCGTGCAAGAATCAGCTCCTACAGAAGCAGTCAAAAGCAATCAGCCAAAAACCAGTTCAAACATATCACTAGACTCCAGGTGTAATGGGTGGGGAATGGGAAAACAATTAAATGAAAAAAATTGTCCTATATCGTGTGTTGATTTTCAAGCAAAATATGGAAAATTTGGCGCATATTTCTTCAACCCTCCTAAAGAAGTATCTGAACGCAAAACAATAATGCTAACCTTCGACAATGGGTATGAAAACGGATATACTGAAAAAATTTTAGATGTTTTAAATCAAAAACAAGTTCGAGCAATATTTTTCTTAACAGGAGATTACGCCAAGAAAAATCAACCAATCATCGAAAGAATGATTAGAGAAAACCATATCCTAGGAAATCACTCACAAAATCATCCTTCTATGCCAGGAATTACTATCGATAAAATGAGATCTGAAATTCAAACTCTTCACGAAAATATTGGCGAAAATTTTGGTGTTGAAATGAACATGTTCCGTCCACCAAAAGGAGAGTTTTCTGAACAAAGTTTAGCAATAACCAACGAAATGGGATATAAATCTATATTTTGGAGTTTCGCTTATGCAGATTGGGATCCTAAAAAACAGCCAAACGAAAAAGAAGCTCTAGACTCTCTCAAAAGTCATCTACATGACGGAGCAATATATTTACTACACACTGTCTCAGAAACAAACGCAAACATTTTATCAGACTTTATTGACTACGTAAAATCTCAAGAATATGAATTCATAGTAGAAACTCAACAATAATAAAAGCGACCAAGTCTCTGACACATTAAAAATATCAATAACTTTAGCCGCTCACAACAAAACAAATTATATTAAATTTATTCTTTTTCTTCCTCTTCTGTTATTTCAGCCTCATCTGGTTTTTCTACCTCAGATATTTCTTCGCTAGAATCATGTTCCGCCCTAGCCATAGTAACAACTTGGTCATTGTCTTTGAGCTTCATAACACGAACTCCGCTTCCATATCTAGACATTTTAGAAACGTCGCTAACTCTAATTCTTATTATAACCCCATAACTCGAAATCATAATTAAATCATCATCATCGTCAACAACTTTTATTCCAACAACATGTCCTTTTTCTTCACTAACTTTGTAGTTTAATACGCCATATCCTCCTCGATTTTGGAGCCTATAGTCATCTACACTTGTTCGTCTTCCTCTACCTTTAGAAGAAATTGTTAAAACACTAGCTCCTTCTCTTAGTCTAGCCATGCTAACAACTTCATCATCATCCTTAAGTTTTATTGCTCTAACACCCTTTGCCAAACGTGACAATGGACGAATTAGCTCCTCACTAAACTTAATTGCCATTCCATTTTTAGTTGCAACAATTAACTGATGGTGTCCTTTGGTTAGTCTTGTCCAAACCAAACTATCATCATCATTTAAAGACAACGCTATCAATCCATTTTTTCTCACATTTTTATATGCGTCCAATCTCGTGCGCTTAACTAAACCTTGCTTTGTTATAAATACTAAATATTTATTTTCACTAAAATCAGATGTGCGCATCATGTTCGTAATCTTTTCATCTGGATCTAAAGCAAGCAAATTAACAATATTCGTACCCTTAGAATTTTTGCCGCCTTCTGGAATTTCATAACATTTTAGACGATACATCTTTCCTTTATTCGTTATAAACAAAACATGATCGTGAGAGGAACCAATAAACAACTCTTCAACAAAGTCTTCCTCTCTCTGCTTCATTCCGCTTACGCCTCGTCCGCCTCTCTTTTGAATTTTATATGTATCGGCAGGTTGTCTTTTTATATATCCATAGTGCGTCAAAGTAACAACACAGTCTTCAACGGGTATTAAATCTTCTATGTCAACTTCTCCGCTAACAGGAACAATATCTGTTCTACGATCGTCTCCAAATTTATCTTTTATTACTTGAAGTTCTTCAACGATAATCTCTTTAATTCTAACTTCATGAGCTAATATATCTTCAAAATCTTTAATCTTTTCAATTATCTCTTTCAATTCTTCTTCTATCTTAGCTCTCTCAAGGCCAGAAAGCTGCCCTAATCTCATCTTAACAATAGCCTCGGCCTGAACCTCATCTAAATTAAAACGCTCAATTAGCCCCTCTTTTGCATCCTGCACATTCTTGCTATTTCTAATTAATGTAATTACTTCATCTATAAAATCTATAGCAATTTTCAAGCCTTCTAAAATATGTTCACGCTCTTTGGCTCTTCTTAAATCAAACTCAGTTCGCCTGCGAATAATTTCTTTTTGGTGATTAATATAACAAGTAAGCATTTCCTTTAGGTTCATAACCTTTGGCACACCATTAACAAGCGCCAAGTTTATTACTCCAAAAGTATCTTGCATTTGAGTATATCTATACAATTGATTTAAAACTATCTGAGGATTAGCATCTCGTTTTAAATCAATAACAATTCTCATTCCGTCTCTACCAGACTCATCTCTTGGCGCAACAATACCTTCAATTTTCTTGTTTTTAACGTGGTGTGCTATTGTCTCAACCAACTTAGCCTTATTAACTTGATAGGGGAGTTCTGTTACAATTATTCGGTTTCTTCCGTTGCTTTTTTCTTCAATTTCCGCACGACATCTAACAGTAATTTTTCCTCTTCCCGTTGCATATGCTGCTCTTATTCCAGCTGTTCCCATAATTATTCCGCCAGTAGGAAAATCTGGCCCCTTAATTTTTTCCATGATTTCACTTATCTCTACGTCTTCATTCTCCAAAATCATGAAAACACCATCTATAATTTCTCTAAGGTTATGCGGTGGAATATTTGTTGCCATACCTACAGCTATACCAGAAGAACCATTAACTAAAAGGTTTGGAAAACGTGATGGCAAAACAGTTGGCTCTTTAAGTCTATCATCATAGTTCATTCCAAAATCTACTGTATCTTTATTAATATTGGTAAGCATTTCCATGGAAATTTTACTCATTCGAGCTTCAGTATATCTGTAAGCAGCAGCTGGGTCTCCATCAATTGATCCGAAGTTTCCATGACCATCTACCATAGGATATCTCAGTGAAAAATCTTGAGCCATTCTAACTAATGCATCGTAAACCGAACTATCTCCATGAGGATGATAGCTTCCCAAAACATTACCAACCGTGTCTGCACACTTATGATATGGTCTGTCCGGAAACAGGTTATGTTCCCACATTGTGTATAATATTCTTCTGTGAACAGGCTTCAATCCGTCTCTAACATCCGGCAAAGCCCTACTGACAATAACTGACATAGAATAGTCTAAAAAAGATTTCTTCATCTCTTTTTCGATATCTATCGGTATTACCTTTCCTATGCTAGGATCAAAATCTATTTCTTTTTCCATAACCGTCTCCTTGATTTCTCAAAAATATATTACATTTTATGTTAAATATAATTAATATTACTTAGTCTTTTTTGTTTTAACAATATATCTCTCTTCAAACTTTTTGGCATATTCCCTAATTTTTACTATCTCTTCATTATCTAAAAATTTCTTAGGAAATGTATATTGGATACCTTCTGTTCCAGGATATTTCATATAAGAAATAATAAAATCATAATCATTTTCAATAAATTCATTGTTCTTCGACGAATATTCTACTAAGCTCATAAAACTAGAAGTTCTCACCAACACACAATCTTCAAAAAAAGATAAATCAACATATATTTCAGATATATTAGACATCTTCTTTCTCATCTTTCTAAACAAAATCAATATAAACAAAACAGGTCCAATAAAAACGCCTGACAAAAGTCCACTAATCACAGCAGCAAAAAAATAAAAATAATTGACTTGTTTATGACATTCAATAAATGCAAAAAACAGGACCAAAATTAAGAAAGTCAACATAACTACCAATTTCGAATAAATCGGACGCAACTTTCTTAATTGTCTTTTCGAAACAGCCTTTAAATCCGCTGATGTCAATTGATATGAGATTTTCAGGCATGGAACTTTGTTGATATATTCGTCAATTAAATTGCCTAATCTTTTTTCAAACCCACCAACATCTATAACTTCGCTCATAAAAATTTCTCACCTATTTCTTGTTAAGTAATAAAGAGACCCCAGAACACTATTAATATGTTTTAATTAACTTTTTTTCATTTCAACAATATATCTCTCTTCAAATTTTTTAGCGTATTCTCTAATTTTCGCTATTTTGTCATCATTTAAGCATCTTTTGGGAACTATATACATACTCTGATCTGAGCAAATAACCATAAACTTTTCATCATCTTCAATAAACTTATTATCTAAACTCGTATATGGTATCCTATTAGATCCTTCACTCTGCTTTATATATATTAAATCATCATAAAATCGCATGCTAAATTTAAGTTTTTCATTCGCAACAGCTTTAGCAATATTGTTTCTGTGCAAAATAGGGGTATATATTATTATATATATTACCGCAAAAGACGCACCTATAAAGAAATAATTATATGGACTAATATTATGTCTAAAAACCATATCATAAAAATTTATCAAAACAATAACTAAACAAAGAGCAATATATAAATATCGCCTTTTTTTTCGGGTCTCTTTTTGAAACCGTTTAAGCCCCAATTTTATTTCATCTGGCCTTAAGTCATAAGAAATCTTAAAATGCTTCTTCTTGTCATATTCATCATAATAGCCATCAGATTCCTGCTCAAAACTAGCAATTAGCTCACTAGGTTTAACCGAATAACCATTTTCTATTTTCATAACAACCTCTTTTTCTAAAAAACAATTAATTCATCGAAAAAACAAAAATATAGGCAATCTAAACTGATAAACACTACATTAACAAGCTTAAACTAAACATCTAAGTTTTGAACATACTGCGCATTTTTCTCAATAAACTCTCTTCGAGGCGCAACCTTATCTCCCATTAAAATTGTAAATGTTTCGTCTGCAGCTTCAGCATCTTCCATTTCAACTCTAATCATAACTCTGTTTTCCGGATTCATTGTTGTTTCCCAAAGCTGCTCTGGATCCATCTCACCAAGACCTTTATATCTTTGAATACCAACTTTAGCATCAGGTTTCTGAGCATATATGTCTTTTAAATATGCATCTCTTTCTGCATCAGAATAAGCATATCTATGTTTTTTGCCATGAGTTAGCCTATATAGAGGTGGTTGTGCCAAATAAACATGACCCTCAGATATAAGCGGCCTCATAAATCTAAAGAAAAATGTTAAAAGCAGCGTTCTAATATGACTTCCGTCTACGTCAGCATCAGCCATAATAACTATTTTGTTATATCTCAATTTAGAAATATCAAAATCTTCTCCAATTGAAGTTCCCAGCGCTGTTACAACCGGCATCAATTTTTCATTTCCGTAAACTCTATCAAGGCGAGATTTCTCAACGTTAAGCATTTTTCCCCAGAGTGGCAAAATAGCTTGATATTTCCTCTCTCTTCCACTTTTTGCGGAACCACCTGCCGAATCTCCCTCAACTATGTAAAGCTCTGTTAAAAGTGGATCTCTCTCAGAACAGTCTGCCAATTTTCCTGGCAAAGATGCTCCATCCATCGAAGATTTTCTTCTAGTTAATTCTCTAGCTTTTCTTGCTTCTTCTCTTGCTTTCTTCGCAATTAAACACTTGTCCATTATGCTTGCAGCAATAGATGGATTTTCATCCAAAAAGTCAGTTAATTTTTCACTAACCAATTTTTCAAGCATAGGCTTACATTCAACGTTTCCTAACTTTGTTTTAGTCTGACCTTCGAACTCGGTTTCCATTAATTTAACGCTAATTATTGCTGTAAGGCCTTCTCTAGAATCATCACCAGTCAGTCTCTCACCATCTTTAAGCAAATTATTGCGCTTTCCATATTCATTTAAAACTTTAACCAACGCATTTTTAAATCCTATTTCATGCGTTCCACCTTCTGTTGTATGTATATTATTAGCAAAAGAAAGAATTAGCTCATTGTAGCTGTCATTATATTGAAGCGCAACCTCAGCTTGAGAAGTATCTGTTTGAGTTTTTAAATAAACTATATCATGTAACGTCTCAAAGCCTCTTTTTTTATGAATATATTCAACGAAGCTTTTAATTCCACCTTCATAATGTAAGTCTTCACTAACTGGTTCAGCGTGTCTTTTATCTGAAATAACAATTCTAATTCCAGCATTCAAGAAAGCTTGTTCTCTCAGCCTTTTAAGAAGCACTTCATAGTCATATTCAAGCTCACTAAAAATTTCACTATCTGCTTTAAAAACAACTCTAGTTCCTGTTTTGTCTGTTGTTCCAATAACCTTCAACTGTTCTTCATATTTCCCACGCTCAAAACGCTGAAAATATGTTTTTTGGCCATCATTTACTGTAACCTCAAGCCATTCACTTAACGCATTAACAACAGATGCTCCAACTCCATGAAGGCCTCCAGATACTTTATATCCGCCTCCACCAAATTTACCACCAGCATGAAGAATTGTGAAAACAACCGTCACAGCTGAAATTCCTTCTTTAGGATGAATTCCGGTTGGAATACCGCGTCCGTCGTCCGAAACGCTTATAATATTATCAGGCAATATCTCAACATCAATTCTTTTGCAATATCCAGCCAAAGCTTCGTCTATAGAATTATCTACTATTTCATACACCAAATGATGGAGACCTCTAGCACCAGTTGAGCCAATGTACATTCCTGGCCTTTTTCTAACAGCTTCCAGCCCTTCTAGAACCTGAATATTCTCTTCGTTATATTGCCTCATATCACCCATAATTTTTATTCCATACCTTTCTATTCAAAACAAACATTTAAATTAAAGTTTTTATTCAATTAAGCAAACACACTAAATAAAAATTTAATAACACACATTTAATATTCGTCATATGTATATTTTACCGTTTATTGAACAAAAATTCAAGTTCATTCAACATACAATTAGAGTATTTGCCATATAGTATAGTTTACAATCAATATTTTTGTTGATTTTTTCAACACTTTATATATTAAAACTATTTACTAAATCCTCCCAGTCAAATTCAATCTAATCCATATAAATCAGTCATGTTTAAGTGTTCTCAAATATATTGTCTTGGCAGAAATCGGACTAAAATATGTTCGTTTTTTCGACACAACAAATGAGAGGGGAATATTATCATGTGATATATTTTCCAGTTTTCCTTGTTTTTCACACAAATTCAAATAATCCCTAGTTTTTTTAGAGACTGTTGTCGCGTCAATATCAAATACACCAATCAATTCCTTTGAATTCAAAGCTCGAAAATCTCCTATATCGTAATACATTTTCCCTCCATCTATTTTGTCATCAATTCTATTTCTCCGTTTTGCATATGGTATATTTTACCGTCTTTTAGACTAATAGTATTGGATATATCACAACAAGTAATAAACACCTGATTCCCTTTAACATGGTTTAAAATATACGACTGCCTATCAACATCCAATTCGCTCATAACATCGTCTAACAAAACAATTGGATTTGTTCCTTTAATTAACTTTAAAAGCTTTGCTTCAGCCAATTTTAACGCAATTATACAAGACCTTTGTTGTCCCTGAGATCCATATTCTCTAACATTAAGTCCATCAATTTTTAATATAAAGTCATCTCTATGAACACCTATTTTGGTAAATCCCATCTCAAAGTCAGATTTTTCACTTTCTTCTAATTTTTTCATATATTCTTTTGCATCATCTTCGCTATAAATATTTTGCAATTTCCTATCAAAAACAGTTGACATATAGTATATTTTTAGCGATTCTTTACCCATTGAAATACCAGAATATATTTCTTCTAAAATCTGTGAAACCTTATCAATATAGTCTTGACGCATCATTGTTATTATGGTTCCAATTTTGGCCATCTGAACATTCCATATTTCAATAGTCGCACTGCTAACATAATTATTATTTTTCAAAAGAATATTCCTCTGACTTAATATTCGCTCATATTGTCTGCAATATTTAGCATATTCGGGCCTAATTTGCGTTATAGCATCATCAATAAATTTTCTTCTTGTTTTAGGATCGTTTTGGACTATAGAAATATGGGCAGGCGCAAAGGACACCGTATTAAAACAACCACAAAATTCAGATAATCTTTTCAAAGGAAATCGATTTAGAAAAAATTTGCTTTTTTTAGAAAGTGTTGCTTCGGCTATTTGATCTCGCTTCATATCATTAAATTTTATTTGTAATTTGCAAAACTCTCTATCAAATGCAATATTATTTGCATCTTTTCCATGAAAACGTTCCCTGCCAGAAAACAAACCTATAGCTTCAATTAGATTAGTTTTTCCTTGAGCATTAGCTCCATATACTACATTAATTCCATTACATGGATATATTTCTACATTTTTTAAATTTTTATATCCATCAATTAAGCACTCAATTAGTTTCATTTTTTACTATGTACTCCATACCATCAACGGTAATTACATCTTTATCTATCAATTTTTTTCCTCTCATAGTACATATTTCGTTATTAACCAATACATTTCCATTAGCAATTTTTATTTTAGCTTCTCCTCCTGATGAGCAAATTGAAGCTAATTTTAAAAAATCACCCAATTTAATATACGGTGTATTTATATGTATATTTTTCAAAATTTTACACATCCTTAAAAATAATAGCTATATTTATAGATTAAGCTTTTAATCTAACCGGTAAAACTAAATATAAAAATTCATCACTATCTACAGGCTCTATTTTTATTGGCATAACAGGACCATCCATATTAATCTTTATTTTTTCACATTCAGCGTGCTTTAAAGCTTCTAACATATATCTATTGTTAAATGCAATTTTTTCAATTGGTTCTCCTGTCATTTCAACGGAAAGCATATCATTAGCCTGACCCAAAGTACTTTCACACTGTAAAAGCACCTTGCTTTCTTCAACTTTCATAACTACGCTTATTCTATTGGTAACCATTATCGATACACGTTCAATTCTTTGGGTCATTTCTTTAGGGTCTGTTAAAACTGTTGTAGAACTTTTTTTAGGAATAGCTGCTTCATAGTCTATAAACGAACCTTCAAGCAATCTTGTAATAATAAAATATCCACCAATTTTAAACACTGCGTGACTCTGACTAATTTCTATTATTGTTTCTGAATCTTCTTCCTCATTTAAAAGTTTGCATATTTCGTTTAATGTTTTGCTTGGAACAACAAAATTTACATCGGAAAGATTGGTTTCTATTTTTCGTTTACTAAGAGCAACTCTATATCCATCTACAGATACTATATTTAAGCATCCATTTTCAACTTTAAACATAGATCCGCATAATATAGGATTTTGTGCTGGATTTTGCGAAACAGCAAACAAAGTTTGTGAAATCATAGTTTTTAAAATATTATCTTTTATTTTTAGTGTTTGATTAACTCCAACTTGCGGTATTGTTGGATAGTCTTCTGGGTTTATTCCAATTATCTTATATTCTGTTTCATTGTCGCTGATTGTAGTTATAAATTTATCATTTACTGAAAAGTTAACTATTGGGCCGGCCATCTTTCTTAAAATTTCTCGCAACAATTGTGCGTTTAGAACGATTGATCCTTCTTCTTGAATTTTGACTTCTAATGAACCTAATATACCAATATCTAAATTGTATCCTGTTAATTTTAACTCTCTATTAGAGACACTGCTTAATAAAATTCCTTCTAAAGCTGGAATAGTGTTGGTTTTGGCTGATATGGCCAATGAAACGTTGTTAACTATTTCACTTAAATTATTTAGTGAACAAGAAAATTGCATTTAATATCTCTCCTATCTTTTTAACATTAATTGTTAATATAAATAATAAGTAAATAAATGTAATACTTTTTAGTAGTTATAGTAGAGGCTGTTGAAAACCAGACAAACTCAAAAAACGCGATATTATCAGTGTTTTTTGGCGTTAGTTTTTTAACGTGCGACTATTAAAAATATGTTGAAAATGTGTAATTAAAAGTTTTTAAAATAAAATGTTGAAAACTTTGTTAGGAATGTTGAAAACTTTGGTTGAAAACTAGAAAAAGTTAAAATAAAAATTAGTTTTTAAAATTTTTTAACAGTTTATGTTATTAACATTTTAAAAACTAATAGTTGAAAACTTAAATTTAACAGCTAAAAATATAAATTGTTGAAATGTAAAAACTATGTTGAAAAGTAATTTTGTCAAAAAATAAAAGGGCTACTGATCCCTAATATTTTTTATTATGTCTTCTATGATTTCTTTTTGTTTTGGGTCTTTTTTCATCATGGTTTCTACTTGTTTTAATGAATATGTTATTGTTGAGTGGTCTCTATTTGAAAATTCTTTTCCGATTTCTTCATAAGGAGCTTGAGTAATTTCGCGAACAACGAAAATTGCAATATGGCGTGCTTTTGCAATTTGCGATTGGCGTTTGGTTGATCTTATATCTTTTTCAGAAACATTAAATGTTCTACCAACTTCACCTATAATTTTTTCAATGGTTACAGGAGTTGGTTGATCGTCGTTCAATATATCGCGTATTATAGAATGAGCCATGTTAATAGAAGGGGATGAATTGGCTAAAAGCTTATATGCTTTCATTTTTTTAACTGCACCTTCTAATTGTCTTATATTGTTTTTTAAATTTTTTGCTATATATTTTACAACTTCATCTGGAATTTCAATGTGTAGTAATTGTGCTTTCCTTCTTATTATTGCAACTCGTGTTTCAAAATCAGATGGGGCTATGTCAGCTAAAAGTCCCCATTCAAATCTAGTTCGGAGTCTGTCTTCCAATGTTTTTATCTCTTTTGGAGGACGGTCTGATGTCAACACAATTTGTTTTCCTACTTGATGTAACTCATTAAAGGTATAGAAAAATTCTTCCTGCGTTTGAGTTTTTCCTGCCAAGAATTGAATATCGTCCATTAATAGATAGTCTACATTTCTATATTTTTCGTGAAATTCTCTTGTTGTTTCTTGCTCGATTGCAGTAATAAATTCATTTGTGAATGCTTCACCGTTTATATAGACTATGTTTAAGGATGGGTTATTTTTTTTGACTTCATGATTTATTGCAAGAAGTAGGTGAGTTTTTCCCATTCCGCTGGGACCATAAATAAACAAAGGATTATATGCTCCAGTTTGATTTTGAGCTACAGCTTTACATGCTGCGTATGCAAAAGTGTTTGTGCTACCAACAATAAAGGTGTCAAATGTATATTGATATTCACCGTTGCTATAGATATTATCCAAAATTTGAGAAGGTGAATTATTAGATGTTTCGTTGGTGTGATTGGTAGAATGGGAGTTTTTGTCTTCTTCTTCTTCCTCTTCTACAATTATTGTTATTTTAACATCAAACCCCAAAATGTCTTTAAACCCTTTGCATAGCATATGGCTGTATTTAGTCATTATAATGTTTTTTTGAAATTCATTATTTAAAGAAAGGACAACGTCAGAATCTCGTAGTTCAATTGCTTTTAAAGGAGCAATCCATAAATTATATGCCGTTGGGGACAATTCACTTTCAAGGCTAGACTTAACAACGTCAACAACACTAGCAAAATTTGTCATATTTTTTATTATATCCTCCCTTTTCTACAATAATATTTATACATTATATCAGTTTTTTTTTGGTTTTTCAACCATGATTAGTATGCTGTTTTTAACATAATAAACACAAATACAACAATTGCAATATTTTAATAATTATTTTTATGTATAATTTTGGATGAAAAAAAGCTCCATTAACTTATTTAAGCTATTGGAACTTTGTTTATTGTGTGAATTTTATATTTTATATGATATGAAAAATTATAGATTATTTTTCCATTAATTTTACTATAACGGCTTTTTGAGCATGCAGGCGATTTTCTGGTTCTTCTCCATTAGCGATCATCTTGGGGAGGTTAATCATAACAATATAAAGTGATTTTTTGAATAGCTCACATTCTTTGCTTTCGTAGTTTATTTAATGATTTTCTGCAAAACCATTGGTTATAATTGCACATGTGTTTTTTGTTGACTGATCTTGATCAATGCTTAAACAGTTAAATGTTATTTTCACATTTTAAGAAATAGCTTTTTTTAGCATTTGTTCGTTTATATTGCAGTCTGTTATTACAATATTAATTGTTGTTGCTTGACCATCGGTTAAGTAATCTAGAACAATAACATGATAATTATTGATATTCATTGATTTACATTTATTTTCTAAGAAAGTTTTTACATCAACTGATTCATCTTTCATAGCAATAAAAATATACTGATTTATATCTATTTTGCATCCGTCTAAGCTAATCATTGACCATTCAAACAAGGTTTTTCCGCTTACTTCTTCATATATTTTGGAACAGTATATCCTGCATTGCGAAATCTTGAACCAAGACCAGCCATAGTAATTACAATATCAATCTTCTTGTTCATGAAGATCTCCTTCATTACATCTTGATGTTTTGCATATGGTTTCTAATTCTTCTAATGAATATTTCAAAAACTTATCAGGTCTTATAGTACGATCATCGATATAAAAACTTTTGTGGCCAGGCCATGCTTTGCCATAAACAATTTCATCATATGGAATGTTCCATTTTTTAACCACTCTAATAGCACAGGTGCCGTATATTTATTTATTAAACCAATATTTCCATTATAAGAGTTCATATTTTTGGATGTATATAAGATTATTTTAGCACCATTTTTTTATATTTTCTAATTTGCTCAACCATATCTGGGTATGGCACAAGATCTTCATAATTTTCATTTTTATTTTTTATTGGGTATAAAGTTCCATCTATATCAAATATAAAAGAGTAATCACTATACATTTTTTTCTATCTCCTTAAGAATATTTCTGACATTAAGAATAAATCCAAAAACTTTATGAGGATTATCTATATGGAGTGGTAACATGGATAAAAATAAAGATGCTTCATATATTCTAATTGCCCAATAATCAAATCCATTTTCTATAGCTTTGGTTTTAAACATTTCTACAAAGGAATTGTTGTTAAATGGTATTGTAAGATCATAAGAAAAATTTGAATTTATTTTGATATCAAACAGTTCGTTATTAAAAAAATCATATCTGCCACAAACAGAGTGGCTAAGTTTTGCTATATTATAATATGGATTAGTCCACAATTCATCTTCTGTCATAGCTCCTTTGGGATCTATGAACTTTAGTGTTTGTGTTGATTTATTGTAGAGAGTATTGGCAAAACACGGATATCCATGGCCTATAACAAGTTTGGTAGAAAATTTATTTTTGCTTTCTATTTTTGATTTTAGTTTCATATAATGTTCAACTAAATCATCTATACTGGCAATTTCTACTGCATCTAATAATTTTTTAATTTTACGATATTCAGGAGAAGCTTTTAGCATATCGATTCTCTTATATACTTTATTTATATAAAGATCATTTGATATTTTATCATATTCATTTTTGCTACAGTTTTTTTCGTGTCTTGAAGCAAAGAAAAAGAAATACTTGTCCATTATTTTTTCAAATTCTACTGCATTCATTGATCCATGTACCCCACTTGATTGCTAAATCCGTCATGTGTAATCGTTCCATAGTATAGGACGCTGAAACATCAGATTCTAAATAATTAAAGGGCATTACAAACCAGAATTTTATATCATCTGGTAGTAAATGATAAAATGTATACTCTGCTTTGATTTTTTGTTTATTAGAGGACGATTTTGTAATTGTATATTCATTACCTTTGAGAGAATTAAAATATCTGGAATCAAAATTTCCTGTAATACACTGGATAAAATTTTCTATAATACCTATGTCTACAACGCCATCTACTTCAAACGATTCCTTTAAATTTTTTATCAAATCCCAAGGTTTCTGACCAGTTATTACAGATTTACAAAATTTAACATAATCTACAATAGATGGGAACATTCCTGCAACAGCTTTGTTTTGAAACATAACTGCGTATGGAGTATCAACAAATTGAAGTTTTTTGAAAGATAAGGCTGTTTTTGTTGCATCAGAAATAAAATAGTTGGAAAAGCAGTGCATAATTTTTATATTATCAATATTGTAAATTTCCAATTCTTTTAACAAATTATTGTATTCAAAGAACGAGTTAATTCTTTTCCATATTATATCAGTATATATTTTTTGACATCACTCTTTTTTTCTGTATCGTAATAAATAACTATAATTCTCATAAATATTTCCTCCTTTTGGCTATAATGTCACAAATTTTAAGTGCAACGTAAGTAACAATAAGGATTAAAATATTTACCATAACAAAACGTTTTAGTTCTGTAGAATCATTGGTGCCAAGTGCTGAGGATAAATATAATGAAAAAACATGTTGTTTTTTATTTATGCTGAATATACACGGTGTTTATATGGTTTGGTAGTATGTGTTTAAATAAAAAACTTGACAATGTATATTAAAGTATTATATAATTATAACCTGAGTAATGTGATGTTATTTTGTTATTTTAAAACTGCATCTTACATATTATTTTTGTGATATTAATAGTGTTTTTGTGGTTTTGTTTTTTATTTTTGTTGGGTGAAGGGAGGCTACGCTGCTATGAAAAGAACATTTCAACCAAAAAAGCGTCATAGATCAAAAGTTCATGGATTCCGTAAGAGAATGTCTACTAGAAATGGACGTAAAGTTTTGGCAAGACGTCGTTTGAAAGGTAGAAAAAGGCTTTCATATTAATCAAAAAGCAAATGTTTTTGTTTTTTGATGTTATGTTGGCTGTGATTTTTAGCTTATATATAAGAAAAAATATTATGGCTGCATTTTTGTTTTAATGTGGTCATTTTTTCGTTTGTAATCAATTAATTTTAGAATGACTATATGATTTAAAAAGGAAAAGTATGATATATACAGTGTCTATTAATAGGAATACAGATTTTAGAAGAATTTATTACCGAGCAAAGTATAAAAATGGTTTTTTAATTGTTGTTTATTTGATTAAGAACAGATTAAAAAAAGCTCGATTGGGAATAACAGTAAGCAAAAAAGTTGGTAATGCTGTTATTAGAAATAGAGTTCGCAGAATTATTAAAGCTGCTTATTCAGAATTGGAAACAGAAGAAGATTTTAGAGGGTTTGATATAGTTGTGGTTGCAAAGCAGCCTTGTGCTAAAGTAAAAACAGTAAAAGTTTATAGAGAGCTTAAAAAGAATATAAATTTTTTAAGGAAAAAGTAATTTTTATTGTTTTGGAAGGCGGTGTGGTTTTTATGCTCAAAAAAATATTTGTGTTTTTGATAAAATTTTATATGAAAAACATATCACCTGCTTTTCCTGCTAGGTGTCGATATTATCCTACTTGTTCTAGATATACTTTGGATGCTATAGAAATATATGGTCCTGTTAAGGGAGTTTGGTTAGGTTTTTTGAGATTTTTAAGATGTAATCCACTTTTTAAAGGGGGATATGATCCGGTTATACCTGCTAAAAATTGTCGAAAAAATAAGGATGATTTGGATTAATAGTTGCTAATAGTTCTTCGTTTTTATGACACTAAAAGTGGTTGAAAAAGAGCCTAAAGTGTGCTACTCTTATGAGTGTGTCATTTTTATATAAAAATTGATTATATATCTTTAGTTTTTGTTTGAACTAAAATGAATTGAAAAAATTATTTGGAGGAAAATATGGGTATAATTGGTGAAATGATTGGAATGCCGCTTGGCTATATAGTTTGGTTTATATATCAAATTATTCAAAATTATGGTTTGGCTATAGTTATTTTTACTATATTATTAAAGCTTGTTTTAATTCCAATGGCTATTAAGCAGCAAAAATCTAGTGCTAGAATGAGTGCTTTTCAGCCATACATACAGAATATAAATAAAAAATATGCAAAAAATCCATCTAAAAAGAATGAAGAGATGCAAAAGCTATATATGGAACATCAAATTAATCCGGCAGCAGGTTGTTTGCCTATGCTTGTTCCAATGATAGTTTTATTTGGAATGATAGATGTTGTATATCGTCCGTTAACGCATATTGTTCATTTAGGAAATGATGTTATTGATAAAGCAATTGAAATATTTACGCAATCTAATGGAACTGCGGGTTCTATGGCAATACAACTGAATGTTATTAATGATTTGGTGGCAGATCCTTCTAAGTATAGTGAACTTGGAGAAGATGTTGTTAATTCAATAAAAGGCTTTAACTTAGAATTTCTTGGAATTAATTTGGGAGAGGTTGCTAATTTATCTTCAATAACAATTATTGTTCCTATAGTTGCTTTGGTTCTTAGCTTTTTGTCCATGTTTATAAGCATGAAAACTAACAGTGTTTCAACCGACATGCCTGGCGGTGGAAGCATGAAGGTAATTATGTTTATTATGCCAATTTTTTCATGTTGGATTACATTGACAGTTCCTATGGGTGTTGCTCTTTACTGGATAATTGGATATATTTTCCAAATAGGTCAGGTTTTGGTTTTAAATAAGGTTTGTAATGTTAAAAAACTGAAAGAGGAAGCTACTTTAGAATTTGAGCAAATTAGGAAAAATAAGAAAAAGAAACCTCCAAAGAAAGTCAATTCTGATGGTGAAGTTGTCGTAAGTCAGAGTGATAAAGATAGAATTGCGCTTGCTAGAAAAAAATTAAATGAAATGTATGATGATGAAGTGCAGGATTAGTTTTATTGTAATTAGATATGTGGAATAGCTTTGTTTGGATAGTAAAAATATAAGGAAAATGTGTGTGTTTATTGATTTAGGAGGTTTTTTGTAATGACCAACAAAATTAAAGTAACTGCAAAAGATGAAAAACAAGCAATTATAAATGCATCAAAACAATTAAACGTAGATGAGTCAAAATTAAAGGCAAGTTTGATTAAAGAAGGTAAAAAAATCTTATTCGGCATATTTAAAGATTTGCCAGAATACGAAGTAAGTTATGAAGTTAATGATGATAAACAGGAACAAGATACATTTTCCTCAGCAAATAAATTAAGTTCTAATTATGTTGATAAAACTAATTATGTTTCTGAAATTAAATATAAAAAAATTGAGGATATTCCTGATGAGGACATGAGAAAAAAAGTGACTATAGCTTGTGAATATTTAGATTCGATTTTGTCACTTTTAAATGTTGGTGAGATTAATAAAGAGATCGAATTTGGTGGAAACAACAATCTTGAAATTAAATTGAGCGGTGAGAATGTTGCTGTTGTTGTTGGAAGATTTGGTGAGGTTTTAGATGCTATTCAATATTTAGTGGTTCTTTCTGCTAACCGTGATGGTGGAAGGTATATGAAGGTTATATTGGATAGTGGGGATTTTAGAAGGAACAGAAAGAAAACACTTCAGCATCTTAGCAGAAGAATAGCTAACAAGGCTATTAATAATAAGAAAACTGTGTCTTTAGAACCTATGAATCCATATGAAAGACGAATTATTCATTCATACATTTCTAAGATGGATGGGGTGTATTCTAAATCTGTGGGAGTTGATCCTAATCGCAGAGTTGTTGTATATCCAGAAGGATGGTCTGGAGAAAATGTTAATTTCAAAAAACCTATAAGAAAAAAGGTTATTCACAAAAATAAAAATTTTAATGATAGAAATCATGACAAAGGTAGTAGTGAAAAAAGTAAGAATTATAAGTTATCTACATATGATTTTGAGAAAGAATTTTTAAAATCTGTTGAAAATGAACGTTCAGAATATGGAAAGATAAATTTGTAATCGAAAAGTTTAATTTACATGAGGAGGGGCGGGGAATGTCTCTCCTTATTGTTATAGAGAGGTGAGTTTTGTTGTGGAAGAGTGTATAGCAGCTGTTGCTACGCCTATTGCTCCAGCTGGCATTTGTGTTATAAGATTGTCTGGAGAAAATGCTATTGAGATAGCTGCCAAGGTTTTTGTTCCAGTAAAAAATCAGTCTTTATTAGAGTTAGAGGGATATAGAGCGGCTTATGGACATATTGTTGATGGAGATGAACCTATTGATGATGCGGTGGCTTTGGTTTTTCGTGCCCCTAATAGCTATACAGGGGAAGATGTTGTTGAAGTGTCTTGTCATGGGGGAATGGCAATTATAGACCGTGCGTTGGAACTGTTTTATAATAACGGTGCTAGGCCTGCTCAAAGCGGAGAGTTTACTAAAAGAGCTTTTCTTAATGATAAAATGACGCTAACTCAGGCTGAAGCAGTTATGGATGTAATAAATGCGCAGTCTTTTTCGTCTTTGAAAGCGGCGAATGCTGCAAAAAAAGGTGTATTATATAAAAAAATAAATCAAATTTGTGACGATATTACTAAAATTGATGGGCATATACAAGCTTGGCTGGATTATCCTGATGAAGATTTAGATTTGGTGGATTCGGATGATGTTAAGAAAAATCTTTATCAAGTAAGAGATGACCTTGAAAATCTATTGAATAGCTACAAATTAGGCAATTTAATTAAAAATGGTGTTAAAACAGTAATTGTTGGAAGACCTAATGTTGGTAAATCCACAATAATGAATTTTTTATCTGGTGAGGAAAAGAGTATTGTTACAAATATTTCTGGAACAACCAGAGATATTGTGGAAAATGTTATTCAGATTGATGGATTAATGTTTGTTTTGTTTGATACTGCCGGGATTAGACTATCTGATGATGTTGTTGAAAAAATTGGGGTTGAAAGAGCTAAAGATAAGATTAAAGAGGCAGATTTGATTTTATTTGTTGTTGATGGATCTGAAAAAATTCAACAAAATGAGTTAGAAGTTTTAGAATATTGTGAAAATATCCCTAAAATATGTGTCCTTAATAAAATGGATTTAGGATTTGTTGAAAATTCAATTGATTTTGAACAGTTTGATTGTGTTGTTGAAACTTCTAGTAAAAATCCACAAACTATGGAAAATTTGAAACATAAGATGATATCATTGACGCAGCTAAATTCTTTAGATTGCGAGGCTCCGTTGCTTTTTAATGAAAGACAAAAATTGGCGGTTAAAAAAGCTTTAGATGAATTAAAAAATGCACTTGTGGCCATGGAATCTGGATTTACTTGGGATGCAGTTGTTATATCTATTGATGCGGCTATAGATAATTTGTTGGAGTTAACTGGAGAAAATTTATCTGAGCATATTGTCAATGAGGTGTTTTCAAAATTTTGTGTTGGTAAATAAAATTTTGGTGGTTTTCAACAAGTTGTTAACTCAATGTTGAAAACTATATGTCAAATATTGAAAAATGGAGAAAAATGTAATGGAATATGTATTAGAAGATATGGAAGTAGCTGTTTTGGGAGCTGGTCACGCGGGAGTTGAGGCGGCATTGGCTTCGGCAAGATTGGGATGTAAAACTATTTTGCTCACCATGTCTTTAGATCAAATAGCAAATATGCCGTGCAATCCTTCTATTGGTGGAACAGCTAAAGGACATTTGGTTAGAGAAGTAGATGCTTTGGGCGGAGAAATGGGAAAAGCAGCAGATGCAAATATGTTGCAAAGTAGAATTTTGAATCGCGGAAAAGGACCGGCTGTTCATAGTTTACGTGCTCAGATTGATAGAAGTAGCTATCATACATATATGAAAAACGTTTTGGAAAAACAGGATAATTTGTATGTTAAGCAGGATGAGATTGTTGAAATAAGAGTTAGCGGTGGCTGTGTTGATAGTGTGGTTACCAAGTTGGGGGCTGTTATAAGGACTAAGGCGGTTATAATTTGTTGTGGAACGTATTTGGAAGGCAAAATATTTGTTGGACAATCTTCATATTATGGGGGGCCTGATGGTTCACCTGGCGCTAGAGGATTATCTGACTGCTTAAGAAAATTGGAGTTGCCATTGCGTCGCTTTAAAACTGGAACACCGGCTAGAGTAAATAAGCGCAGCATAGATTTTGATAAGTTAGAAGTACAAAATGGTGATGAATGTATTACACCTTTTTCTTTTTCAAACAAGTTGCATTTGGAAAATAAAATAAAATGTTTTGTTGCATATACAAATGAAAAAACACATGAGGTTATTAGAAATAATTTACACAGATCTCCATTATATAGTGGGGTTATTGAAGGTGTTGGGCCGCGTTATTGTCCATCTATTGAGGATAAAATTGTAAGGTTTGCCGATAAGCCTCGTCATCAGTTGTTCGTTGAACCGGTTGGGTTAGAAACACAAGAGATATATTTGCAAGGAATGTCTTCATCGCTTCCAGAAGATGTTCAGATTCAATTTTTAAGGACAATTGAAGGTTTAGAAAATGTTGAAATAATGAGAAATGCATATGCAATAGAATATGATTGTTGTGACCCTGTTTTTCTTTATCCTACCTTAGAATATAAAAAAATTAGTGGTTTATATGGAGCTGGTCAGTTTAATGGTACTTCGGGATATGAAGAGGCTGCCGCTCAGGGATTGATTGCTGGTATAAATGCTGTTAGAAAAATACAGGGTAAATCTGAATTTGTTTTAGATAGGGCATCGTCTTACATTGGAACGTTAATTGATGATTTGGTTACTAAAGGCTGCACAGATCCTTACAGGATGATGACAGCAAGAAGTGAATATAGATTGTTATTAAGACAGGATAATGCCGATGAAAGATTAACGCCTTTGGGATATGAGATAGGGCTTATTAGCAAAGAACAATATGATGTGTTTTTAGAAAAGCAGGAAAAAATAAAACAAGAAAAAAACAGAATTTTTAATGTTACAATCAAACCTTCAAAAGAATTAAATGAGGAATTTGTTTCTAGGGGAACCTCTGAATTAAAGCAGTCTCAAAAAATGGGTGAGTTAATTAAACGTCCTCAGCTTGGTTATAGCGTTTTGGAAAAATATGATGACAATATGCCAGAAGATTTACCTTTGGAAGTTAAAGAACAGGTTGAGATTAGTTTGAAATATGAAGGATATATAAAAAAACAACAGCAAAAAGTTAATGCTATGAGAAAATTGGAAGTTAAGAAGTTGCCTGCAGATGTGGATTATAGTTGTGTTGATGGGTTGCGATTGGAAGCAAGAGAAAAACTAAACAAAATAAAGCCTATAAATTTAGGACAAGCTTCACGAATATCCGGAGTTAATCCGGCTGATATTGCGGTTTTAAACATTTGGTTAAAACAACGAGGTGTTTTATAGATGATAGATAAAAATTTATTAAGTCAAGAATGTTTAAAATATGATATCGAATTGACAAACGATCAAATTAACTATTTGGATGATTTTTCTGAAATATTAATTGAATGGAATGAAAAATTTAATTTGACTGCAATAACGGAGTCAGATCAAATAGTGTATAAACATTTAATTGATAGTTTGTTAGTTTTGAAATCAATCGATTTAAAGGAAAACTCTAGTTTGGCAGATATTGGAACAGGTGCGGGTTTTCCTTCTACACCAATATCTATTGTTAGAAAAGATATTAATGTAACACAAATCGATAGTTTAAGAAAAAGAGTTGGCTTTTTACAGCATGTTTCTGATCATTTTAATCTTAATATAAAAGCTATTCACGGTAGAGCGGAAGAATTGGGCAGAAAAAATGAATATAGAGAACAGTTTGAATATGTTACTGCCAGAGCAGTTGCACCACTAAATAAATTAGCTGAGTATTGTTTGCCGCTCGTTAAAATTGATGGCTTTTTTGTTGCTATGAAAGGGTTGGAATATAAATCTGAAATAGAAGATTCTAAAAAAGCTATTAGTGTTTTGGGTGGAGCAATTGAAGAAATTAAAAGTTTTAAGTTGCCAGATTTAAGCACTAGAACTATAATTTTAATAAAAAAAATATCGCATACTCCGACAAAATATCCTAGGAATTCTGGTAAAATATCAAAAAATCCTATTTGATTTGTCTGAAATTTTTAACTGTGGTCGAAAATTGCGATGAAAAATTCTGGATATATTATCTTTCTTTTGATATACTTTAAACATGCAAAAATAATTTGTTTGTGTTTGAAAAACCTGGTTGTTATATCATTAAAGAAAGGATAATATGGATATGAAACTTTTTACCAAGGAAAAAGCTATAAATCATGTTGTTTTATTGTCAATAAGTGATATATTCGCAAACCCGGCACAACCTAGAACAATTTTTGAGTTGCAAGATTTAGAAAATTTGGCGGAAAGTATTAAGTATAACGGGATTTTACAGCCACTAACTGTTAGGGTTAATTCTAAAAATAAATATGAATTGGTTTCTGGAGAACGCAGACTAAAAGCAGCGAAGATGGCGGGGAAAAATGAGGTGCCGTGTATTGTTTTAAAAACAGATTCAGCTCAGTCTGCAATTTTTGCTTTAATTGAAAATATACAAAGAAAAGATTTGAATTATTTTGAAGAAGCGGTTGCAATTAGTAAACTTATTGAAAAATGGAATGTTACGCAAGAAGAAGCTGCGACAAAACTTGGCAAAGCTCAGTCAACTATTGCAAATAAAATACGGTTACTGAAATTTAATGAGAATCAAAGACTTAAAATGCTAAACAATGGATTAACTGAGAGGCATGCGAGGGCTTTGTTGAAATTACCCGACGATCAGTCTATAGATAAGGCAATACACTATATAACCAGCAAGCGGTTGAATGTTAAACAAACAGAAGATTATATAAATGATTTCCTACAACAAGAAACTAAAGAACCGACTCCTAAATTTATTCCTGTAATTAAAGATGTGCGAATTTTTTTTAATACTATAGATAAAGCTGTTAAAACTATGCACAAGGCTGGAATTATGGCAAAAATAAAAAGAGAAGACAGCGAAGAATATATACAATATACAGTTAAAATTCCAAACGCTTTTACAAAATAAAATAGTTGTTGATTTGCTTAAAATAGCAATTTGTAAGTAATGTTTCACGTGAAACATTACTTCTTTTTTTATAAACAAATAATCTTAAGATTTAGTGTTTCACGTGAAACATTTTGGAATATGTAGAAAAACGACATAATATCAAACTTAAACTGCTAAAAAATATTGAATTAAAAATGATATGTGGTATAATTAAATTTAATTGGAGTATAAGTATTAATTTTTATTGTGCTGGAAGGTGATGTTTTGGGTAGAATTATTTCTATAGTTAACCAAAAAGGGGGAGTTGGCAAAACAACAACATCTGTTAATTTAACTGCTGCTGTTGGTTTGGAAAAAAAGAAAACATTGCTTGTTGATCTTGATCCTCAAGGAAATTCCACCAGTGGAATGGGTATATTAAAAAAACAGGTTAAAGGTTCTATTTATGATGTGCTTATTGACAACCAACCTGTAGATTCTATTATTGTTAAAACTGATTTTAAAAATGTAGATGTTGTGCCTTCTGGAATTGAATTGGCTGGTGCTGAAATTGAAATGGTTGAATTAAAAGAGCGAACTTTTCTGTTGAAGTATGCACTTTCAAGCATTAAAGAAAAATATGACTATATATTTATAGATTGTCCGCCTTCGTTGGGAATATTAACACTCAATGCTTTAACTGCTAGTGATTCGATATTGATTCCTATTCAGTGTGAATATTATGCGTTAGAAGGGTTGTCTCAACTCGTGTCTACTGTAAGACAAGTTAAAAAATTATATAACCCATTGTTAGATATTGAGGGTGTTTTGTTTACAATGTATGATAGTAGGTTGAAGTTGACTATGCAGGTTGTGGGAGAAGTAAAAAAATATTTTGAAAAGAAAGTTTATAAGTCAGTTATACCCAAAAATGTCCGATTGTCTGAAGCTCCTAGCTATGGTGAACCTGTTGCGTATTATGACAAGCATTCTAAAGGGGCAAAAGCATATAAAGATTTAGCAAAAGAAATTTTGAAAAAACACAAAAAACAGAAAGGAATGGTTGGAGTTGGCTAGAAAGAGTGGACTAGGAAAAGGATTAGACGCGTTATTTCAAGATAATATTGAAGAAACTCACAGTACAGTTATTGTGAATATATTAGATGTTGAGCCCAATAAAGAACAGCCTAGGCATAAGTTTGACGAAGAAGCTATGGCATCATTGGCGGATTCTATAAGAGAACATGGAATTATACAGCCCATTGTTGTTAGACCATTATTGGAGGGCAGATATCAGATTATAGCAGGTGAGCGTCGATGGAGAGCTTCGAGAATGGCTGGTTTAAAAGAGGTTCCAATAATAATAAAAGATGTTGACGATAAGCAAACTATGGAAATAGCTCTAATTGAAAATTTACAGAGGGAGAATTTGAATCCAATAGAAGAAGCTAAGGGCTATTTAACGCTTATGGATGAACACAAATTGACACAAGATGAAGTTTCAAAAAGAGTCGGAAAGTCTAGAAGTGCAATTGCCAATGCTATAAGACTTTTGAGTTTGCCTGAAGAAGTAATTGTAGAACTTGAACACGGAAATTTATCTGGTGGACAAGGCAGAGCGCTTCTATCTTTAGGAGATGAGGAAACAATTAAAAATGTTGCTTCAAAAGCAATATCTAAAGGTATGAGTGTTAGAGAATTAGAAAGATTGGGAAATTCTAACAAACGAAAAGTAAAAACTGAAAAGAAAAAGTTTGTTAAGGATAATATTTATAAAGAATTAGAGATTTCTATGCAAGATGAGTTAGGCAGAAATGTGAAAATCGAGGTAACTTCCGAAGGAAAAGGTAAACTGATCTTAGATTTTTATAGCAAAGAAGAATTAATTGATATGGCGTACGCTTTGGCAAATCAAAAAAGATAAAAAGGAGAAGTATAAATGTTAGATATAAAATTTGTTAGAGAAAATCCACAGTTAGTTAAGGATAATATAGAAAAAAAATTTCAACATCAAAAATTAGAGTTGGTTGACGAAGTTTTGTCTTTAGATAAAAGATATCGTGAAGTAAAGACTAGATGTGATCAGATTCGTGGAGACAGAAACAAGATAAGCAAACAAATAGGTGCATTAATTGGTCGGGGAGAAAAAGAAGAAGCTGAAAAGACCAAACTTAAAGTTAAAGAAATGAACTTAGAATTAGAAGGTTTAGAAAAGGAAGAAACTGAACTTGCTCAAAAGGTAAGAAAAATAATGTTAGTAATTCCTAATATTATTGATGAAAGTGTTCCTGTTGGAAAAGATGATAGTGAGAATGTTGAAATTGAAAAAGTTGGAGAGCCAGTAGTTCCAGATTATGAGATACCATATCATGTTGATATAATGGAAAAGTTTAGTGGAATAGATTTGGATAGTGCTAGAAAAACTAGTGGAAACGGATTTTATTATCTTTGTGGTGATATTGCTAGGCTGCATTCGGCAATTTTGTCATATGCTAGAGATTTTATGATAGATAGAGGCTTTACTTATTTTATACCTCCATATATGATTAGAAGTGACGTTGTTACTGGCGTTATGAGTTTTGATGAAATGGAAAATATGATGTATAAAATTGAAGGCGAAGATCTTTATTTGATTGGTACTAGTGAGCATTCTATGATTGGAAAGTTTATCAATACTTTTAACGATGAAGAAAAATTGCCGTTTAAATATACAAGTTATTCTCCTTGTTTTAGAAAAGAAGTTGGTGCACATGGCATAGAAGAGCGCGGTGTATATAGAATACATCAGTTTGAAAAACAAGAAATGGTTGTTGTGTGTAAACCGGAAGAAAGCAAAAAATATTTTGTTGAAATGCTAAATAATACAGTAGACTTTTTCCGTTCGCTAGATATTCCTGTTAGAAAACTAGAGTGTTGTTCTGGAGATTTGGCTGATTTAAAAGTTAAAAGTATTGATGTTGAAGCTTGGTCCCCAAGGCAGAAAAAATATTTTGAAGTTGGAAGTTGTTCTAATTTGGGAGATGCACAAGCAAGAAGACTTGGAATTAGAGTTAGAACTAAAGAAGGAAATTATTTTGCACATACACTTAATAATACTGTTGTTGCTCCCCCAAGAATGTTGATTGCCTTTTTAGAAAACAATTATAACGAAGATGGAACAGTTACAATTCCAAAGCCTTTACAAATTTATATGGGTGGAAAAACTGAAATAAAATAAAATTAAAAAGAGACTGCAATATTTATTAAAACATTGCAGTCTCTTTGAATTTACATATTTAATGTTTTTGTGAACACAGCAAATGAATATGGGGGTAATAAAATGCTATTATTTTTGTGTTTTCCATGAACACATTGATATTTATTGAGCTTTATATTTGAATTTAACTCCGTATTTAAGGAATAGTCGTTGGGGTTCAGAATAAAAATTGTTGAATAATCTTTGTTTTGCCTATTAAAAGCTATGGTATCTGCTGAAGATGTAATGAATTCAATGGAACCATTTGATAAAACCGGTAATTTTTTTCTGAGTTTACCAAGCAATCTTGCGAAGTGTAATATGTTTTTATCTTCTTGACCCCATGGATAGCACTTTCTGTTAAATGGATCTTTATATCCTTGAACGCCAACCTCGTCTCCATAGTATATGCAAGGGGAACCTGGCAAAAAATATTGCAAAGCCATCGCACATTTTAACATATTTATTCCGAGTTCATATTGATAAATTGAAAGAACATTTTCGAACTGCCATTGTCTGTCATTTTGTTCGGGAGCTCCGGCTAATGCAGTGATTGCTCTTGTTATATCGTGAGTTGAGAGAGAATTCATACACACATTTAATATTTCAGCAGGGTAGTTTTCAACTATTGTCATAACAGAATTTTCAAACAAATATTTATCTTTGTCTTTAACATATGATATTATAGCGTGTCTGAAAGGGTAGTTCATTACGCCATCTAATTGATCACCCAAAAAATATTTTTTTATTTTACCGTATGCCATTTTATTAGACGCATCTTCCCAAACTTCACCTATTAAAAGTTTGTCTTCTCCTTCAGATTTAACAGCTTTTCTTATTTCTTCAACAAAGTGATCTGGGAGTTCGTCAACAACGTCTAGTCGAAAACCTGAGGCGCCAAGACGTAGCCACTTTTTGATTATTCCATTATCACTGCACAAAAAATCTATAAATTCATCATTAGATTTATTTATGGTTGGCAACGTTGAAAATCCCCACCAAGAATGATAATGATCAGGAAAACTGGAAAAATCATACCAAGAATAATATGGACTTTGTTTTGAATTATATGCTCCAATAGAAGAATATCTATTTTTTTTGTTGAAATATATACTATCATCACCGGTATGGTTAAAAACGCCATCTAAAATTATTGAAATATTTTTTTCTTTAGCTGATGAGCATAAATTAGAAAAATCTTCTTCTGTTCCAAGCAAGGGGTCGATTTTCATATAATTTGCAGTGTTATATCTGTGACTCGAATGAGCTTCGAAAATAGGATTTAAATATATTATATTAACGCCTAATGATTTTAAATATGGTAGTTTTTGCTGAATTCCTTTTAAATCCCCACAAAAATAATCATTATTTAGTATTTCTCCTTGTTTGTTAGGCAAGAAACTAGGTGTATTGCCCCAGTCAGAACGCAAAATGCGGTCGGTTGGAACATTTTTTTTCTTTTCATTACTATAATAAAAACGATCGGGGAAGATCTGATAATATATTCCCCCTTTAACAAAATCAGGAGTTTTCATGTTCTCTTTAAAAACTGTTAATTGAAAACTTGCTCCAGAATGGTTAGATAAATATCCGGTTCCATCTAAATTTTTGTGAACATATGTTGTTGAAGAGTCTTTCTGTATTTTGAAATAATAGAATAATATACCTGTGCTTTGGGGAGTAAAATATCCTGTATATTTCAATGTGTTATATGTGGTTTTATCATAGGATAACTCGATATCTTTAACAAAACCTTCATGATCGTAAAAGCATATATATGCATTGGAAAAAGAAAATTCTAATGGTAACTCAATAGTGAATTTTATTTTTGTATTAACCTCAACAGCTCCAAACGGTTTTTTATATTTTAAACTTCGACTGTTATATATGCAGTTCATTGTTTTTTTCACCTAACCTTTAAAAAACACCTTAATAAAAGAACAATAGGGAAAATGTTAATTTTCCAAATTCCATATATTTTCTGAATATTCTCTAATAGATCTGTCTGCAGAAAAATATCCAGCATTAGCTATGTTAATGGCGCTCATTTTATACCATTTTGAGGATTGTTGATATAACTTACTAGCTTTTTCTTGGGTGGCACAATATGAAGCGAAATCAGCTAATACCATATATGGATCTTTCCACTTAAGAGAATTTACTATGTCAGAAAATGTATTTCCGTTTATTCCGCGTTCCATAAAATCAAGCGCGTGCTTTATTTGTGGAATTTTGTTATATAACTCAATTGGAGAATATCCTATTTCTTTTTGGTGTTTTACTTCTTTGGCGTTCATTCCAAATAATAAAATATTATCATCGCCTACATTTTGATGTATTTCTATGTTTGCTCCATCTTCTGTTCCGAGTGTAATGGCTCCGTTGATCATAAATTTCATGTTTCCGGTTCCAGATGCTTCGGTTCCTGCCATAGAAATTTGTTCAGATATATCACTGGCAGGAATTATGATTTCTGCTAATGACACATTATAGTTTTCTACATATATTACATTTAATTTTTCGCTTATTTTTGGATCGCATTGTATTTGATCAGAAAGTGAACATAGCAATTTAATTATCTGTTTTGCAATATAATATCCTGGAGCAGCTTTGGCAGAAAAAATATATGTTTTTGGTGTAAAAGCTGCGTTAGGATTTTCACGCAAATATAAATAGTCGGTTATAATATTTAAAACATTTAAGTGTTGTCTTTTATATTCATGCATCCTTTTCACTTGCACATCGAAAATAGAATTTATATCTATGTTGATGTTTTGATTTTTTGAAAGAAATGATAAAAAGCGTTTTTTGTTTTCGTATTTGATTTTTCTTAGTTTTTCTTGAACTTCAGGATCAGATGCATATTTTTCAAAGTTTTTTAGTTCTAGTGCGTCTTGTTCAAATCTATCTCCAATTGTTTCTTTCAACAAATTGCACAAGCCCGGATTGGATTGATTTAACCACCTTCTATATGCTATTCCATTTGTCACATTTGTAAATTTATCGGGCGTTTCTCTATAAAAATCATAAAATAAATCTTTTTTGAGAATGTTGCTATGAAGTTTAGAAACACCGTTTATTTTTTTAGAAGTATATACGCACAAATTTGCCATTTTTATTGAATTGTTTTCGATTATAGACATTCGATTAATTCTGTTCATATCCCATGCAAATTTATTTTTCATTTCTTCTATAAATCTACGGTTTATTTCTACAACGATCTGCCATATTCTAGGAATTAAGTCTTTAATTAAACCTTCATTCCAAACCTCTAGGGCTTCTGTCATTACTGTGTGATTTGTGTATGTGAAAGTGTTTTGAACAATTCTCCATGCTTTTTCCCATGTATATCCACATTCGTCCAACAAAATTCTCATTAATTCAGGAATTGCTAGGGTGGGGTGAGTGTCGTTTATGTGAATAGAGTTTTTTTCGTCAAAGTTGTCCATAGTTCCATATTCTCTAACATGTCTGTTGGTTATGTCTCCTAAGGAAGCTGCGCACAGAAAATATTGTTGACGTAAACGTAAAAGTTTGCCTTGTAAATGATTGTCGTTTGGATATAAAATTTTGGATATAGATTCTGCAGTTATGCTTTGACCCATAGCACCAGTATAATCTCCGTTGTTAAAAGAATCCATATCGAAAGAAGGAGATTCGGCGTCCCAAAGCCTTAAAACAGCGACTCCTGAAGTTTTATATCCAGGAATATACATATCATAAGGAATTGCTCTAACAACAGAATAATTTTTTTGGCGAATGTAGTGAAAGCCGGATTCGTCCCAATATTCTTCAACATCTCCACCAAATTTAACATCAATTGCTAGTTCATGTTGAGGAATTAGCCAATATTTTCCTTTTGGTAACCATTGATCGGGAAGTTCTGTTTGCCATCCGTCAACAATTTTTTGCTTAAATATTCCAAATTCATATAGTATGGAATATCCATATGAGTTTAAACCTAGATTTGCCATGGCGTCTAGATAGCATGCAGCTAATCTACCTAATCCGCCGTTTCCGAGGCCTGCGTCTGGCTCGCAATTATATATATCTTCTATATCAACATCAAATTCTGATAATATAGATTTAATGGTGTTTGTTAGATTTAAATTAAATAAATTATTTTTTAATGATCGACCAATTAAAAATTCTATGCTCAAATAGCTAATTTGTTTTTTTCCTGTTGATATATTTTGAGCTTTACAGTGATGTGCTTTAGTTGTTAAAATTTTAGTTATTGTCATAACTGTAGCTTTATATAGTTGGTCTATTGATGCAGTTTCTGGAGTAGCTCTTAGCATATGGAGAGAGCTAATAATTTCGTTCTTCAAATATTCTTTTGAATATGCTTTCATAAAAACCTCCCCGATTTCATGTTAGAAAAATGGTTGTATGTTTTTATTATCATTCAAAATATAACTTTATGTTACTAATTATATAGCAATATTTTTTTGTTATCAACACAAAATAGAAAATTATTAAAACCTAGGTGTTTACAAGATAAGTTTTTTATATTGATATTTTGAGCTTTGTTATACTTTGTTAAAATAATTATTTTTCTAAAAATAATGCTTTAAATTTTGACTGGTTTACTGTATAATTTATTATAAATTATATGAAAATTTGGGGGATTTGTATGTCTAAGAATAGAACGGATGTATATATATGCAACAAAAAATATGCTTTGGAATCGGACGAATCTTCAGAATTTATAATGGGAGTTTCTAGAGTTGTAGATAAAAAATTTCAAGAAATTTTCGAACGTGATGAAAATATTTCATTAATGGATGCTGCAGTTTTGGTTTCGTTGGAATTGGTTAGTGAAAACGTGAAGGCTGCTAGAAATTTAGATAGTATGCGAACACAAATAAAAGCTTACGCAGATGAAAACAATAAGTTGAAAGATAAAATAATGACAATGTCTAAAAAAATGGATGATTTATATGATAAAAACAAAAAACTACAGGCTGAGGTAGATATAAATAGATTAAAAAACACTATAAATAACATGAATAATAGGTGAAAACGAGGGGTAGTTTATTATGTCTGAGTTGCTTGCCCCTGTTGGCAGTTTTGAAAAATTAAAGGCAGCAGTATATTCTGGAGCGGATGCTGTCTATTTTGGGTTTAAGAAGTTTAGTGCAAGAAAAAACGCTCAAAATTTTGATTTGTCGGAAATTTTGGAAGTTGTTAGGTTTTGCCATGACTTTGGTGTTAAGGCTTATGTTACTTTAAATACTATTGTTAATGATGTTGAACTTGAAGAAGTTAAGAACATTATATGCCAATTGAAAGAAATGGGTGTAGATGCATTGATCATTCAGGATCTGGGAATTTTAAATGTTATTAAACAAGTTGCTCCAGACTTTAAGATACATGCATCGACACAAATGAGTGTTCATAGTTTATCTGGAGTTAGATTTTTGCGTGAACTAGGTTTTTCTAGAGTTGTTGTTGCTCGAGAAATGACACTTAGCGAGATAGCGGAAGTTTGTAAAGAAAATATTGAAATAGAAGTTTTTGTGCACGGAGCTTTATGTTACTGTGTATCTGGTCAGTGTCTTATGAGTTCAATGTTAGGAGGAAGAAGTGCTAATAGAGGTGAGTGTGCTCAACCTTGTCGCTTGCCTTTTTCTGTTTCTAATCCTCCAACTCCAGATTTGTCTTTAAAGGACTTATGTGCTATTGATGTTTTAGATAGTTTAAAAGAGATTGGGGTCCATTCTTTTAAAATTGAGGGAAGAATGAAAAGACCAGAATATGTTGCAGCCGCAACCATCGCATATAGAAAGAAAATAGATGGATTTAGTGTTGATAAAAACGATTTACTTAACGTATTTTCTCGCAGTGGTTTTACAAATGGTTATATAAATAATCAAAGAGGTCGAGACATGTTTGGCGTTAGGCGCAAGGAAGACATGGCAACAAAAGATTTATATTCTAAAATAAAAGAAAATTATCGCAGACCGTTGCAAAGATTTAATATTAACGTTGAGATTTTTGTAAAAAAAGAAAAACCTATTTGTTTAAGAGTTTCAGATCAATTTGGCATGGTGGAGGTTTTAGGAAATGTTCCAGAAGAAGCTAAAACAATTAGTTTGAATGAGGACAGATTGCGAGAGTGTTTTGGAAAACTTGGTGGAACTATATATAAATTAAGACAAATTCGAGTGGATGTTGATTGTGGATTATATGTTTCTAATTCGCATTTGAACGAGTTAAAAAAATCTGCTGTTCTAAAACTGAGTAGGAAACATTTAAACAGCAATCGTAGTATTAACATTAACAATGATTATGAAATTCAAAACCGTTTTAAAAAAGATAATATAAATAAACGTTATGAATCTGGAAAAATTGGATTGCGTGCTGAATGTGAAAGGTTTGAGCAAATTGTTTGTGTTGATCAATTTGAATTGATAAGTGTTAATATAGATGAACTTTTTGATAATTCTGAAAAAATAGGTTCTTTAGTTGATAAAATTGGAATTTTGATGCCACAAACTATGTTTGGAAGAGAATCGGATTTAATTGGTAAGATTGATTTTTTGAAAAAATTAGGAGTGAGACATGCAACAGTTCAAAATTTAGGGCATGTTCCGTTATTGAATGATTTTGTGCTACATGGAGGATTCTCTTTAAATATTGCAAATAGTGAGAGTGTTAAATTTTTAGATTCTGTTGGGTTTAATGACTTTATAGTTTCTACTGAATGTAGTCTAGAAACCATTTCTACGATTTGTAAAAAAACACCGTTGGGGATTATAGCTGCAGGGAGATTGCCTTTGATGGTTTCGAGAAATTGTCCAGTAAATATTAGTTGCGATGAATGTCGATATTCATCGAATTTGTTAGATAGAAAAGGAAAGTTGTTTCCGGTAAGATGTGGTAAGGATTGTTATAAAATATTTAATTCGGATGTTTTATGGATGGCTGATCGGCAGCATGAATTAAAAAATATAGATTTTGGTGTGTTGAAGTTTACAATAGAGGACAAAAATGAAGCTGAGATAGTTACCGAAAATTTTATACAAAAAGTAAAACTAAAAAGTGATTATACTAGAGGGCTTTATTATAGAGGAATATAATTTGTCTATTTAGATTTAATATCAATAAAACAATATCAATATAATATTAATATATATTTTAATTGTTTTGTGAAATATGCCAATAAATTGTCGTATATGTTTTTGTAATATGAGCAAAATATAAAATGTATATAAATATGTTGAGAAAAAATGTGAAATATAATATAATGAGTAGTGGTGTATTAATTTGAATATTGCCATAGGGGTTTTAGTGAACTTCTAGATTAAATAGATCAAAAATTGCAGAGAGGCAGGATTTTTTAATGAGTTTTTCAAGAGATTTAGGAATTGATTTGGGTACAGCAAATACTTTAATTTTTATGAAGGGAAAGGGTATAATAATTCGTGAACCATCAGTTGTTGCTGTGGATACTAGAACAGATGTTGTTAAGAGTGTTGGACAAGAAGCAAAAGATGTTATTGGAAGAACTCCAGGTTCTATAACCGCTGTTAGACCTTTAAAAGATGGTGTTATAGCTGATTTCGATATTACAACAGCAATGTTGCAACAATTTATAAAAAAGGCTTTAAACAGAAGAGTTATCCTTAAACCTAGAATTATTATATGTATTCCATCTGGCGTTACGGCTGTTGAAAAACGTGCAGTTAAGGAAGCTACAGAAAGAGCTGGAGCTAAAAAAGTATACATCATTGAAGAACCTATGGCTGCTGCTATTGGTGCTGGTTTGCCTGTTGCTGAACCTACTGGTAGTATGGTTGTTGATATTGGTGGAGGCACATCTGAGGTTGCTGTTATTTCTTTAGGTGGAATAGTTGCTGCTAAGTCTGTTAGAGTTGGTGGAGATGAGTTCGATAACGCTATAATAGCTTATATAAAGAAAAAATATAATCTTTTGATTGGTGAGAGAACTGCTGAGAGCATAAAACTTCAAATTGGTTCTGCTTTTCCATTTGAAGTGGAAGAAAGCATGAATATAAAAGGAAGAAACTTGTTGAATGGTTTGCCAGAAAATATTGAAGTTTCTTCTGATGAAATTAGAGAAGCTTTGAAAGAATCAATTGATAGTGTTTTAGATGCTATTCATGTTACATTAGAAAAAACCCCACCAGAACTTGCTGCTGATATTATAGAACAAGGGATAACTTTAACTGGTGGTGGAGCGCTACTTAGAGGTTTAGATAAGTTGATTAATCAGGAAACTGGTATGCCTGTTAATGTTGCAGAAAATCCTTTGGACTGTGTTGTTGATGGAACAGGAATGGTTTTGGAAAATATAGATAGATTAAGAGATGTTTTATCTGAGTAAATTTTAGTTGAAAAAGGAAATTTTGAATATTTCCTTTTTTTATTGTTTTGTAATTTGATGTTATAATATTGTTGTGTTATAATGTAATCCTACATATTTGATTAGGAGGCCTGAATTTTGCAAGATTTTTTTAAGAGTGGATTATTTAAAATATTGCTTGTTGTAATGGCTTCATTAGTTGGTTTATTGATTTTTGAAGCGTCTATTGGAAATTTAGTTGCGCCTGAACAAATTATTGGGATGATTACTAAGCCATTTTCTGAAGCAACAACTGCTGCAAATGACTCTGTTTCTGGTTTTTTTGATCAAGTTTTTCAGGGTAGTAAATATAAAGAAGAAAATGAATTGTTAAAAGATGAGTTGGCTAATTTACAGAAAAAAATTGTTGACTATGAACAAATTAAAGGGGAAAATGAGCAGTTAAGAGAGGCTGCTGGGATTAAATCTAGCAATCCCGATTTTGAAGTTGAGCCTGCTCGTGTTATTGCTAGAGATCCTGATGATTTATATACTTTTACCATTAGTGCTGGGTCTTTGCAGGGTGTTGCTAAAGATTCGCCTGTTATTACTAAAAGAGGACTTGTTGGAATAGTCACAAAAGTTGGTGAAACATATAGCAAGGTTACAACTATTTTAGGATTAGATATTCAGGTTTCTGCTATAAATAGTTCTAAAAATGAGGTTGGTGTTGTTTCAGGTAGGGCAGATTTACTTCAAAATGGTTTGTGTGCTATGTTGCATTTGGATAAAGATACGCATTTGGAACCTGAAGATATTATTTCAACCGCTGGTGGTGGCGGTTTATATCCTCCTAATATAATAATTGGAAAAGTTAAAGAAATTCGTGTGAATGATAATGGAGTATCTTCATATGCAGTTGTAGAACCTACGGAAGATATTCAGTCTGTTAAGGATGTTACTGTTGTCAAAAAATTTGCTGGACAAAAAGCTAAACAAGATAATAATTAAAATTATAGGAGAATGGTGTTTTGAGAAGTAGTAGATTTGTCGCTTTTAAAAAGTGGAGCATTTTTATTTTATGTATTTTCTTTTTTTCAATTGCTCAATCCACTGTTGGTTTTCTTTCTATATTAGGATGTAGACCTGTTTTTTTACTTCCTTTATCTGTTGGCTTTTCTATGTTTTTAAATCAAAAAGAAGCAGCAATATTTGGTTTGATTTCTGGTTTGTTTTGGGACTGCTTTTCTGGACGATTATTTGGATATTCATCGTTTGTTTTGATTGCTGTTTGTGTGTTTGTTTCACTGATATGTAGTTATATTGCACACGCTAGCATAGGAAATTATATTATTTTAACTTTTGTTGGAATTTTTGTATATAATTTTATTGATTTTGTTTTTAGATATATGATTTGGAATTTTTATGGTTGTTGGGATATTTGGATATATCATATTGTTCCTACAATTTTATATACTACTTTAATTTCACCACTGATTTATTTATTATGCAAATTTGTTTTTGATAAATTTGTTAACGATAAAAAGACAAATTATGTACAATAGTGTTTGTTCCTTTTTACTAAGGAGATGAAAAATAGAAATGAATAATAACGAAAAAAGGTCGCTCTCTCAAATATTAAGATTATATGTTTTTATTGTGGGTTTGGTAGTTTGTTTTTCAATTGCAGTAATCACTTTAATTAATTATCAAATAGTGGATGTAGATAAATATGTTAAATTAGCTGAGGCTGGAAATCAAATTAAGCAAGTTGTTCCTGCGGGTAGAGGAGAAATTGTAGATAGATATGGAAAAAAATTAGCTACCAATTCACTTGAACTGAGTTTGGTTATAAATAAAGAGTTCCCGATTCCTAATTCTGATGATGATAAAGATACTGTTGCTAAAAAGAACAAAGAAGGCAATGATATAATCTTAAAAATAGTTCAAATTTTGGATGAAAGTGGCGTTGACTGGGGCGAAGGTATGTGTATTACCAGATCTGCACCATGTGAATTTAAGGGCGATAAAATTAATGAAGCCAACAAATTAAAAACAGCTTTATCTCAACAAAAATATGCTACCGCAGAGGATGCAATAGCCCTTTTGGTTGAAAAATTTAATATTCAAGGATATAATGAACAGCAAACTAGAGATATAGCAATAGTTAGAGGAATGATGTTAATAAAGGATTTTTCTTACAGTGGTATTTTTACGTTGGTTGAAAAGATTGATCCTACTTTTGCTGGTAAAATTACTGAAATGAAAAATTTAGTTAAGGGTATTACTATATCTGAAACATCTACTCGAAAATATCCTTCGGAAGATGTTGCCGCTCATATTATAGGGAGTGTTGGGCCTATATATGCGGAAGAGGCTGAAAAATATAAAAGTAAAAACTATGCGTTGAACGATTTTGTTGGTAAAAGTGGTATAGAAAGTAAATTTGAAGATGAGCTTAGAGGTAAAAATGGTTTGTTGACCATAGAAAAAGATAAAGAGGGAAATACAACCAATCATTATTATATGGAGGGAGACGAACCTCAGCCAGGAAATAATATTAGGCTATCTATAGACTATGAATTTCAAAAAAGACTTCAAGAAGCACTTGGAGCATATACTAGGTCTCATAGTAATAATAGAGCATCTTCAAAAGGTTCTGGGTTGGTTGTCTTGGATGTTAAAACTGGGGAAGTGTTGGCTGCTGTAACCTATCCCTACTATAATATCAATGATTATAATACTAAATATAATGAATTGAAATCACAAAGTTTGAGTCCTCTTAAAAACAGAGCTTTCGTAGAATTATATAGACCAGGATCTACTTGGAAAACATTTATGTCGGCTATTGGATTATATACAAATTCTATAAGTCCATCTACAAGATTTAATTGTGCAAATCCTTTTTTGGATACACAGATGGGATGCGAACAACATAGTCACTCGGGTTCTACTAGCTTATATACCGCTTTGCAGTGGTCCTGTAACAACTATTTTTATAATGTTGCTAAAATTTTGACTATTGATAAGATAGATGAATTTGCACCTTATTTTGGTTTTGGTACTGACACAGGACTGGAACTTTATAATTCTGACGGAAGAGTTACCAATCCAACTTTTTATAGAGAACACGGACAGCCATACTATGTTGGTTATACTTATCAGACGGGGATTGGGCAGGCTGAAGTTTATGTTACGCCTTTACAAATGGCTCTTTCGCAGTTAACAATAGCAAATAAAGGAACAAGATATGCTGCTCATATTTTGAAATCGATTGATAAGTATGATGGTAGTGAGACTATCACAGAAATTCAGCCTCAAATTCTTAGTGAGTTATCTAAGGATAATGTTGCCTGGAATACTACTATTAATGGTATGAAACAAATGGCTAGCACAGTTGCCTCGCTTTCTGGTTTAGATATTGCTACGAAATCAGGATCGCCTCAGTATTCCGACACTAACAAGGGATTGTTTAACTCGGCAGGTGTTGGAATATATCCAGCATCGAATCCGGAAATTGCTATGGGGCTTATGATTGAGGATGGAGATGCTGCACCTGCATTCTTTTCCCAAGTGGTTTCAATTTATAACGAACTTAAACAAGCTAGACAACAATAGTGTGTGGTTTTAATTATAAAAAGGTGGTTAATATGGCTAAAATATTTTCTGTTGCTTCCGGAAAAGGAGGTGTTGGCAAATCTACGGTGTGTTGTCATTTGGCAAGATCTATGGCTCAGCATGGTGAAAAAACACTTATTATTGAAATGGGTTGTGGATTTAGAGGGTTAGATGTTTTTTTAAACATTGATCAGATTGTTTATGATTTTGGGGATGTTGTGGAAAAAAGATGTGATGTCTTTGATGCAATTCAAAATGTTAAGGATTGTGAACTATTGGATCTTTTACCCGCATCGGTGGATTTTGAAAAAGAATTCGAAGATACAGATTATAATTACATATTTGATATTTTGCATGAAGAATATGATAACATAATTTTGGATTTGCCTTTGAGATATGATGTTTTGTATAGTATTAAGGATTTTATAGATGCTTGTTTGATTGTTGTAACGCCAGATCCTGTTTGTGTTAGAAACGCTTCAATGTGTGTTAATTTTATACATAACGAATTTGAAAAAGATATTGATATGAAATTGATTGTTAATAAAATATCTAAAAAGGCTTTTCGAAGAGGTTTTATTGATAATATCGATAGCATAATTGATGAAACTCAATTACAGTTTTTGGGTGGATTGCCTCAAAGTGAAAGTATAATATTGGCAAATTGCAACGGTAGTGCTTTGAAAAAGCGCAGTTTGGAATATAGAATTTTTGACGCTATATATGAAAGATTAATTGGAAATAGCGTGAAGGTTTTAATATAGTTAGAATGGATTACGTTTAGTGGGGGTAAATAATATATGAACATTGCTTTAGTGGCTCATGATTCAAAAAAAGAGTTGATGATTCAATTTTGTACGGCATATTGTGGGATTTTATCACAAAATAAATTATGTGCAACAGGAACAACAGGAAGGGTTGTTTCTATTGCAACGGGATTAAAAATTACAAGATATTTGAGTGGAAGTCAGGGCGGTGGCCAGCAAATTTCTGCTCGAATAGCATACAATGAAATCGATTTATTATTGTTTTTTAGAGATCCTTTAGTGGACAGGAGTAAGGAAGTTGATGATATTGAGATGTTGAGATTATGCGATATGCATAATATTCCTGTTGCAACTAACATTGCTACAGCAGAGGTTTTAATTCACGGCTTGGAACGCGGGGATTTGGATTGGAGAAATATTGTTCATGAAAAAAGCAGTTTTTAAATTTTAACAATTGTTAAGTGATTTAGATAAGGTTAGGTATATAGCCTTATCTTTTATTTTTTGCGGATAATTTAATAAAAATTGCTATTTGGTATGTTACTGGATTTTGACTTTTTTTATTTTAAATAAAAAGTTGATTTTATTAGAAAACTGGTGTTTTGATGGATGTGGTCTGTCTTGACTTGCCGGTCTATAAGTAGTATCATTATAACGTGTTATGTTGTTTTTTATGCGTAGAATTATTGAAACAAGAAGGGTTTGTTTTTATGAAATATAAGTTTAAGGCTCCGAGAGGAACACAAGATATTTTGCCAAATCAAAGTGAAGTTTTGCAAAAAATTGAGAGAAAAATTTTCGAAATTGCAAAACGTTTTGGCTTTTCGGAACTCAGAGTTCCTACTTTTGAGCATACTGAACTATTTACTCGTTCGGTTGGGGATTCTACTGATGTTGTTCAAAAAGAAATGTTTACTTTTGAAGACAGAGGTGGTAGATCTTTATCTTTGAGACCGGAGGGTACGGCTGGCGTTGTTAGAGCTGTTGTTGAATCTGGTTTGATTAATGAGTCTTTACCTTTGAAAGTTTGTTATTTACTTAGTTGCTTTAGAAATGAAAGACCACAAGCAGGTAGGTTGAAAGAGTTTCATCAGTTTGGTTTTGAGCTGTTTGGATCTAGCAGTCCGGTTGCTGACGCGGAAATTATTTCTTTGATTAACTATTTATTTGAAGAATTGGGCCTTTTGAATATTAAATTGGAATTGAATTCTATTGGTTGTTCGAGTTGTCGTGGTAAATATATTGATGCATTAGTTGATTATTACAAAGAGTATAAAAACGATCTGTGTGAGACGTGTTTGGATCGATTAGACAAGAATCCGATGAGACTTATTGATTGTAAAAATACAACTTGTAAAGAAATTTCAAAAAGTGCTCCCAAAATATTAGACTACCTTTGTGATGAGTGTTTAGATCATTTTGAAAATGTTAAAAGATTTTTGGATGAGCAGGAAATAAAATATGATATAAATCCTTATATCGTTCGGGGATTGGATTATTATACGAGGACAGTTTTTGAATTTACTTCTACTGATCTTGGATCTCAAAGCACTGTTTGTGGTGGTGGAAGATATGATGGTTTGGTTGAAATTATTGGGGGAAAATCTGTTCCGGCACTTGGTTGTGGAATGGGAATTGAGCGATTAATGTTAATAATGGAGGCTCAAAAGAATCCGTTAACTGTTTTTGAAAAGCAATGCGATATATATATTGGTAATATTGGAGTCGCTGCTTTGGAAGTATGCAATGTTTTGGCTTTGAAGTTGAGAAAAGCTGGCTTTTGTGTACAAACAGATTTGATTGGTAGAAGTGTTAAAGCACAAATGAAATATGCAGATAAAATAGGAGCAAAATATGCTTGCATTATTGGTGATTCGGAAATTGAGCAGGGAAAAGTTCTAATTAAAAATATGCAAGATGGAGAGAATTTTGAAGTTTTATTAGAAAATTTTGTGGACAAGTTTATTGAAAAAATTCAGTGAGAAAGTTTTATAAATATAATTTGTTATCGGGAGGATTATTTAAGTGGAATATATGGGAATTGATGGGTTAAAAAGAACCAAATATTGTGGTCTTTTTTCTCAGGATGATGTTGGAAAAGAAGTTGTTGCTATGGGTTGGATTGCAAAGCAACGTGATTTGGGTAACTTGATTTTTATTGATTTGCGTGATAGAACCGGAATTGTTCAATTAGCTTTTGGAGATGAAACTGATAGAGCAATTTTCGATAAGGCATCTATTTGCAGATCTGAATTTGTTCTTGCGGCTAAAGGAATTGTTCGTGAGAGATCTAACAAAAATCCTGATATTAAGACGGGTTCTATTGAAATTTTTGTTAGTGAATTGAGAATATTATCTAAGTCAGATGTTCCGCCTTTTGAAATATCCGATCAAAATAATACTAATATCGATTTAAGACTTAGATATAGATATTTGGATCTTAGACGGGGAGAAATGCAAAAAACACTTTGGTTGCGTCATAAGATTGTTAAGGCTGCTCGGGACTATTTTGATGATAGTGGATTTATTGAAATAGAAACTCCCATGTTAGTTAAATCTACCCCAGAAGGAGCTAGAGACTATTTGGTTCCATCTAGAGTTCACAAAGGTAAATTTTATGCTTTGCCACAATCTCCTCAATTATATAAGCAACTTCTTATGTTGGCTGGATATGATAGATATTTTCAGGTTACTCGTTGTTTTAGAGATGAAGATTTGAGAGCTGATCGTCAGCCTGAATTTACTCAAATTGACCTTGAAATGAGCTTTGTAGATCAAAATGATGTTATGGACATTAACGAAGGTTTTATAAAAACTGTTTTTAAAAACATATTGGATATTGATTTGAAAACTCCATTTTTAAAGATGCCATATGATGAAGCTATGAACAGATTCGGTTCTGACAAGCCTGATGTTCGTTTTGGTTTAGAATTAGTTGATTTGACTTCGGGATTAAAATCTACAGAATTTAAGGTTTTTGCAAATGCTGCGAAATCTGGTAGTATTAGAGCTATAAATTTTAAAGATGGTGCAGAAAAGGTTTCTAGAAAAGAAATAGACAAATTAATTGATTTTGTTAAAACCTACAAGGCTAAAGGTTTGGCATATAGTAAACTTTTAGATGGAAAACGCAGTTCTAGTTATGAGAAATTCTTAAAAGATGAAGAAATAGCTTTTATAGATAAGGCTGTTGATGCACAAGACGGAGATTTGATTTTGATTGTTGCTGATTCTGATAATAGAGTTGTGTTCGATAGTTTGGGAGCTTTAAGAATTCACTTGGGCAACAAGTATGAATTGTTTGATAAAGATGAATTTGCGTTTTTATGGGTTACTGAATTTCCATTACTTGAGTACAATGATGAGCAAGAAAGATATGTTGCAAAGCACCATCCATTTACTTCGGTTTTGGATTCTGATGTTGAATTACTTGAAACTAGTCCGGAGAAATGTCGTGCTAAGGCCTACGATTTGGTTTTAAATGGATGTGAATTGGGTGGAGGATCTATTAGAATAAACAACAGAAATATGCAAGATATGATGTTTAAGGCACTTGGATTTAGTGAACACGAAGCTCAAGAAAAATTTGGATTTTTGTTGGATGCTTTCAAATATGGTGCACCACCCCATGGCGGAATGGCCTATGGATTGGACAGGCTTGTTATGCTTATGCTGAAAAAAGACAGTATTAGAGATGTTATTGCTTTCCCGAAAGTTCAAAATGCTGGTGAGCTTATGACACAGTGTCCGGCTCAGGTTGAAAAGACTCAATTAGATGAATTGAATGTTAAAATAATTGAAGATTAGTTTTAATTTTAACTTAAATTTAAATTAGCAGAACGCTTTGTCCTGCTAATTTTTTATTTTGACATTTTCACAAAAATAATTAATATGCATATAATGTAAATAATTTAATATTTTGGGGGAGTGGATTTTATGAGTTGTGGATGTATGAATTCTGGAAATAGAAGCGTTTTTTCTGGAATTGATCTTTGTAGGGAAGGAATATCGGATTGTTGCAATGGATTGAGTTCCATTCAGGAAAATAATGTAAGAAATGGAACCGACAGAATTCGAAATGGAATATATAAATGTTCTCAAGGACTATCAATTATACGTCGTGTTACCAGTGGGGCAAATAATTGCAGCAGTTCGCTTACAAGACAACTCAGAAAATGTTGCCAGGAGCTAAATAATATAAGATTTGGCAGACGCGATATTATTAGAAATAATGTTGAAAACGGAGCTACGGATGTTAATTCGGCTGTTTGCTCTTTAGGACAACTCATTGAACAAATTAATAGTGATTTTGAAAACACAAATACCGATTGTTGTAATAATCGCTAACAAAAAAAGGTGGCTAGCATTATAAAATACAAACCAACTTTAATTTTTTGTTTATCGCTATTTATAATCGCAATATATGCTTTCGCACATATTTCCTGTGGTAAAATATGATAATTGTTTACAGCCACCACGACATAAATTGCCTCTATCGCAGTTACTACATTTTCCCTTTAGATCGGACATTTTAAAATTTCGATTGTAGGCAAAAGCATTGGGCTTAGTCCAAATTTCTTTTAGCGACTCTTTTTGCAAGTTGCCTTCAATAAATTTGTCGTCATATAAAGACAAACATCCTTTTACATTTCCAATACTATCTATTCCAACTACATATAAACCGGCTTGACATCCTGGAAATTCTGCGTCTTTAAATCCTCGTATATATTTTTCGTTTTGGTCAAAATATCCTATGTTGTCTCCGGCAACAATTAGTATTTTGTTTTCTTCATTTTTCTCTCGAATAAAATTGGTAATATATAAAACGTCATAGGGAGATATTAGAAAATTTTCCTTGTCTTTGGCATTACCCATTGGCGAACACAGTTGCATTTGCCAAACGTCTACATTTAAACTCGTTAGCAGTTTATACATATCTTCAAGATCATCTATATTTAATTTCGATATTGTTGTTATCGCTTCTGTTGAATATCCCATAGATTTTAGTCGTTTGAAAGTTTTTATTATTTCGTTAAAACCATCTTTTTTTCCGCGAATTTTATTATGTGAGGTCTCCATGCCGTCCATTGAAATTCCTATTTGAGTTATTCCGGATTTTTTTATTTGCTCATATTGATCATCATTTATATGATATCCGTTAGTTATGATATTTGTATATATCTTGTTATCGACAAATTTTTTTGCGATTTTTTCCCAGCCTTTCTTAAAGAAAAGCTCACCGCCTATTAGGGTTATCATCTTTAAATTCATGTCTATTAATTGTTGTGCAACATCCATGCATTTATCGAATGATAGTTCTTGTCTTTGTTTTGTTCCTGCTTTCGATCCGCAGTGCATACAATTCATATTACATTTTAGAGTCATCTCCCAAACCGCTTGCCTTGGGTAATATTCCATGAAATTATCTCCTTCTAAAAAAATAAGGAAACATATGTTTTACTTAAACAAACATTTCCTTATAAGTGTAAAATATTTAAAAATTGATTATGCTTACAAAATAGAATCATGAAAGAGGAATTACGTAGTGCATATGATCTGATGTTGATTGATATACAGATACTTGCACATTATCGTCAAATGTTACACCATATTCTGATTTTATGGTTTCTTTTGGATTGTCTAGAAGATTTTTCTTAAATTCTTTATCTTTTTTTGATTTTTCTACTATATTATCATACAACTCATTCATTGTCATATTTATCACCTCTTAAAACTTTATGTTAAATGAAGGATTAAAACACATATATCCGCAAGTCATATTATTTAGTATTTTTGAATTTGACATTTGAAAACCACCAGCTACACTATTTAAATCATTATCATCAAGAGCACCATCTTCTGGAGGTAATGTGAAAACAACATGGTTTTCATCAGAAATATGATATGTTATTTTGTAGGGTGGATCGTAATCAAATTCTTCTTTAATTGCCTTATTAGCATCTTTTAAAAGTTTTGATCTAAATTGAGGATCATCTATTGCTTTTTGAGTATATTTATCTAAGTTTGCCATGTTTTTCTACACTCCCTTCGATAAAAACAATATAAAATACATGTTATTAATATTAATTACCACAAGTATATCATATTATACATTTTTTTGCAATGTGTTTGCGGGTTTTTTGTTAAATATCAGCAAAAAAAATTGCGAATGTTATGTATTTTGATGTTTATATAAAAGTATTTAATTATAAATTTGTATAAAAACATCCCACTATTACAATATGTAAATTTACAATAGTGGGATGTTTTATTTTTTAAAAAGATATTCTTTCTTCTATGAATTCTTTTAGTTTGTTTATTGGTATTCTTGATTCTTCTTGTTTCATGGAATCTCTGTGACGAATTGTTACACAATTGTCCTCTTCGGAGTCGAAATCATATGTTATGCAAAAAGGAGTTCCGATCTCATCTTGTCTACGATATCTTTTTCCAATTGAGCCTGTTTCATCATAATCAACCATAAAATATTTCGAAAGATCTTCATAAACTTTGGAAGCGTTTTCACTTAGCTTCTTAGATAATGGTAAAACACATGCCTTAAATGGCGCCAGCGCAGGACTTAACCTTAAAACAACACGACTATCTCCTTTTGCTTCGTCGATTATTTCTTCATCATATGCCTCACATAAAAAAGCTAGGGTTACACGATCTGCTCCTAATGAAGGCTCTATGCAATATGGAAGGTATTTTTCGTTTGTTTGCGAATCAAAATATTCTAAAGATTTTGTGCTATGTGTTTGATGTTGTTTTAGATCAAAATCTGTTCTATCAGCAATTCCCCATAGTTCGCCCCATCCAAATGGAAAAGCGAATTCTATATCTGTTGTTGCGTTTGAATAGTGTGATAATTCCTCTTTGGAATGATCTCTTAATTTTATTGATGTCTCTTTTATACCTAATGATAACAAGAAGTCTTTACACTTATTTTTCCAATATTCAAACCACTCTAAATCTGAACCTGGTTTACAGAAAAATTCTAGTTCCATTTGTTCAAATTCTCTCATGCGGAATGTGAAATTCCCGGGAGTTATCTCATTTCGGAAAGATTTTCCGATTTGGCCAATTCCAAAAGGGATTTTCTTTCTTGTTGTTCTTTGAACATTTGCGTAGTTTACAAAAATTCCTTGCGCAGTTTCTGGTCTTAAATATAACTCGCTCTTGGAGTCTTCGGTTACCCCTTGAAAAGTTTTAAACATTAAATTGAATGCTCGAATATCTGTGAAATCTTGACTTCCACAATTTGGACATTTTATATTTTTTTCTTTTATAAAATTGAGCATATCCTCATTGCTCCAACCAGATGGGTTAACACCGGTTTGGTCTTCAATCAAGTGATCTGCACGATGTCTCGTTTTACAACTTCTACAATCCATTAGAGGATCGGAAAAACCACCAACATGTCCTGATGCTACCCAAACTTGTGGGTTCATTAACAATGCTGAATCTAATCCGACGTTGTATTTGGATTCTTGTATGAATTTTTTCCACCATGCTTTTTTTACATTGTTTTTAAGTTCAACGCCCAAAGGACCATAGTCCCATGTATTTGCTAATCCACCATAAATCTCACTGCCAGGATATATAAAACCTCTTCCTTTGCAAAGAGCAACTATTTTTTCCATATCTTTTTCGCTATTTTTCATAGTAAAAACACACCTTTTTGAAAAATTTCTCTAAATAATTTTAACTAATTTTCTTCCTTTAGTCAAGATAATTATATTGCCAAAAACAAGAAAAATCACCACTTTAATATGCGTTTTTAGTGGTGATTTTTTATGTTAGTTTAGATTACGTTCTATGCAGGGATCTTTTTTGATTACGTTGAATTGCATTTAGCTTTTTTAACTTTGCTCGTTTTATTAATTTTCTAGATTTTACAAATCTATTTTTTGTTTCTGGTGTTGTTTCTGGTGTTGTTTCTGGTATTGTTTCTGGTGTTGTTTCTGATGTTGTTTCTGGTGTTGTTTCTGATGTTGTTTCTGGTGTTGTTTCTGATGTTGTTTCTGATGTTGTTTCTGATGTTGTTTCTGATGTTGTTTCTGATGTGCATGCGCATGTTTGTGTTTTATTGATAAATACTTCGCCTTGACCTCCTACTACTTGCATTGGAGGAATTATATTAGGAGCGGCTGCACGTGGATGCACATAATGATGTAAAACTTGTGTTTCATTTGAAATATCTTGTTGATCATCTTGTTCGGCAACGCTATTGTTAATACGTATGCTGTGATTAGAAAGAGTGCTGGTAGTAGAATTTGTTGTATGATCGGAAGAAGAATCATTATTGACACTAACACTTGTTTTATAATTGGATGGACTATCACCGTTACCGCCGCCACCATTATTAGGAGTTGTTCTTTGACCGAATCTGAATTTTGGCTTTGCAGCACCATTAGGGTGATGTTCGTTGTTAGGAGGGGCCTCAGCAACATTACCAGTGTTCCTAGAGTTATCATTATCAGAAATATTGTCTGAAACCGATTGGGTAGAAGATATTGGAATATTATCTGTATCGTTTTGAAACAATAACGCACCGCCAATTATTCCAATAGTAACAGTAACTAGGATAGAAACACCCATTGTTATCGCTCGCTTTATATCGATTTCATTGTTAATTATATTCAACATTTTATTATTTTTTTTACCATTTGACATATTAAAAAACACACCTTATTTAAACTTACTATTATGCTAATTGTAACTGATTTTTTTTGATTAGTCAAGATAGATATGTTTCCAAAACAACAAAATCACCACTTAAAATTACACAATTTAAGTGGTGATTTTAGTATTTGGATTAGATTAGTTGTTCTTTTCTAATCCTTTATTGATTTTATTTTGTTTTTTATTTGTTTGGTTGCTTTTACTTTTATTCTTTTTCTCCTGTTTCTTTTGTTCTTGTTCTTTAAATTTTGCTACTGCCTCTTTTTCTTTTTCTATTTGTTGCTTTTTGTTTTGCTTTTGTTTTTGTTCTTCTTGTTTACGCCAGTTAGTTATTTTTTCACGTTCTTGTAACAGCTTCCAATTTTCTTCATTGTTTCTTTTCATTATCTCTTTTTCTTCTTGTTGTTTTAGTTTGTCATTGTTGTCTTTTAGTTTATCAAGAGCACCTTTTTTTAGTTGTTGATTTTGTTTATTTTCTTGTTTTTCTCTAATGTTGAAAAGTTTTTGAACTGCTTCCTGTTTATTTTTTTCTTGATTTTTTTGCTCTTCATTATCCTTTGCATGTAATGTCTTCAATGATTGTTTATTATTACGCAATGTATACAACGATTGCTTATGCTTGTTTAAACGAAATACTCTATCCCAATTTTGATTTGATGATTCTTCATTATCTTCTTCATGTAATGTATCGAATAATTGCTTATTACTACGAAATTTCTCCAATGATTGCTTATTTTTTTCTTGTCTCTCTTGGTTTACAAATGCTTGTGTGCCATTTTCTGCAGAACCGCCACCGCCGCCATTAGGACCTATGTGATGGTCAGTAGAACCGCCACCGCTACCACCGCCGTTGGGACCTATTCTGTGATCAGCAGAATCGCCACCGCTGCCACCGCCATTAGGACCGTTTCTTTGACCAAATCTAAATTTGGTTTGTCTAGCACTATTATTGCGTTGTTTGTTACTGGTTTGTTCATTACTTGTTCCGCCATTATCATCTTTGGTTTGTTCTGTGCTTTCACTGTTGTTATCAAATGCTGCAACTACTTGAGTAGGACTTGAAGTGGTATCTATATTGGATTGGGATAATATTTGACTTCCGACTGCGCCAATGGTGAAGGTGGTTAGTAAGGTGGCAATACCAGCTGTTACGGCTCGTTTTATATTGACTCCACCGGCAATCATCTCTAGCATGTCATCTGACAGCTCACCAAAATCATTATTCATAAGTTTTTTACTGTCTTCTGAATTAAGGAAAACTTCCATTTCTTTTTCGAATTCATCATATGTTTTTGTGTATCCATTTTCACAAAACAGTTTATATATTTTGTTTTTGTCTTCCAGTGAATTCATTTTTTGCCTTTGTTCTTCATCATACATAATTTTACAGAATATACTTTTTAACACAAATACCCCTCCTCGAAAATAATGAATAGAAAGATAATAACAATGTTAATTATTTCTAAGTGATTATTTTGAAAATTGGTATATATCACTCCCTTTACTCATTATCACTTATTAATAAAATTTTATATTTATTAAAATATTAACCAAACTTATTATAAATAATATACTAAAATTTAAGAAAAATCAACAACTTTATATAAATATTCAACATATCTAGATTTATTTGATGTTGTGATGTTAAATTAATATTCAGTTTATTATTAGTTTTTTATTATCAAATTATAACAACGTTTAAATTTTTTGATTTGACACTAAAAAATTATTGTGATATTATCAACTTCAAGTGATTATTTGACTTTTTGTTTGAGGTTAGCATACACATATATATAAAGAGGTGTTTTTTGTGAGGGAAGTTAAAATAAAAAAAGTATATAGGCATTACAAAGGTGATTTGTATTTCGTGGAAGATATTATATATCATAGTGAAACTTGTGAAAAAATGGTCGCATATAGAGCGTTATATGGAGAAAATTTGTTGTGGTGTAGACCATATGATATGTTTGTTGAAGAAGTTAATAAAAATGGTCAGAAACATCGCTTTGAATTACAAGAAATTGATAGCGTTAAGGAAAAATAGAAATATTTTGTTACAAATTTGTAGGTTTATTGTTTAAAGCTTAAGACTTGACAAATTTTTGTGTTTGTGATATAATGGCGCTAATTAATTTTAGGAGATTTTTGTTATGTATATTATTTTGGGATTGAATAATTCTCGATTTATTAACTTTATATAAGCTGTACTTGCAGAGTCATTTGAGCTAAAGCAGGTACGGCTGTATCTGCTTTAGCTCTTTTTATATGTTAAAAAGAGCTAAGACTTATTTTATTTAAGTTTTGGCTCTTTTTGTTTTTTTGGAGGAGAATTATTTATCATGAAGGCTTTATATAAAAATTTGTTTATATATTTTAGAGAGATTTTGTTTGATGAACGATTTATATAGTGTTTTGAGTTTTAATTTTAATATTAATATTAACAATGTATGAAGGGGTAATTAAAATGAATTTAAAAATAAAAAAACACTATATAGTTATTGCTATTATTATAATATGTTCTGCGTTGGTTGTCATATCTTCAAATTTGAAAATGAAAAGTGAACAAAAACAAATAGGAATTCTTCAATTTATTGAACATGATTGCTTGGATATGGCAAGAAAAGGTTTTGTGGATGAACTGGCAAGCCAGGGATATGAAGATGGAAAAAATATTACTATAGATTATCAAAATGCACAAGGAGATCAGAGTGTTTGTAATTCTATTGCTAATAATTTTGTTGGAGCTAACAACAAAAAAGATTTGATCTTGGCTATAGCAACTCCGGCAGCTCAATCTGTTGCTAATTTGACAAAAGATATTCCTACTTTAATAACTGCTGTTACTGATCCTGTTTCTTGTGGTTTGGTCAAGTCCGTTGAACATCCTGGTGGAAATATTACTGGTACTTCAGATAGGGTTGCTGTTGGAAAACAAATTGATCTTATTAAAAAATTAAATCCTAATGCAAAAAAAATTGGTGTTTTATATTGCTCCAGTGAGGCAAATTCTAAGGTTCAAGCACAAACAGCTGCTGATGAGGCTAAAAAATTAGGTCTAGAAGCTCGCGATTATACCGTTTCGAGCTCTAGTGAGTTACAACAAATGGTTGAATATATGTGCGGAGAAGTTGATGTTATATTTGTTCCTACAGACAATTTAGTTGTTTCATGTATGCCGTTGGTTAGCAAAGTTGCAACTGCTAATAAAACTCCTATTATATGTAGCGAGTCGGCTAGTGTTAAAAATGGCGCTTTAGCTACTTATGGTATTGACTTCTACGAATTGGGTAGAATTACTGCAAGGCAGGCGATTCGTATATTAAAAGGAGAAGCTAAACCCGAAAATATGGCTATAGAATATATTAATGAACCTAAGTTTGTTATTAATTATGAAATAGCTAAGCAATTGGGCATTGTTATTCCTGATGAACTTAAAGGAGAATTACAATGAACATTTTAATGTCGACGGGAATATATGGATTGATTTATGCTATTTTGGCTATTGGAGTATATATTACTTTTAGAATATTGAATTTCGCTGATATGACTGCAGAAGGTAGTTTGAGTTTGGGTGGAAGCGTTTGTGCGGTTTTTCTGACTGGTGGAATGGATCCTATTACTAGTATTGTTTTAGCTGGATTGATTGGGTCTTTGGCTGGCTTATTGACAGGTTTTTTGCATACACAATTTAAAATACAAGCTATTCTTTCCGGAATATTAACTATGGTTGCACTATATTCTATAAATTTAAAAATAATGGGAAAATCTAATATATCTTTATTGGAAAATTCTACCATCTTCAAATCTGCTGAGAGTGATCAACTTATTAATTTGATTATTGTTATAGGTGTTTGTTTGGTTTTACTATTATGTTTGAATTTGTTCTTTAAAACTAATTTGGGGCTTTCTATTAGAGCAACTGGAGACAATGAGCAAATGATGAGGGCGCTTGCAACTAATACTAGTTCTAAAAAGATTTTGGCCTTAATGATAAGTAATGGATTGTGTGCTGTTTCGGGGGCTTTGCTCGCTCAAAATCAGGGCTATTCTGATGTTAATATGGGAACGGGAACTATTGTTATTGCTCTTGCTTCTATAGTTATAGGAGAAGCTCTTGTTTCACAACATTCTTTTTTAACAAAGTTGGTTTCGGTTGTTGTTGGAACCATCGTTTACAGAGCAATTATTGCTGTTGTTTTAAATTTGGGAATGAATCCTATAGATTTGAAAATGTTTACGGCTTTTGTTGCGGCAATTTTGTTGGGTGTTCCTAATGTTAGGAAAACTTTAAAAAGGAGTGTTATTAGTGTTAAAAATTGATAATGTATGTAAGGTATTTGCTCCAAATGAACCAAGTGAAAAAAAGATTTTTGACGGGCTTAGTTTAGAAGCTCATTCGGGGGATTTTATAACGGTTATTGGTGGTAATGGAGCTGGAAAATCTACATTGATGAATTTGATTGCTGGTTCTATATTTCCTGATAGTGGTAAAATTTATATCGATAACAAGGATATGACATATGTCTCTGAATACAAAAGAGCTAAATGGATTGGCAGAGTTTTTCAGGATCCGTTAAAAGGGACTGCTCCAAACTTGACTATAGAAGAAAATTTGTCTTTGGCGCTACTCAGGCATTCTGCGAAAAATTTAAAACTATCTATTAATAGGAAGTCTTCTGAACTGTTCAAAGAAAAATTGTTGACTTTAAATTTGGGTTTAGAAGACAGATTGAAAACTAAGGTTGGTTTATTATCGGGGGGACAAAGGCAAGCTTTGACTTTATTGATGGCTACTATTGTTCAACCTAAAGTTTTGTTACTAGATGAACATACCGCTGCTTTGGATCCAAAATCGCGGGATAATATTTTGGGATTAACTGATAAAATTACTAGAAATTCTGAAATGATAACGTTAATGATTACTCATAATATGGAACATGCATTAAATTTTGGCAATCGAACCATTATGATTAATTCTGGTAAAATACAAATGGATGTTAAGGGTGATCAAAGACAAACCATTAATTTTGATTTTCAAGATTAATTGTATAAATAAGTGTTTAATGTCTATCAATTAAGCACTTATTTTTTTTGTTATATTTTTTAAGAAGGTGTTGACTAAATAGTTAAAGAATGATATAATTATCTCGCTGTTGGTTGGCGGGCGTGGCGGAATGGCAGACGCGCTGGTCTTAGGAGCCAGTACCATTGGTGTAAGGGTTCAAGTCCCTTCGCCCGCACCAAGTGAAAAGAGTTGGTTAGGTTTTTAACCAGCTCTTTTGTTTTTTATAAATAATTTATGTCTTAATTTATATTAAAAGAGAGATTATCAAGGTGATATATTTATTGTTGGAAAACGCTAAAATAATTCGGTTAAATTGTATGTTTTGGTTTATTATAAACAAAAAGAAAAATAAATTAAAAATATCGTTGACAAAAGGGGAAAAATGGTTTAAGATAGTATGGCACCGCGATGAGGCGGCGCACAGAAACAGTTTTTAATATGTAGATTACAGTTA